>JAHZHZ010000014.1 GCA_019419995.1 Clostridiales bacterium
CCAGCGTCATCGTGATCGCTGCCGTCAGCGTCGTCTTGCCATGGTCGACGTGTCCGATCGTTCCGATGTTTACATGAGGCTTCGTGCGCTCAAACTTTGCCTTTGCCATTGTGAACTCCTCCCAACAAAATCAAAATAATGATATTCGTATGGAGCGGGTGATGGGAATCGAACCCACGTGATCAGCTTGGGAAGCTGGAGCTCTGCCATTGAGCTACACCCGCGCGTTCCCGCCGTCATACAGAAAATATTTTATAGGAAAAGTGCCGTTTTGTCAACCACTTATTGTAATTTCCCCTATAAAATATCTGACGTGTTCATCCGGCGGTCTTTACTTCTCCTTCAGATACTTCAACAGCTTGCGTTTAATGCGTTGCAAGGCATTGTCGATGGACTTGACGTGCCGTCCCATCTCCTCAGAAATTTCCACATAGCTCTTCCCGGCAATATAGCGTACCAGCACTTCCTTCTCCAGTTCCGAGAGCATCTCGCCGATACGTCCCTCAATTACGGAGAGATCTTCCCGATCGATAAACATTTCCTCAGGGTTGCTGGGTGCGTCCTCGGTAATCACATCCAGTAGAGTGCGATCCGAATCCTCATCATAGATGGGTCTATTCAGAGAAACATAGTTGTTCAGGGGAATATGTTTCTGACGGGTAGCCGTCTTGATAGCGGTGATGATCTGACGGGTAATGCACAGTTCCGCAAAAGCGCGAAAGGATTTGAGCTTGTCCCGCCGGTAATCCCGTATAGCCTTATATAACCCGATCATGCCTTCCTGAACGATGTCCTCGTGGTCAGCGCCAATGAGAAAATAACTGCGCGCCTTGGTCCGCACGAAGTTTTTGTATTTGTTCAGCAGATATTCAAGAGCGGCGCCATCTGCCTCCTGGGCCAATTGCACCACGTCCTCATCCGGCATGTTTTCAAAATCCAACCTGGTCATCCCTATCCTCCGGTATTAACGTTCTCCCCTGCGCATCTCCTCCAGCCGAGCGCGCACCTGCTGGGGAAGGCGCTCCATTAGCGTAATAGCCCTGGAACCCGTGCTGCCCGTACACTGACCACGTCCTTTGCTGGTCATATCCATCTCCATCAACAATTCCCGGGAAGAGAGCCGCACGGCGCCTCGTCCAAAGGCAATGGTCTGCTCCACACGGTCCGATGTGGCAACCCGTACCTGAGCGCGCCGCAGAGTCATATCCTGCTGCAATTCGTCACACAGGCGTTCAATGTAGCAGTCTGCCGTCTCTCCCTTCATGGTAAAGACCACTTTCAGCGGGCCTCTCTCTTCTACACTGCGCTGCATGCGATCGGACTGCCAGGCATCATACACCAATATGATCTCCTGGCCACTCCATCCCGCATAATCGTGCAGCCTATCGGTGAGGCTGCGCCGAGCCTCTTCCAGTTGTAAACTCTCCCTGACGGGCTTGCGAACATGGATAACGTTATAACCATCCACAATCAGAATCCGACGGGCCTGTTGCAAATCCGTCTTCATTTGCACCTCGATCGCAATACTTCGTACATTAAAATGCCTGCCGCCACGGAGGCATTCAACGATTCAATGCTTCCCTTCATGGGTAGAGCAAGCGTACGATCGCACTTTTCCAGCGTGAGACGCGAAACGCCCTCTCCCTCTGAGCCAATCACCAGCGCTATGGGGCCACTCAGATCTGCCGTCAGAGCATCTTCCCCGTCCATAGCCGTGCCAAAGACCCAAATTCCCGCTGCCTTAATCTCTTCAATTGCGCGATTGAGATTCTTGACCCGGGCAATGGGCATGTAGTTCAGTGCTCCGGCCGCAGCCTTGGCCACCACAGGGCCCAGTCCTGCCGCCCGGCGCTCTGGCACGATTACGCCGTGGGCTCCAGCGCACTCAGCTGAACGAATGATTGCTCCCAGATTGTGAGGATCAGTAATGCCATCCAGCAGAATCAGAAAGGGCTCTTCCCCCCGACTCTGTGCACGCTTCAAGATATCTTCCAAGGTGGTATACTCCACCGCAGCAACATACGCAAGCATCCCCTGATGGGCCGGATAAATCTGATCCAGCCGGCTACGGTCCACCTGCTGCACCACCGCGCCCGCTTCCTTGGCCATGCGCACGATATCCCGTGCAGCTCCTGAAAGATCTCCGCGGGCCACCAACAGCTTTTCCACCGGTCGTCCGGCCTTCAAAGCCTCCCGAATTGGATTGCGCCCCACCAGCAGATTTTCATTTTCCAGAGTTGCACTCCGGAACTGAGATTCTTCCATTGACGCCAAGCTTTCCTCATGCATCTCGTCCCCGGCAGCAATATCCTGTACGCGGCGGGCTGCAGGTACATTTGCATATACAGCTCCGACCCTGGGCCCTCCGCTACGCCGACCGCCGCTTGAAGCACCGTTGCCTCCGTAAATAGAGGACGCGCCCTCCTTTCCCGGGATATAGGTTCTCCGGGAAGGGCCTGTGCCATTCTTTATATTTGCGCGGAACTTATCCCCGCGTCGATCGTCATTTTTCATCTGCATCCTCCGCATACTCTTCAGGGAGCGCCAAACGCATTAACTCATCAATGCGCCCGCGTTGATCCGTAAGGTAGAGATACCCGATTAAAGCCTCCAATGCTGTGGCACGATGATACTCCGCCGCGTTTGCATTCCTCGGCGAGTTTTGATGAGCGTTACGGGCACGCCGGGCTACCGCTGCCTCCATCTCGCTCAAGGCGCCTTCGACACGCGCATAGGCTTCAGCCTGAGCATGCGCACACACCAGAGAAATCGCTGTGCGATGCATTTGCTGCACCCGCCCTCCCCGACGCACCAGGATCCGGCGCACATAGAGATCATACACAGTATCCCCCAGATACGCCAGCTCCAGTGAGCCCGGCAAAGCATTATGTTCAAAAGCGTTCGCCATACTCTTTATCCCCATTCGGGCATGCCACACCCATTTTATACATTCCATACAGAATTGAATGATCCCAGTATAGCAGAAGAACGCCCTGTAGACAAGCAAATTCGGCAAATTTTTGTAAAATTTTGCGCACCACACCGCCGCCATTTATGTATAATTCCCTCTTACCCCTGTATACGTTCATTCAGTTCATCTGGGATAAATCCACACTTTCCACATACTTATCCACAGGTTTTGGCCCTAAAAACCGGGGTTTTCCACGTTTTCATCAAGTTATCCACAATTCTCGGCTGTGGACATAATAATTTATTCACAGACTTTGGTTTCTTAATGGCCTATTCTATTCCTATTTGGTCGGTTTTTATGACAAAGGCATGCTTTTCATGTCTATTTTTCGTCTAAATCATACGATCATACCGCTTTTTAAACGATTTATTCTATTTTCATTGAGGCCATTTCATGTCATTCAAGTGAATAAAAGTTACAAAAGTATTTCATGTATGTGTTTTTAAAATATACGTTAGCTCCTGCGAAAAAGGCTAAGGTCTGTGTGGGAAAAAAGGACCTCTTCCTTACTGCCAACCCCGGTATAAAGCAGAAAAAAGCGCCGGGTGAAACCTTTTACCGTTCACCCGGTGCTAAATCAATTTTCAAACATTCGCAAGGAAGGCAATGCGTTGAGATCCAACTTTGCCAGTTCACCAGCCCGCAGGCGGTAATAGCCCGCCGAAGCAATCATTACAGCATTATCCGTACACAATCTCCTGGGGGGCATAAACACTTCCAAACCTGCAGCTCTTCCCCGGCGCTCCAGTTCCCTTCTCAACAAAGAATTGGCCGCCACGCCACCTGCTACTGCCAGCCGGCGGGCTCCTGTGTCCTGAGCTGCCGACAGCGTCTTATCCACCAGCAAATCCACTACGCTCTTGCGAAAAGAAGCGGCAAAATCCTGCGCTACAATCTCCTGACCTTGTTGGCGCAAGCGATGGGCCTGATTGATTACAGCGGTCTTGAGTCCACTAAAGGAGAAGTCATATTTTCCTTCAGTATGAGGGCGGGGGAATTTATAAGCGCAGTCGTCCCCCTCGTCGGCCATTCGATCCAATAATGGACCGCCAGGATAGGGAATATCCAACACTCTGGCCACCTTGTCAAAGGCCTCGCCTGCGGCGTCGTCTGTGGTTTGCCCCAGGAGCCGATAACTTCCATAGTGATCCACGGCCACTATGTGGCTGTGTCCACCGGAGGCCACCAAGCATACAAAGGGCGGTTCCAGGTCGGGGTGAGAGACATAGTTGGCGCTCACATGGCCCTCAATGTGATTAACAGGAATCAAAGGAAGGTCCCTGGCATAAGAGAGGGCTTTGGCCCAGCTCACGCCCGTGAGCAGCGCCCCAACCAGTCCCGGCCCATAGGTCACGGCCACAGCATCAATCTCTTCCAGGGAACAGCCTGCCTGCTCAAGGGCGTGATCCAGCAACGGATCAATGGCCTCCACGTGCATGCGGGAAGCAATTTCCGGCACAACGCCACCATAAAGGGCATGAACATCGATCTGGCTAGCGATGGCGTTGGCCCGTTCCACGCGACCGTCATCCACAATAGCAATGGCTGTTTCATCGCAGGAAGATTCCACCGCCAGAATGCGCAGATGCTCCTTTTTCTTCAATTCCTCCAAACGATTGCGCATCCGCGCCTCATAGCTTTGCAACTTCATACCCGTTTCCTCTTTCGTTTCCTCAGTTGATACAACGCGGTCACCAACAGCGGCAGACCAATTAGCGCAACAGCGCTATACAGTGCGATGTGAAGACCCATGGTGGCAAACATGCTAGATGGACAGATGCGAATTAGCAAATCTGTCGCCGGATCCAATAGCCACAAATCATTGGTAAAAAGCAACTTATGAAAAAAGTGAAATGCAGATTGAAAATCCAGAGCTGCCCACAGCCCCAAGGCACCCACAGGCACTACAATTAGCGCCGAAGCCACCCACGCGGTGCCAACGATCAGGCCGCGCCGTCGACACAGCGCAAACCCCAGCAGCATCAGGGCGACAACCACAGCACCCACCCGCAGCCAGGAGTTAACCAGCGGTACAAACAGCGCCCGGCAGTCGGCCATATGCATCAACTCCCGCTGGTTAAATGCCATCTGACGTTCGCCCCAAACCTCTACTTCAACGTTTAAATCCTCAATTTTACCACCCAGATAATCGGCGAGCCGCGCATCCAGTAGAGCCAGGTCTGACTCACTGATTCCGGCAGTTTCCAACACTCCTGCCTCTTTCTGAAGGCGCAGATACAGCTGGGGATCTAAGCCCACCTCGAGAATACTGCCGGCCACCAGCGATGCAAACAACAGCAACCAGCCTAAAATCTCCAGTACCCAATACAGCCCTCTCTTCATGCAGCACACCCAAACCGTCGATATGCGACGATTTTATTTCCTTCCCAAAAATCGGACAGAGGAGCATCCTCCCCCGTCCGCTTTTCTTACAGTTTTTGCAGATAACTGGTAACGAAGCCCTCCAGCTTACCGTCCATCACTGCATCGATATCGCCCATTTCATAGCCAGTACGGTGATCCTTGACCATGGTATAGGGCTGGAACACATAAGAGCGGATCTGGCTGCCCCATTCGATCTTTTTCAGCTCACCCTTAATGTCTCCCATCTGCTCCTGCCGCTGCTGCTCCCGCAGCTCTGCCAGACGCGCCCGCAGCCAGATAAAGCACATCTCCTTGTTTTGCAGCTGGCTGCGCTCGTTCTGGCACTGCACAACGATTCCCGTAGGCAAGTGAGTAATGCGCACTGCCGAATCCGTACGGTTAACGTGCTGGCCACCTTTGCCGGATGCACGATAGGTATCGATGCGCAGATCCTCATTGCGAATCTCAATTTCTGAGTTATCCACAATGATAGGCGCCACATCCAACGAGGCAAAAGAGGTATGCCGACGGGCATTGGAATCAAAGGGAGAGATGCGCACCAGGCGATGCACGCCGCGTTCAGCCTTCAGATAACCGTAGGCATAATCGCCCGTCACCTCAAAGCTGACGGATTTAATTCCCGCCTCGTCCCCATCCAACAGATCCAGTTCCCGCACCTGAAAGCCCATACGCTCACAAAAGCGGGTGTACATGCGGTAGAGCATCTGAGTCCAGTCCTGGGCCTCAGTTCCGCCCGCGCCCGCGTGAAGGGTAAGAATGCAGTTGCAATCATCGTACTCCCCAGTAAGCAGCGTTTGAAGGCGCAATGTCTCCAAATCTTCCTTTAATGAGGCGAAGGCATCCTTGATCTCTCCGGCCATGGATTCGTCGTCCTCCTCCTCGGCCAGTTCCATCATGACCTCGATTTCATCCGCACGCTCGATCAACCCCTCGTAGTGCTTGATACGATTCTCAGTGGAATTGGCCTTGGCAGAAATCTTTGTAGCGCGCTCAGTGTCATCCCAGAATCCATTGGAGCCCATATCCTCCTGATATTCCGCCAACTGCTCCCGGAGGTGATCCACGTGCAGGGATTCTCCCGCTTCCTGAAGCATGCTGCGTACGGAGGCAAGATCCTGCTTAAAGACTTCCATTTCTATCATATTCTTCACATCCAAATCAAAAATTATCCCTTAAGTTTTCCCACATGCGTGGACCTTCTCCAGACTTCTCTTAACTCCCATACCGATCATTTCTGAAACGCTCCGGGAGGGACAGCCATTGCAAATTTACTGACCGTCGCCGGCTACACGACCACAGCAATTTTTATATTTTTTGCCACTCCCACAGGGGCAGGAATCGTTGCGGCCCACCTTGACCCGGGCCTTCGCAGGCGCCTTCTTTTCCGGCTCCGCGCCTCCGTGCGTAGCTGCAACGGGCTGCGCCACCTGACGGCGCTCCACGGGCTTAGCCACCACCGTAAAGTACAGACGGCGCACGGTATCTTCCTGAATGAGGTGACTCATCTCCTCAAACATGTCGTAGCCTTCCCGCTCATACTCGATCAGCGGATTCCTTTGTCCATAGGCCCGCAGACCGATGCCGTCCCGCAATTCAGTCATAGCATCGATGTGATCCATCCAACGCCGGTCCACACTGCCCAGCAGCGCCACGCGTTCAAATTCACGCATATCCAGATTGGCCTCGGCCCACATCTTTTCACGCTGGGCATAGATCAGATCTGCCCGGGCGCACAGAGCCTGAACCAGATCTTTTTTCAAATGTTCCTTCAGTCCTTCATAGGCCTGTCTAACACCTTCCCGATCCACACACAACTTTTCCAGGTACTCCGAAAGACCTGTAATATCCCAGCTGTCCGGATTGCCTTCGTCGCCCACATGTCGGTTGACTGCCTCGGTGATCAGGGTGTCGCGCATCTGCATGACCCTCTGATGCATATCCTCGCCCTCCAGTACCTGGCGGCGCTGGCCATAGATCACTTCGCGCTGTTTGTTCATCACCTCATCATATTTGAGCACCTGAAGGCGGATATCATAATTTCGACCTTCCACGCGTTTCTGGGCATTTTCAATCTGCTTGGAAACCATAGAAAATTCAATGGCCTCCTCCTTTTCTCCTCCCGCCAGTTTTTCCAGCATGGGGCGGAAGCGATCGGAACCAAACAAGCGCATCAGATCATCTTCAAAAGAGATAAAGAATTGGCTGGAACCTGGATCTCCCTGGCGTCCGGCACGACCTCGCAGCTGGTTATCGATGCGACGGGATTCATGACGCTCGGTACCGATAATGTGCAATCCACCCAGCTTCACCACTTCATCATGGCCAGCTTGCGTCTCTTTTGAAAACTTTTCCAGATAGTCCCGGAACACCTTGCGAGCTTCCAAAACCTCTTCAGGCACATGCTCATTAAAACCCATGGCATCCTCGATGACCATTTCCTCATAGCCCGCCAAGCGCATTTGCTTACGGGCCAGAAATTCAGCATTGCCGCCCAGCAGAATATCTGTTCCTCGCCCGGCCATGTTGGTGGCAATGGTCACCGCTCCCACCTTGCCCGCCTGAGCCACGATTTCTGCTTCCTTTTCGTGGAACTTGGCGTTGAGCACCACGTGGGGAATGCCCCTCAGCTCCAGCATCTTGCCCAGCATCTCGCTTTTTTCCACGGATACAGTACCCACCAGCACCGGCTGGCCTGTGGCATGGCGCTTTTCAATTTCGTCCACCACGGCCCGATATTTGGCCTTCTGCGTGATGAACACCGCATCGTTCATGTCGTTGCGGATCATGGGGCGGTTGGTGGGAATCTGCACAATGTCCAGCTTGTAGATGCCGTTGAATTCCTCCTCCTCGGTCTTGGCGGTACCGGTCATACCCGAGAGTTTGTGGTACATTCGGAAATAATTCTGGAAGGTGATTGTGGCCAGAGTCTTGTTCTCCCGCTCTACCTTGACTCCTTCCTTAGCCTCAATAGCCTGATGCAATCCATCGGAATAGCGGCGTCCCACCATCAGACGGCCTGTAAATTCATCTACTATGACTACCTGGCCATCCTTCACCACGTAGTCCACATCCCGCTTCATCATCTTGTGAGCCCGCAGTGCGCCCAGAATGTGGTGGTACAGCTCCTGATTCTGCGGATCGGTGAGGTTATCCACCTGAAAGAAGGCTTCCGCCTTGCGCACACCTTCCTCCGTCAGCGAAATGGTCTTGTCCTTATCATCCTTGGTGTAGTCCCCCGGTTCCACTACCTGGCCCTCTTTGTCCAGCTTGCACTCTTTCAGGCCCCGGGCCACAAACTGATTCGCACGTGAATACAGTTCCGTGGACTTTTCGCCCCGACCGGAGATAATCAGCGGCGTTCTGGCCTCATCGATGAGAATGGAGTCCACTTCATCCACGATGGCAAATTCCAATCCCCGCTGCACCAGGTTCTCTTTATAAGTGACCATGTTATCCCTGAGATAATCAAAGCCAAATTCATTGTTGGTTCCGTAGGTAATATCAGCATTATAAGCTACCTGCCGCTCCGCCGGCGTCATATCGTGCACAATCAGGCCCACGCTCAATCCCAGGAAGCGATAAACCTTTCCCATCCATTCGCTTTGAAACTTGGCCAGGTAATCATTGACAGTGACAATGTGCACGCCCTTGCCCGGCAATGCGTTTAAAATAGCTGGCAGAGTCGCGGTAAGAGTCTTGCCCTCGCCGGTCTTCATCTCAGCAATGCGCCCCTGATGGAGTACAATGGCACCGATGAGCTGTACATCAAAGGGTCGCTGGCCCAATACACGTACCGCCGCCTCCCTGGACAGGGCATACGTTTCAGGTAACAACTCATCCAATGAGGTACCGCCTCTGGCCTGCTGACGCAGCTCCTCCAGTTTACCACGCAACTCCTCATCGCTCATTTTTTGCATCTGGGGCTCCAGTGCATTGATTTTATCTACAATCTTTCTTATCTTCTTTAATTCCGCTTCGTTGGAACCGGAAAGTATCTTCTTCAGGAAATCCAGCATTTAGCAACCTCCACATGTTTGAAGTTTCGCTTATTAGTATAGCAAGTTTTTGGCAATTTGACAACCGCGGCAATATGCCGCGGTTCTCGTTGTCCTTAGGGAATCCGTTCAAAATCACCGATACCCCGGAACATGCGGCGCAAATGGAAGCGCCACCGCTCACTCCTTCTCATGCTGTCAAGGAAATGCAGATAAGCATTTTTTCCCCATTCCAACGCTTCACTGGGAATCTCCCGACCAGAATAGCAACCATGGGCCAGAGCCAGAGCAAAGCGTTCAAAATCACGGTTGGGCATGTTCAACGTCGCTCGCTGTGCAAAGATTTGAGGGGTCTCGCCGTTGAGGGGCACCTGGCCCAGTTGTGCCAGGAGCGTTAAAATCGCCCGATACAGAATCAGCGCCGCTATCGTAGCATCTGCTGCCATACCGCTCATCACCAGAGGATCCGTTTCTTGCAGCCTATGACGCGCCCACAATATAACCAATGCAATCATTGCCAGCAGTGCAAGTACCCCCAGCAGGATCCATAGCCAGCGGAAGCTTTCATTCCCGGAGCTATCATCCGGAGGAGGATTCTGAGAATCCTCGGGCGGTAGTTGCCCATTCTCCGGCGTGGGGCTAGGACTGGGCTCTCCTTCAGGCGGCAGTTGCCCGCCCTCCGGCGTGGGGCTGGGACTGGGCTCTCCCTCCGGCGGCAGTTGCCCGTCCTCCGGTGTGGGACTGGGACTGGGTTCTCCTTCAGGCGGCAGTTGCCCGTCCTCCGGCGCGGGACTGGGACTGGGTTCTCCCTCAGAGGCGTTTGATCCATCTGAATCGGAGGCATTGACGGCATCTGCCTCTCCACTGCCCCCATCAGACTGCATTTCACCCGCATCGGCGTCGGCTTCTCCATCCTCCGGTCGGCCAGCCTCACCCGTAGCACTTTGCTGAGGCGTACCCGCTTCGTCGCTCATTCCGCCACCATCGCCGTGAGCCTCCACGCTGCGGGCCGTGGGATCAAATGCCACCCAGCCGATACCGTTGAAGTAAACTTCTACCCAGGCATGGGCATTTTCTCCTGTAATGATGGTTTCGCCACCGGGCTGTGCTTGCACATAATAACCTTCGACATAACGACTGGGTAAGCCGGCAATGCGACATAGTACAGCCATGGCAGAAGCGTAATAACTGCAATAGCCCTCCCTAGATTCCAGCAGAAACCAGGAAACAAAATCACCATTGCCCTCAGGATAACCACCCTGAAGGGTATAGTGATAATTTTCTGCCAAATACCGCTCAATAGAAATGGCCTTTTGTGCTGCGTTGGCACTGTTCTGCGTCAGTTCCATCGCCAGTGCATACACTTGAGCATCAATGCCCTCGGGCAGCGCCGTATAGTTGGAAAGCATCTGCTCATACCGGCCGTCGTTTTCATCCTGCCGCGCTTCCACGGCAGAAATCAAAGCTTCGTCACTTTCGGGCAGATAGGCGGTAAATTCATATTGATCTCCCGCAGCCACATCTCTAGTAAGGAAAATTTCACCCGTAGAATTGTAATATACAGCATCCGCCAGACTCATATCAAAGTCTGTCATCAGCGCCGGCACAAAGAGCGTACTGGTACCACTTTCCAGCATTTCTACCGCCGCGCTACACTCATCAAAGCCTTCAATTTCCCCGGCATCTGCACCAAAAATTTCTCGGCGCACACCCCGATGGGTAAAATCATAGTACAGGTACCGGGCCTTTGCCTGATCGTCAATCCAGGAATAGCCCGTATAGCTGCGCTTAATGGTGCCCCGCAACAGCAGATCCTCATCGGTTTTTACCCGCATCACCACATCTTCCGTAGGTGTAGCCGGCCCACCCAACATTGCAACCACATCCGTGCCAATCATTCCCGCCCGGTCAAAGCCCTTTTCTCCGATGGAAAAGGCCACCCGTTCTTCCGTAAAGCGTACATAATCTTCCATCACACTGCGAATGCGCTGGGCAAGACTTTCCAGAGGTTCCCAAGTAGTTCTTCCTGAGGGCACCAACACAATAGCCAGTATAGACAATACGAGCCCAGGCACCATCAGAGCCGGGCGCACACCCTCCCTCCAACCACCAGAGGCCAAGCCAAAGGCCGCCACCCCGGCGGCAAGTCCGGGCAGCGCCTGCCAGATGGAAATAGCCTCGTCCACCGCCAGCGCGCAGATCACGGCCGCTAACATCACCATCAGAGCAAAGGGCGCACAGGAAGGTATCCTGAGCAAACCTGAAAACAGTGCTGCGAGCAACAGGGCTGCGAGCATGGCCGCCCCTTTGCCCACCTCTGCATACCTGGCAAACAGCTCCTCGCTTTCAAGCTCTGGCAAAGCACGAACTGCAGCAATGATTTCAGGCAGATAGGTTGTCGCCAACAAGGCCAAACCCACAGCCAGTGCGACAACGGTGCCCACCAGCCATCCCCTTCCCCGGCATGCCAGCTGAATCAACAGTGCTGCCACCAATGAAACCAGATAAACCGGCGCCCACGGCACATAAAATCCCATTGCCTCTACCGCCAGCAGGGAAGCACATCCAGCCATCAGTGCCGCCACAAGCGCCGTACATAGCGCGGGAAGCCATTGTTTAAATTGACTCATTTTGTTCCTCTATAGTCTAAACGTCAAACGGGGACTTGTCCCCTCCGGAATATTGTACATCCTTGCGAAGGGGCGTTTCCCCCTCCACAGTCCAGGGATCGACGCGCTCGACCTCCGCGCCCGCCATCTTCAGCATCTCCAGCATTTCCAGCGCATCCTCCCTGGGCGCATCGTAAACCCAGATCAGCTTGACCTGCACGCCCCTCTGTTGCATACGCATGGCAATATCTGCTACCCGGGATGTAAGCCGAGAGGTTACCAGGATTGCACCACCTGTACGCTGCATGCGCTGAAAAACCAGCATCAGAATCTGTTCGTAGGGATAGGGGCTATCAAATTCCACTCGCATCAGGGCGTCCGCAAAGGCAGGCAGATCCATACCAGTGCGCCCCGGAATTTCTTGTGGCCGACGGCTCTGCAGAGGCATGCGCACCGGAAATCCAGCATCCAACTGTGCCCTAGCTGCCCCTAGCGCCGCCTCACAGATACAATCTTCTAACATCAGTTTTTGATCTCGCAGCGCTGCCATATCGCTTAAATCAGGTATGATCAACGTATCCGGGCGGGCGCTCTCCTCAAAGGTACGCACCATCAATTCCCGCTTGCGCAGGGATAGTTTCCAGTGGACCTTCTTCAACTCATCACCATCTTGCCACTTTCGGATATCTGAAGGAGAGGCGTTGTCCTCAGTGGCCCGAGACCGAAATTCCGGTCCCACATCCGAGGGCTTGAGTTCCATTTTATCAATTTGCATGGGCTTGGGAAAAACTTCCATGCGCAGCGTCCGTTCATTGCACTTGCGGGAAAATTCAAACAGACCGAACAAATCTCCCGCCGTAAGGCGTGCAACGCCTACTTCATAACTCCCCCGATGAGGACAGCGAATAACATTTCGATAGCTTCTGCGCACAAAGGGGATTTCCCCCACGCTGATCTCCTGCCGCCCACCAATACCGCCGGGAACATTGAGCGCCACGCGCAAGCTGCCCGGAGGCAGAAGGGAGCGGTGTTCTACCGTCAGAATGGTCATAACCCGCTCGCCACGCACTACGCGGCCGCGCACGCCCTTAATATTTACCTTTACCGTCAACAGCGTCCACAGCGCCGAGACAAGGCAAAAGACTACCAACAGCAACAGAAGAAAAAACAAAGCGTAATATATGGACGTACCCGTAGCCAGGCCCGCCCCCAGCAGGGCAATCATTCCAGCTAAAATTCCAATCAGGCGCGCATTCATTTTACCTTCACCGGCACCTGAACGCCACCCAATACCCCTTGAAGCACCCGCTCTGCCGTCATGTTGCGCATGCGTGCTTCCGCTGAGAGCACCAACCGATGCGCCAGCACCGGCTCCGCCATCTTCTGCACGTCCTCAGGAATTACATAGTCGCGGCCGTCCAACAATGCACAAGCCTGCGCCGCCCGCAATAGCGAAATAGCCGCACGGGTGGATACCCCCAACTGCAGCGCCCCATTGCGCCGGGAAGCTGCGGCAATATTGGAAATGTATACCCGCACCTCCCGGGAGGTATGAACCCCCTCCACCGCCTGCTGAAGCCGCAGAATATCAGAACTGGTACAAATGGCCCGCAATTCTTCCATGGGCCGTTTCCCTGAAGTGTAACGTTCCAGTATATCCGTCTCTTCCTCCGCAGAAGGATATCCAATGGATACGCGCATAAAGAAGCGGTCCAACTGCGCCTCCGGCAGTGGATAAGTACCCACAAAATCCACCGGGTTCTGGGTGGCTAGCACAATGAAGGGCTGAGGCATGGAATAGGTAGTGCCATCCACGGAAACCTGCCCTTCCTCCATCACTTCCAGCAGCGAGGACTGCGTCTTAGGGGAAGTGCGGTTGATCTCGTCAGCCAGGACAATTTGGCTCATGATCATGCCTGGCCGATATTCCAGTTCACCCGTCTTGAAATTTACAATTGAAAAACCCGTAATATCCGAAGGGGTAATATCCGGTGTAAACTGGATTCGCTTAAAGGAACAGTCCAGTGACCGAGCCAAAGCGCTGGCAAGCGTGGTCTTGCCTACGCCCGGAACATCCTCAATAAGCACATGCCCGCGGCAAAGTATGGCGATCATCATCAGCTCCACCGCGCTTTCCTTGCCTACAATTACCTTCCCTACGTTCTGCTTCAACAACTGCGCAAAGCGCTGCATAACCTGCATAATTCGTTCTCCTTTGGATATACTGACATTTTTTAGACGCAAATCAGGGATTTAAAGATTCCAATTTTGAAAACGTTTTATCCAACCACCCATAAAATTTCTCCGGGGATTCCCGCATCCCTGCGCAGAAAAGCGGGATATACCGGCACTTTAAAGCCCATCTTCCTCATTTTAGTATAGCGATTTCTGTTTCGAATTACAAGAAAATCTCCACAATCAAGAACATTTGTGCTATAATATTCATCGTAAAGTCTTATTTTTGCACGTTCCCGTATAGGAAAATCGGCCTATTTAGAAGGAGGGATTTCATGCGAACGCTCATCGATCCTGAAGTAATGCGGCAATGTGAGGCCAAGTATTTTCAAAGCTCCGAAATCTCCTCCCGCGAGGTGATGGAACAGGCCGCCAAGGTTATTTTCTCGGCGATTGTCGAACGCTATCCTCAGGCGCAGCGCATTTTTCTGGCCTGCGGCCCGGGTGGAAACGGAGGCGACGGTTATGCCTGTGCAAAGCTACTGTGGAAAGCCGGAAAAAAATGCCGCATATTTGCTGCAGATCCTGCCCGTTCTCCCGATGCCATTTACCACTGCGAACGCGCCCTCTCCGCAGGTATTCCCTTCTACGGTGCTGAAATGCTGGACCACTTTCCAGCTCCGGATCTGTGGGTGGATTGCCTCTACGGCACCGGGCTATCAAGATCGCCCTCTTTGGGCGCAGCCACGCTCATTCGCAGAATGAATCGAGACAGGCAGCACGGGAGCAAGCTTGTCTGCGCCGATTTGCCTTCCGGACTCAACGGAAGTACCGGCGCGGCTTTTGAACCCTGCGCTCATGCTGATCTGAGCATAGCCCTGCAATTGGCCAAGTATGGCCACTACCTGCAGGATGGGTTGGATATGTGCGGTGAAGTGCTGGTGCAGCCAGTGGGTTTTTCTTCTTCGGCCTTTCCCGCAGGGCTTCCAAGATTAATTGAGCCAGAGGATCTGCGTCCATTGTTTGAGCAGCGACGGCGCAACATTTACAAGGGCAGTTGTGGGCATCTGCTGATTGTAGCCGGCTCCGTAGGCATGGCCGGCGCAGCCGCTCTGTGTGCCCGCGCCGCCCTGCGCAGCGGCACAGGGTTGGTGAGTATTGCCTGCCCTCAATCCATCGTTCCGGTTCTTCAGGTTTTGGCCCCCTGCGCCATGTGTATCCCTCTTCCGGAAGAGGTTGGTGCACTGTCGTCGGAAGCAGCCGTCGGCCTGGCTAACGCCCTCAGAGGTAAGAGTGCAGTGGTCACCGGATGCGGACTTTCCATGCGGGCTGCACCTGAAGTCATTCGAGCAATACTTTCCTGCGGCCTCCCGGCAGTCATCGACGCAGACGCCCTCAACATCATCGCCCGCAATCCCCAACTAACAGCCATGCTGGAGACCCACCATGTGCTCACACCTCATCCCGGGGAAGCGGCGCGGCTGTTGGGTCGCCCCAGCTCTCATCCTGTGGAAGATGCCAGGGCGCTGGCTGGTCTGGGGGCAACTGCAGTGCTTAAAGGCGCCAGCCGAGTCATTTCCGACGGAAAAGAATGTTATTTGAGCGCATCCGGTGCCTGTGGTATGGCCCGGGGCGGCTCAGGGGATGTATTTGCCGGGCTGTTGGGCGCACTGCTGGCAGAACACTCCCAGCGTAGCACAGTTCTCTCTGCAGCAGTAGCCTGCGAAATTCACGGCTTGGCCGGCCAGATCGCACAGAAAAGATTAGGGCCCCGGGGTATGAATTCTGGCGATTTGATCGATGCTCTGCCGGAAGTATTCCTTAATTATGTGGACTGAAGCTGGGCCTCTGCGTCAAATGCGTGCCCAGGCGCGGTCTTTGCTCCCGCCCAGAGCTTTTCTGCGCCTCGATCGGAACGATTATTTGTTTGTCACCAATGCACCGGTTTTCGAACCTTCGCTCAGTGAAATACCGGGTTTTATTGCTCATAGACGAGGTTCCCTGCTATGCCTACTGCCAGATGCAAGCTGGGTTATGCGCCTGGAGCGTAAAAAGCCATTGTCACCGGACTGGCTGTGCCAAAGTTTGCTGCGCTTCCGAAATGAGAAACCGGATTTGGACAATCTCAAGCTCTTTGCTCGCTGCGTAAGGGCGGCGGACAACCCGCTCCCTGAAGAGATGGCTTTCTGCCGTCAGGCTGTTGGTCAGCGTGCTGCCGTAGCATTGCGAGGCGGTTGCTCAGGCGGGCTCTATGCCTGCGCGCTACTTCTAAGTCCCTGAATCGTACCCAAAAAGGAGGTTTGATTTATGAAGCTGAAATACTTTGGACATGCCTGTTTTACCCTTACCTTTCTCCACACTGTACTGGCTATAGACCCCTTTGACGAAAGTGTCAGCTATCCGCCCTGCAGTGAAAACTGCGATGTGGCACTGGTGAGCCACGACCATTTTGACCACAATCATGTTTCTTCCCTGAAGGGTGAATTTACCCTCATCCGCACTCCAGGCGAATATTATGTCGGAGGTGTACACATCACTGCTCTTCCCTGTTTTCACGATGAACAGCAGGGAGCACTTCGGGGTAAAAACCTGATTTTCCTCATCGAAGGAGAGGGCCTGCGCATCGCCCATTTGGGTGATCTCGGCCACATGCCTGATTCTGCATTGATGGAAAAGCTGAAAAATCTGGATTTGGTGATGATCCCCGTCGGTGGAACTTATACCATCGATACTCCTCAGGCCGAGGCACTGATCAAGAAGTTGAATCCCCGCTGTACCGTGGCCATGCACTTCAAAACAGAGGATTATGATTGCAACATGGCCACCAGCGCCGCCTTTGAAACAGATACCGGTTCCGTGCGTATGCCCCGAGAATTAGAAGTTAACGCAGGGAATCTGCAACAGCTTCCACGGTTTATGGTCATGAACTACAAATAATGTGACAAAAAAGAAGGTAGAAAGAAATGTTACAAAGCAGCATCACCCGCGATCAGGCCTATACCCTGCTCACCCGCTACAACCACGAACCCTTCCACATCCAGCACGCTCTGACGGTAGAAGGCGTCATGCGCTGGTTCGCCCATGAGTTGGGCCATGACGACGAAGCAGATTTCTGGGCCATCACCGGCCTTTTGCACGACATTGATTTTGAGCAATACCCTGAGCACCACTGCCAGATCGCCCCCAATCTGTTGAAAGAAGCTGGCGTAAGCGAGGAAATGATTCACGCCATCGTCAGCCATGGTTACGGCCTTTGCAGTGATGTGAAGCCGGAACTGGAGATGGAAAAAGTCCTCTTTGCAGTGGATGAACTCACCGGGCTTATCGGTGCCGCTGCCCGCATGCGCCCCTCTCACAGCGTATCGGACATGGAACTTTCAAGTCTGAAGAAAAAATTCAAGGATAAGAAATTTGCCGCAGGCTGCTCCCGGGATGTCATTCGCCAAGGGGCAGAAATGCTGGGTTGGACGCTGGATGAACTGCTGGAAAAGACCATCCTTGCCATGCGTCCGGACGAAGCCCATATTGCCGAAACCGTAGCACATCTGAACTAAGTCATTATGATGAGCGCCGCCCCAATCACATGCGGATTGGGGCGGCGCTTGCACTTACTTCAGTTTTCCCATATACCGGGAAGCTCTCACAGGATGACCAACTCCAGCAAGTAAACCACTGCACAGCAGGCTACGGCCACCTGCAACAGGCTCGCTCCCCGCCAGGCCAGAACAATTCCCGCGGCCAATGCCGCAAGGCCCGACCACTGGCTCCCGGTGGAATCGATAATGGCCGGAAAGGTCATCACCGCCAAGGTCGCATAGGGCACATAATAGAGAAAGGAGCGAATATACACATTCCGAATCTCCCGGCGCACCAGTGTTAGCGGTAGCACCCGAATAAGATAGGTTACGATGGCCATACAGGCAATATAAACATAGACATTGCCCCTCACTGTTTTTCCTCCTCCCGGACGGGGACCAGCACGGCGGCAACACCGGCCAGCAACACGGTAAGGATAATGGTACGCACTCCCGAGGAGATTCCGCTTATCCCAGGCACGCGGGCAAATATGAAACTCATCGCCATGGCAGCCACCACCAGCACGCAAACAGCACGGGATTTTTTTGAGGGCGGCACAAAGATGGCAATGAACATACCATAGAGACCCACAGACAAGGCTCGCACCAGAGCATCAGAGAGCACGTTGCCCACCAATACTCCCAAACAGGTACCCAACGCCCAACCGGGGCAGGCCATGGAAATGGCGCCGTAGGTATAGAAAGGATTTAAATAACCCGGAGCGGACACGGACACACCGAATACCTCATCCGTAACATACCAGCCTATGAGCATTCGATGAAGCATGCCGGTCTGCGGCTTCAGCTTCTGGCTCAGGGAAAAAGACATCAGCAGGTAACGGGCATTGGCCACCAACTCCATCAACGCTACTTCCAGATAGCCAGCACCGGAAGCCATCAGGGTAAACCCCACAAATTCCCCTGCAGATGCATTGATTAAAAAACTGGTCAGCGTTGCCTGAAAGGCCGTCAGTCCCGCATTTTTCGCTGCAATACCCAAAGTAAAGGCCACAGCCAAATAGCCCAGGCCAATAGGAATGCCTGCCTTTATGCCCCGGAGAAACCATTTCCCATTGGAATCTCCCATGGTTAAACCCTCCCTGTTACGCGGCTACGTTCAAGTTCCCATCGCCAACTTTGCTGATGACTTCGCGGTGCAGCTTCCTGAAGAAAAATACACTGGCAACCAACGCCACAGCTTCCGCAATGGGGAAAGAGAACCAAACCATTTTGTCATCCCCCATGCTCTGTCCAATCCTCGCCAGCACATAGGCCGCCGGCAGCAATACCACCAGCTGGCGCAAGATCGACGTAAACATCGCGTACATACCCTTGCCAAGCGCCTGGAAGATGGCACTGAAGGAAATGCTCACTGCTGCCAGCATAAATGGCGTGGCGATAATGCGAAGTGCCGGTCCACCGATGGCATTGATAATTTCCAGTTCATCCGGCCGGGCATTTGTAGTGAAGATGCCCAGTAACTGAGTGGGGAAAAGTATAAACAGCAGCGTCCCCAGGGCCATCAGAGCCACAGCTATCATAGTGCTGACCTTCATGGTCTGCTCCATGCGGCTGCGCTTCTGAGCGCCATAGTTGTAAGCAATGATAGGAACCACACCATTGTTAAGGCCAAATACCGGCATAAACACGAAGCTGTTGAGCTTGAAGTAACTTCCAAATACATTCTGGGCATAAGTTCCTGCAGAGGTAAAGTTATACAAAATAATGTTAAACCCAAAGGTCATCAACGATCCCACAGCTACCATAATGATGGATGGCACGCCAATGGAGCAGATATGACCGATGATTCTCCCCTCCGGACGGAAGCCTCTGAAATGCAGTTTCAATTCATGGTTCTTCTTGCGGTTGAGCATATAAGCAACGATGCAGGCTACGATCTGTCCAAATACCGTAGCGGCGGCAGCTCCGGCAACTCCCATGTCGAAGACAAAGATGCAAATGGGGTCAAAGATAATATTGATGATCGCGCCCGTGAGCTGAGAGAGCATGGAACAGACCGTCTTGCCGGTGGAAGTGAGCAGCCGTTCAAACATTACCTCTCCAAAGATTCCAAAGGAAAGACCGCACACAATCAGCAAATAGCTGTTGCCATAGTCAATAATGGTTTCGCTGGTCGTTTGTAACCGCAGAAAGGGCTTGGCACCAAAGAAAGCAAAGAACACAAACAGTACATAGCAGCAACCAGCAATGAACACGCCATTGAGAGCCACCTTGTTTGCACGTTCCGGATCCCGAGCACCCAGGGCGCGGGAAACCAGCGCATTGACACCTACGGCACTGCCTGTAGCAAAGGCAATCATCAGGTTCTGTGCCGGAAAGGCTAAAGACACTGCATTGAAGGCATCCGTGCTGATCATGCCAACGAAATAGCTGTCCACAATGTTGTACAGTGCCTGCACCAGCATCGAAATGATGATGGGCAGAGACATGGAAACCACCAGTTTCCCAATGGGCATTACCCCCATCTTATTCTCCTGTACCACTTGTTTCTCCATAGGCCGAAACCCCCGTTGCTGATAGTAATTAATAAACTTTACATATTATATGTATCCAATATTACCTGTTCTAGCTCTATTTTGTTAGGCTTTTAAGAAGAGTGGGCGCATAGGCTAGAAAGGCAATGCTTGCATCTTTGACGCAAAGGGTATATAATGATTAATTGTTTTAATAACTGCTAAATAGATGGCATTTGGAGGTTGTTGCGATGTCTCTTGCGGAGCTGTTTTTACTGGCTGTGGGCCTGTCCATGGATGCCTTTGCGGTATCGGTTTGCAAGGGGCTGAGCGTGCCAAAGGCCGCTGTGCGGCACATGCTCGCCTGCGGAATTTATTTTGGTCTCTTTCAGGCGCTGATGCCGCTAATTGGCTATCTGTTGGGTGTGCGCTTTCAAACCTTGATTGAAAACGTGGATCATTGGGTGGCCTTTGTTCTGTTGTGCATCATCGGCATCAATATGATCCGGGAGGCATTGGGGCCGGGTGAAGAAGAATTGGATGCTTCCTTCGGTCCCCGAGCCATGTTGCCTCTAGCCGTGGCTACCAGCATCGATGCCCTGGCTATCGGCGTCACTTTTGCCTTTTTGCAGGTTAAGATCTTGCCCGCGGTGAGTTTCATCGGCGTGGTTACATTGGCGACCTCCATGCTAGGCGTCAAGCTGGGCAGTGTATTCGGCATGAAATGGAAGAAGCGCGCAGAACTGGCCGGGGGCGCCATTCTGGTGCTAATCGGCTTAAAAATTCTTATTGAACACCTTCTAGGCGGCTGAAACACTGGAAAGTTTAACCTGCGCCGCTTTACAGCGCTGTTTGAAAGGTTTATAATTGGGAAAAGATATGGATACATCGGAAAAGAGGGATGCAAGTTATGGAACATGTTCTGGTCAGGACATTGTACACGCAGATGCCGCAGAGCAATATCGCGGATGTAATGGTTAACGGCTGGGTACGCACCATGCGCGAATCCAAGGCCTTTGCCTTTGTAGAGCTGAATGACGGGAGTTATTTCCGCAATCTTCAAGTTATTCTGGAAGAGAATCGGCTCAATAATTACCGCGAAGCTGTGCGCAGCATTGGCGTGGGCGCGGCCATCGAGGTATGTGGTACCTTGGTGCTTACCCCAGACATGAAGCAGCCCTTTGAGCTCAAGGCAGATTCCGTGCGCATTGTAGGTGAAAGTCCGGCAGATTATCCCCTGCAAAAGAAACGTCATACGTTGGAATATCTGCGCACTATCCAGCACCTGCGCCCCAGGGCCAACTTGTTTCAGTGCGCCTACCGGGTGCGCTCCGTAGCCGCGCAGGCCATTCATCGCTTCTTCCATGACAAGGGATTTCTGTACGTGCATACGCCCCTAATTACTGGCAGCGACTGTGAAGGTGCAGGCGAAATGTTCCGTGTCACCACGCTGGACGCGGACGATCGTCCCCTGACTCAGGATGGAAAGACAGATTTTTCCAAGGATTTCTTTGGTAAGCCCGTCTCTCTCACGGTATCCGGTCAGCTGAACGCGGAAATCTTTGCCATGGCTTTCCGGGACGTCTACACCTTTGGACCCACCTTCCGGGCAGAGGCCAGCTATACGCCTCGTCACGCCGCGGAATTCTGGATGATTGAGCCGGAGATCGCCTTTGCCACTCTGAAGGAAGACATGGATCTCCAGGAAGAAATGGTCAAGTACATCATTTCCGCCGTACTTGAGGAATGTCCAGAAGAGATGAACTTCCTCAACAGCTTCGTAGACAAGGGTCTTATCGACCGCCTCAAGGCCGTTCGGGACAGCGAGTTTGTTCGTTGCAGTTACACAGAAGCCATCGACATTCTCCAGAAATCCGGAGAAAAGTTTGAATATCCTATTTCCTGGGGCAGCGACTTGCAAACTGAGCATGAACGCTATCTCACGGAAAAGCACTTTGGTAAACCCGTGTTCGTCACCGACTGGCCCAAGGAGATCAAAGCCTTCTACATGCGTATGAACGAGGATGGACGCACTGTAGCCGCCGCTGATCTTCTGGTTCCTGCGGTAGGTGAATTGTGCGGTGGCTCACAGCGCGAAGAGCGTTATGATGTACTCAAAGCCCGCATAGAAGAACTGGGAATGAACCCGGAAGACTACTGGTGGTATCTGGATCTGCGCAAATATGGTACCGCCGAACACGCAGGCTTTGGCATGGGATTTGAGCGTATGGTCATGTACCTCACGGGCATCGCCAACATCCGCGACGTATTGCCCTTTCCCCGCACCACAGGTAACGCTGATTTTTAAAAAAACTATTTTTCCCCGGTCGCTATGCGTCCGGGGCGTTTTTTTGGAAAAATCTTCCCAGTTTTTCGGAATTTTTTCTTCTTGACGAATAGCTCTAAAGCTGATATGATTTATTTGTTAACATGGTTTCAACTGTGTAATCATCGAGGAGGTCATGCAATATGAATAATATCCCGCAAGTAAAATTGGGCATTCTGGCTGTCAGCCGCGACTGCTTTCCTATCACTCTGTCTGAAAAGCGCCGCAAGGCCGTGGTAGAAGCACTAAAGAAACGCAATGTGGACATCTATGAATGCCCGGTTATCATTGAAGGCGGTATCGATGGCAATGTTCTGGAAGCTTATGAAGATATCAAGGCATCTGGAATCAATGCATTGGTAGTCTTCTTGGGTAATTTTGGTCCGGAAGGCCCCGAAACAGCCATTGCTAAGATGTTTGGTGGTCCCGTGATGTATATCGCAGCAGCTGAAGAAAACATCGGCGTGCTCTCCAGCGACCGCGGCGACGCTTACTGCGGTATGCTGAACGCGTCCTATAACCTCCAGTTGTCAGGCATCAAAGCCTATATTCCGGAATATCCCGTGGGCACCGCCGAAGAGTGCGCAGACATGATCGAGGAGTTCATGCCCATCGCCCGCACCCTGTTGGGCCTGAAGGATCTGAAAATTATCACCTTCGGTCCCCGTCCCTTTGATTTCCTGGCCTGCAATGCGCCCATCGCTCCCCTGTTCAAGCTGGGCATCAATGTACAGGAAAACTCCGAACTGGATCTGCTCAAGTCTTTCCGCGAGCATGCCAATGATCCTCGCATTCCGGCGAAGATCAAGGAAATGGAAGATGAACTGGGTGAAGGCAACAAGATGCCCGGCATCCTGCCCAAGCTGGCTCAGTATGAACTGACCCTGCTGGATTGGATCGAGAACAACAAGGGCGCTGCCAAGTATGTGGCTCTGGCCAACAAGTGCTGGCCCGCCTTCCAGACGGAGTTTGGCTTTGTGCCCTGCTACGTCAATTCCCGTCTGACCGCCATGGGCTATGTCACGGCCTGCGAAGTGGATATCTATGGCGCGCTGAGCGAGTTTATCGGCACCTGTGTCACCGGCGAAGCGGTTACCCTGCTGGACATCAACAACTCTGTCCCCGCAGATATGTACAAAGCTTCCATCGAGGGCAAGTACAACTATCGCCATAACGAAACCTTCATGGGCTTCCACTGCGGAAATACTCCCATGTGCCGCCTGACCAAGGGCACCATGAAGTATCAGCTGATCATGAATCGTGGCCTGGAAAAGGGCGGCGAACCGGACATCACCCGCGGCACCCTGGAGGGCGATATCATCCCCGGCGACATTACCTTCTATCGCATTCAGGCCAACAAGGACAGCGTACTTCAGGCTTACGTAGCAGAGGGTGAGGTTCTGCCGGTAGCCACTCAGTCCTTCGGCGGCATTGGCGTATTCGCCATTCCGGAGATGAATCGCTTCTATCGCCACGTGCTGATCGCCGACGGTTATCCGCACCACGGCGCTGTAGCCTTTGGCAAGAATGGCAAGGCCCTGTTCTCCGTAATGAAGATGCTGGGTATCGAAAATGTCAAATTCAACCAGCCGAAGGGTTGCTACTACAAGGACGAGAATCCCTTTGCATAAGTTTGGGGCATAAACGAAATTTTGAGCGGGAGGAAGCACTGCTTTCCTCCCGCTTCTTCGCTTTAAAGCCACAATTTTATGTCTCTGTTTTAACACGATTCCCATGGAAGAAACTGCCTGAACGTATTAAAATGATAGATATGTAATTTGCTGCATGGGAGGCAAACAGATGAAATATCTGTTGGCGGTTTTGTTAGCCATCCTGACGCTGATGCTGAGCGCTTGCGGCTACTGGGTCGTGGAAGATGCCCCCATTCAAGTGGGTTCAGCCATTGTAACTGCCGAGCCCCAGGAAAATGTCAGATGATTTTCCCCCGAGTCTAAGAAAACTGAGGTGTATATTGTGTCCCGTCGTCTGCTGAGTTTTGCTTTAATTCTTGCTCTTTCCTGTGCTGGATTGAATCCAGTTCTGAATACATCCAATGCTCTAGCTGAGGTCGCAGTGGATATTCCTCTCACGCAGGAAGATAACAGTGCGCAGATAGATGCCGATACACAGGAAGACGCCGTCCCTCAAGAGGATGACACTTCTACCTCCAACTATCGCACGTTAGTTCGCGGAGATCGGGATGGAGATGACTCGGCGGATATCGTCATCCTGCAAAACCGCTTGATTGAACTGGGCTATCTTCGGGATGCAGCGGACGGTGTCTACGGCGCAAATACCGAATATGCCGTGGCAGCGCTGCAACGCAGCAACGGTTTGGAAGAGACGGGTACTGCGACGCCTGAATTGCAGGAGCTGCTGTATTCCGGTGCGGAACTGGTGACGGCCGCCAATTCCATGGATCCCCAGAGTGTCACCTATAGGGTGCAGGAAAAACTGTCTTTGTGGGGGTTTTTAGCGGACGAACCCGACGGCGTAGCTGGCAGCCAAACCAATGAAGCGGTAGAACTATTTAAGGACTACCTGATAGGATACATAAAACAGTATCCCACGCCCAGCCCAGAACCTTCCTCTACTCCTGAGGCCACCTCTGGAGAGGTGCCTATTGCCATTGACATCCCTATTGAGAAATCTGCTGAGGGTGAAGTTACTCAGGAAATGCTGGATTATGTGGATGGAAAGTACGAATTTGAGGTCTACCGGGAGACTTTGGCCAATGGCGATACCGGCGATGAGGTATTGCGCCTGCAAAGGCGCCTATATCAGCTGAAATATCTGGCCGTGGTAGACGGAGAATATGGTCCCTCCACCGAACGCGCCCTGCTCTATTTCCAGAAAAAAAATGGATTGGCACAGACAGCTGTGGCGGATGAGGACACCCAGCGCATCCTCTTTTCGGCAGATGCCGTTGAATCCGAAGAATTTGTCAATGAGTATAAACTGGTAATCGACGTATCTGATCAAAGAGTCTATGTCTACCAGTGGGACGGCTCCTCCTACGGCACCTGCATAGGCGAAATGATCTGTTCCACCGGTTTGAAAAATACCCCCACTCCCCTGGGCACCTATCAGGCTGCCGGTCCTACCGGCAGTGGTGAATGGTATTGGTTTGAGCAATATCAATGCTACGCCAAGTGGGGCTACCGCATCATCGGCGGCATCCTGTTCCATTCTGTAATCTATAGCCGTGGCAAGGTACTCAACCGCACATCTGTGCAGAAGCTGGGGCGTCCGGCATCCCATGGCTGTGTGCGTCTGAAGGTAGAACATGCCAAGTGGATCTACGAAAATTGTCCAGAAGGTACTACTGTGGTGGTTCAGGAATAGTTTATGCATCCCGTATGAATGGCTAGCGCCGCAGTGCGCTAGCCATATTTTGTACGGATGGAGAAATTGTGCTCGCAACGTTCCACAAAGCGTGCTATAATAGAGCGCACAGAAACTGTTGAGGGGGAATCTTCCATGTGGCTGATACTCGCATTGCTTTCGGCCCTCTTCGCCGCACTGACGTCCATATTGGCCAAAGTGGGCATCGACGGCGTCAATTCCAATCTGGCCACGGCCATCCGAACCGCCGTAGTATTGGTGATGGCCTGGGGAATGGTATTTATCACTCATGCTCAAAAGGGGATTGGGCAAATCAACCAAAAGAGCTGGCTGTTTTTGATTCTTTCAGGGCTGGCCACCGGTGTCAGTTGGCTATGTTACTATCGGGCCATTCAAATTGGCGAGGTTTCCAAGGTGGTCCCCATCGACAAACTGAGCGTCGTTTTCACACTGGTTTTAGCTTTTGCACTCCTGCACGAACCATTCACCACCAAATCCCTGGCAGGTGCTGCTCTGATCACTGCAGGCACACTGCTGATGGTCCTGTAAACCCATGGCCAATATCATCGAAATTCAGAATGCGGAAGCTCCTGAGCTAAACGTTTACTGCAGGTTGACGGAAGCCCAGCTGAGATCGAAACAGCATCCCGAATCAGGTATGTTCATTGCGGAGGGTGTGAAGGTAATTGAACACGCATTAGACGCGGGACTGACGCCCCTCTCGCTGCTGATGGCACGCAAACATATTCTCGGAAAGGCGCGCACTCTGTTGGAGCGCTGCGGCTCCATTGACGTTTATACGGGAAGCGATACTGTTCTGGAAGCCATCACCGGTTTCACCCTTTCCAGGGGCATTCTGTGCGCTATGCACCGTCCAGGAATCCGCAGTCCTTCTGACCTCTGTACCAATGCCCGCCGTCTGGCCGTGCTGGAAGGTATTTCAGATCCCACTAATGCTGGCGCCATCTTCCGCTCCGCTGCAGCTCTGGGAGTGGATGGCGTGCTCCTCTCGCCCAACTGTTGCGATCCATTAAACCGACGAACTGTTCGGGTAAGCATGGGCACGGTTTTCCAGATCCCCTGGGCCCGGATGGAATCCTGGCCGGAAAAAGGGCTGACTCTATTGCGTAAGGCAGGCTTTCTCACCGCAGCACTGGCACTAACCGACAATTCACTGGCTGTAGATGATCCCTCTCTGGCTGCCCAAGAGCGCCTGGCTATCGTATTGGGCGCCGAGGGCGACGGCCTGTCTCCATCCACCATTGCTCACTGCGACTTTGTCGTGCGCATTCCCATGTGTCATGGCGTGGATTCGCTCAATGTGGCTGCTGCCAGCGCCGTGGCTTTCTGGCAACTGCGACCGCATCAATGAAAGGAGCCAAGGAACATGCGTATCTTAATTCAGGAAACAACCCGAGAGGAACGGATTCGAATTGTGGCCGAATCTCTTGGTCACGCTGAGGCTCAATGCGACGGCTGTGCTCCCGGTCTAGCTGAAATGTATCAGGACTATATTGATGGAAAAATGGAACTTCGGGAGATCAATATGGCGTTTAACGCCCGGTATATCTCCGGCCAAACTGGCCCAGAACGCAGCGAATGTCCTGAGAAATCATAAACAATTCCGTTCTGACTCCGCAATATCCTAGGAAAAAACCAGCTGCACGCACAGAAAAGAGTGAGAATATGTTTTTCATCATCGGTATTTCCGACGGGAAGAAGGAGCTAAGTAGCACACAGCTAACCATTTGTCCCTCTTGTGGCGCCTATGGACGCTATCAGGTATATCTGTGCTACACCGCACTATCCCTGTTTTTTATTCCCATATTGAAGTGGAACAGGCGATACCAGGTAGTGCTCTCCTGTTGCGGCACGACTTATGAACTCAATCCCGAATTGGGGCGGCGCATGGAAAGGGGCGAACCCGTTGAAATCCATCCGGAAGATCTGCATGGGCCTCAGGGCAGTGGAAGGGATCTGAAGCGTTGCACTAACTGTGGCTACGTCACAGGTGAGGATTTCTCCTTCTGTCCCAAATGTGGCAAGCCCTTTTAACCGCTTGTGCCGGTATATCGGCAATTTGTTTTCAATATTTCTGCCATCGAACGGCAATCAGGAGCCTCCATCTAAATGATGGAGGCTCCTGATTTTAACCTTACAACTCATACGCCTGCACAGGCACACGCCTTTTAAATGATATATCCGCCGCCAAGCACTCGATCCCCATCGTAGAGCACAGCAGACTGGCCGGGTGCAGGGGCGCGCACGGGCTCGTCGCATTGAATTTCTACTTTGCCCCCGGGCAGAGGAATCGCTGTACAGGGAGGATTCTCCCACTTGGTATGGCGCACTCGCACACTGGCACGGATCGGCTCTAGAGGATCCTTTATGAGCCAATTGAAGTTGCACGCCAGCACCCTCGTTTGAAACAGTTCTTCCCATAGTGCGAGAACAACCCGATTCTCCTCAGCCTGCAATTCGGCTACGTAGAGCTTGCGCTCCTGAAAGAGCCCCGGCCAGCGTTGCCCCACGGTGTAGCGGTATATGCCCTCATGGTGACCAATGACCTCCCCATGAAAGAGCAGTTCCCCCGGCCCGGGCGTAGGCCCCCGGCTGCGTATCCAACCAATGTAATCCTTATCCGGAATAAAACAAATTTCCATGCTGTCCGGCTTTTGCGCCACAGGTATGCCCATTTCCAGCGCCATGGCCCGTACCTGCGCCTTCTCATAGGCTCCCAGAGGTAATACCAGCCGGTCCAACTGTTCCCGTTTGAGACGGCAGAGCATGTAGCTCTGATCATTGGAAGGCATCCCTTTCAGCAACATTCCTCCCTGGGCACGTGCATAGTGACCTGTGGCGATATATTCGGCACTCAGATCATCTGCAAAATCCAACAGATTTTTAAATTTAACGGTCGGGTTGCACATTATACAGGGATTGGGTGTCTCCCCTCGCAGATAAGCTTCCCGAAAAGGACGGCACACCTGTGCCTCCAGCTCCTCCGCCACGGAAAGCACCTTTAAATCAATGCCCAAATAGTGTGCTGTCTCCTCGGCATCCCGGCGAGCCTCCTGGGAGCCAATATCTAAATACAAACCATACACCCAATAGCCCTGTTTCTGGAGCAACCGTGCGGCCACCGCCGAATCCACGCCTCCTGACAGGCCCAAAACCACCTTCTGCATGCCTCTTTGCTCTCCGTTGTTCCAAATTATTGGAGCCGTGAATCCTTCACGGCCCCGCACACTTACATATTGCCGTCAAACATGTATCTCTGGAAGCGCACAGCATCTGCTGCATCCCTATCAAGCTTTGATTCACTCAAATCCTGATACATATTGTGCCAGATGCGGATATCCTGGCCAACCTCACCGCCCATCTTCACAAAGGGTTCCATGCAGCAGGTACCCTCATAGCCGATTTCTCTCAATGCCTGGCCAATCTCCCGCCAGGGCATGCGGCCCTTGCCCGGAACCCGGCGATTGCACTCTCCCGTATGGAAGTGACCCAGATGTTTGCCCGCATGGCGTATTGCCGCAGCCATATCATCTTCCTCAATATTCATATGGAAGGTGTCCAGCATTACCTTCACGTTCGGCTCGCCGGTTTCCTCCACAAATCGCACGGCCTCCTCACAAGTGTTGATCAGATAGCCTTCAAAGCGGTTGAGCACCTCCAGGCAGAAATCTACTCCATAATCCTGGGCATTGCGCGCCACTTCAGCCACATTCTTCACCGAGCGCCCCCAGTCGCCCTCTTTGTCCACGGGGCGAGTGTAATCAGCCGGCCAATAGGAATTGAGCCCTCCGCCAATGGTATGGATGCCCAATATCTCAAAGCGCTTGAACAATTCGCCGTAAAAGTTCTTGGCATTGCGCACCACGTCTGGGTCCGCGCTGCCCAAATTCCGATCGGCAGACGGGCCATAGCCACCAGTCATGAAAATACCATTGTCATCGGCGCACCGGCGCAGATCGCGCAATTTTTGCTCAGAAAAATCATTTACCGGCGCACAGCCGATTTCCAAAAAATCAAAACCCAACTTGGCCACCTTTTCAATGTAGGGAATGTAATCCGCAGACCACATATCCTCCCAATATGCGTAATAGATACCGTGTTTCATATCTCTTCCTCCTTCATTGGTTCTTTCAGGTAAATTTATTGTACACATTTCCGCAAAAAAATGCAATATGCCTCAAAGTAAAAGCTGTAAAATCACTACCAACACCGCACCTGGCAAACCTAAAAAACCCACCGCCATGGCCGTAAAAGGATTTATGCTCACGCCAAAGCCAAACAGGCTCCCCACCAGGTTCACCAACATCAGTGCCAGCGCCCCCAGTACGCCTCCCGCTACCAACCGCCACATCAGCTTCATGGGTACCAACAATAAATAGCCTGTCAAACAGATCAGCGCCAGGCCAACTCCAAAGGAAGCGATCAATTCCCAGGGAATGTGCATAAAAAACACCTCCGCAAGAGCTTATGCGGAGGCAAAGGACATTATGGCCTATAAAATCAATGTTGCGTCGCCGAAGGAAAAAAAGCGATATTTTTCCTCCACCGCAATTCGATAGGCTTCAAGGATATGTTCTCGGTCATAGAAGGCAGAAACCAACATCACCAACGTGGACCCAGGCAGATGAAAATTAGTGATCAGGGCATCTACCATCTGATACTGATAGCCTGGACGAATAAAAATTTGAGTATTTCCCTTTTTTGCCATCAGCCGCCCGTTTTCCGCAGCGGATTCCAGTGTGCGCACACAGGTGGTCCCCACAGCTACCACCCGGCCACCGCGGTCCCGCACGGCATTGATGCGCCGGGCTGCTTCCTCAGAAACTTCGAAGTATTCGGAGTGCATCTGGTGCTCCTCAACGTTCTCTACCTTGACCGGACGGAAGGTTCCCAGCCCCACATGCAACAACACGGGCACAATTTCCACGCCCTTTTCCCGTATGCGAGAGAGCAGTTCCGGAGTAAAGTGCAAACCTGCTGTGGGCGCGGCAGCACTGCCATCGTATTTGGCATAGACGGTCTGATAACGCTGCTGATCCTGTAATTTTTCATGAATGTAGGGCGGCAGCGGCATCTCCCCCAGTTCATCCAGCGCCGCTTCCATGGTACCTTCGCAGGCAAAGTCCACAATTCGGCCACCGTCCTCCTTCACTTCGGCAATGGTGGCAACCAATCTTCCTCCACCAAAATGCACCTGCACCCCGGTGCGCAACTTTTTCCCCGGGCGCACGATGGTCTCCCATCTCTTGGGTGCCAGCTGCTTCAGCAACAGAATCTCACAAGCTCCGCCTCCGGCGCGCTCACCGATGAGCCGGGCGGGAATCACCCGCGTTTCATTGATCACCAGCGCGTCTCCGGGATTGAGATACTCAATTACATCATAAAAGTGCCGGTGACTGATGCTGTGATCCTGACGATTGAGCACCATCAGCCGGCTGTGGTCCCGGGGCTCCACCGGCGTCTGCGCGATGCGTTCCTCTGGCAGGTCATACATAAAATCCGATAGTTTCATTTCTTAAAATCACCTGTTTTCATTTTTACCTTCTCGCAATCCCATTTACTGCGAAAAACGCCAAGCCCGTTCCATGCGCCACATCCACTGCAAGAACTCCTCCATCTGCACGCGGTGCCATCCCAGAGCTTGACCGCACATCGACCATTATAGGTCCATGCGCATCTGAGTTGTTTCCCCACTTTGGGGCATGGGCATGTTCATGTGCTCATAAGCGGCACGGGTACAGACCCGTCCCCGAGGTGTGCGCATGATAAAGCCCAATTGCAGCAAATAGGGCTCATACACATCCTCGATGGTGGCAGCATCCTCGCCCGTGGTAGCCGCCAATGTATCCAAGCCCACCGGTCCGCCGCCAAAGCGTTCAATCATGGACGAAAGCATGGTCCGATCGGTATGATCCAGTCCCAGCTCATCGATCTCCAGCACATCCAGCGCCGCCCTGGCATTTTCTACCGTAATGCGTCCATCGCCTCGCACCTGCGCGAAATCCCGCACCCGGCGGATAAGCCGATTGGCAATTCGGGGCGTTCCACGGGAACGACTGGCAATCTCCAGAGCCCCCTCCCGGTCACAATCCACTTTTAAAATCTTTGCGGAACGCTCTACAATCACTGCAAGCTGCTCAGGCGTGTACATTTCCAGTCGAAAACTAATGCCGAAACGATCTCGCAGGGGGGAGGAAAGCATGCCTGCGCGGGTTGTGGCACCAATGAGGGTAAACTTGGGCAAATCCAACCGGATGGAACGGGCCGAAGGTCCTTTTCCAATGATGATATCCAGGGCATAATCCTCCATGGCGGGATAGAGTACCTCCTCGACGCTATGGCTGAGGCGGTGAATCTCATCAATAAAGAGCACATCCCCGGCGTTGAGGTTAGTGAGTATGGAGGCTAGATCCCCCGCCCGTTCGATGGCAGGGCCGCTAGTCACTCGGATGTTGTGTCCCATCTCGGCTGCCACAATGCCCGCCAACGTGGTCTTGCCCAACCCAGGAGGACCATATAGCAAAATGTGATCCAGCGGTTCCCGTCGGGCAATGGCCGCCTGCATGTATACTGTCAACCCGCTTTTAAGCTTATCCTGTCCAATATACTCGCTCAGTGAATGCGGGCGCAGAGAACCATCCGCGTCCACGTCCTCTTCCCTCAGGCCAGTGGTAATGAGCCGATCGTCATCGCGCATGCCCTCTCCTCCCTTCATCTATGGATGCGGCTGAGCAACCCACCCAGCACTTCCTTCATGGTTTGTACTCGCAATAGCAAACAAAGCAATAGATACACTCCAAAGCCTGCGGCGGTTCCAGCCACCAGCCGGACAAAGGCATCCAGCGTACCTTCAGCAGGGGGCATTATTCCGCTCACCAGGGCACATACCCCAGCACAAGCCACAGCAGAAACGGCAATTTTTCCCATTTCCGGAGCGATCTTTTTAAAGCCCAACAGCCCCATGCGCCGTCGGAGCAAGAAAAACATGACCAGCAGACCGCAATAACTGGCCAGCGAAGTGGCCAGTGCCAATCCCCGTGCGCCCATAAAACGGCGCAGAATCAGATTCAGCACAATGTTCAGTGCCACCACCATACAGGCCACCTTAAAGGGTGTTTTGGTGTCCTGAATGGCATGAAAGGTGCGGTTCATAAAATCCCTGAGCCCGAAAGCCAGCACTCCCACCAGATAAAACAGCAACACTCCTCCGGTAAGCCGCACCGAATCCATCGTAAAATTACCCCTCATGTAAACCATCTGAACCACATCGTTGGCCATTACTACCGCCACGGCTATAATTGGCAGCGCCACCAACGAAATCAGGCGGATACTGTGGCGCAGGGATTCCAGTACTGCCCCCCGGTCATTGTCCGAAGCCATACGGCTCATGCGGGAAAACATGATGGTGGTCAGCGGCACCATCAACACACCTAATAAAAAGGTGATGAGCTTATAGGCATAATTCATGGCAGAAATGGAACCCGCGGCCAGCCCGGAGGCCAGGCTTCGGTCGATCAGATGATTGATTTCGCTAATACCCATGGACAGCACCGCCGGGCCCGCCAGATGTAACAAGCGATGGAAACGCTTGTCGTGAATATCAATTACTGGGCGATATTCAAACCAGCCCAACAACGATGGCAGGAGCACCACTACCTGCAATACACTGGCGGCAAACACGCCCCAGGCCACCGCTTCAATACCAATCTTCGGTGCCAGAATCGTTACAGCAAGAATCACCGCCAGACTCAGGGGGAAACCTGTAAGCTGTGCCGATACAAAGCGCTCCATGGCATTGAGCAGGCTGGCCAAGACGATGGAGGCAATGTTAAACGCCAATCCCAACAGCATAATGCGCGTGAGCTTCACTGTCAAATCAATTCCCTGCGGATCAAAGCGGAAGACCAGCCGCACCAGCGGTTCACAAAACGCATACATCAGCGCGGAAATCAGCAAACTTGCTACGATGAATAAATTCAGCGCATTGCTGGCAAAGCGGTTGGAGTGACTCAGGCTGTACTTTTCCCGTTCTTCCACAAATAGTGGCACAATAGTGGCCGTAATGCAAGAGTTAAACAATAATACCGGAAAATAAAACAGCGTATATGCTGAGGCATAGGCGTCGTTTTCTACACCGGTACCAAAATAGCCTGCGGTGATTACATCCCGCACCAAGCCAAATACCTTGCTTAAAATAATCACCGCGGTTACCACTGCGGTGGTTCTGATCAGTTTATCTTTTCGCGCCAAAACAACAAACCTCCAGTCTATTTCACCTTGCACAGTATAGCACAGTTTCCCTTAAAATGCTATCCCAGCCATGTGAAAACTGCACTTTGTCCAACACAAACGATTTCTCCGCCGGGAAAATTAACAGAATAAGGTGGCGGGCAAATGTAAATTGTTTTAGACTGATAAAGTATAGAAATTTCAGAAGGGATGATTGCCATGGAGCGCGTATTTAATTTTGCCGCAGGGCCTTCGGCCATGCCGGTGGAAGCTTTGCAAACCGCCGCCCAGGAAATGCTGTGTTACGGAGACAGCGGCATGTCCGTAATGGAAATGAGTCACCGTTCTAAAATGTATGCGGAAATTTTTGATGAAACAGTGGCACTGGTTCGGGAATTGATGCACGTACCCGAAAACTATGAAGTGCTCTTTCTGCAGGGCGGTGCTACAGGCCAGTTCTCGGCTATTCCCATGAATCTTTTGAGCGAAGGCGGCAGCGCAGATTATATTGATAGTGGAAATTTTGCCCACGCAGCCATGGTGGAAGCACAAAAATACGGGCGTGTGCGCTGCGTAGCCTCCTCTCGAGAGGAAAACTACTGCCAAATTCCCCAATGGAATGCAGCAGACTTTGATCCTCAGGCGGATTATTTTTATATCACCACCAACAACACCATTTTTGGCACCCGCTATGCACGCCTGCCGGAAACGGGCAGCGTACCGCTGGTAGCGGACATGTCATCCAATATTCTTTCGGAGGTCTATGATCTTACCTGTTTTGGCGTAGTCTACGCCGGCGCTCAGAAAAATATCGGTCCCTCAGGTGTAACACTTGTCATCGTTCGAAAAGATCTGTTGGGTCGCGCCAGTACCCTGTGCCCCAAGGTATTCAACTGGCAATTGATGGCTGAAAATGGATCCATGCTCAACACTCCGCCTACCTATGCCATCTACATGGCCGGTCTGTGTCTGAAGTGGCTGAAAAAGCAGGGGGGCGTTGAGGCCATTGAAAAGATCAATATTGAAAAATCCAATCTGCTATATCACTTGCTGGATGAAAGTAACTTCTATCATCCCACAGCGCAGAGGGATTCCCGCAGCCGCATGAATGTGACTTTCACTACGCCCGACAAGGACACCGACGCGCTATTTGTAAAGGAAGCGGCCAGCAGGGGATTGGTCAATCTCAAGGGACACCGCCTCGTAGGCGGTATTCGCGCCAGCATTTACAATGCTATGCCCCTGGAGGGTGTGCGCGCCCTGGCGGACTTTATGAAAGAATTTGAAATGGAGCACAAATTAAAATGATGTACGAAATTAAAACCCTCAATTCCATTTCCCCCGTTTATCAAAGTATTCTAAATCCGCAGGAATACAGCGTTGGCCCAGAAATCGCCCATCCTGACGCTATCATGTTGCGCAGCGCGGACATGCATTCCTATGAAGTTGAAGACAAACTACTATGTGTGGCTCGGGCGGGTGCAGGTGTGAATAATCTCCCCCTCGACCGCCTGGCACAGGCGGGTATTGTAGCCTTCAATTCTCCTGGTGCCAATGCCAACGCCGTAAAAGAACTGGTATTGGCTGGCCTTTTGCTGTCCTCCAGAAAGATTTCCGATGGCATCGAATGGTGTCGCGGTCTCACCGAAGGAGAAGTCTCCATTGAAAAACAGGTAGAGGCGGGCAAGAAGCAGTTTATAGGTCCGGAGTTGGAGGGAAAGACCCTGGGCGTCGTCGGCCTGGGCGCCATCGGCGTGCTTGTGGCCAATACAGGCGTGGCACTGGGCATGAACGTACTTGGATATGATCCCTTCATTTCCGTAGATCATGCCTGGAAACTCTCCAGAGCGGTAGTACACAGTACCACGCTGGAAGAAGTCCTGCAAAAATCCGATTATATAACCGTCCATGTACCGCTGATAGATTCGACCCGGGACATGATCAATGCCGCGTGCATTGCGCAAATGAAACCCAGTGCCGCACTGTTGAATTTTGCCAGAGATGGTCTGGTAAACACAGAAGCTGTAAAGGCCGCACTGGAGAACAATGCCTTGCGTGTCTACGTGACGGACTTCCCCTGCAAGGAACTCATTGGCGCCAAAAATGTGATCCTGACGCCCCACCTGGGTGCCTCTACGCCTGAAAGCGAGGATAACTGCGTTCGCATGGCCGCCAAACAGGTGAACAACTACGTAAAGTATGGTTCTATTGAAAACAGTGTCAATTATCCAAACTGTAAGTTAGGCCGCCTGAGTGTACCTCGAATTGCACTACTGCATCAAAATGTACCTAATGTGATTAGCTCCATCACCAAGGTTCTCAGCGAGGAAGCCCTGAACATCGAAAATATGATCAACGTTTCCCGTGGCAGCTACGCCTACACAGTGGTGGACGTGGGTCGTGCCCCAAGCGAGCGCCTGATGGAAAAGCTGTCCCAATTGGATACCATGTATCGGGCCAGGCTGTTGATGCCCTGACTGTCATTTTCGTAAAAATATTCCCCCGGCTATGCCGGGGGAACTTCTTTATCCTTCTGCCACCATCAGAACGCAGACATCACCAGTACCACTACGATGATCAGCGGCAAGATATACGTCATATACGGACGAATCCAGTCCGGTACCTTCAGGCCACGGCCCAGATTTGCTTCGGCTTTAAAGTTCTTCCAACCCCAGCCATAGCGGCTGGTACAGAAGAGGACATACAATAAACTGCCGATAGGAAGAAACAGGTTGGTTACCAGGTAATCTTCCAAATCCATCATATTCTTGCCCAGAATGGTAATGTGACTCCATATGCTGCTACTGAACACGCAGGGCAGTGCCAAAACCGCCAAAAGCACGATATTAATCAGCGCCACCTTCTTTCGCCCCAATCCTGTGCGCTCCAGCCAGAAGGACATGATGTTTTCAAAGACGGCAATTACCGTAGACAGCGCTGCAAAAATCATAAACAGGAAGAACAATGCCCCGATCACGCGCCCCGAGCCCATGCTGTTAAAGATACTGGACAGAGTCGTAAACAGAAAACCTGCACCCGCCTGTTCTGCAGGAATACCCTGTGCGCCTACGTTGAAGGTAAAGTAGGCAGGAAACACAATCAAGCCGGACATAATGGCCACAAAGGTATCCAACGCCGTAATGGTCACTGCCTCCCCCATCAGGCTGCGGTCCTTGCCAATGTAACTTCCAAAGACAGCGATTGCGCCAATGCCCAGGCTCAGCGTAAAGAAAGCCTGACCCATGGCCGCCGAAACAGATGTCCACACGCCCGCATTCTTCAAATTCTTCAACGAAGGCACCAGATAGAACTTCAAACCGGCCCCCGCTCCAGGCAACGTGCAACAATAAATTGCCAGCCCCAGAATCAACGCCAGCAGCAGAACCATCATGATTTTATTGATCTTTTCCACGCCCTTCTGCAAGCCCCGAGAACAAATGCCAAAGCACAGCAGAATTACAGCGAAAGTCACAGGCAATACCAGTGCCGTATTGCTCACCATGGCATTGAACATGCCGCCAAGTGCTTCCACACCCTCATACTGTAGTATGGAGCCGCTGACATAACGGGCAAAATAAATGACCAGCCACGCAGAAATGCAGGTGTAAAACATCATCAGCAAATAATTGCCTCCAATGCCAATGTATTTAATCCAATGCCACTTCTGCCCCTTGCGCTCCAACTGTTCAAAACTGGTGGCCACGCTGCGCTGGCTGCACCGGCCCACCGCCAACTCCGCCGTCATTACAGGAATCCCCAGAATCAGCAAAAATAGTAGGTAAATCAGCACAAAAAAAGCGCCGCCATATGCGCCGGTGATGATTGGAAAGCGGTATACATTTCCCAGTCCAATGGCACAGCCTGCTGAAATGAGAATAAAGCCTAGTCTCGATGAGAATTTCTCCCTCTTTTGCACGTTTATCCAGTCCTTTCTGTCATACATCATTTGGACTATGGCGCTCAAATCATATCACAAATGTTAATTCTTGTCAATCACGATGGACAATTTATCGTTAAATTCTATCGCACACAGGATGTTTTTATCACGTTCAAAGGTAGTAAAGGAGCTTATCCCCGATAGCCTCCCTCTGCCATCCACAGGGCCGGAGAATAAATTCTCCGGCCCTGCCCGTAAAACGCATATTTACTTGAGAATCAATGCAGATTGTGCAGCTACCTCCACAGTTTTTCCGCAATAATCCACCCAACGGCTTTCCCCTGCACGATTCACAGCGACTGCCCGGGTTTCATTTTTTGCCGGCTTGCCGAAGGCATCCCGTCCACTACGAATGCTGCGTTCCACTATCACTACATCTTCTCCCGCTGCCCAGAGCTTCATAGCCCCCGTCTTGAGCGCCTGACTTGCCCGGCGGCGCAGAGCACACTCGCGAAAGGCTTCCAACAGCTCCTGATCCTCTCTACCCCAGGGATAGGTTCCCCGGCAATAGGGATCAGACATGGCGTACATGCCTGCTTCATCTCCATAGTAAATGCTGGGCATGCCCGGGAGGGCGCAGATCAGATTCCAAGCAGCCAACAGGCGACGTTTGCCCAGTGCATATTGCTCCTGCGTCAATTCAATGGGGTAGCGATACTTGCGCTCAGGTTCCATATTGCCTGCTTCTGCTAACACTGCCAGCGCCCGCGGCCGGTCATGACTGCTCAGAAGGTTCATCTGAGAATAGAAGAATGCCTTAGGCTGAGTCTCCCGCATAAACCATACCCGACGGGTAAACTCCCTGGCGTTGATACGGCAGCGCATAAAGTCCAATACTGCCTCCCGAAGGGGATAATTCATCACCGCATCCAACGTATCCCCCGTACAATAGCAGCGCAGTTCCCCGTAGGCCACTTTATTGCTGGGGTCTTCCCACACTTCACCGATAAGCGCCGATTCCGGATTTAGTTGTTTTTCCCGACGGCGCAGGGCACGAATGAAATCCATAGGCAATTCGTCGGCCACATCTAAGCGCCAGCCGCTGGCACCTGCACGCATCCAGTGAGCGACAACACTATCCTCTCCGTCAATGATAAATTCACGATAGGAAGGATCTTCCTCGTTGACGTTGGGTAGTGTATGAAATCCCCACCAGCTCTCATAGTCATCCGGCCAGTTTCTGAAGCTGTACCAGCTGCGATAGGGACTCTCCGGATCACAGTAGGCTCCCTTGCCGCCATAATTGCCGTAACGATCAAAATATACGCTGTCCGAGCCAGTGTGGGAAAACACTCCGTCCAGTACAATGCGGATGCCACGCTTTTGAGCCGCTGCGCAGAGGGAAACAAAATCTGCCTCCGTGCCAAAGGACGGATCAATCTGCCGGTAGTCGCCGGTGTCATATTTATGGTTGCTGTGAGCTTTGAAAATGGGATTAAAGTACAGAACCGTAACGCCCATGCCGGCAATATAATCCAGTTTTTCTTCAATACCCCTCAGATTTCCACCGAAGAAGTCATTCGCTGAATTGTAGCCCCGTTTGTCATTAATCACCAGAGCAGGATCCTCATCCCAATGGGCATGATAATACGAACCCGGAGGCAGGCGATGCACATCCAAGCCCCCCGCATTGTGGAATCGGTCCACCATGATCTGCATCATCACGCCTTCCCGCATCCATTCCGGAGTCTGGTAGGTCCCATCAAACACGGTAATCTGGAAAGAGGCTGGCTCATGACGAGTACAACAGCCCTCGCCCCCCAAACCATCTGCCGCATTGCCCAGATACCAGATCTGGCCATGCTCATCCGTTCCCATGAAATAGTACCACAGCAGGCCCGGCTCCTCTGGCACCTGCATAACGTACTCGTAGATATCGTTTTCCATACGGCGCATGAACCAGCGATATTCCGCACCCTCCCACCAGATGCGCAGCGTAACAGAGCTCAGCTCCTGCGCACACACTCGAAGGCGCACCTTACCGGCGCAGGGAGCTGCGCCGGTGGGACTGCGAAATTGTTCAGCGCGTGAATCGTGATAAAAATACATAAATTACAGATTCAGCGGCTTAAGATGCCAAATTTTGTCGTTGTACTCGCTGATGGTGCGATCCGCAGCGAACACGCCGGAGCAAGCGGTGTTCATCACGGCTTTCTTCAGCCACAGATCCTTATCGGTATAATCCCTAGAAATCTGCGCCTGAGCCGCCATGTAGCGGGGCAGATCTTTAAGCACAAAATAGGGATCGGGCATACCACCATTGTCACCGAAGAGCAATCCATGATAAATCTCCTGGAACATACGGGGATTTTCCGGGCAGAGGGTGCCATCAATGAGTTGATTCATTACCTTGCGGATAGCTGCATTGGTCTCAAAGATTTCACTCGAGCGATAGTGGGCGTAGCCCTGTTCCACCTCGTCAGCGGTCAGGCCGAAAATATAGATGTTCTCTGCGCCCACAGCATCATAGATCTCGCAATTCGCGCCATCCATGGTACCAATGGTTACCGCACCGTTCATCATAAATTTCATGTTACCCGTACCGCTGGCTTCCTTGCCTGCGGTAGAAATCTGCTCGGACACCTCGGTGGCAGGCATCAACACCTCCGCCTGAGATACGCAGTAATTCTCCAGGAACACCACATTGATCATCTTGGAGGCCCGTGGATGTTTGCGCACCAAATCAGAAATCGCATTGATCAGCTTGATGGTCAGCTTCGCCCGCTGATAACCCGGCGCAGCCTTCGCGCCGAAGAGGAAGGTCTTGGGCGGAATTTCAAAGGAAGGATCTTCATCGATGCGATTGTAAAGCATCAGAATGCCCAGCGCATTCATAAGCTGCCGTTTATATTCGTGCAAGCGCTTAGCTTGCGCGTCAAACATGCTGTCGGGATCAATGGATACATTCTGCATGCGGCGCAAACGATCGGCCAGCCGGAGTTTATTGAAATACTTTACTTCCTGGAACTTTTCCCGGAAAGCAGCGTCGTTGGCAAATGGCTTGAGATCGGCCATGTAGTTCATGTCCTTGCGCCATTTATCGCCGATAGCGGAATCGATCAGATCCGAGAGGCCTGGGTTGGCCTGAATCAGCCAACGGCGATGTGTAATACCGTTGGTAATAGAAACAAACTTACTCGGCTCCATGGTGTAATAGTCATGGAAGGTCTGCTTTTTCAGGATGTCCGTGTGAATGGCGGAAACACCATTGACGGAGTGGGTATAAGCTACACAAAGGTTCGCCATGTGTACCTGATTATAGGCTACGATGGACATGTGACCAATGCGCTCCCACTGGCCGGGGTAGACTTCCCACAGCCTCTTGCACAGTCTGCGGTTCATCTCGCACAAAATCATATAAATGCGCGGCAGCGTCTGTGCAAACAGATTTTCCGGCCATCTCTCCAGCGCCTCCTGGAGTACGGTGTGATTGGTATAGGCAAAAGTGCGCCGGCAAATGTCTTCTGCCTGATCCCAGCCCAGGCCCTGTTCATCCATCAAAATGCGCATCAGCTCTGGAATGGCCACCGCAGGATGCGTATCGTTGATATGAATGGCCACCTTGTCCGGGAATACATCCCATTGAGGGCCATAGACCTTCATAAAATCGGAAACGGCATACTGTACGGAGGCGGAAGAGAAGAAATACTGCTGCTTGAGGCGCAGTTCCTTACCCTGCCAAGAATCATCATTGGGGTAGAGTACCTTGGAAATAACCTCCGCCAGTTCCCGCTCCTCCATAGCCTGCACATATTGGCCCCGGTTAAAGGACTGCATATCAAAGCGCTTGGGAGAGCGAGCCGCCCACACGCGCAGCATGTTCACCATGCAGGAATCGTAACCCACCGTGGGAATGTCATAAGGCACAGCCTCCACCACCACAGGATTGACGGTGCGGAAGTTCATTCTGCCGTTTTCCTCGTATTCCTCTACCCTGCCGCCAAAGTTAATCTTGACTACTTCGTTCGGCCTGGGAATTTCCCAGACATTGCCATCATCCAGCCAGTTGTCCGGCACCTCCACCTGATACCCATCTACCAGCTTCTGACGGAACAGGCCATATTCGTAGCGAATGGTGCAACCCATAGCAGGCAGTTCCAGCGAAGACAGCGCATCCAAAAAACAGGCCGCCAAGCGCCCCAATCCACCGTTGCCCAAGCCAGGTTCCGGTTCACATTCCGCCACAACGCCCTTATCAATTCCCAACTCTTCCAGAGCCTGAATGTAGTTCTTTTCGTTAACCAGATTGACCATGTTGGAAAACAACGAACGCCCTACCAAGAACTCCGCGCTGAGATAATAGACCTTTTTCGAGCCGGTAGATTTGCGCACGCCGCGGGAGTCCGCCCTGCGCTGCATGATTTCATCGCGAACAGTCAGGGCAACCGCCTTGTAGAGCTGTTCATCTGTTGCATCCGTAATATCGCAGCCAAAGTTGCTCGTGAGCTTTTCGACCAGGTTTCGTTTAATCTCTTCAACTGTCATACGTTTAAATTCCATGGAGTTGACGCACCTCCAGATATGAATTCATGCTCAACTTAACAGGAGCCTTCTTTTAGTATAGCATGTTTTTCCATGCTTCGCAAACGGAACAATTCCATCAATGACTTATCACAATTCATGTCTATGCAAGAATAACGCATTGTTCCATAATTTCTGCGCCAATTTTGCAATTTGAATGTTTTCATCATTCAAATTTAACGAAAAAATCACATAAATAGTAGTGACAGAGTAACCTGTAAAAGAATACAATAGTTATATAATTACTGTATTATTCAGGAAAGGACTTGAAAGCTATGCCTCTTAACCTATCAGAGCGTGCGTTGGCTATCTCACCTTCCGTCACTCTTGCCATTGATGCTCAGGCAAAAAAGTTGCGCAATGAAGGTTTGGATGTAATTCCCTTCGGAGCCGGAGAACCAGATTTCTGCACCCCGGAATACATTAATGATGCGGGCAAATTCGCCATTGATGCGGGCATCACTCGCTATACACCTGTGGCAGGGACCTTGGATCTGCGCATGAAGATCTGTGAAAAATTTTTCCGGGACAACGGTTTGGAATACAATCCATCCGAAGTCATCGTATCCAACGGTGCCAAACAGGTGATTTTCACAGCTCTATCCGCCATCGTTAATCCCGGAGACGAAGTGCTACTGCCCTCCCCCTGCTGGGTAAGTTATCCTGAAATGGTACGCATGGCCGGCGGCACGCCGATAATGATTCATGGCAATGAAGAGAATGACTTTATCGTCACCGCTGACATGATCCGTCCTCACGTCAATGAGCATACTAAAGCATTGATCCTCAATTCTCCCAGTAACCCCAATGGCTGTGTGTGGGATCGAGAATCTCTCCGTGAGATTGCAGAGCTGGCAGTGGAGTGCGGTTTCTACATTATCTCTGACGAGATCTATGAAAAGCTGATCTACGACGGCGAATCTCACATCTCACCTGCCTCCTTCGGCGATGAAATTAAGGCGCAAACCATCGTAGTCAACGGCGTCTCCAAGACTTATGCCATGACCGGTTGGCGCATCGGCTATGCGGCAGGGCCTAAAAATGTGATCAAAGCTATGACCTCCTTCCAGAGTCATGCCTCCAGCAACGCCAATTCCATCGCTCAGTATGCCGCCTCCACCGCCCTCTCCTGCGGCGATACTTATATAAAATCCATGATTACGGAGTACGACGTGCGCCGCAAATTGATGCACCGCATGCTCAACGATATCGATGGCCTTAGCTGTCGGCTCCCCAAAGGTGCCTTTTACATCATGTTAAATCTGCATCAGGTCATCGGGCGTACTTACAAGGGACAAAAAATCGACGGTTCCACTCGGTTTGCGGAATTGTTGCTCAATGAGAAGCGCGTGGCAGTGGTACCTGCACTGGCCTTCGGCGACGACAATTTTGCCCGCCTCAGTTATGCAACCAGCCGCAGTAATATTGTTGAGGGTTGCAAGCGTATCGCCTGCTTTATTTCGGAGCTGGATTAACTTCTCCTATCAGGGCCTCATCTTTCAAAGATGGGGTCTTGATTTGTTGGCCTGTCAAGAAATGATTGTCTCAATGGAGATTCGCTACCCCACAAGGGATGAAGCAAAACTTTTCAGCCAGGGCTAAGCCATGATTTCTTAAACCACCGCAATCATTGACAAAATTGTTATACCCTCCTTCCATATTCTCTCTAAGGCATTTCCTTTCTCAATATTGCAATATCAGCGCGACGATCTTCAATTCACCAGTGAACACCAGAGTAATCCATATATAATAATAGTAGAAAAGCAGGGAGACACATGGTTGTGCCCCCTGCCTTTGTCGATAATTTAGTTTTCGAATACCATACATGGCCAAGAAATACTCCCCGGTAAAATTATTCACGGAGGTCCCATGTCGATATCTCCGTCAGAAATTCCCATATAAAAATGTAGTTACAATCTTTATGCTGTAAGAACATTCATCATGGTGCGATTGAGCAATTCCATCTGAACCTGTTTTCCTGTCTGACATGTGGTGACGTCGGTACAGTTTCACTTTTTATCTTCACATTTATCCTTACTGTCAAGCTGACTTAAAAATCCTAAGGCACCATTTTCCTGCGCCATATCACCATTTTGAATGTTTACATCCTGCTTGGAATGGGAGATTAATGAAAGGGAAAAAATGAAGATGATCGCAGCACATGATATATATACAGCCTTTGCTGTTTTTGCTCCCGCAATTTCGCCGCCTTTCAGAGAGGCTTCAATTTGAATATTGTAAGCATCACCGCCAACATATTCTTCAACGTCACGAAAACTGATTTCTTTGGGCGGAATTTTTATGAAAAGGCCAAGACATAGTAATATGACTGCTACAACAACCCCGATATATCCTACCACTCGTTTTTCCATAATTCTACACATCCCTTCATAGTTCTGTTCTGCGTCTTTGTGGCCGACACCAATTTTATTATATCATCGCTTACTTTTACAATCAACTCATATAGGACTAATCTAGGACTAATTTTAGTTCTTATTTATAAATACATAATTATAATGGTTCAAAAAGATAAAGCAAGATAAAATAAATATCAATCAAAATATTTGCTCATAAGATTGTCAAAAGGAATTGATCAGAAGAAGCTTGTGCATTTATTACGGCTTGAAGGTACTACTATAACATGAGAATTCCTTGTAAAAATTAAGTGTGATATTCAACATGTACAAGCAGTTCAACTTCACGGCACTAAAGACGCGCTAAATACAACTTATGCTGAGCTTTTTAAGCAGTCGTCCAAAGATAGTCCTTTTCTTTCCCTTGCATGAAGGAAACTTCGTTTTTAAAGGATCTCCATTATATAAACAATCGTCTGATTTTACATGATTTGTTTATCTGTGAGCGTCGCCATTTCCGATGCTCCCACCTTTTTGCGTTTACGAGGCTTTCTTCTTTTCACGCGGCTCCTTGACTTGGAGGCAGGCTTACGCTTTACCCTGTTGCGAAAATAGTTGGTTTCGTAATAATGGAAGAAAACAAATAATCCGAACTACTCTCCTATCGGAAATAAGTTTGGACTATATTGATTTGGTGAGGGAAACAGGACTTAAATTCAATGCCGTTCATCATATATACCCTATATTGTGCAATATATTATTAAATAAGCGCAATATATGGTGTTTTTATATCGCCTTGTATAACACAGTTAAGCCGTTTCAGAAGCTGTAAATAGTATTTTGAAGGGTAGTCGTTCTGGGTCTCGTGGTGGCACCATGAAACTAACTGTCAACTTAGAATTTGAAATTAATAAACTCAAAATGGCGGCAATCCCTTCAAAAAAGCCTCGAAATTGCGCTCTTTAGCCCCAAAATGTGGTTATTGAGTAAAAAACTTCTCTTTCTAGCTTCTATATCACGCCCAAATCAGAATGTAACGCATGCATCTTAGCGCAGTCGTAGAATCAAGCGGGTTAATAAGTTTGCTCTCGACTGCCTGATTGTATCCATAATAATCGAAACCAATCATCATATACTGACTAGTGAATAAATTAATCACATATCCTTCTTGCTGTTATCGGCGTTTTTTCATTCTTGTGATTTTCCCAAGCTTTAGAGAGTGCTTTTGCCGCAGCAAATGCAGCGCCATACAAAATCATGGTTGGAATTGCTCCTAAAGAACCACCACCAATCAACAATGTTTTAATGATACTTGCAAGAAATACACACCCAAATCAAAACTTTCATATCAAATCTTCCATGTTACCAAACAATGCCGGTTAGCATTTCATTAAAAGGATTGACATAAGTATTGTTATTACTTGGCCGGACGAATTGAAAACCATACAAATATCCATTTCTTATACACACATGCACGGTGATTTTGATCGAAAAAGTAAAACCAAACAGTTCTTCCTTTCGTGTAATTTCCGCAGTGTAAAAATCTTGATTTGAATATGTTGAAATATAGACATCTTCGGCAGCTATAGAATATATGTCAGCAATATCAGCTGCGGTGAGCAGCCCGTTATCAATATCTTTACGGGAATAGCCCATTCGTTCCAGTCTCAGTCGCCCTGTTTCACCAATAGCAAGCCAAAAATCTTCACAAGTATATATAATACTTGTTCCATCATCCCTTTCTGGAACAAACTTAGCGTTAATATATGCTCTCTCTTCGGGCATGTCCTTTTGCACCCAACCAACTGGTAAGAGAAAGGATGTTCCACTTACAGGATCAATATATGTATTTCTACTAACTGTTAGTTCTGATGGATGATAATATTCGTATCTCAGATTGTTACTTTCGCAATACCTCTCCGAATATGATCCTTCTTCTACCCGAATAACAAGCTTTGGACAGTCATCAAAAGCACGTTCACCAATAGACTCGACGGTCGGGGGAATAGTCATAATCTCTAATGATTCACACGCTCTAAATGCATGTTCTCCAATTGATGTTATCGTAGAAGGTAATTCTACCTTATGCAAATTTTCGCATGCGAAAAACATATAATCACTTATCTCTGTAACACCCTCTTCAATATGAACACTTGTGAGTCCGCTACAATCACCGAATGCTCTTTTTCCGACTGTTGCATCGCTATAAATTGTGATTGATTCGATGGTATCACATGAATCAAAAGCAAATTCATCTATTTGAACCAGATTTGATATCAGATCAGGAAAGACGAACCCTGAACAACTATTAAAAGCCCATGCACCAATTTTTTGCAGGGATTTAGGGAAAGTAATAGTTGCACTGCCGTTATGATTATTAAATGCACCTTCTCCAACAGAAATAATACCCTCAGGTATGGTATAATGATCAATAGATTTGTTGTGAGGAAACACTCGTAATGATTTTTCTATACGATTGAACAGCACTCCATCCTGTGCATAGAAGTATGGATTCAACGGATCGACAGAAACACTCATTAACCCAAAACTGTATGTAAATGGGTTACCATCAATGTGTTTGAGTGTTTTGGGGAAATACACATCAGTGATTCCATCTGCACAAGCAAACGCATCTTGTTCAATCACTTCTATTCCCTCAGATATTTCAATATAAACTAGATTGTCATTACCGTAAAAAGAGCTTTCTCCTATCACTTCTGTTTCCGACGGCACAACAAATGTGCTGTTACTCATTTGGCATGGATAGCAAACCAGTTTTTTCTTGTCAAAAGAATACAACACGCCATCGTCAGCGATAAAAGAAGTATTGTCTTCATCAACAGCGATGGCTTTCAATCCTGAAAAATCCGTAAAAGGATTGCCTTCAATAATCTGTATCGTCGAGGGTATAACAACAGTTGTTACCAAACAGTTTTCTTCTAATTTCCCAATGCTAGTAATCACATATCCATCAATTGATTCGGGAATCGTTATTGATGACTGTATTCCTGTATATCCAGTAATCATAGCAGTTCCATTTGAAAGTATTTCATATTGAAAATCTGCCGTATCCGTTGGGGTATCATACGCGACAACAATGCTGCTTTCACCAAACACAGCACTACCAACAATATCAAGCATTAACTCTTCGTCCGTCGCTGTAAATTGACCGTCATAAGAGTACATCGTTATATTTATAGCTTGGTAATTATATATTGTGTAATACTGTAATCCAAACAAATTAGGATCATTTGCCGCCTGTTTCCATAACCTCACAAAAGTAACAGGCCCGCTATGGTAAATGTCATATTCATCAATAATTGTTCCGACTTTTTTTAACTCGTCCACCCACATGGAAACCATAAAGTTAAGCGTATTATCCTCCCATATACTAAAATCGGAAATGGAACTTCCCATCATAGTCACTGCAATCTCAGTTGTTCCATCAGATGAGTAAGCATCAAGATGAAGGTTGTCAGAAACAAGCATCTCTTTGACTTCTTCGGATGTCATACCATAATTTAATAGGGCTTGCGAATCGCTGGGCATATTGCGGGTAAAAACATCAAAATCGTTCGGCAAAGAAATAGTTACCCCTATTTCGTCGAGAATATAGTTACTCCATGCCTCGGACCCAATACCACTTTGCATGTACAATGTACTGAGCATTACAATAAGCATGACTGCAACTTTTTTTTGATGTTCATATCCGCATCTCCTTTGTGGATATACTATACCATTGAATATTATATGTCACGCGTAAATTTCTGTCAATTATTACATGCTACTTGCGTTAGGTTGCTCCTCTGACAATACAGCGCTATATTCCCTTTATACCCCTCAAACGTATCCACCCGCGTCACATTCCACAGTTTTCCCTTATACCGTACCACATGCGCAGGCGATGGGGCGAGTTGCCCATCCTTCGTCAAACGCCCACGTACCCGGCTTTTCTATCTCCGCCGCAGGGCGGGTAAAAATCACCTTGACGCGCTTGCAGGCGATTATTTCGCCGTGCTGCAAGGCATCGTTGTACATGTCAATGTAGTTCACCTGACATCACCCGCCGGGGCAAACTGCAGCAGGGCGTCCACGATTTCGGCATCGCCCACGGTATCGCGCAGAACGCGGATTTCCTTCACTGTGGCAAGATAAATGCGCATCTGCTGTGCGTACTGTCTGGCATCGCCGCGCAGCTTTGGCAGAGTCTGTTCAAGGGCTTTTGTCTGTCCGCACAGGAAGTCAAGCTGCCTGTGCTGTTCATCGGTGTAACTGGTCGTGCTGCTCATAGGTTCGCACCTCGCTTTCTTTGGTCGGAATAATATCGCCATCTACATTGAAACGATATCCTTTCGCCACTGCGCCGCCGCTTCCGAAATGCTCCGCGTTGTGGCAGGCCTGACATAGGGCAAGCAGGTTGTCCGCCGTCAGCGCGGTTGTGGTGATGCTGTTCTTCGCGTCCCACGTCACACCGGACAGAATACCCTTGGGCTTGCCTGCGCCGTCGCCGTTCACGATCGCCGCGCCGATTGCATCCGCAATGCTCGTGCGCGTTTTCCTGCGTGATGTAGCTTTCAAATGCGGAAAGCTTCATACGCTTGACAGCGGCGGACATGGACAGCACCTTCATAAGCTCATGCCCTGCAAAGGTCACGTTGGTAGCGGAAACCGCCTTGCACTCTACCGTAGCGCCCTCGGTGTGCCATGCCGCCGGGTCAGTGAGAACGCCTACCGGAATTGCCATATTGGACGGGACAACGAACAGCCGCACTTCACCGAACAGGCCGTTGACGCTGCCCGACTGCCGGGCAATTCCATTCAACGTCCTGGTGGGCACAACCGCCGCCGAATTCGACAGGGTGTTAAAGCTGTCCGCCCGCTTTTCCGCCTGCGCCGCCGTGTACGCCCGCTGTTCGGGTTCAGTCAGTTCCCTGCCCTGCAAGGTCTTGAAAAACGCGTTGTGGTATTCCTCCGCCGCATGGGTATCCGGGTTCTGCTGGACGTGATTCAGGGGGGCGGTGATGGAATTAAACATAGCCTCCTTCCTTTCCGGCATCGGTATTCGGTGCCTGTACGGTCGTTTGGGGATAAGCCGCACGGTTCACAACGGATATTTCGTAAATTGCGCTGATTCTGGTATTCGTTTCTGCGCCGCGCACGCTGCTGATGTTCAGCTTGAATTCTCGCGTTGGCTTTCCATGAGATTCTGCCTCCTTCCTTTGAATGTCACTCGTTGGGGTTCATGGGTTGCTATGCAATTTCCTCGCTTGTCGCTCCTGCCTGCTGTCCGGGCTTTCACCGATTCACACCAGAGGCCGCCGAATTGCTATAACGCGCACACCGGGATTCGGATTTTTCGCGTGTTTGTGCAGCCACGCTTTCAATTAAAGGGGAATGTCGCACCGCCCTTGCGTAACTGAATTTTTCAGCCATGCTTCAAACGGTTCCCTGGGCACAAGGATGCGCTTGCTCAGACGAATCGCCGGGAAGTCCTTGTGGTCCGCCATCTGTAGGCTGTCGGGCGACTGATGCCCATGGCCTACGCCACTTCCGGGACTGTCATGCACAGCTTGTCTTTGTTAATCTACATGGATTGATGTACCTCCTATTGACTTCCCTGCAGCTATATGGCATCACAAAACTGCAACCGATAGCAAATTTAATCGGTTGCAAAATCGGTATCAAACGGGAGGTCATCAAATGAGTCCTTTCAAATTCATTGACACGCACCTGACACAGGCGTTTTCCTGCAATACGGCATGGTGCGGTCGATATGCCGCAGAAACACATGACGGAATACTTTATCTGGTCGGCAAGGAACAAAAGGATAATCAAAATATTTTTACCTATGAAAAGATCGGACAGACGAACATTCTGAATACGCTGCTTTGCTTGTATGAACGCTTGAACGCAGACCTGTATGGACATGTGCCTGAGCGCATTACGGAAAGCGACATCGAATTGATTGCCGCATGGTGCGTTCGTTACGGAATGCCGATGGAATCCGTTGAGCTTGGGGAAAAGCACAGAAGAATCGGTTTCCGGCTGGATACCTTCTACAATCGCCTGCACAAGCTGTACAACTGTTATCTGCTTTGGCGCGTGCTGTATCTGGGGGGACATCAGTGATAAAAACTTCTATGTTTCAAACAAAATCACCGTCAAGCAGTGCCGGAGTTATCTGCAGGCAAACATGGCAATGCTGGATATTCGGATGGTGCCTGTGTTCGATACAGAGCCGCCCACGTTTCAACTGGTCTGTTCTGACCTGCTGGAAATCGCCTTGGATCAGATGTTCTTTGAATGTATGAATACAAATGGATACAAGATTGGTGTTTGTGCCGTCTGCGGCGCTCCCTTTCCGAAAACGCGAAGAAATAATACGCTGTGCGAAGAATGCCAGCGTACAAAGTACCAGCGCACTCGGGACAAGCAGCGGATAGTTGCAAACATAAAAAAGAAATCGGAAAGGACTGATTGAATGCCCAGAAAATCCACCACAAGACGCGCACAAGGCGAAGGAACCATTCGCCAGCACAAGGACGGCACGTGGAAAGCGCAGTACACATTGGGACGCGATCCCGACACTGGAAAGCAGATACAAAAATCTGTATACGGTGCGACACAGAAGGACGTGCGGCAGAAATTGCAGCAAATTTCGCAATCCATTGATGAAGGAACATACTTTGAACCGACAAAGATGACCGTCGCCAGCTAGATGAACACATAGTTGAAAGACTATCTTGGCAACGTAAAAGCCGGAACGGTGGCAAATCACACACGACATGCAAATAACCACATCATTCCGGCTTTGGGCGCTGTGAAGTTGTCGGCACTGCAGCCGCTACAGATTCAACACCTGTACAATCAGTTGCAGGAACAGGGATTAAGCGCAAAGACCATTAAGAACCTGTATGGCTGTCTGCACAAGGCGTTACAGATCGCCGTGCGGATGGGATACCTACGGACGAACCCGGCAGAGGGGTGTATCCTTCCCCGAATCGTTAAGAAGGAAATGCACCTGCTGGACACGCCGGAAATATCCACCTTCCTTGACGCAATCAAGGGACACCGCTATGAAACGCTGTTCAAGGTGGACGTATTCACGGGCTTGTGGTCGGGTGAAATCCTTGGCCAGACTTGGGATTGTGTCAACTTTGAGGAAGGGACGCTGTACATCTGCAAGCAGTTGACACCGCCACGCATGAAAGGGCAGAAGTACGTATTCGGCACATTGAAAAATGACAAGCCGCGCACGATCACCCCTGCGCCGTATGTCATGCAGCTTTTGAAGGAACACCGCATTCAGCAGATGCAGCGGCGTTTGATCGCTGGCCCCGCATGGGACGATGGCGGATTTCCGAATCCCGTATTCCCCAATGACACAGGCGGGCATCTGACGCAAAAGGCATTGAGGGATTTCGGCATTGAAAACCTGCGTTTCCACGATCTCCGACACACCTATGCCGTCAATTCCCTGCGGTCAGGGGATGACGTTAAGACCGTACAGGAAAACCTCGGACACCACACGGCGGCATTTACGCTCGATCAATACGGACACGTTACCGACACGATGAAACGCGCCAGCGCAGACAGGATGCAGACGTTCATCAAGGCAATACCCAACGCCTGAAAAAATAAAGGGTACTGATATTGAATTCAATCCCGTTACGGCTTGTACCGTTAAAGGGTATACAATGCTGTAAAGGGTAAAATAAAGGGTAGTAGGGCTTATAAACAATAAAAAAAGCCCCGAAAACTCAATGTTTTCAAGGCTTTTTAATGGTATGAGTGGTGATACAGAACTTTTTGAAAACCCCAGTAACATCAAGGACTTGTGGGCATCCGAACAGACAATTATCTTGTATATCCCCCTGTTTTAGGGCGGCTGTTTTGAAGCAGCCGCCCTTTTACTAACGCCCAAAATAAATGTGCCGATTAGGGTTTAAAAAGCCTCTTTTTTCTTTTTGTATTGCCCGTTAGAAATGGGACATGGGTGATTTATCACCCAGCGTGTCAAAGTGGCACAGAAGTAGCTTTTTTCTCAGAAAACAACACTTTTTTAAATCTACGAAAATATGTCATCTATGCGACGCTCCATCTCACCAAACGGGTTTCCTGGATGTGGACGCGCCAAATACGGCTTGTCCAAATACGGGAAACCCGGATACGGATAACCCATGTCTGGAAAACCGGCCACAATTAAATAAAGATAAAAGAAATACTGATTAATTTAATACGAAAGAATCAAATCCTATCCTATCAATCCCCCCACCCCGCAGGCGCTGATCGAATCAGACAGTTGTTGATGGTATTCGCTTGAGAGATAAAATGCAGAATAATCGTAATACCAGCAAAATAAGGCGAGAAGTCACCTTTCACTACAACATTTTTGCTCAACTATTACGGTATTGAACCAAATACATCCGCTAAACTTTCTTTTATTGAACTATACACATAGTCGGATAGCGGATCACTCCTACCTGTGCGTCTTGAGGTAAGAGTAAACATAAAGCCTGTCCGCGTAGTTGTTATACAATTTACTGTTCGGCCTTGCTTCAAGTAACTCTCTTGAATATCACATACAATTTGATCATGATCGTTAAATCGCTTTCCCTGGGCCCTGCGAATTAAGGGCATAGGGATATCTGCTGTGGGTGATGCAACATAGTAATACTGAAGTGAAGGTTGTGATGTAAAATCATGTGGGTTTGCATCTTCATTATGATCCACCTCAACTACCACTTGATATGGTGCATCGTTGTACCTTCGGAAATACTTTTTCAAGCTTGGAAAATTATAATCGACCATGCTCAAATAGCTGATCTCATGATAATAAAAGAATTGAGATATACGCCGTTCCTTTTGTTCCTTTGAATACAAATCCCAAATAAAGCACCTACCTTGTATTGGCATTAGTATATCTGGACCAGGAAGAATAAAGTCTGATAAAATCGTATTATCCTGATTTAGACAGTGCAATAAATCCCGGAGGTGAAATAGTTCTACGCCATTCAGCGTATATCCTGCCAAATTCGAGGTTTTTTTAAGTTCCTCATTAATCATTTTGTCAATGACAGCTTGCATTTCGAGCAAATTATCAAGCCCCTTAAGGGCTTCCACTTTTCTCTGATAGTAAGTAATCCGCTCACACAGCAAGTATTTGCTTTCAATTAGATTTTTCTTTTCAATTAGCTCCGCAAGCCTTTTTTTAATTAGATTGATAGCAATGTTACGTCCACTATCTTCACTCAATCCGGACAGTTGAAGATTTACATAATAACTAGTAAAATTACGTCTCTGGAAAAGTGCTTTTCGCTCAAAGGTTGCATAATACTCTTTACATTGCTGTTCGTTAATACATTGAACATCACTTTCATCCGCTGAAACAAAATCAAACCAATATCTCAAATGGTGCTTATCCTCTGATAAGCATCCAATAATAGCAATCTTTGAGCCTGGTTCCATTGTAAAACGATCAGGTGTATGGACGGGCTCAAATAGCGCCTCTATAGGGCTAAAGCACTTACTCAAAATAAACCTGTATGTTCTATGTATTTGGGTTAGAAGCCTTGTAACACTGTCTATATCTGATTCATTTACATCACTTTTAGCATTAACGCATTCAATATACAGAGGCAGATTACGCTCCATCACAAAATCCAAAAACTCATCTTGTGCCTGCGCGTCTTTGAATATCCCTCCCGCAAAGATAAAAACTTCTTTCCATTCATCTTTTTCAACTAAATTCGAATAGAGTTCAACATTACGGGACAAAGGAAAGTTATGAACTAGATAATGGGCAACACAATACTCTTTGAGTAGTTTATGTACAAAAACTACTTTGTCTTCAATTCTAAATAAACCAGAGCCCACAAATGAACCTATGATACGCATTTTGTTTTCAGGCACAATTTTAGAAAGCTGTTGGTCAAATTCGGTGTAGCTGTAGGATGGCTGAGAAAAAGTATGATACGCAAAATCTCCCAAAATATTCTGTGCATCATGGTAAGTTAAAGGAACATTGTCTGAAAATTTCCCTTGTTGAGGCATACCACCGTATAATTTCTGAAATAATTCTTCAAACAATCTACTCCTGTTAAATATGTCTCGATTGGTGCTTTTCTTTAATACTGACTTTCCAACAGACAAAAAGAATGGATTCGAAAAAAGCACATAATACTGTTGAGGAATGTCAACAGCAATTCCTTCAGTTCTCAGTTCCTTCTGAATGGTTTCCTTATTTAATGCAGTAAGAAAGTATTGCTTTTGTTCACCTAATTCTCCGTGGTAACGGTTGAAGCGTGAAGTGATAAAGAAATAGTTATCATTGTACTGTGCAGCAAAGTTATTGAATTCGGCATAAAATTTTGTTCGGTAATTTTCTTGACTGATATCATCAATACCATCCAATATAAGGAGATACCGTCCTTCTTTCAATTGCTGTTCAACTAATTGGTCTATGTTTCCGTTGTAAAATGGACCTAGTTTATATTTAATGCCACTAATGATATCGTTATAGAGCAGCCCATATTCCCGCAGGGAAATAAATACCGGTATTAATGTGAGTGTATGTTCATTTAAACACGCACTCTGGAGTAGTGTGACGGACTCATAAGTTTTGCCATAACCTGCTTCTCCTAAAACAAGGACACGCTTTTCTTTAAGCAATACATCTAGAGAATTTAATTGAATATTGCTTTCATATTTCGAATAGATTTTGCGCTCTAGATATTTATCAGCAGGATATAGCGGATATAAACATAGCAAATGTTTGCGATATTCGTCATATGAAAAGCTTGTGGGCATGCACTCTGGTTCATTGAGCAATCCGTCTACTTTTTTATCAAGTTGTTCAACAGCGGACTTAATATACTGTAATTCACTTAATAATCCATTTGCAAGTTCTTTGGCTGTGTTACAGATAATTCTCGTCTCACTATTATTAGATTTGTTTAAAGCAAGATAAATGACTTCGAAATATCTTTGCAGAAGCGTTCGAATCTCATAATGATAGCGGCTGTAGTTTGGGTGTTGCTCAACAAATAATTGGACGTAGTAATCCACCGACTGAGATTTGGATTTATAGTGAAATACTGATGTATCACAGCAATTTCGTATAATATTGCAAACTACATCATTTTTTGTAAGAAAATGATCCAAGTCATTGTAAAAAACCGTATCTCCATATTTGGAGAGTATTTCATTAAAAATTTGTCTTCTTAGTCTTCTTCTAATATTAAAAAGCAGGATTTTTCCTTTCAGCCCGGAGAATGCATCTTTGCAGAGATCTATTAACAGATCTACGATCTTTTCTATAATAGGGGCGTCCATATTTACACCTCGCTTGTCTACAAGGTAGGTAAAAAATATAAAACAGCCGTATAGGAAATTACCCACACGGCTGCCTTGGCACTACAGAGGCCTACCGTCAATTAATTATAATGTAATTGAGTGAAAAATACAATGAGATATCAAATTTCTGCGATTTCGTTGAATACTCCTTTTTCAAGAGTTTTTATATATTTCTAGACTGTTGCCATTCTAGCGAGGAATCTGCATTTCTCCGTAGTGCGTAGTGCGGCGATTCGTTTGCATCCCGACATTTTCAGATGTCGTTCCGTCGCATTACTCGGGCAGTTTCTCACCGTTTTCGATCCTATGCCCGCTCAAGTAGTTCAGCATTTCTGCGGGCCGTTCCTACAATTTTACCAATCAGCGCAGGATGTATGAGATATTTGCGGCTTACCACAGAGAAGAATAGGCCTTCTTGCATAAGGGTTTAGGACTATCCCAACAAGCAATTTTGTGTTTAGGGGCAGGGGTTCCCTAAAGTAAAAATTCGCAAGTGAGGCCACACTTGCTGTGCTTGCTGTAGTTTCTCTGCCCCTTGCTTCTTTCTGTTATTACTACACATTCACCCTCGTCAAATGGCCGTTCTGCGCCTTAGATACTATAAGAATGTATCTTGACAGGGTGCAATATAATCCGTATAATAAATACATACTTAGAGAATGTTTAGGGGGCACAGTGGATGGCACGGAACAAATACCCGGAAGTCACCGAGGAGCGGATTTTAGATGTAGCTCAGCGCCTCTTTTTAGAAAAGGGCTACGAGAACACCACCATCCAGGACATCGTGAACGAGCTGGGCGGCCTTACAAAAGGTGCGGTGTACCACCACTTTAAGTCCAAAGAGGAAATCATGGATGCGGTGAGTGACCGTATGTTTTTTGAAAATAATCCCTTCGAGGCAGTGAAAGGTCGTACCGATCTGAACGGGCTCCAAAAGCTGCGTGAAGTAGTCCGGCTGAATCAGGCAGACACAGCCCGTACCAATATGACAGCACAGTCCATTCCGATGAATCACAATCCCAGAGTATTGGTTGGAATGATCGATGCCAACCGCCGGATTCTCACCCCGTATTTTCTGGAACTCATTGAGGAGGGGAACCGGGACGGTTCCATCCACACAGAGTATGCCAAGGAGATTGCTGAGCTGCTGCCGCTGCTCACCAGCCTGTGGCTGTTGCCATCTGTGTTTCCGGCCACCAAAGAGGAGATGCGGCGGAAATTCTCCTTTATCGGGGAGATGATGGAGAAGATGGGCGTGCCTCTGTTTGACGATACCATTCAGCGGCTAGTGGACGAGTTCTTTGAGCAAATCCCCGACCTGAAATAAAATTGCCTCACGGCAATTTTATTTTGGATAGATACATTCATTCGAAAGGTATTATATTTTAAATACCGCAGTCAATTACTGCGGCAAATTTTATACCAAAATACATACCGCTTGAAGGTATGAAAGGAGTATAACATGGACCAAATTGTAATCTCTGCAAGCAACCTGACAAAAATCTTTTTGGGAAAAAAAGTAATCCGAAACTGTACCTTTTCCGTAGAGCGGGGCAGCATTTACGGTTTCCTGGGGCGCAACGGAGCAGGAAAAACAACTGTGCTCAAACTGTTGCTGGGGTTGTTAAAACCATCTGCCGGAACCGCCGGTGTGCTGGGACTGGACAGTGTGCGGGATAACGAGGCAATACTTCCACGCACCGGAAGTCTGATTGAAACGCCGATATTTTATGAGCATCTGTCGGCTGCGGATAATCTACGCCTCCATCTGGCTTACATGGGAATCGAAGATACCGATGTGGAACCAACGCTCTGCCGTGTGGGACTGCCCGGTACAGGGAGCCAGCCAGTGTCTACCTTCTCCCTGGGTATGCGGCAGCGTTTGGCCATTGCGCGGGCCATCATCCATCGGCCCGAAGTGTTGATTCTGGATGAACCGGTCAACGGTCTGGACCCTGTGGGCATGAAGGAGATGCGTATTTTGTTTCGCCGTTTGGTGCAGGAGGAAGGAATGACCATTCTGATGTCCAGTCACCTTCTATCGGAGATCGAGCAGATTGCGGATCGTGTGGGTGTCATTGTGGATGGAACTATCATACGAGAAGCGGAAATGACGGACATCTTCAAACAATATTCTTCCGATATGGAGGACTATTTTATTTCACTTATTCAGGGAGGTGCTGACCATGCATAAACTGATCGCATTGGAATTAAAACGGAATCGTCTTCGCCCCTATCATATTGCAACCCTGATTTGTGGAGTGACGATGCTGGGCTTCCAGTACCTGATGGCCGCCATCCCCTATATGGACCCCACCGAGCCGGATGCGGAATTGTTCTCCCAGTATCCCTTCCTGATGGGGATAACCTGTTTGGTCTGTATGGCGATTTTTTCGATTCTGTCGGCAGTCATGGCCTCCCGGTTTGTGGTGGAGGAATACAGCGGGAAACGCGCAATTCTGCTGTTGAGCTATCCAATCAGCCGGAAAAAGGTGCTACGCGCAAAGCTGATGCTGGTGTTTGCCTATACCGCTGGCGCGATGCTCCTGTGCGGAGCGGTGGTCCAGGCTGTGTTCTTTCTAACAGAATCATTGTTTCCCATCTGTTCTGACCATCTGACAATCAAAGTGGTCCTGCAATCACTGGGCTTCCTGTTCTGCTGTTCCGTTCTGGCGGGGCTGATGGGGCTGATTGCTTTGTGGTTTGGATTCCGCAAAAAGTCGGTTTCAGTGACCATTGTGGCATCGGTCGTTCTGGCAACCATTGTGTGTCAGATGATCAGCTCAGCACTGGCATTCTTGCCAATGATGGGAGCCGTTCTTGGTGTGACGGGCATCCTTGCAACTTTGGCAATCAAAAATCTACTGAGACAAGTAAAGAACATGGAGGTGTGAGACATGACAGAACGAGAATTTGACCAAAAGATTGAAAGGGCCACCAAAAATTTTGAGCGACGGATAGAGAACGCAGCAGATCATCTGGACAAAACCGTAAACCGAGCGTGGGATCGCAGCCGCCTATTTCGCTGCGTATCCAGAGGGACATCCCTGGCTGCTGAAGTCGGATTACTACTGATTGCTGGGCGTCTGGCGGATCGTGGAAACCGAACTGCCGCAGCGTGGTGTGCGGGGCTAAGTGTCGTTGGTCTGGCAGCCGATATGTTGATTGCAATCTGTTTCCGGAGGACAGAAAAATGAGAGACAAACTATTCACCCGCAATTTTACTTTTCTGATTCTGGGGCAGGTCAGTTCCCTGATTGGCAACTATACTCTAAAGTTTGCACTTTCTATGTATGTGCTGGAGCAGACCGGCTCGGCGTCCATTTTTGCGACATTGCTGGCAGTAGCCATGCTGCCTACCATCCTGTTGTCCCCCTTTGGCGGTATTCTGGCGGATCGAGCCAACCGGCGTAACATCATGGTGGGGCTGGACACTCTCTCCGGATGCACCGTGCTGGTTGCCGGATTGGTGCTGCCCTTTGGACATGATATCTGGGTCATCGGCGCATTGTTGGTGATCCTGTCTGTCCTGGCTGCTTTTGAGTCTCCCACAGTACAGGCGTGCATCCCCCAGATGCTCTCTGGAGACAATTTGATGAAAGGAAATGCGGCGGTAAATCAAGTACAGGCCATTGCCGGGCTTATCACCCCATTTCTGGGCAGCCTAGTTTACGCTGCTTTTGGACTTATTCCGGTCCTCTGGGGAACGGTGGCCTGCTTTTTCCTCACCGCTATTTTGGAGTGCTTCATTCGCCTGGACTATCAGAAGGCGGAAGTCACTATGAGCGTCCGGGAGATCATTAGAGAGGACTTCTCCGTCAGCATTCACTTCCTGCGCCGAGAGCAGCCGGGTATCCTCAAATTGCTCCTGCTTGCAGCCCTGGCCAGCTTGTTTGTAGCCGGTACGGTGGTGGTCGGCTTTCCTTACTTGGTGCGGACTGTTCTTGGACTCTCGGCAGAGCATTACGGAGCAGCGGAAAGTGTTATGGGTGTGGCCGCCGTGCTGGGCAGCCTCTTTGTGGGAATTACAGCGCAGAAATTCCGTATGCGCTGGCTGGCCTTTGTCTTTATGGGACTTGGCCTTAGCCTCATTCCAACGGGAATTGCTTTTTTCTTACCTGTAGGGCCTCTCGGTATTTACATCATTCTCCTTGTCATGTTCAGCCTTGGGCAATTTGGGTGCAGTCTGTTTTCTACCTATGCAATCTCTGTCATTCAGGCTCGAACTCCCGAACATTTGATGGGGAAGATCATGTCTTATGTATTCACTCTTGCCATGTGTGCCCAGCCTGCAGGACAGATCATCTATGGGGCGCTGTTTGATTGGTTTTCAGATAGTCCCTATTGGGTGCTGATCCCCAGTGGATTACTGGTATGTGTGATTGGTCTGGCATCCTCAAAGTTTTTTGTAAACTTCGAAAAGAATTGATTCCTGGCGGCGCAAACCGCTGATGGAATGCGGCGGTTTTGAAAACAAGAAATCAAGACCGCTGTATTCTGTTTGAAAAAATGAGAATGCAGGGGGTGTATTAAAGTCGCCCTTTTTTAAGGATACGGCGGTATCGAGGAGGTATCGCTGTGTCCTTTTTCATTTTTCACCCCCCTAACGGCTCAAAAAAAGCCCGTTCCATTCGTCGGACAGGTTCGGCCATGAGTATGAACTATACCATGTAAATAAACTTCATATCACTCGCTATTGCGCCCGGTGGGTCTGTGACCTGCCGGGCGCTTTTTGTCGTTTCCTGCGGTC
>JAHZHZ010000015.1 GCA_019419995.1 Clostridiales bacterium
CAGAAAGTGCGCGGCTGAATGCAGAAAACCCTCGAAAACCAATAAGAAAGCAGGGTGCCGGTTCCTACAGGAACCGGCACCCTTTGATCTTTCCCAACTGAAAACTTGATAGAAAAGACAGGATTAATTCATTTCGACAATTACATCTATATTTTACTGCATGCGCTCTGGGTAGTATTGGGGATTAGCTTCTTGTACCCACGCATCTAGTTGCTGCTGATAAGCCTCTTGTTTGGCGCTCTCTAGCGTATCCTGCAACAGATATTCCCGCACATCCTCTAGGGGCACTTCGCCCTGGGGCACTTCGCCTACGTATTGCAGAATGCATATGCCCTCCTCTGTGCGCAGGGGTTCAGAAATCTGTCCCTCTTCATTCATGGCCATGGATGCATCAATGATGGACTGAGGCCAAAGCTGAGAACTTTCACTGATATAGTAACCTGTATTCTCCAACTTGGGATCCTTCATGCCGTCGTCCTCGCCTACTGTTTTCATCAGTTCCACAAAATCCGCACCACTTTCCAGCTGTGCCAAGATGTCCTCGGCCTGTTGCTGGGCATCGGCATAGCATCCATCCAGCTGTGCCTGCAATTGCTGGATTTCTTCTGCCTGCGTTTCGGGGTCCAGCTGCTGTATCTGGGATGCCAGGGCATAGGCGTTATCACTCTCTTCCAAGCTCATTCGCAACAGCAGCATGCGTACGGCGCGATAGCCCGGAAGATTGAATACGATGGTCTCGCCATTCATCTGTGCGAACTCAAAATCTTCGGGATAGGTTTGATAGTTGTTGGTTTGCTCTTCCAACAAGGCGTCGTAGGCCTCCTGCAATTCTTCGTCGCTTACGCTGATGTCAGCGGTAATCGCATCAAAGATCTTATCCATCCACCAGTCTTTTTCAATTTCAGCTCGAAGCCCCTCGAGGGTTACTCCTTCGACTTCCTGCAAATAAGCTTTAACCGCACCGTTGGCTTCTTCCGGGGTCATCCCCTCTGTGTCTACCATATCCCGGTAGTAGTCTATCTGTTCTTGATATCTTGCTTCAGCTTCCGCTTCAATTTGAGTCATATCTTCATCGGTTAGGTCATACAGGCCCATCTCCCGAGCGTGAGCCTCCAGCACACGATCGCTTACCATGGAATGCATCACTTCATCCAGCAAACTTGCAGAGATTTCTTCCTCACTGTAGCCGGCAAAAAGATAGCTGGTCATCTGCTCTTCGTAAGCTCTGGAAACTTCATCGCTCATCAATTGGCCGCCTTCGAATTCGGCGACTACCACGGATTGTGTCCCGTCCGCGGCATTGCCAGAACCATCCAGGGCATCCTCGCCCATTAGCGCACTGGCCTGTTCATCAAGACTTGTGTTCTGGCCGGACAGTTCATTGAGTGCAGCTTGGTTCTCCCCTGTCAGCTCTTCTTCGAAGACGTTCATGGACTCGCCCTGAAAGGCCTCTTCCTCAGCCTCAAGCTGCTTCAGGCGAGCTTCAGCTTTCTCCAGTCGGGAGCCAGAGGCGTTGCGACCTACTGCGTAGCCCACCACCACGCCGAAGACCAAGGCCACGGCCACCAGAACAGCCACCAGAGGCAAGGCCATCCCTGATTTTCTGTGCTTTTTTTTGCTCTTTTTAGACGAAGATTTTTTCTTCTCCACGGAATTTGCCTTTGTACCGCGGGGAGCATTCTCCCGATCGTCCAGATTTTTCTGCATGTTTTTTACGCCCTGGTCCTGGACCGATGGGGACTCCGCGGACGTCTGCTCCAGAAGGACGGAATCTTGTACCGCTTCAACGGCGGCCTTCTCAGGATTGCGCTTTTTTGTTTCGCTCACTTGCACAACCTCCCTGTAAAATGCTTATTCATAAATATGGCGACGGGTAGTAAAATCAATTCCCATGCGCCCCTTTATTGATAATTATAACATGGAATCAATCCCAATGGCACAAAAAACGCGATTCGACATATCAATATTGATTGGCGGTCATAATTCTATCAAATTCTTGCGCATTGAAAGCATATGGGCTATAATGAAGGAAAATGGTGATGCCACGGCGGGTGGAGCACATCTCCTTAGATCTGAAAGAGAGGTCCTTCCATGACACGCATGCAGGTAGATTATTATTCCGATGTGCTCAGTCGAGGGGTGCACCTGGAAATTGTGTTGCCAGAGGGTGATGCGCCCGCCAGGGGTTTCCCCACACTTTATCTTCTTCACGGCATGACCGATGACTACACGGTGTGGCAGCGGCGCACTTCGATTGAGCGTTATGCAGATGAACGAGGCATGGCTGTGGTGATGCCCGGGACCATGTTGGGCTGGTATGCCAATACTGCAGCCGGAGAGCGCTACTTCGACCACGTGTCGCAGGAGACAGTAAACTTTTGCAGACGATTGTTGCCTCAGCTTTCCCAGCACCGGGAGGACAATCTAATTGCGGGCAACTCCATGGGAGGTTACGGGGCGCTGCGCTGTGCTCTAAACTGTCCGGAGACCTTCGGTGCGGCTGCTGCGCTGTCGGGGGCACTGGATGTTGTTGCGCTGGAAGCTCTTGATCCGCCTCTGGCGGATACGGCTTATTGGAGAGATATCTTTGGCCCGGCACAAACTATTCCAGGATCGGCTCATGACCTCTTTGCGGCGGCAGTGCGATGTGCTCATCCACGTCCCAGAATCTGGATGTGGTGTGGCACAGAGGACTTTCTGTATCCGTCCAATGTGCGTATGAGGGATCATTTAAAGGCCTTGGATTATGAATTATGCTACAACCAATCTTCGGGAGATCACCAGTGGTGCTACTGGGATCGGGAAATTCCTCGGGCAATGGACTGGTTTCTGACGGGAAGGGAGGTACCGGCATGTCAGTGATCCGCATGAATTATTTTTCTCAGGCGCTGAACATGTATACCAGTGTGAATCTGATATTGCCCATGCCCCGCCATGTGTCGGACGTTTTGAAACCGCTGCCAGTGCTGTATCTTCTTCACGGCATGGGCGACGACTTCAGCTGCTGGCTGCGCAAAACGGGTGTGGAGCGTTACGCCCTTGCGGCAAATCTGGCGGTGGTCATGCCCGACGGTGGTGTAAGTTGCTATGAGAATATGGCGCAGGGCCCCGCTTATAGGGATTATATTTGCAAGGAATTGCCTCAAGCTATGAGCCGTATGTTTCCATTGAGCCAGGAACGGGAGTATACATTTATAGCGGGTTGTTCAATGGGCGGCTTTGGGGCATTGAAAATCGGACTGGCTCAGCCGGAGTGCTTTTCAGCTATCGGTTGCTTTTCTGCGGCTCACGAGGAGTACCGAGGCGTCACTCAGAGAAATAGGGAAATCCTGATGAGGGTATACGGGCAGGGCGGTTTGGAAGCATGCAACCAGCGCATTGTGGAACATGCCCGGCAGGCAGCTGCGTCCGAAGTACCTCTGCTGCTGTGGCACGGCTGCGGAGAGCAGGATATCCTCAGGGACCTCGCATTGGGTAGTCGGACGTTTTTTGAGTCCCTTCCGTGTCGTGGTCTGAACTATCATTTTGAAATGCTTCCCGGTGCACACAACTGGGATTTGTGGGATCGTATGCTGGCGCGCTTTATTTCTGCGCTGAAACTGGAGAAGCCGGAGGTGCAGTTGTTTTGAACATTGAAGGAATCGTAGTTCAGGGACGCCAGTTGGGACGTACTCTGGGTTTTCCTACGGCCAATATTTCCCCGGAGCATATTGAGGACGGTGGCCCAGACGGCGTGTATGCCGCTTGGTTTTTTTGCCATGGACAAAGGCATCCCTGCATGCTCAACATTGGCAGCCATCCCACTTTACCCGGAGGTGGACGCAGCGTTGAGGCCCATGTACTGAACTATTCCGGCACTCTCTATGGACTTTGGGTCCGGGTGGAAACTGTGCTCTACTTGCGAGGCGAACAAAAATTTGATTCTCCCGAATCACTGCGTAAACAATTGACCAGGGATGCAGAGCGGGCGTTAAAGATTTTGGAAGCTCAGAATTCATGATGCAAGCCTTCTGAAAGGGCGTCTTCCGGCATACAATGAACTGCCGGGAGGTGCTCTTTTTCATGAAATTGCAGACCGTTCGCGTGCGTCGAAGCCGACCGAGCGCGCTATCTCTGGCGCTGGCGCTGATGCTAACCATGCTCTTTGTGTATCTGATTTCCCTTGCACCCGATTCACAGGAGGTTCAGGATATTGCCTCTGCCCATACGCAGGGCAGTGGTGAAGTGCGCATGGAAGGCCTGGAGGCAGCCTTTCTTTGTGAGGGCCGCTATGCGGACCAGCTGGAAGCCCGTCTGGCGGCAACACGTTGCGTCCAGAATGGGGGTGCAGGCATGATCTTGGCCGATGGGGATACTTACGCTGTGGTGCGGGCCGCCGTTACCCCTGAGGATGCGCCAGAGGATGCTCTGAAACTGAGCGAGGATGGACTGACGCTGCGTTTGCAGGGGGCAGCAGAAGAAATTGCTGCCGTATCGGATGCAGTGGGCTTTTTGCGCGCTCAGGCTACGGAGACGGGAAGCCTGGCGAACGCGCTGGAGAGCGGGGATACTGACACCGCTTCTCTTGCTGCGCTGATGGAAATTTACCTTACTCAAGGTGGCCGGGCGCAGGAAGCGCTTGCACAGATGGAGGCACCCTGTCCCATCGTACAGCGCCTGAATGCAGCCGTGAGAGGGGCGCTGCTTCGACTGGAGGATGCGACTGCGAATCCCGATGCCGCCAGACTCCGGATGGTGCATGCCGCTGCGTGTGGAGAATGGATCGGGCTTTTGCAAGAATTGCGTGCCCGGGCATGAAGACGAGGTGGGAATTGCTTACAGGCTTATAATTTAAGAAAAGCGCCCGAGAAATCAGACGCTTATAAATCAACAGGGTTTAATATGAAGATGGGACGGTATGAGAAAAATATGCCCGTCCCATTTCCTTTTCAAATGGACATTATTGGGCAATTTCCAGAAGGGCAAAGGCCCAATTTTCCCGATCTCTGCAAAAGCCGTAGCGTTCCAGATGTACACCTGAATTTTCCTGAATTTCCAGAACTAGTTGAAACCAGGGTTGCGTCGATTCCTCATCACCTTGGGCAGTCTTAGAAAAATACTCCTCCAGCTTTGAGGCGTACTCCGTCCGCTGGGCAGCACTCATGGTATGAATGCGCTTGCGAATCTGTGCTTTTAGATCCAGCGCTTGGGGTGAAAAACTGCTTTCTTCCTGGTCATTCGAAAACTCGAAGCCCAGAATCGGCAGAAATACGGCCAGTTGCTCCTCAGGGGATAATTGCTTCAATGCTACCGCTTCTTCCTCTGCCAACACCTCTTCTGCGTTGATGATTTGCACTGAAAGAACTTCCGGGGAAGCTTCAAGATCTTCCATTACGGCCAGAAGAACTTCCTCTAAGTTTGCTGCGTCCTCAGCCTTGACGCCATGAACTACTTCATTCCGGGGAATTGGAATAAACGTAGGTTCAGGAGGTTCAACCGTGGACATAGCTGTGGGTGTGGGTTCGCTTGCACAATAGCCGCACTGTGCGCATTTCCCGTTTTTGAAGTGATGATTTTCCCGCAAGGTGATCTTCTTTTCGGGCCATGATTCCCAAATTTCGCCGCAATTTCCACATTGCGTCACAGCAACCTCGTAATAACTGACAATGTGTCCGCCTTCATCTGCGTCTGAGTAAATTTCTTCCCGGCGTTGATAAACCGAATCGGAATTATCATGAGTACAGGTATTCTCATAACCACATAGGCGGCAGATTCCATCTTGAAAAGAATGCTTTTCTCGCAGACGAGTTTTTTCTTCAGGCCATTTTTCCCAAGTTTCGCCGCAATCCGTACAGGCATAAGCTGTTACAGCATAATAGGTTACAGTGTGAGCACTGGCATCCAATTCACTGTAACTCACCTCATAAGGAAGAATATAGTCATGTAATTGGGCATGGCTACAGGCAGGAATATAACCGCAGAGGCTACAGGCACCGTTTGTATACGAATGTTCTTCCCTCAAGGTAAACTTTTCTTCAGGGCATTCTTCCCAAGTTTCCCCGCAGTCTGGACAACCAAACAGCATAAACTCGTAAAAGCTGACACTGTGGCCATCTGCTGCTGCATCCGCATAACTTGGATCCCTGCGCTCCGTATGGGACTGAGCGTTTGGATGCTTGCAGGTATTTTCATAGCCGCACAGGGTGCAAACGCCGCCTGAAAAGCTGTGTTTTTCCTGAAGAGTAGTCTTTTTTTCAGGGCGTTCTTCTCGTGTTTCACCGCAGTCCGGACAGCTGTATAGCGTTGTTTCATAGAAGCTAACACTGTGCCCATCTGCCGACATGCCCGTGTAAGTTAAGTCGCGTCGCTCCACGCAAGATTGGGCGTTTGCATGGCTACAAATATTTTCATAGCCACACAGGGCACAGACGTTATCCGCATATCGGTGTGATTCCCGCAAGGTGGTTTTTCGCTCGGGCCACTCCTCCCAACTTTCACCACAGTCCAGACAGGTGCAAATCTTTACCTCGTAATAGCTGTATGTGTGCCCATGGGTATCCGCATCCAAATAGTTTTCTTCAAAGATTTTAAGTTCTTCTTGCATCCGTTTATGAATACAGCTGTTTTCATATCCACATTGGAGGCACACATTTCCTTCATAGGTATGCGATTCCCGCTGAACAGTTCTTTGCTCTGGCCATACCTCCCAGGATTTATCGCAGTCATCACAAGTGAACAATGCCACTTCATAAAAGCTGACGGTATGTCCCTGGTCATCTGCTTCGCTGTAGGCAATCTGGCGATATTCGCTATCGCTGCGTGCCTGTTCGTGGGAACATTCCACATCTTCTAGCTCCGACGTTACATCTGGCAAAGGTGTTTCTGTAGAGGAAGATGTGGATGCAGTCGGCAGCACCTGCGATGGCAAAGGCGTAGCCGTAGCAGAGGGTGCAACCGTAACCAGCAAAGTCTGTGCAGGCGAAGAGGTTGCGCTGGACCAGGAAAGCTGGGGAGCTATTGAAGCGGTGGGTTGTGGATCTGACGACTCACTTAAGGCCGCGCTTTCTTCAGCCAAAGAAGGGCCGCAGGCCAGCACGCACAGCACCAATGCCAGCGTCAGTACCCGCCTGAAACCTCTTTCCATCATAGAGTGTACTTCTCCTTATTACACATTTTCTCTTATAATAACAAAAAAGGTTTCTCCACGCAATCCCCCGGGGAGAAACCTTCCAGCTTTTACATCAGTTTTTGGGAAATTTTTCGGGCGCGAGATTCCAGAGCGTCCAATTCTGCTCCAGCCTGATTTAACCGCTGGCGAGTCCGGGCAATACTTTCCTGAAAACGGGCGAATTCCCCTCGCAGTTCGTCAAAGAGCCCTAGTACTTCGCCGCTGCGTTTTTCCAGTTCACTGGAGCGCAGACCCATCTGCAAACTGGTGAGCAAAGCGCAGAGGGTGGATGGACCACACAACAGCACCCTGAATTTGGTTTGGATCCGCTCGATCAGTCCCGGACAGCGGGCTACTTCTGCGTAGAGCCCCTCCACCGGCAGAAACATTACTGCAAAATCCACCGTCTGAGGCGGGCAGATATATTTTTCGGAAATGCGCTTCGCTTGCTCCAACACGGCGCGTTCCAGCTGTCGGGCGCACTTTTCTCGCAAATCGCCATTTCCAGCAGCTTCGGCATCCACCAGTCGTACGTAATCCTCCTGGGGAAATTTGGAATCGATGGGCAGTAGTACCCATTCCCGCTCCCGATGGGGCAGTTTCAGGGCAAACTCTACCCTCGTAGCCGAACCTTCGGGGATGGAGGCATTTTCTATATATTGATGAGGAGCAAACATTTCCTGCATTACGCTCCGCAACAGTACTTCGCCCCAGACCCCTCTGGTTTTGACGTTGCCCAGCACCTTCTTCAAATCGCTTACGTTAGCCGCTAGCTGGCGCATTTCGCCGATGCCTCGATGTACATCCGCTAGCTGGCTATTGACCAGCCGGAAGGATTCGCTTAGCCGTCCTTCCAACTGTTGGCCCACGAGACGGCGCATTTCCCCTAACCTTTCATCGCTGAGTCGAGTGAGGGCTTGCATTCGTTCATCCAGCGCCCCGGAAAGTTCCGCTACCTGGCGGAGTGAATCGTTTACAGCTCGGCTCAGTCGTTCAACGTTTTGCCCCTGAAGTTCATTATCCCGCTGCATCAGCTTCAGCATCCGCTCCCGATCTCTACGCAGTTGGGCGCTCTGGCGAGCCAGCAGCACCGCCACCACTGCAATGACCGCCAGGGCGATGAGTCCAGACCCCAGCAGCACAGCAGAGGTGCTGTTCAATAATTCCTGCATGATTTCCTCCTAAAATGGGGACGCGGTTTTCCGCGTCCCCCGTGAGCACTTGTATTCTTTATCCAAACTCGTTACATCCGCTCCGGGGCTTCCAGACCGATCAGCTCCAGCGCCTTGCGAATGGTTTGCATGGCGGCGCGGGTGAGCATCAGGCGAGCGGAGCGTACGCCCGCGTCATCTACCATGACCTTATGCTCATAATAGAATTTATTGTAAGCCTGGGCCAGATCCACGCTGTAGCGGGTAACCATAGAAGGTTCATTGCGGTTCAACGCATTCTTGAGCACCTCGGGGAATTGCTCCAGCAGACGCACTACATCCTGTGCCTCAGGGTCGGCCAGAGCAGCAAAGTCCGGTTCCACGGTGCATTCGCCAGCTTTGCGCAGCACGGAACAGCAGCGGGCGTGGGTGTACATCACATACGGACCGGTCTCGCCGTCAAAATTCAGGGCGCGGTCCCAGTAGAAGTCAATGTCTTTAATGCGGTTGTTATACAGGGCAAAGAACACCACGGCACCTACGCCCACCTGCCGGGCTACGGAGTCCTTGTCTTCCAGGTCGGGACTCTTTTCTTCGATGATAGTCCGGGCCTTCTGGATGGCAGTATTGAGCAGATCTTCCAGATAGACGATGCGTCCCTCCCGGGTAGAGAGAGTCTGCCCCTCGAAGGAGACCATGCCGAAGGATACATGCTCGCAGTTTTTGTACCATTCATAGCCCATCAGTTCCAGAATTTTGAACAATTGCCTGAAGTGCAAATCCTGCTGGTAGGCCACCACATAGAGGGATTTATCAAAGTTGTAGGTATCCTTCCGATATTTGGCAGCGGCTAGATCCCGGGTGATGTAGAGGGTGGCTCCATCTGAGCGCAGAATCAGTGCCGGGGGCATACCATAGGGTTCAAGGTCTACGATCTGTGCTCCCTGATCCTCCTTGAGCAGGCCCTTTTCCCGCAACGCCTCTACGATGGGCTCCATTTTGTCGTTGTAGAAGCTCTCACCTGCGTAGGAGTCAAACTTTACGCCCAGCAGATCGTACACCCGTTCCGCATCCCGGAGGGTAACGGATTTAAACCAGTTGAAGATTTCCAGTGCCTCGGGATCGCCGTCTTCGATGCGCTTGAACCAAGCGCGTCCTTCGTCGTTGAGGGCTTCGTTTTCCTTGGCTTCAGCGTTGAAGCGCACATAAAGTTTTACCATTTCATCCACGCCACCGGCCGCCACGGTATCATGATCGCCCCAGCGCTTGTAGGCGGCGATCATTTTGCCGAACTGGGTGCCCCAGTCTCCCAGATGATTTATGCCCACTGCATTCCAACCAAAGAAGCGGTAGAGCTTGTACAGGGCGTTGCCGATCATAGTGGTGGACAGATGGCCGATGTGAAAGCGCTTGGCGATGTTGATGGACGAATAGTCCAGCACCACCGTCTTGCCCTCGCCAGAATGATCCGAACCGTAGTTTTCACCCTGTTCCAGCACTGCGCGCACCACTTTTTCACCATAGGTGGCCCGGTCGATGAAAAAGTTTAGATAGCCCTTGACGGATTCTACCCGGCTCAGATAATCCGCATGAATTTGCGCGGCTAGGGCGTCGGAAATCATCATGGGCGATTTTCGCAAGGCCTTGGAGAGCCGAAAACAGGGAAAGGCATAGTCGCCCAAGTCTGTGCTTGGCGGGATTTCCAGGGCGGAGGCGATATCGGCGGACTCCAGCTGAACCCCACCGAAGATATCGCTTGCCGCACGGATAATTTCATTGGCAATGGAAAATTTGAAGTCCATGTTTACATTCACTCCCGTTGATCGTTACTAATATATTTCCATTATAGCAGATTCTCTTCCCGACGAACAGCGAATACAGGGTTAATTATTGCGCAGAGCACACCTGTATGGAGCTTCTTTTTTGTGTCGCTGTTGATTTTTGGATGAAAAAAGGGTATGATAAAAATGGATTACTGGCTCCAACATTAAATAGACAGGAGGAATGATCATGGCATTTTTTAATGAATTCAAAGAAAAATTCAATAAAGCGGCGCAGTCCGTATCCACTAAGACCCGGGAGAGCGTGGAAATGACCCGCCTCATCGGCGAAAGCAGAAGTGTTTCCGGCGAATTGACCACCCTGTATGAGCAAATCGGTCGCATCTATGTGGATTCCAGGGGCGCGGATACCGAGGCCATGGCCTCCCTTTGCACCCGGGTTGATGAATTGCGTGGACGTCTGGATGCCCTGGAGCGTCAGCGCATGCAGCTTAAAAATCAGAACCGTTGCCCTGCCTGCGGTGCGGTGATGGCTAGGGATGCCAAGTTCTGCTCCAGCTGTGGGCGACGCATGCCAGAGCCTGTTCCGGAAACCCAGGCTGCACCGGAGCTGGAGGATGTAGTCTATTGCCCCGAGTGCGGAGCCATGCGCAAGGATGCGGATGCTTTCTGTGCTGTGTGCGGACACAGTTTCGAATCGAATGCCTCTTTCTCCATGGAAGAGAAGCATTTGGAACAGGAGGTACAGGAGACTTCCGACGAGGACGGGGATGAGGCGCCCGAAGATTGTAACGCCGAATAAAGTCGTCAGGGAGGACGGGTCCCATGGAACAGAAGAAAGCGCCGGGTGGCACAAGCAGGACTGCCAGCGACCGCAAACCCTCCGGTTTTGGCAGCATCGGCCAGCGCAAGGGCAGTTCGGGCGTTAATGCGTCGAAGCTCTCCCAACCTTCCAGCGGAGGGAATGAAACCCCAAAGGGGAATTCAAAGGAGCGACATGCGCACAAGGAAGCCAAAGTATTCCGGGAAAAACGTTCATCAGAGGATGCTTCCAAGCGACGGAAAAGGTTGACGATTTTGTTAGCTGTACTGTTGGGGGCCGTGATTTTGTATGTGATTCTCGCACTGGCCTTCGGAGGAAAGGACACCTATCATCAGCTGCCCGTAATAGAACGGGAGGGTGCTGAGAGTGTGGAACCTACACAACAACCCGGTGAGGATGACGTATGAAACTGACGGTTCGTGCACACGCAAAGATCAATTGGTCTCTGGCAGTCTGTGGTCGGCGGGACGATGGCTACCATGAACTGGATATGCTGATGCAGAGCATTGAACTCAGCGATGAAATCCGCTTTGAAAGTGCTGGTCAGCTGACGTTGGAAGTAAATGGACAGCGCGTCCGCGATGGGGAGCGAAATCTGGTGCTGCGTGCCGCTGATGCATTGAATGCTTTTATGGGGGAACGCAGGGGGGCTCACATTTCGCTGATGAAAAATATCCCGGCCCGAGCGGGGTTAGGGGGCGGCAGTGCGGATTGTGCCGCCACACTATTGGCGCTGAACCAGTTGTGGGATTTGCACCTGCCCATGAAGGTGTTGATGGAGATGGGCCTGAAACTGGGGGCAGACGTGCCCTTCTGTCTGCAGGGAGGGCTGTGCCGGGCCCAAGGCATAGGTGAAATTCTCACGCCAGCCGTGGAAGCCCCGGTCTATCCCCTGGTAATGGTTACGCCGGGGGGTGGTTTGTCCACTCCAGAGGTGTTCAAGGCTTGGAGCGGAGGGGGGTATACCCCAGGCACTCTGGACAACGTTGCGCTGGAACATGCCCTGTTGGCAGGGGATCTTCGGCGGGCCCAGATGCTGTCCTGCAATGACTTGGAGCATCCGGCTGTGGATTTGATGCCCCAGATTGGAAAATGTATGCAGCAGTTCAGGGAAATGGGAGCTGCTTTTGTGCGCATGAGTGGCAGCGGTTCTACGGTCTATGCTGCCTTTGAGCGCGAGGAAGATGCTCAATGTGTTGCCCAACAGGTTCCCGGCTCTCTGTTTACCAGAAGCTGTGGCGCAAAGTATTGAAATTGCGGAAAAAATTCACAATTAAACCCTTGCAATTTGTACATGATTGGGTATAATAATGTACTGGCGCATCCTTGCCACGGCTGACCGGCCGTGGCCAAAGTCCATAAGGAGGTGAAAACACATGATTCTGAAACAATATGAAGTCATGTACATCATTGACGCGGCGCTGGAGGACAGCGCACGCGCCGAACTGATCGACCGTTTTTCCGAGCTGGTCAAGAAAAATGGCGGCGAAGTGGATCGTGTAGACGAGTGGGGCAAGCGCCGTCTGGCCTACGCTATCAACTACAAGACGGAAGGTTACTATGTGCTGATGTACATCAAGGCTCCCGCCCAGATGCCGCAGGAGTTGGAGCGCAACTTCCGGATCAACGATAAGGTGCTTCGCTCTCTGGTGGTTTCCTATGAAGGTGAACTGCCCGCCAAGCGCGAACCGCTCAAGCCCTATGCCGCCCGCGAAGCTGCGCCGGCAGAGCCCGTAGCTGAGCCCGTGGCCGTAGCCGAAGAGGCCCCTGCTGTCACGGAAATCGTGGATGACGAAACGCCTGAGTCGGAAGCTGAATAAGCGTAAACCTACGAAGGCAGGTGCTCATTGATGAACAAAGCGATTTTAATCGGAAACTTGGCCAACGATCCAGAGTCCCGCACCACTCAGTCCGGTATTGCTCAATGCACTTTCCGGCTGGCAGTACAGCGGCGCTTTGCCAATCAGCAGGGCGTGCGTGAAGCGGATTTTCTGACTATCGTATGTTGGCGGCAGACGGCAGAGCTTTGTGCCCGCTATCTGTCCAAGGGCCGTAAGGTCGCGGTGGAGGGTAGCATTCAGACCCGTTCCTATGATGCGCAGGACGGTACGAAGCGCTACGTCACCGAGATCATAGCCGATAACGTTGAATTCCTCGGTTCCCGGGATGAAGGAGCCCGGGCAGGCGGTTATGATGCGCCTGCGCCGGCCCCCGCAGCAGCCAGGTCTGCTGCGCCTTCAGGCGATTTTACCGAGGTGGACGATGATGAGCTTCCGTTCTGATAGGGGAAACTTCCCCGCTTCTTGAATCTTGTAAGGAGGAACGAAACATGTCTGAAGATAGAGGCGATCGCGTACGCCGTCCCCGTGGCCGTAAGCCGCGCCGGAAGGTGTGCCAGTTCTGCGTGGAAAAAGTTCAGCACATCGATTATAAGGATGTTGCGAGACTTCGCCGCTTCACTAGCGAGCGTGGCAAGATTTTGCCCCGTCGCATGACCGGCACCTGTGCCAAGCATCAGCGTCAGCTGTCCACCGCGATCAAGCGCGCTCGGACCATTGCTCTGATGCCCTATGTGTCTGAATAAGTAAGGCATTTGGACTGTGTAAGCTCCCCGAAAGCGTTTTTAAGAGCGCTTTCGGGGAGCTTTTCGTTTATCTGGATAAAAAATCAGGTGAAGAGCGGCTGTGCAGCGGCGGTTAGGGCAAACGATCTGGGTTTTTGTGCTGCTGCATTGCCTGGCCATTGACCCCATGGCCAAATCGAGATATAATGCCTTTGATTGGCGCGCGAGGGAACGAGGTGCACGCGCAGACAAAGTTGAAAAATGCACCAATGCTTTGAAAGAATTTCAATTGGCTGGAGGATAAATATGCATACAATCCTCGTTGAAAATCTGACTCGGGATTACGGGGCGGGAAAGGGCATATTTGATGTATCTTTTTCCATTCAAAGCGGGGAAGCGTTTGGGTTTCTCGGGCCGAATGGCGCAGGAAAAACTACGCTTATCCGCCATCTGATGGGATTTATCCGTCCCGAGGGGGGAAGATGCACCATTGATCAGCTGGACTGCTGGGCACAGCGGGAAATAGTTCAGGGGCGCGTAGGCTATGTGCCCGGAGAAATTTCTTTTTTCGATGATATGTGCGGCGCGGAGTTTTTAAGCTTTGTGCGGGCCTACCGGGGTGTCGGAGCCCAAAACCGGCAAGAGGAATTAATGGAACGGTTTGAACTGGACCCTCATATTAAAATTAAAAAAATGAGCAAGGGAACAAAGCAGAAGCTTGCCATCATTGCTGCATGGATGCATGATCCCAAGGTGTTGATTTTGGATGAACCCACCAGCGGGTTGGATCCGCTGATGCAGAATAGATTTGTGGAACTGGTGCGGGAAGAAAAGAAACGTGGAAAAACCATCTTTTTATCCAGTCACATATTTGAAGAAGTGGAGCGTATCTGCGATCGAATCGGCATGATCCGTGGTGGCAAACTCCTTGAGGTGGATTCAGTAGAGGCACTGAGAAAGCGTCACGTTCGCAGTTATACTGTCTGTCTTCCCTCCGAAGAGACGGCCAAGGCGTTTGCCCGAGATTTTGCGGGGCTACAGAAAGGACTTTATGTCACTGTGTCGGCCAGCATGAGTCTTGAAGAGATTTTTTTAAATTGTTATGGAGGAAATGCCGGTGATTAACTGGACGTTGTACCGCCGGGAAATGAGAGCCGGCGCAAAGCTTCTATTGATATTTGGAGCGATTATGACGATGTACGTCGTCTGCATCATTGCTCTGTACGATCCGGTAACTGTTGAAATGTTGGATGGATTTACCCGGGCCATGCCCCAAATTATGGCAGCTGTGGGCATGACTCCAGGGGCTACTCACCTTTTGGGCTTTATGATCTCCTATCTCTATGGGTTTGTGCTGCTGATCTTTCCTATGGTGTATAGCGCTCTGCGCGCCAACGGGTTGATTGCAAAATACGTGGATGGCGGTGCCATGGTGTATCTGGTGGCAGCACCTGTCAGACGGCGCACCATTGCCTGCACTCAAATGCTGGTTCTGCTCAGCGGGATTGGTCTGCTGCTGATCTATACTACAGCACTGGAAGCTGCGATGGCGCGGGTGCTCTTTCCGGGAGCGTTGGCAATGGACGACTTACTGGTGCTCAACGGGGGCTTACTGGTGCTGCATTTTATGATGGGCGGAATTTGTTTTCTGGCATCCTGCCTGTTTTCCGAAACGAAGTACAGTTTTCTTCTGGGTGCTGGGCTGCCGGTGCTGATGTATGTGTTTCAGATGGTTGCCAATGTGGGTGACGGAGCGCGGTTTATGAGGTATTTTTCCGCCTTCTCCCTGTTTGATCCAAACGGATTGGCGGCCTTTGCGCAGGGGGCACTGTTGAAAGCTGTCATTTTGATGTTGGCTGCCCTTGTTTTGTATCCTGCCGGTATTGCCGCATTTTGCAAAAAGGATCTGCACATTTAAAGAATGTAAAAAGGGCCCCGCGCCGGTGTAATCTGGCGCGGGGTCTTGCTGTGGGAGTGTCATTCGATGCCTGTCACCTTGTAGTCTTGATCCTCCACAGCCTTGCGCAGAACGTCGTTCGCTACGTCTTTGTCTAAGTGCACCACGGCGGTGCCATCTACGTGGCTGACCTTCGCCTCAGTTACGCCTTCCAAGGCTTCCAGAACCTTTTTTACTCGCGCTTCGCAGTGTCCACACATCATACCTTCAATCTTCAAAGTCTTTACCATAGCCTTTTCCTCCTCTTTTTGTTTGTGCTTTATTTTTCGATCGCGACGGGAATTGTACATATCCAGTAGGTTCAATCGCAGGGCGTTGGTTACCACACAGAAGCTGGACAGGCTCATGGCTGCTGCGCCGAACATGGGATTGAGTTGCCAGCCGAACAGGTGGATGAATGCGCCTGCCGCCAGTGGGATGCCGATGACATTATAGATAAACGCCCAGAACAGGTTTTCATGGATGTTGCGCAGGGTTGCACGGCTTAAGCGGATAGCTGCAGGTACGTCCAGCAGGCGGCTCTTCATTAACACTACATCTGCCGCGTCGATGGCCACGTCCGTACCTGCGCCAATGGCGATACCTGTATCCGCCTCCGTCAGTGCCGGAGCATCGTTGATACCGTCCCCTACCATGGCTACCCGGCCGCGTTGCTTCAGGGATCGAATGACATTGGCTTTTCCATCGGGTAATACGCCAGCGATTACTTCATCCACACCCGCCTGGCGACCGATGGCTCGGGCTGTACGCTCGTTGTCTCCGGTGAGCATTACCACTCGGATACCCATATTTTGCAGCTGGTGCACCGCTTCAGGGCTATCCTCGCGGATCACGTCTGCTACGGCAATGATGCCTAATAGGCGTTTTCCGTAACTGAAGAAGAGGGGGGTTTTGCCCTCGGCGGAGAGCTTTTCTCCTTGGTCACGCAGTTGGGCGGAAATTTCCACGCGCTGGCTTATTAAATCTAAATTGCCAGCTACCAGTTCGCCGCCTTCCAACATTGCTGTCAGTCCGCTGCCGGGCAGAGCGCGGAAGGATTCCACCTCCGTGGGAGCGATGCCCTTCTCCACTGCATGTTTCAGCACAGCCCGGGCCAGGGGATGTTCGCTCTTGCATTCCAATGCTGCCGCCAGGCGTAGTAATTCTCCTTCATCCACTTCCGGTGTGCAGAGTACATCCGTTACACGGGGTTCGCCGCAGGTGATGGTGCCCGTCTTGTCCAGAGCAACGATCTCCGTGCGCCCGGTGTTTTCCAGCGATACGGCGGTCTTAAACAGCACGCCGTGGCGGGCACCCACCCCGTTGCCTACCATGATGGCTACCGGAGTGGCCAGCCCCAGAGCGCAGGGACAACTGATTACCAGCACCGAGATGGCTCGGGCCAGAGCATAACCTACACTTTGCCCCACCAGTAGCCACACCACCAGGCACAACAGGGCAATGCCCATTACAGCGGGAACAAACACGCCGGAAACTCTGTCTGCTACTTTAGCGATGGGCGCTTTGGTGGCCGCTGCGTCGCTGACCATTTTGATGATTTGGGAGAGGGTGGTATCCTCACCCACCCGGGTAGCTTCGCAACGGATAAAGCCGGACTGGTTTACCGTGGCCGCGGATACTACATCCCCCGGCGCTTTGTCCACGGGAATACTTTCCCCAGTGAGGGCTGCTTCATTTACGGCGGTCTCTCCCTCCAGCACCACACCGTCTACCGGGATGTTTTCTCCGGGGCGAACCACAAATACATCCCCTTTTTTGACCTGAGCGATGGGCAGTTGTTGTTCCACTCCCTCTCGTAGGACCGTAGCCGTCTGAGGTGTGAGTTTCATCAGGGATTTCAGTGCGTCCGTGGTGCGCCCTTTGGAGCGGGCTTCCAGCATTTTGCCTACAGTGATCAGCGTCAGGATCATACCCGCAGATTCAAAATAGAATTCATGCATCCATGCCATAGCTCCCGCCATATCGCCCCGGGCTTGTGCTCCCGTCATGGCAAAGAGCGCATAACTGCTATAGACAAACGCTGCGCCCGAACCCAGTGCTACCAGCGTGTCCATGTTGGGAGAACGATGAATGAGACCTTTAAAGCCGCTGATGAAGAACTTCTGATTAATGACCATGATGATGGCTGCCAGCAACATCTGCAATAGGCCCAGTGCCACTGGATTATCCGAAAGTGCTGTCGGAACCGGCCAGTTCCACATCATGTGGCCCATGGAAAAATACATCAGCGCCAGTAGAAAGCCCAGCGATGCGAACAGCCGCCGCTTCAAAACGGGTGTTTCCCGGTCTTTGAGGACTTCTTCTCCTGGTGCAGTCCCCTGAACGCTCTGTGCCGAGCCCTTCTCTGCTGCACCATAGCCCGCGGCTTCCACCGCCGCGATGACTTCTGATGCTGTGGCAGTACCCTCCACGCCCATGGAATTGGTCAGAAGGCTCACTGAACAAGCCGTGACCCCCGGTAACTTGGAAACCGCCTTTTCCACACGCGTGCTGCATGCCGCGCAGCTCATACCTGTCACATCGTATTGTTTCACTGCTTTTCACCTCCTTGGCTCATTTCATTAACTTCTGTAGTATACCCATCAATTCGTCTATGGTTTCATCCCGACCGGCGCGAATATCCTCCACTACGCAGCTGTGCATGTGGCTAGAGAGCAGCTCCCGACAAAAGGCGTTGAGCGCCGCATTGGCTGCTGCTGCTTGGGTAAGAATGTCCATGCAGTAGGCATCCCGATCTAACATGCCTCGAATGCCCCGGATTTGTCCCTCAATGCGGTTTAGTCGGTTAGTCAGACGCTTTTTCTCTTCCTCCGTGCGCTCCTTTGTGCGTCCACAGCACATTTTGTCTTCTTGCATTTCACTGCCTCCCCTCACTTTCGGCGACATTATATACCCCTATGGGGTATTTGTCAAGGCGTAAGGAAGGTTAAAATTCATTTGGGAGAAAAAAGAAGCGCCGGTGCAAAAATGCACCGGCGCAGGAGAAACCAGGTTAAATCAGAACAGAGGCACCACGGCACCGTTATAGCTCTCCTCAATGAAGGCTTTGACTTCATCGCTCTTGAGGGCCTCGGCAAGGGCTAGAATAGCTTCGTTATTCTCGTTGCCCTCTTTGACTACCAGTACGTTGGCGTAGTTTTGCTGGATCACGTCGGACTCGCCGTCCTCGGTGGCCAGAGCATCGGCAGCGTTCAGGCCAGCAGCAATGGCATAGTTGCCGTTGATGACGGCGATGTCTACGCTGCCCAGGGAGCGGGGAACTTGCGCCGCTTCTACTTCGACGATCTCATAGTTATGTGGATTTTCAACGATGTCCAGTTTGGTAGCAGCGATACCCACACCTTCGGTGAGTTTGATCAGGCCCTGTTCTTCCAGCAATAGCAGGGCGCGGGCCTCATTGGTGGTATCGTTGGGTACAGCGATCTGGGCGCCATCCTCAAGTTCTTCCAAGCTGGCAGTCTTGCCTGCGTAGATGCCCAGGGGTTCGTAGTGGATCTTGGCCACTTCCACCAGATGGGTACCGCGCTCAGCATTGAATTCGCCCAGATAGAGCACATGCTGGAAGTAATTGGCGTCAATACTTCCATCTTCCACGGCTGTGTTGGGAATCACGTAATCTTGATAGACGGCGATTTCCAGTTCAATGCCCTGTTCCGCCAAAATGGGCTTAACTACTTCCAAAATTTCCGCATGAGGAGCCGGGCTGGCACCCACGGTAAGCTTGACGGTTTCTTCCGCCAGCGCAGAGAAACAGGAAAGGGTCAGAACCAGGGACAAAACGATAACAAAAATCTTTTTCATGAGGGATCTCCTTTCAAAGTTCAGTTTTGGGTATGATACCGCAGTTTCTAAGCTTCGCCGCAGATTTAGGGATGTGCATGCGGCGTCTGAACTACTTTCTCCCGTTTGCCGAGCAAACACAAAGGGCAGGAAACTTTGAATCGCTTCCTGCCCTTGCATGCTTGCTGCCGGTTTACACTTCCGGCGAGGAAAACGGTTCAGAGTTCAGAGCACAGCGAAGCGTGCGCATGCACATCCGGCGCATGCACATATCCATCATCACAGTTTCCGAAATAGCGGTGTAACGCATCAGGGCTCCTCCCTTCCGAATCCAGTATCTCTTTCGGATTTAGGCATATTATAAAAACTGCCCCGGCCTTTGTCAAGACCGGAGCCGAAAGATTTACACTTTGCACAATTTTTTGTTCGCCTTTTAGCGAATGCGCTTGTCCGTTTTCTTGCCGATTCGGGAGCCGACTTCCTGAAACAGCTGTACAATAATCACCATCAACAGCACCGTCACCAGCATGACTGGAGTGTTGTAGCGATAATAGCCATAATTAATGGCGATGGCACCCAATCCGCCGCCACCCACATAACCTGCCATGGCTGTATAGCCCAGAATGGTGGTTATGGCAATGGTACAACCGCTGATCAACGAGGGCTTAGCCTCGGGCAACAAGGTTTTGACAATAATCTTGAAGTTGGGCGTCCCCATCGCTCGGGCAGCCTCGATGACGCCGGCGGGCACTTCCTTGAGGGAAGATTCCACCATGCGGCCAATGAAGGGAGCGGCGCTAATGACCAGCGGCACCACAGTGGCGCCGGGGCCAAGGGTGGTGCCCAGCAGCCATTGGGTGAAGGGCAACACGGTGATCAACAGGATGATGAAGGGGACGCTGCGAACCACGTTGACGATGGCGCCCAGCACGGCATTAACGCTCCGGCAGGGGCGTAAGCCGTTTTTTTCCGTTACGAACAGGGCTACACCGATGGGCAGACCCAGCACATAGGCCAGCAGTGTGGACAGGAGGGTCATATAAAGGGTCTGGCCGATACCCTGAAGCAGCTCTTTAATCATTTGTTCCGTAAACATTGAGCGTCTCCTCCTTGAACGTGATCTGGTGATCGGTGAGCCACTGCTTTACCCGAAGTACAGTGGTTTCATCCTGAGGCAGTTGCAGGAGCATCTGGCCCATGGCCTTACCATCTACATTTCGGGTATTGGCATAAAGAATGTTTACCGCTGCCCGACATTCCAACGCCAGATTGGAGATTACGGGCTCATAGGAGGAGTAACCATCAAATACGATACGCAGACAGTTGCTGTCAGAAAAGTGAGTAGGTGCATCCTGAGCCGGCAGGATCAACTGCCGGGCGATGCGGGAGCGGGGATGAATAAATACATCCCGCACCAGCCCCTCTTCCACCACGTGGCTGTGATCCAGCACCGCTACCCGGTTGCAGATGGTTTCGATCACTTTCATCTCGTGGGTAATTACCACCACGGTCACGCCCAATTCCCGGTTGATCCGCCGCAGAAGATCCAGAATTTGGCGGGTGGTGTTGGGATCCAGGGCGGAGGTAGCCTCGTCACACAGAAGCACTTTGGGGTTCATAGCCAGAGCTCGAGCGATGGCTACCCGCTGCTTCTGTCCGCCGGAGAGCTGACTGGGATAGGCCTTGGCACGGTCGCTGAGTCCCACCAGCTCCAGTAGTTCAGTGGCACGTTTGACAGCATCTTTCCGGGGAACTTTTGCCACTTCCATGGGATAACAGATATTTCTCAGGGCATTGCGTTGGGCCATGAGATTGAAGTCCTGAAAGATCATGCCGATTCTCTGGCGGGTGGCCAGCAACTGACGCTGGCTCATTTCAAGCAGGTTTTGTCCGTCGAATATTACCCGGCCCTCGGTAGGTGTCTCCAGTAGGTTCATACAGCGCACCAGCGTGCTCTTACCCGCGCCGGAGAGGCCGATGATACCGAAGATGTCTCCCTCCCATATGGAAAGATTGATGTCCTCCAGAGCCACGATGCGTCCCGCAGCTCCGTTAAACACCTTGCTCAGATGTTCGATGCGGATGATTTCCTTGCCCATACTTTTGCCTCCCAGGAGCGCCCCAGGGCTGCCCTGATTTTTCCCATAGCATACCATTTCAATTATAAATGTGAAAAAATCCGCTGTCAAGGGCGGATTTTTTCAAAAAAGATGAACGATGTAGGCCATAAAAGCCGGAATTCCACGTTATGTGGAATGAAAACACATCAACCGTTTTCTTGCGTCTGCTGGAAATGCCAGGTATCGCGACACATTTCGTCGATGTTTTTCTCCGCATGCCAGTTCAGCAGCTTTTCTGCCAACGTGGGATCGGCATAACAGGTAGCGATATCTCCGGCCCGGCGGGGCGCGATGCGGTAGGCTACCTTGCGGCCACTGGCTTTCTCGAAGGCACGCACAATTTCCAGTACGCTGGTGCCCTTTCCAGTGCCCAGGTTTACTGCCTGGCTGCCCGTATGGTTCTCAATGTATTTCAGGGCGGCCAAATGCCCCTTGGCCAGATCCACCACATGGATGTAATCCCGCACGCCGGTACCGTCGGGGGTATCATAATCGTCACCAAAGACGCTTAATTCTTTCAGCTTACCTGCGGCCACCTTCGCCACATAGGGCAACAGGTTGTTGGGAATCCCGTTGGGATCCTCGCCGATAAGGCCGGATTCGTGAGCGCCGATGGGGTTAAAGTAACGCAATTTACACACTGCCCAGTCTTCATGGGCCGTACAGATGTCGTCCAGCATCTGTTCGATCATCACTTTGGTGTAGCCGTAGGGATTGGTGGCAGAGGTAGGATAGTCCTCTCGGAAGGGCACGGGATTGTTCATGCCGTACACCGTGGCAGAGGAAGAGAATACGAACTTCTTTACCCCATGGGCCTGCATGGTTTCCGCCAGTACGATAAATCCATAGAGGTTGTTGTCGTAGTACATCAGCGGCTTTTGCACCGATTCGCCTACGGCTTTGTGGCCGGCGAAGTGGATCACTGCACCGATGTTCTCCTTGGAAAACATTTCATCCATAGCTGCCCGGTCGCGAATATCGATCTGATAGAAGTGAAAATCCCGGCCGGTAATGGTGCGTATGGCGTCCAGAGCCTGGGGTTTGGCGTTGTTCATGTTATCCGCGATGACGATTTCATATCCCGCGTTTAAAAGTTCCACGCAGGTGTGGCTGCCGATATAACCGGCGCCGCCGGTAACCAGTATGCGCATGCGTTATCCTTCCTTCCGTTGACTGCTGTAACCATTATACCCCAGCGTTCGTCCCGTGACAATCCCCCGGGCGTAAAGATTACAACCTATGGCCTTTACAGGGAGAAAATCTAACTCACCTCGGCTTGACAGGGGGATTTTGGGGCATTATAATGAAATAGCGATGAAGGAAAGAGTACCCCGAGGGTCGCGCCCCAGAGAGCCGGGCAGGGTGGAAGCCGGCGGCGAACGGATGCGGGGGAACATGGCTCCGGAGCACTGCACTCGAAGGGATTTAGGGTGCGGCGTTTCCCGCGTTAAGGGATTCAAGGCCCGCTTTGTATGCGGGTGAACAGGGTTGGTATCGCGCTGGAGTTGCGCCCCTCATGGAAGGGGCGCTATTTTGTTTTCAGGCGCTATGAATGCAACAATAAAACTTGGAGGTTTGTCATCATGCCGGAAAAGAAGAAATTCTACATCACCACGCCCATCTACTATCCTTCGGGCAACATGCACATTGGCCACACCTATACCACCGTTGCGGCGGATACTATGACCCGCTTTAAGAAGATGACGGGTTATGACGCCTACTTCCTCACCGGCACCGACGAGCACGGACAGAAAATTGAGCGCAAGGCTCAGGAAGCAGGTGTGACGCCCCAGGCCTTCGTTGATAAGATCGTGGCAGAGACTAAGGACTTGTGGAAGCTGATGAACATCGAGTACGATGATTTTATCCGTACCACTGATGAGCGCCATGAGAAGATCGTGCAGAAGATCTTTAAGCAGTTCTACGATCAGGGTGACATCTATAAGAGCGCATATGAGGGTCAGTACTGCGCTCAGTGCGAGGCCTTCTGGACTCCCACTCAGCTCAAGGAGGGCAACCTATGCCCTGACTGCGGCCGGCCTACGGAGCTGGTACGGGAGGAAAGCTATTTTTTCCGCATGAGCAAGTATCAGGACTGGCTGATCGACTACATTGAGAGCCATCCTGACTTCATTCAGCCCCCGTCGAGGGCCAACGAAATGCTCAACAACTTCTTGCGTCCCGGTCTTCAGGACCTGTGCGTCAGCCGTACATCCTTCAAATGGGGTGTTCCAGTCGATTTTGATCCTAAACATGTGGTCTACGTGTGGATCGACGCCCTGTCCAACTACATTACTGCCCTGGGCTATGGCACGGATCACGACGAGCTGTTCCAGAAGTACTGGCCAGCGGATGTGCATCTGGTGGGCAAGGAAATCGTGCGCTTCCATACCATTTATTGGCCCATCATGCTCCATGCCCTGGGATTGCCCCTGCCCAAGCAGGTCTTTGGCCACGGTTGGCTGCTCTTTGGCAACGATAAGATGTCCAAATCCAAGGGCAACATTGTCTACCCCGCCCCCATCGTGGAGCGCTACGGCGTGGACACCCTGCGGTACTACTTGATGCGGGAGATGCCCTTCGGTGCGGACGGAAATTACACCAATGAGGCTCTGCTCACCCGCATGAACGCGGATCTGGTGAACGATCTGGGTAATTTGGTCAGCCGCACGGTGGCTATGATCGAAAAATACTTTGGCGGCATCGTTCCGGAGCCGGGCGAAACGGAAGAATCAGATATTGCCTTGCGGGAGCGCTTTGAGGCCCTGCCCGCCATTGTGGAAAAGCAGATGGATGCACTACAATTCTCCGTGGCCCTTTCCGAGGTCTGGAAACTCATCGGCGACTGCAATCGCTATATCGATATCAATCAGCCCTGGGTGCTGGGTAAGAGCGAGGAGGGCCTGCCCCGACTGAAAACCGTACTGTACAACCTGGCGGAGTGTATCCGTGCTGTGGCGGTGCATATCTATCCCTGCATGCCTTCCACACCGGAGAAAATCTTTGCCCAGCTGGGTGTGACGGATCCCGCCCTGAAGACATGGGATAGTGTGTTGAAGTTTGGCGCGCTCAAGGGTGGAACGAAGGTGAACAAGGGTGCAGCCCTGTTCCCCCGGGTGGATATCAAGAAGGAATTGGAGGCTCTGGAGGGCGGAAAGGACGTCCAAAAGGAAGAAAAGAAGGCTGAAAAGCAGGAAAAGAAGCAGGAGAAGAAGGCTGTCAAGGAAGAGAAGAAGGCGGACATTGCTTCCTTTGACGACTTCATGAAGATCAAGCTCATTGCTGCGAAAGTCATCGCTTGCCAGCGGGTGGAAAACAGTGAAAAGTTACTCAAGGAAACCCTGGACGTGGGAGGAGGTCAGACGCGCACTGTCTGCTCCGGTATTGCCAAGTATTATACCCCCGAGGAAATGGTAGGCAAGACCGTAGTCATGGTAGCCAACTTTGCACCTCGAAAGATGGCGGGCCAGGTATCCGAGGGTATGCTGCTGTGTGCCGAGGATGAATCTGGAAAAGTAAAGCTGCTGACCGTGGATGGCGACGTGGCTCCCGGCAGCGAGATCGGCTGATGCGGGTCTCGGTTATTGGCTGTGGCCGTTGGGGTTCGCTGATTGCCTGGTATTTGGATAAAATCGGCCATCAGGTGACCCTCTACGGCCGGGCGGAATCCGCCCACATGCAGCGTTTTCTGTTGGAACGCAGAAATGATCTTTTGGAATTTAGAGAAAGCGTGTGTCTGAGCACTCAGATTGCCTGTGCGGAGGAAGCGGATGTAATCATCATATCCGTTCCCTCCCAGTCTCTTCAGGGCTTGATGAAAGAATTGCAGCCGCTGAATTTGAGGGGAAAGATCTTCGTCCTGTGTATGAAGGGTATTGAGGTGGAGACCGGACGTCGTCTCTCCCAGGTAGCGGCAGAGGCGCTGGATCCCTCCTGTCCCGTAGCTGTGTGGCTGGGGCCGGGTCACGTGCAGGAATTTTACGCGGGTATTCCCAACTGTATGGTGATTGATAGCGAAAACCGGACGATAAAGGAAATGCTGGTGGAGCGCTTTTCCAGCCCTCTCATTCGCTTTTACTATGGCGAGGATTTGATAGGCAATGAAATTGGTGCGGCGGCCAAGAATGTCATCGGTATCGCCGCAGGCGTTCTGGATGGACTGGGACTGACCACGCTGAAGGGGCCACTGATGTCGCGGGGCCCCAGAGAGATTGCACGATTGATCGAGGCCATGGGCGGCAATCCTTTTTCTGCTTATGGATTGTGCCATCTGGGAGATTATGAGGCTACTGTATTTTCACCCTATAGCCACAATCGCCGTTTCGGCGAGATGCTGGTGAAGGGCGAAAAATTCGACAAGCTGGCGGAAGGCTACTATACTGCGGATGCGCTGATGCGCCTGTCCCATCGCTACGGGGTTGAACTGCCCATCTGCCGGGCGGTATATGGTGCGCTTTATGAGGGAGTGGAGCCCCAAAGCGCCCTGGATGGTCTGTTTACCCGCAGTCTGAAGACGGAATTCTGGAAGGAAACGGGCGCAAAGTGATGCGCCCGGAAGGATAAAGATGCGCATATTTGATACCCATTGCCACATTGCGGACGAGGCTTTTGACTCCGATCGTCTGGAAGTGCTCAGCAGAATGGAACAAGCCGGGGTGTGCCGGGCCAATGTGGTGGCCGACCCTTGCGAGGAGAAACCCAATGAAGAAAGGGTCTTTCGACTGGCGGAAGCGCACTCCATGCTGGTAGCTTCCATTGGCGTGCATCCCCATAATGCCAGTCGTTATACTGACGAAGCGGAAGCAACGGTTCTTCGCTATCTTCGGCATCCCCAATGTCGCCTTCTGGGGGAGATTGGCCTGGACTATCACTACGATCTCTCTCCCCGGGATGTGCAGCGGACGGTGTTCGACCGCCAGCTGGAATTGGCCTATATACACAATGTACCTGTGCAGTTACACATTCGTGAAGCTCACGGGGATTGTATGGACATGTTGCGTGCCCGGGCGGCGGTGGGACGCATGCCCCAGGGAATCATGCACTGCTATACGGGAAGTTGGGAGTCGGCAAAGATTTATCTGGATTTGGGCCTTTATATCTCCTTTTCAGGGGCGTTAACTTTCAAAAATGCCCCTAAACTTCAGGAGGTGGCCCGCAACATGCCCTTGGAGCGCATGCTGGTGGAGACGGATTGCCCCTATATGGCGCCGGTACCCCTGCGAGGGCGGCGCAACGAACCGGCGTTCGTTGTACACACGCTGGCCCGGGCTGCAGAGCTGCGAAATGCAGCGCCCGAGCCCTTTGCACGGCAGATCTACGAAAATTCCCTGCGAGCCCTTCGCATGCAGGACGAACGGGAGTGACGATTTTGGAAAACCTCACGGCCATCATCGAGGCCATCCTCTTTGTCTCCGGTGATCCGGTGCGGGTGGACGTGCTGGCTCACGCCATGAATCTTACGGTAAGTGAGCTGGAACAGGCGCTCACCGAATTAAGGGATCATCTATCTCTGGAAAATCGAGGCATCCAGCTCAACCGCAGCGGTGAGGCGGTGTTCTTGTCCATCTGTCCCAAGTATGCTCCCCAGGTGGAGCTGTTCCTGCAGCCCATTCAAAAGCAGCCCCTGTCCCAGGCGGTACTGGAAACGTTGTCAATCATCGCTTACCGCCAGCCCGTCACAAAGGGTGACATCGAAGCGGTGCGGGGTGTGAAGTGCGATTATTCGGTGCAGGCTCTTTTAAACCGGGGGTTTATTGAGGAATGCGGGCGCAGAGAGGCTCTGGGACGGCCCATCCTCTACCGCACCACAGATAAATTTTTGCAGCACTTTGGCATTGAAACTCTGGAAGAACTGCCTAATGTTGATTTTTCCTCAGAGGGAGAAATGCCCATATGAGGAAGCTTTCTTTCCAAAATGAGGGTGCTTCCTGTAAAAAGTCTGGATTTCGCCTGCTTTTGAGCCGGGGAATGCTTGACGAAGATATTTAAAAATTGTATAATACTTTTGAAATAGTTGTACTGAGGAGGATGTTGAAATGGCTTATAATACATCCAGAAGGGCCCGTGAGCGCCGCTTGCGCGCACGGTACCGTAAAAAAATTTGGACCGCGGCCATTGTGATGCTCATTATCGGCCTGATTGCAGGCTTTGTGGTTTGCGTTTTTGCGGCCAAAAACAATGATCGCGTGGGTGAATTGCTGAACCTGCAGCAGCGGCAGACGTCCCAGGTGGATGTCTCGCCTACCCCTGAAGCGGATCTTTCCACTACGCCCGAATCGCTGGATGCTCAGCCCACGGACGGTGCAGATGATTCCCAGCCCTCATTGGAAATCTTACAGATTAGCGAAGCGCCTGTGAGCGCAGAGACACAAGCGCCCAACGAAGTGCCAGTAATGGCATCTTTCCTGGAGGATGACGAGGCGGGAGCCGCCGAGGAGCCAGACGTTGATTCCGAGGCCGTTGAGACGGTGCAGCCGGAGGCAGAGGTTACCCAGGGACCGGTGGACGTGCTGAGCGTGGAGCCGGAGGCGACGCAGATCATTGAAGAAGCGGCTACGCCGGAGGCCACGGTGGAACCTACGCCGGAAGTCACCGCGGAACCTACCCCCGTACCCACTCCTGAAAATATCGTAGAGCCGGTGTTTGTGTCCTATGGAGAGGCACAGACCTTCCAGACGCAGATATTGGCGGATGGCACTCCCCGGCGTGTGGCCGACGAAGCCCCATATGAGACGTTGGATTTTACCATACAGGTCAAGGCTTACAAGGACACGGCTTATTTTGAGGAAAACTATGCTGATAGCTACAAGCTTCAGGGTAACGAGGCTGCCGTAGAGTTTGAAATTACCCTCAACAACTATGCCGGAACTACGAAGATCGTTCCCCAGGATGCCCTGGTGATTACCTTTAGTGGAACCCAGGAAGGCGTGACTTCCCAGGGATTCCAGCTGATGGATTTCGAAATTGCGGGAAAGACTGACATTGCCATTACCAGCAATGAGCCTATTACCCTCTATAAGCGTTATCCGTACAATCCGGATGAGGGAGACATGGCCTACATGGTGGTCAATACCTATATGGATGGTGTGGAGTACAGCTACTGCTTTGATATCCAGCCGCCTCAGACTGAGCAGAGCGAGTCGGCTGAAAACGGCGAAAGTGGTGAAAGTGGTACAGAAAGTAGCGGCGAAAGTCTGACTGTCGGCAGCACAGGCGAGGAAGTCAAGAAACTCCAGCAGGTGTTGATTGACAACAAGCTTCTCTCTGGTCAGCCGGATGGTAAGTTTGGCAACTATACTGCTGAAGCGGTGAAAGAAATGCAGCGTCGCTTTGACATGGAGCCCACTGGTGTGGCTGATCAAGCCTTCCTGGATCGGCTGTATGAGAGCGCAGAGTAATTTTTTGAAACATCCGTATATCTTTTAAGGTTGGGGAGCGGCACTTGTGCCGCTCCCCATAAATTATTGATAAACCAGAGAAAGCATGTTTGTAAGTTTCCTTGTTTGTAGGGTCAGTCCTCTGCCCATGTACTTTCCTCGCTATGATAGATGTTTAATTGGTTACAATTTTCAAATACTGTATACCTTTATGGCATTTGCTAAAATCGCTGATGGATGGTTTTTCGCGCGAAGAGGCTGTGACTGCCGTGGATGCTCGTGGAGCTGACTGGAAAGAGCAGGCTGCTGAAGAGGTGGAATCTTATCTCTCGATTATGGATATGACTCGCTTTCGGCTATTAGATCAATTATGCCTTGAAGGGTTTAGCTATGATGAAGCCGTATATGGAGTGGATGCCGCAGAACAATAAGCGCTTGACAGTTGCAAATAATTATTTGTAATTTTGAAAATGCCGATAAAGTAATTATGCAGGTGCGAGGGATGATTCCCTGGCACCTGCATAATTTTGTTTTGGATAGCCACATTAAGATTACTATCGCTGATTAATTTTGCGGATGAACTGAAAATTGTATCCTATGCATTTTATTTGTGTGTGGAGATATTTATCCTAAAGCCACATCCAGCACCATCATCAGCGCAAAGCCCAGGGCGACGCCAATGGTAGCCAGATTGGAATGAGAACCTGCCTGGGATTCGGGGATCAGTTCTTCGACTACTACATAGATCATGGCCCCCGCAGCAAAGGCCAGGATAAAAGGCAGGGCGGGCTCGATGACTGCCGTTAGCAAAAGCGTGGACAGGGCCCCCAGTGGCTCTACGATGCCGGAACCAATCCCATACAGAAAGGCACGACGCCGGGAAACACCCGCACCTGCAAGAGGCATGGAGATGATGGCACCCTCCGGAAAGTTCTGAATGGCAATGCCGATGGCTAACGCTAGGGCCGAGGCCGCAGAAATTGTTTCCGAACCGGAGAGAAAACCTGCCAGCACTACGCCTACTGCCATGCCCTCGGGAAGGTTATGCAAGGTTACTGCCAACATCAACATAGTGGAGCGGCCCAAACTGCATTTGTGCCCCTCTGGGCAATTGGAATTAACGTGCAGATGGGGAATCAGGCTGTCTAATGCCAGCAAAAAACCAATTCCAGCCAAAAAACCCAAAACGGCCGGGAGCCAGGCTGCGCGCCCTGATGCTTCTGCCATGTCGATGGCCGGAATTAAAAGAGACCATACCGATGCGGCAATCATTACACCGGCTGCAAAACCCAGAAGGGCCTTTTGAAGTCTTGGCTTCATGGCACCCTTCATAAACAGTGCAGACGCTGAACCCAGCGATGTGCCCACAAAGGGTAAAAATACGCCCAGCGCAACAATCCAATTGTTGTTCATTGAGAAACCCCCTTCTTATTTGGCTGCGCATAAATCCTGCATTTCTCTTGCCGATCACTGTTTATAGATGGACTTTTTATGTCCCTGTGAATCCATTTGGGAAAGAAACTTTGATTTTTAGCCTTTTTTGTGCTATGATGACAAAAAAGGTTCAGGAGGCAAATGCATGCGCATCACCGAAGCAACGGAAAACTATATGGAGGCTATTTTGATCCTCAAACAGAAGAACGGTGCGGTGCGCGCCGTGGATATAGCCAATTATATGGGATTTTCCAAACCCACCATCAGTCAGTATATGAAGCGTTATGTGCGGCAGGGATTGGTGGAAATCGATGGAGACGGACACATAGAACTGACCCAGGAGGGCCGAAGCGTTGCGGAACCCACCTTTGAACGGCATAGGATCATCTCCGGAATCTTTATGGCGCTGGGTGTTTCGGAGGAGACAGCGATGGAAGATGCTTGCAAGGTGGAGCATGATCTGAGCGAAGAGACCTTTCGCTGCATGAAGGAACATTATTTTAAGTATATGGCCTCTGAAAAAAATGAAGGGTAAAAGAATAAGCCCGCCGCTATGACTTCAATACAATTGTAGCGGCGGGTTAGTTCTATTTGTTGGCCTTGAGTTACTGGATGATTTTGCGGGCTTCCAGATAATAGCGCTTTTCATTGGCGTGCCCCATGGAAAAGGTCTTGCGGGGCAGCACCCCCCATTTACGGATGTAGGGGAACAGAAGTGCCTTGTCAAAGCCACAGGGCATCAAACCCAGGCAGCCAGGCCGAGCGGCCAGGCGACGAAGGGTTTCGTCTCCGTGGACATAGTCGATTTGTGCTTCAGGATGATTATGAAGGTAATCGTCCAGAAATTCTTGCAAATTTCTCAGCGGATGAGTAGCATAGCTGAAATGCCGTTCTCCCCCATCAAAAACCACAGTTAGGGAATATTCTCCCGGAGATGGATTGCGCTGTTGAATATAGTGTTCCCATGCCTTTAAAAGAGCTTCAGGGTTAATACCGGTGAGCAGACGGTGAATGGGTTCAAAGCGGATAGCGGGGCTGTGGAGATTTTCCAGCTCTACCAGAGCATAGCGGGCGGGGTGCCTGACGCGCTCCGCTTCCGGAATGCTTGGACGAAGTTCCATCCAGTAGGCACGGGCAGCTGCCAAAGAGTGGTTGCCATCACCTACGGCCAGAAATAGTCCAGCACAATTTTCATATACAGCGTCCAGCGCCGCCTCTACATGACTAGCGGCCTCACCTTCTACCTTCCAGCCCCGAATGTGCCCTCCGCCGAGCATTAGGTCAAAGTCATACAACTGGGGTAGTTCTTCCCGTCGCTGGTAGAGCGGTTCGATTACCTGTTCGTGATCGTCGTCCAGTAGCATCAGCACGTGGGGCAACTCCAGAGGTGCGCCTCGACGCAGCTGAACTCGAGGAGGCACTCGCTCCAATACGGTGCCCTCCGTAGCTCTGACAAGACTGTGAGAGCCAGGGGTGTAGTCATAGGCCTCCAAATCCACGCAGGCCATCAATCCCAGACGCATGCCAGCCTGGGTGGATCGTTCCACCAATATATAACCACCGTGTACACTTTCTTCCAATATGCCGGCGTTCAGGTAATCTCTCATGGATTTTTGCATGTGGGGAATGCGCTGCTCGCCCTGTTGGAGATAAACTTCGGGAAGAACCAGATTTAGGGTGGAAGGGGCATTACCTACGAGAGATTCTGCCTGCTGCCAATACTCCGGTTCCGAAGTGTACTGATCTACGGCCACCACGGCCCATTTTTCCAAATCTACCTGATTGCCCGGCAGTAGGATATCCGCACCGTGTATCACCTTATTTTTCATAGCAATTGCTCCTATTAATATACATTAATTTCTTTGGATGTAAGGCGTTGCGAGACTTTGAATGCAAGCATTCCGCAGAGGAGTATCCGGAGAGAAAAGTTCACTATACCCGTACAGGGGAAAACTACGCATCCTTTTGGTTGTATTCGATTTTGGAAATATTGAGCTTGTTTTTGTCCGCGTCCTTTGGGGGCGTCATGTAATCTCCATAAAAGTGACGTAGGAAGGCATCATAATCCTCAGGGCCGTTGAGGGTCAGATCCTCAAAGGCATAGGAGCGCCCCGCGCCCAGTAAGCGCTTGTCCACGATTTCACGGGTCATATACTGTCCAAAAAAGCTAACCATAAAAGGCGATTCATCGTAGCCGTATTTGGCCAGTTTTTTCTCCAGCTTATACATCAACTTTCGCGTATCCAAATTGGCTCCAAAGTGGGTGACGGAAAGAAACTTGATGATCAGGCGCAAATACAAAGGTCGCCCTGGACGGTTCAAATTGACCAGTTCCTCAAAGCAGGAGGCCCGATACAAAAAGCGCCAGAAGGTCAGGTGCCAGAAGTGCAGCTGTTGGCACAATTTTCCGGCGGGCATGCCGTCAAAGGGAAAGATATCCAGCCAAGCGTTTTCGTAGGTAGTCTTCGTATTGGAGGCGTTGGTAAGGCGTACTCTTGTGTCTACCAGCTTGCTGAAGCAACGCTTGTAGTCCAGATTCTGTTTAAACGTACGAAAATCGTAACCGGGGGGCAATTCTCCCCGAACGATGTTGATGAACTTTTCATAGTCGGGCCGGGGCATACCCACATCCATGTCGTCATCCCAGGGAATGAAGCCCTGGTGACGTACCGCACCCAGCATGGTTCCCCCAACGATATAATAGCGAAGATGGTATTTTTCGCAAATCTGAGCGAAGATGCGCGCCACTTCCAGTTCCGTCAATTGAAGGGCGCGCAGTTCATGATTATCTTCTTTGTTGTAGGCCATGATGAAACTCCTGTGATTATTTTCAGGCGGACTTGCCAAAGTCTCGGTTCACGTCGGCACCGCAGAGTATCTTAGGAATGGTTCGCAATAAAATGCGCAGATCCGTGGCAAAACCGTAGTTTTCCAGATACTTGACTTCCCAGGCCACTTTGCTGCGGGTGGAGAGGTTATTGCGGCCGTTGATCTGGGCCAGCCCCGTGATGCCTGGTCGTGTCTGATAAATGCCGTACTGCTTGCGCAGCAGATGAATTTTACTCTCTTCGGCAATCAGAGGCCGTGGCCCCACAATGCTCATATCCCCCTTAAATACATTGAGTAACTGGGGGAGCTCGTCTAGAGAGGCTTTGCGCAGCAGGCTGCCCAGACGAGTGACATAGCGGTCAGCGTCGCGAAATTCTGCAGCAGACAGGTTACCAGGTGTGCTGGCCACCATAGTGCGAATCTTATAAATACGAAAGGGCTTTGCATTGCGTCCAATGCGGGTTTGAGCAAAAATCACCTTCCCTGGATCATCAATATAGATGCATAGCATCAACACCAGCATAGGCAGGCACAAGATCACAATGGCTATTCCTGAAATGAGGATATCCAAACCCCGCTTGACGATATTGTATTTGCGGTGGGAAACATCTACATATTTAAGATTCAGTGCTGAAGTTCCAATTTTAACTGCATTCAACAAACTCTTAATCCCCCTCCGGCCCCACTCAAGGCCGCAGACCCGCTTCGGCGGTGCCTTTGTACAGAAACATGAGGCGTATAAGGCCCATACACCCAACCTTTATTTTATCACGATAAAACGGGGAAGTCAACGCAAAGAAGCGAACCACCCGGAGAAGGTGGTTCGCTTCTTTGCAGTGGCCGGCGAAGGGCGGGCAAGGAAGTTTGCTTTGGGGGAAGCAAAGAGAGGGGGGTATATTTGGGTCATCAAATGGGTAATCGCCGCTTCGCCGGCTGCGGTCTGGACCGCTATATGGAAACCCTTACGGGAAGGGGTCAGCCTTGACGATAACCGTTCATAATGCTTTGAAAGAGTACCTTGGTGGAGGGCGGCGTATAGCTGATGGCATTGGCTCCGGCCGCCACGGTTTCAGCCACTGTTTCTTCATGGGGTCCACCCGTGGCAATGATGGGAACAGTGGGAAATTCTTTACGGATCAGGCGCACCAGTTCGGGCGTTCGTTCCGCGGCAGATACGTTCAGAATTCGAGTACCGGCACGCAGACGGGCATCGATGTCCATATTTTCAGAAACCACTGTAGCAATCACCGGGATATCAATAATATCCCGCATCTGGGAAATGGTTTCATTGGACATGGGGACGTTTACCACCACGCCAAATGCACCATGAGCTTCTGCGTCCCGAGCCAACATGACGCTACGTTTACCGTTGGTCACACCGCCGCCAACCCCGCAGAAAACGGGGATGGAACTGTTGGTGACAATGGCGTTGGCGATGCGCTGCTGAGGGGTGAAGGGATAAACTGCCAACACGGCGTCTGCGTTACAGTTGCAGATGATGGCGATGTCCGTGGAGAACAGCAGGGATTTAATTCGTCTGCCCATCACTACGATGCCGCTGGCTCTCCAGGCGGCTTGGGGTACGGCAAGAATATTTTTACGCAATTCGCCGTTAATGACAGGGATCTGATGTTCCACGTATTTCACCACCCTTTTATGGATATCATTGGTTGATACAACTATTCTATATGTCATATATAAACGCAAGATGAATAAACCAGGGAAGAATCATGAATTTATTCATTCATTTGCCAATAATAACGTTTAGGGGCGTTTGCCTTGCATTTCCCGAAGAGGCAGGTTATAATGAGGCGGATGAATCTAAAAATAAATGGAGGTGACGCGCTCTCATGGAAGGCGTATTTACAAAGGAGTTGCGGGTAGGTACCAGCATGTGCGATGTTACCGGCCGTTTGGGACACTACAACGCTTTTGCGTTGTTTCAGGACATTGCTTCTGAACATGCCGAGGAGATTGGCGTAGGCTTTGAAGCCATGCGAAGCCGGGGCTTATTTTGGGTTACAGCCCGCACCAGGGTGCATTTTTATCAAAGCCCCGCACTGATGGAGGCGGTGGAACTTTCTACCTGGCCTGCAATGCCCGGCACCATGCGGTGTGATCGATTCTACCAACTTAAATCAGGAAATGAAACATTGTTGGAGGGGCGTACTCAATGGTGCGTATATGATCTGAAAAAAGGCGAGGTGCATCCTGCTAATGATGCCGGATATCGGGAGGGAACGGTGTTTCCACCACAGACGCTGCTTAATGCACCTCATGCCCGGTTGAAGCATGATTTTAACGCTGAAGATGAGGTCATGCGCCACAAGGTTTGTTCTACGGATGTGGATGTGGGACGACATATGAATAACGTAGCTTATCTGCGTGCAGTAATGGATACTTTTACCGTGGCAGAACTGGAAACAATAGACGTGGAGGAAATGGAAATTCTGTTCTGCATGCCCTGCTTTGAAGGGGAGGAACTTACGCTATTTCGTCGAGAAATCCAGCACGGATATGAATTCGGTGTATGCCGGCCTGATGGAAGGTATGCGGCGCTGGTACTGATGCAGTTGAGAGCGTGAGCTACGAAAATCTTTATAGGTTATTTTCTGGCTAAAACTATCCCTGCATTTTTAGAGTGTTCGGGTACCGGCTCAACCGAACCGGTACCCGGAAAATTATTTCTTGCCTGCCAATGACTTGCGATATTTTTCGCTCTCCCAGTTGGCGATAAATTGTTTGGCCTCCTCGCCCAGAGTAGACAAGGTGTATCCTTTATTGCGGATAGCGTCGGCAATGAACACGATAGCAGTCAAGGTTTCGGCAATCACCTGAGCCTTTCCAACATCCATGTTAAACACCACTTGTCCACTTGCAGGATCAGCCAGACAGTGCTCTTCTTCCGGAGTTCCTGTGCCGAAGCCGAAGCTACCGGTTAGAAATACCAGCTGATCGGGATATAAGGGCGTTTGCAGGAAGAAGCTTTCGTCAAAGGCGCCACTGCGAAGCTTTTCCGTCAGAAAAGGGCAATTCGCCTTGAGAAGACCGCTTTGATCTGTACACACTGCTACTTTTGGGAAACTGTCGCCCCGAAGGCCAAAAGCTTTGGCAATGCGCTGATTCACGTCCTCATGGATGCGCAGACACATATCCGAATCATTTGCATGGACAATCAGGCCGTGATTGCGCATAAAGATAGCTGCTGGACGGCTGCCGCTTTCCTGTTCCACACGAGTAAGTTCATCTCGAATGGAGAAGGTGAGCCGTGCGCCAGGATCGGTGTAGGCCACCATGCCCCACTTGTAATCCGCATCCGACAGGGCAGAGCGGACAATTTCTCCGCATTCCATGCAGCAGGTAGCCAGATTGGCATATACGCTATGACTGTGGACTACATAAGTATCCAATATGGAGTGAAAACCGGCTTCAACACTGGGCCGCAGCGGCGTAAGGCCCTCGATGTTTTTCGTTGCTTCCTTTGCTCTGGAGGAACCGGACTTTTCCACGTCTTCGAAGCTTGAGGGATCGGAACTGTTGTAAAAGTGGCGCAGGGCGCTGTAATCCAATACGGCGTAGGCCCGGTCCGGCTCAATATCCTTCAGGCAGAAGCCCGATGCTTTGATGGCCATCAGGTTCCCCTCTAGTTTCACCGAAGTGTTTCCGCCCCCTCCCTGCACATAATCGGCCCGAGCTCCGATGGATTTTGACATGTGGCTGAAGGCTTCCAGGCGATCTCGATTGCTTTCAAAGAAACAGTCCATTTCTTCGTCCTCCTTCGTTCCGCTAATTTTTTATCTAATTATAGCAGCCGACGATGCAGAGGGCAAGCAATTTAAGATGGTTTTATTGCTGTTAGAGGGGCAACTCTATTTAGAGGTTTACTTATTGCTCGCATAATATTTTCCGCAAAAAAATGTGCTTAAATGAGTTTTTCATGAAACCTTGAAAGATTGGCGCACGTCTAACTTAATACGAGTGGCATAAAATTACAGTTTCGCATGAGGATGACCGCTATGAAAAAGATGTTGATTTTGCTGTTGATTTTGGGAATAATGGTGCCCCTTGCCTTGGCAGAAGGAATGCCTCCAACCGAAGCATCACCCGTTCCGGCTACGCAGGTACCTGCTACAAAAGTGCCTGCCACAGAGGTGCCTGCTACGAAAGTGCCTGCCACGGAGGCACCTGCCACGAAAGTGCCTGCCACGGAGGCACCTGCTACGAAAGTGCCTGCCACGGAGGCACCTGCTACGAAAGTGCCTGCCACGGAGGCGCCTGCCACGGAAGCGCCTGCCACGGAGGCGCCTGCCACGGAGGCGCCTGCCACGGAAGCACCTGCCACGGAAGCACCTGCCACAGAGGCGCCTGCTACGGAGGCGCCGGCTACGGAAGTGCCTGCCACAGAGGCGCCTGCTACGGAGGCACCGGCTACGGAAGTGCCCACTACGGAAGTCCCGGCCACGGCAACTCCTGAGATTACACCAGAACCCAGCGCTACTCCCATACCTCAGTTGGAGGGGTATCTGTTGGACGAGGATGGCGCCAAGCTCAAGGGTGGTTCGTTGGCAGAACTGTTAATGGAGCCCGGAAAACTGCGGATTTGCGTATCCACTCGGCAGATGATCAAGTTGGAGGATTTCCCTCTTCAGCGGCTTCAGCAGATCAGCTTTGAACCGGATGTGTATATGGTGGGTAAGAATCATAGGGTAGTTCTCTCTTCCAGCGACAGTATTCGAGATGAGTTTACGTCCGAAGCTATTGCTGCTTTTACGCCGGAGAGTGTAGGAGATCTGTATATCTGGCTTCGGGAGGAATTGCCGGAGCCCAGTGCTACACCGGAGCCGGGACCGGGCATGAAGCTGACGGTAAGCGCGGAAAATTATGTGGAGGATACCTGGAGTTGTCTTCAGCCGTTATTTACCTTGGAGGGCATTACTGAAGAGGATCAGGACAGCAACTACGCCGTCATTATTTTGAACGAACGAATTGCGATGCTCTCTGAAAATGTATACCAGCCTCAGGAGGAGGGGGTTTACGACGTGCGGTTTGCGATTATGGACCCCATGGGCGATATTGCGGACCGGTCGGAACCATATAAGCTCAAGCTGGACTTTACACCTCCTGCACTGACAGTGGAAGTGAGCATGGAGAAAGACCGCACCATGACCCTCCATTTCTCAGATGCGCTTAGCGGATTGGATGCCTTTTCGCTAGACGGAGGCGAGAACTGGGCACCCATCGAACAGGGCATGGACAGCTATACCTATACGGCACCTAAAAAGCAAAGCTTTGCGCCAGGCATGATCCTGGTGCGGGATTTGGCAGGGAACATTTCGGCCAATGCGGAGGAAGTGAAACTGACCAAGCTCCCCAGTTTTTCCGGTGGCGGCGGTGGCGGCGGATCGTCAACACCCAAGAAGGAGCATGCCAGTGGCGATGGAGACGATGCGAAATACAATAGCTACGAGCTTGAATTGCCGGAGGGTGAAGTGAGTGAGCTTACCCTGGGTGGCGAATATGTGGATCTGAAGCTGAACGTAGAAGCTGCAGGGGAAGTGGAACCAAATGGTCGTTTTACGGCAGGCCTCATTCACTGGACTCGGGAAAACGAAACGTTGGCTATGGACGAAACAACTACCGTTGAACCTGCTAAGGATACGCTTCTTTTGAAGGCTGTGGTGGAAGAGGATGTACAGCAGGAAGGGGAGTATACCTGCGTTTGGAAGGTCAACGGTGCGGTGCTGCGCAAGCTGTATAACAGCGATATCCACTATCTGCTGTTGGATGTGAATGGAACTATGCTGTCCCTGCCTACTGAGGGTTTCTCTGCGGGTACCCGTTATGCGGAGCTAAAGATGCATGGTGTTTCAACTGCGGAATTTGAATATGAGATTCGCATGCGCGTGTGTGAAAAAGCGAGTCAAGTTCAACAGGGTCCGGCCTATAGCCGTGCCAGTGACTGCGTTCCTCAGATTTGGGCCCAGGTAGCGGGAGAGCGTTTTGAAATGAAGGATCGAATCTCCACCCCCGAAATGTATCCCCTGAATGTCTATTGCGCGGGAGAGGATCTGCCAGACTATCCCTACGGGAAGTATCCAGCCTTTACGGAGACGATTGGGACACAGGAGGAAGGCCTATGAAGATCAAAAAACGGGTTTTGGCGGGGGCCTGCGCGCTAGCGTTGGGACTGGGTGGTTCCGCTTTGGCGGAGCTGGTCTTGGATGGCAGCGTCATCAACGGTGGATCGGAAGCGGTGCGCGCCCCTTTTGGTGGCATCGTTGAAGAAGTGAAGCTGCGGGCGGGAGACCTGGTGAACGTTGGAGATACGGTGGCCTCTCTGGTTACGGCCAAGGTCTATGCGCCCCAGGATGGCGTGGTAGGTAGTGTGTGTGCTCAGGAGGGCGATGGAGCAGAAGGAGTTATTGCTCGCTACGGTGCGATCCTTTATATTGAGCCTACCAACCGTTACATTATCCAGGCCACTACTGAAAAGGCTTATAATTCCAGCAGCACCAAATATGTGCACATCGGTGAAAAGGTATATCTGTCCTGCACGCAGGACGGCTCTCACCGGGGTACGGGCCGTGTGGCGAAGGTGGAAGCTGCCGATGAGGCGGGAATAACAAAGTATACAGTGGAAGTTACCGGCGGTGAGTTTTATATCGGAGAGACAGTGGGTGTGTTCCGCAGCGCGGATTATGCCTCTTCTTCCCGGGTAGGACGAGGCACGGCGGCTCAGGCCGCGGCCATTGCCGTAACAGGTGAGGGCAGCATTTTAAAGATGCACGTATCTCCGGGGGACAGTGTAGAGCGCGGCCAGCTGTTGTTTGAAACGGTGGAGGGCACGCTGGATGGTCTCTATGCCGGCGAGAGCGAAATTCCTTCTAACGTAAGCGGTATTGTAGCCAGTGTGGATGTGCAAAATGGTGCTTCTGTGGCCAAGGATGCCAATTTAATTACCGTATATCCCTTTGAAAAGCTTCAGATTGAAGCCAAGGTAAATGTGCTCGATCTGGGTCTGATCCACGAAGGAGATTCAGTGGAAATTGAATTTGATCTGGATCCCGATAATATGCGCCGCTATCCGGGCAAAGTGGAGAGCATATCTTATTTAAGCTCCGGGGAGGGTAATCAAAAATTCTACAGTGCGTACATATCCTTTGAAGCGGATGACCATGTACGCATGGGCATGCCGGCCATCGTGTATCTGGACGGCAATGATGGGACGAAATAAAAAGAGACAGGAGAAAAGAGATGAAAAAATGGATTGTAATGCTGCTGATCGTAGCGCTGGGGTTGATGCCTTTGGCGGGGCTGGCAGCTAAGGGAGACATGAATCTCCTCACGGGTAACCAACTGTTTGAACAGTACGGCGATAGCATCCAGAGTGTCTGCACCCTGGGGGATACCCTGTATTTGGGTGGTAACACCCACCTGTTTACCTACCGCATAGGGGATGCGGAGATGACGGCCTATGAGTTTGAAGTGCCCGAGGTGGGTGAAAATGAGAGCCGCAACCTGGACCGTATCTTTAGCGATGGCGAAAAGGTTTATTGGATCAGCAGTGTATTCACTACGGGGGAAAATTATACTGTAAACCGGGTGGAACTATTGGAAGTTACACTGCAGGATGGAAAAGCGGTTTTCGGGGCGCCGAAAGCGTTTGAAGAGGGCAGCTATCCCCTGGTGAGTTACGATGGAAGTGCTAAATATCCTGCACAGGCGGTGGATTTGTGCGTAGTTAACGGCTGGATTTGTATGTCTGTTTATGATGATATGGGCAATTGCAAGTTGTATGCCCTGCCCCTTTCGGGCGGCGCAGGCAAGTATGTCGAAGTGGAAAACGTGATACAGATTGCGGCCTGGTCGGAAAACCGTCTGTTGATAGAAAGCTTTGACCACAATTCCAACCTCTGTGAATTTATGTTCTTTGATCCTGAAACTGATACACTGACCCCGGCCTGTGATCCTGTTCAGGTGGAGGATTACAATTACTACACTGGCCTGGCGTACAGTCCGGAAAGTGGACGTACCTTTTTCCTGGACAATGGATATTTGAAGGCCACCAAGGACTTTGATTTCGCTAACGCCGAATCCGTAGCGGAACTATCCAATGCTATGGGTGAAAATCGCTCCGGCATGGTGCTCACTGGGGATTATTACGCCTTTTATACCTATAACAATACTTTCATTCGTAATACGAAACCAGGCAGCTTGCCTCAGCAGCGCATCAGTATTTGCAACAGCGGCTATAATGATGCCATCAACACTACCTATTTCAATTTTACCAACGGCCGAGACGATGTGGCGGTAGTGCTTTCCGATGAGTATCTGGAGGATTCTGCCATCATTGAATCCATGATGAACCGGGATTCTAACATGGATATCTTTGTGCTTAATGTTTCCCGCCAGGCGTATGCAGCCATGTATGACCGCGGCTATATGGCTGAGATGGAAAATGAGGAGATTCTTGCCGCTGTGGAACGCATGTATCCCGTAGTTCAGAAAGCAATCATGCGGGATGGCAAAGTAGTGGCTGTGCCTGTGAGCGTTTATGGTTGGACATTGGGTGTGGATTATGCTGCCTTTGAAAAGCTGGGTATTGCGAAGGAGGATATTCCCACCAATTGGGTAGATTTTCTGCACATGCTGAATGATCTTGCCGGCAAACTGCCTGAGGATGGCAGCGTGCGCGCCTTTGGCGAATATATGAACCAACGAGATGTGCGCAGCAACCTTCTGGAAGCAATTTTGCAGAGTTATCAGCTGTACATGGGCCAGAGCGAAGCGGATATCAGCTACGATACCCCCGAACTGAACGCTATACTGGAAGCACTGGATCAGCTGGATTTGGCAGGGCTGGGTGTGCCGGAGGAATATGTGGAGGAAGGAACCATGGCCATGGCCAGATCAGTGGTCGTGACTGCGGCTGGGGAACCCGAGGTTCGCACGCTCGTGGAATTCTTTGTGGGTTGTACGTTGGGCAACCTTTATTCCCAGTCCCGGGCGCTGCCCCTGTCTGTGTCGGAGGATGTACCTGGAATGATGCCTATGGATCTCACAGTGGCTTTTATCAATCCATTTTCACAGAATGTGGAACTGGCACAGGAATTCCTGGCCGAAGTGCTCAAAAATCTGGATACCAACACCCGTTATTCCATCAGCGATGAATATAACGAACCGGTGCGCAACCGCTACTATGAGCAAAACATCAAGAGTTATCAGGACTCCATTGCACAGTTGGAAAAGCAGCTGGAGGAAGCTGAAGAAGTAGATAAGCCTGTCATTGAAGAAAATCTTCGGCAGATGCAGGGGTATCTAGAGGATTATGAGAATGAAAGCTGGGACGTCAAAGCGGAAGATATCGAATGGTATCGTGGCATGAGTGATCGTCTGGCCGTGCAGCAGTACAATTATATGTATTCCGGTGATGGCAGTGAGATTTATGATCTGACTCAGCAATATGTGGAAAATAAGATAGATGCCAGAACCTTTTTAAAGGAAGTCGATAAAAAGGTGCGGATGATGATTCTGGAAGGCAACTGAGCCTGAAGGGCGCGGCGCCGCAATTTTGCGGCGCCGCGTTGATGCACCGCTGTGCAGAACTCGCCCGCTTTCGTTTATCTGCTGGGGTTCTCATTCTTTCCAGTCAGGAGGCAAGAATTTGTTTACACGTAAGAAATCTTTGTGGCTGTTTCTGCTGCCGCCGCTGGCGGGATTATTGCTGTTTTACGTGGTGCCTTTCTTTGGTGGCATCTATTACAGCCTCACGGATGGCAGTTACAAAAATGCTTTTGTGGGCTTGGAGAATTACATCAATATCTGGCAGAATCAGATGTTTCTGCTGGGGTTGAAGAATACGATGTTTCTGTCGCTGGTTTGTGCTCCATCGGTGTGGATGCTTTCCTTTATTATTGCCCTGCTGCTTAATCGGTTACGGCCCAAGGGAACTCTTCTGCGCAATAGCATTCTTTTGCCTTATCTGATGCCCGCTTCAGCTATGCTGTTGGTGTGGCTGCTGTTTTTTGATTACGGTGGTACGCTCAACCGTATCCTGTATCTACTGGGTTTGGATCGGGTCTCCTGGCTGGATGGTTCAGCGCTTCGGGTGCCGGTGATTTTGCTGTTTATCTGGAAGAACCTTGGATTTGCAGTGGTGCTGTTTCTCTCAGCGTTGCAAACGGTGCCGGAACCGCTATACGAATATGCCCGTATTGAAGGTGCGGGATTTTTTCGCCAGGCATTTTCCATTACGTTGCCGTTGGTAATGCCTACAGCTTTTCTGGTAATCATTATTGAATGGATCAGTGCATTTAAAATTTTCCGAGAGGTTTACTTTATCGGCGGGGCTTATCCAGATGAATCAGTGTATACTCTCCAAAATTATATGAACAACATGTACAATAAGCTCAACTATCAGAACGTTACTACGGCAGCTTACAGCTTCGCGCTGATTGTTTTTCTGCTCTTTGGACTGCTGTTTTTCCTGCAGCGTCGGATGCAGAATAACCTGAAGTAAAGGAGGCACTGGCATGAAACGGAAACTTAAACCTCGCCGCCGGCTGCTCCTTCGCTTTCTGCTGGGTCTTCTGGCAGTGATCATTTTGCTGCCGGTGATTGTGACGGCACTGTATTCTTTCTTCTCTCCCTCAGAAATCACCAGTTATATGGCGACCCGTGGCTCCTATGACGAGACGGCTTGGATGGATGCCCGCCTGAGCCCGAAAATGTTCTCTCTCGGCCAATATTGGAACATTCTGATTAAAGATACTTCGGTGTTACGGATGTTTGCCATGTCTGTATTTTATACACTGGCTATCTTGCTGGGGCAGGCAATTTTCGTGCCAATGATGGCTTATGCACTGAGTCGCTTTCAATTCAGAGGCCGCGGCGTGGTATTTGCAGCCATATTATTATTGATGTTGCTACCTTACCAGGTAACCATGGTGCCTAACGTACTTACGCTCAGATCCATGGGCCTGCTTAACACGGTGTGGGCCGTGATACTTCCCATGTGGTTTACGCCCTTTTACATTTTCCTGTTGCGCCAGTTCATGTTCGGTCTGCCAAATGAAATCTTTGAAGCTGCTCAGGTGGATGGTGCAGGTACAGTACGGTGTTATTTTCACGTGGCATTGCCCGTGTGTCGCCCAGCTATTGGCGCAGCGCTGGCTCTGTCCTTTGCAGATTGCTGGAATCTGGTAGAGCAGCCCATGACCTATCTCAGCCAGCGTACAGATTTGCAGCCTCTGTCGGTGATGTTCAATCAACTGGTGAATGAAAGCTCAGGCGTGGAGTTTGCAGGAGCGGTAATTTATATGTTGCCGGCGCTGTTTGTCTATCTCTATTTTTTAGAGGATATCCTTTCTGGAATACAGCTTACGGAACTGAAATAGGAGTGTTTGCCATATGAAGCTCAAGAAAATTGCTTTGCGGGGATTGATAGGGGTAGTGGTATTGGTGGCGCTGTGCATGTTTTTTTCCGGCACCATTGAAAACATCACTACGCCAAAGGTAAAGATAGCACAGGCGTCTCGGGGGAAGCTGTCGGAAAAAGTAGAATTGGAGGGGACTCTGGCTTTTCCAGAAACCGCGGAACAGCGCATGGAATTACCCTCCGGGCAGACTCTGACCATTACTAAGGTCAACGTAAGGGCTGGATATCCTGTAAAAGCAGGCGATGTGGTGCTCCAGGCTGAGGTTGCCGGTTACGAAGCTGCCGCCAAACAAGCTCGAGATGAATATGAAGCCGCTTTGGACGAGCGGATGGAAGTGGAGCGCAAAAACGAAGGCGTTACTCTGCGCCGAAGTGAGCAGAGCTATGCGGATAGTTATGCTGCGCTGCGGGCTGCTGCCCGGGTTTCGGCTCGAGAAAAGACGCAGATGGAAGTATTGTTGCGCTCGGAAAAGTTGTCCTATAGTGAGGAAGGTTATCCTCAGGGCGCCAGCGACGAGCTTAAAACTCAGATAGACAAGTATCGTGTCGCAATGGAAAAGCAGAATGCTGCCCAAGAGGAGTTCGATCGGGCAGCCCGCTATGGTGTGTCAGATGAGGCCTGGACCCTGATCACTGAACGCCAGAGTGCCCAGGAAAAATTGGAAGATTGTGAAAACAAACTGGTGGAGCTGGAAGAACTCAAGCGTTCAGCTCAATCCATTACCGCGCCATATGATGGTACCATAGCAGAGATTAACTTAAAAGTAGGGGATGCCTATGACGGCAGCATGCCTCTATACATCATGACGGCTCAGGGAAGCAATCCTGCGCTTCGAGCTAAATTGGGAGGCATAGAAAAGAATATAACTGAAGGCATGAAGGTCTATGTGGGTGCAAATGCTATAGAAGCGCAGGTCACCGGTGTGGGCTTTGATGAAGCAGGTGAGAAATATGCGGATGTGGCGTTGACCAATGAAATCATTCAGTCCGTGGGTAGTCTTTACAGTATGTCCGTAAATCCCGTGAAGCTGGTTATGCAGTTTACAGCAGCGGAGAGTAGTTGCCTGTTGCCCGCTGCGGCGGTTCGGGGAAGTGAGGACGAGCGCTATGTTTATGTGATTAATGAACAGACGTCTACCTTTGGGAAACGTAAATTGACTCTCTCTAAAATGCCGGTACATGTCATAGCTGAAGCAGATGGCGTTGCTTCCATAGAAGAAGATTTGAGTTACTATAAAATTGCCTATATGGAGGATCGCGCATTGAGCGAAAACTCCAGTGTGATGGAATATGTGGAATGAGGCCGCTATGAGAAAGAGGCATTTTTCCCGCATGGCGCGGGTATTGATCGTCTTAGGGTTGCTGTTGCAACTGTGGGCCATGGTAGCACTGTTTGGGCAGGGCCCACTGTTGGAATATGCCGTCTGCGCGCCAGAAGTACAGAAGATTGCTTCCGGCGGCTCCGAAGAAGGCGCGACAACGCAAACTCAGGTGGAGACTGGACTTCAGGCGTTGATGGATACTCAGGAAAAGGTGGAAGATGAACTTGCAGAGGCAGTCACGGCGGTATCCTGTGCCGGGATGCGTAGTGGTGTGAATATATCTGCCAAAGGCAATAGCGCTACTGCTACATTGGTGGCAGCAGGCAGGCGGTATCTAGAAACTTGCCCCCAGGAAATTGCTAGTGGCCGGTGGATGGATGGCGCTGAACTTCAGCAGGGAACAAAAATTGCATTGCTAGATGAAGATTTAGCTTTTGCCTTGTTTGGTTCCGAGCCATGTGAGGGCATGGAGGTAGAAATTGAAGGGACTAGCTACCGCGTGATCGGAACTGTGCACCACCGTAGAAGTGTGGGAGAAGTGGACGCCTATTGTGCTTACATTCCTTTGAAGGCTGCAGATCGCCAGGGCCTGCAATTGGAAACTATGACCATGTATGCCCTGCCTGCCGTGAGCGCCGGACTGGATCAGAGCTTCCAGACGTTGGTATCCTCCAGTTGGGGAGAGGGCAGCTTTTACAGCATGAGGAAAGAGCGCATGGGTGCTCTGATGCTCACGAGGGTGATTGCTTTTGCCTTCGGTTTGGTGATTCTGGCGCGGCTGATGGGACTGTTGAGGCGCTTTTGCGGGGTCTGTCGGGCGCATATTGCCCAATTACGGTTAACCTGTTATGCTCGCGGCTGGCTTTGGCCCGCTACATGGCGCATTCTGTTGATTGTATTGAGTGTGGCAGTGTTGTTGTTGGCATTTTATGGGCTTTTGAGCTTCCTTATTGAACCAGTGTATAGCTTTACCGAATGGGTGCCAGAGTCTCTTGTAGAGTTGTCGGCACTGAAAAAGGTCTTCTGGGATCGGGTAGCTCAGGGTGCGCAATTGGTGCGCGTGAATACCCCGGAGGCGGCTTATGTTTCCTTCTGGGGCGGTATGGCACGGCTGGGTGGCGTGGCGCTGCTGCTGGGTTTGGCCATGGGAAGAAAAAATGAAAAAAAGATGAGAAAAGAGGCAAAAACTGGGAACCAAAGTACCCCTCAGACTGTCTAATGGGCAGTTGGTAAAGAGAAAACCAAACTAATTTTTAGGGGGTAGAAACATGAAGCGTTCCAAATTTTATGGTGCTGGCAATGGCGCTGGCTCTGCTGGTAATGGTTCCCGTTCTGGCTTCCGCAGCTACCGTGAACATGGCCTATGATGGCGGTACCCTGTATCTGCGCTCCGGTCCTGGCCGCGACTACAAAGCGGTGGGCACCATCAAGGATGGCGCGAGCGTTACGGTGGAGAGCTATGGTGAGATTTGGTCCAAGGTGCGCACTTCCAGCGGCAAGACTGGCTACATCAAAAATCTCTACATCAATGACGGCGATAAGAATTATGCAGCAGGTACGGATTACCTTAGCTCCCGCTACAGCGTGTATACTACGGCCAGCGTAAATCTGCGCTCCGGTGCATCCACGGATACTGCGGTGATCACCACTTTGGGCAAGGGCACGAAGCTGACAGCCATGGGCAAAAACAATGGCTTCTATCTGGTGCAAACTAGTGGTGGTACGCAGGGCTATGTGAGCAGCAAATATATTTCCAGGGATAAGGTCAGCTCTGGTTCTTCCAGTTCTTCCTCTTCTTCCAAGAATACCAAGACGGTGACGGCCAGTTATGTAAATGTGCGCAGCGGCGGCGGCATGTCCTATGATGTGCTTCGTGTATTGCCTCGGGGAACGAAAGTTACCGTGCTGAAGGTAGGCAACTATTGGACTCGCGTGCAGTATGGAAATACCACTGGTTGGATCAAAAATACCTATCTGAAATAAATATAGAAATGAATTCCTATGGCTGCCGCTTCAAGCGGCAGCCATAATATTGTCGTTCCAGACAAGATAGTTTTCATGGTGAAGAGATAAATTTAAAATTAACCTGCGATTCCTCTTGCATTTTTCTGCTGTATGTTGTATAATAAATCTCGCGTCGAACGATGTGCTGATGTAGCTCAGTCGGTAGAGCGCATCCTTGGTAAGGATGAGGTCACCGGTTCGAATCCGGTCATCAGCTCCATAAAGCCAGTCAGAATGACTGGCTTTTCTTTTGTTCATGAGCTGTTTTTTGAATAAAGGTCTGCCCCGAGGATTCATTTGTTTGACCTCACGGCATTTTTCATTGATTTTTCAAATGAAGTTGTCAGTTTTTGCTCTGCTTTCATCGCTGGGAGTCCCTGCGCCGCAATGCTTTTCGGACTTTCCGTTTATCAGTTGCATTCCTGCCATATCTATAGGTTTTATCCTTTCTACGTGGATGGAAAGCTGAATATCAGGGAACTGGAAAGGGTATGCGGTCTGATCAGATCGACGGTGTACAAGTATTTGGTGTTGATGGAATAGAAAGAAGCCCTTCCGCACAAGTGCGGAAGGACTTCAACCTACACCTGAAAAGGAGGTTCCGCAGAAAATTTGGCAGTGACTTTCCATTCTTGTGCTGGTATCAATTGGTTGTCTCTATGGCCTTGCGCATTAACAATGTCTGCCGGTACTGGGAGGCAGGTGGAACATCTATAAACTCCACTGTTCGGTCGTGGTTTTTACACACGACCTCTTTGATTTCCTCCAGGGAGACGCGAAAGTATTCCCGTCGCTGGTTAACCATATTTACGCGCCTGTCGTTGAACGCGTTGTGCAGCGCAGCTTCCAACTTTGGTGCATCATCCGAAAAGATCATCGCGTGTACGTCGAAGTAGAATGGCACGCTGGCGTCGCCCAGTTCGTCCACGCGTTCCATAGGATCAAGTCTACGCGTCATGCCGATCTTGTAAACGCCCTCGCCGAAAGCGCCGATGTTGGAAATGACGTAGACATATCCCGCTTTCTGATTGGACTGGCGGTAGTCGATGTCATCCAGATGGTTTTGTATATCCTCGAGCATGCCCAGTAATTCCAAACGTTTTTCGTCCAGAGCATGCTGCTTTTCAAGTTCAGTGCAATCGCGGAGCTGTTCGTTGATCTTGGAAAGCGCCTGCTGGTAGTGCAGTTTTTCCTTTTCAGCGGCCCTGCGTGCGGCCTCGATTTCCTTTTGTGCCTTTGCCTGTTCGCGTTGCTGCATGCGCAGGGCGCGAGCTTCTTCCTTTTCATCCTGTTTCTTTATGGCATATTCTAGGCAAAGACGCAACTCTTCGATCTTTAGATTGAGATATTTGTGCGATAGGGAAACATTAGAAACATGCCCTAATTTGTTGATGGTTTCATAGGACTTGGTGATGCGCTGTAGACAACGATCAAAGTTGTTGAACCGCACGGACTCACAGGCAATGTCACACTCATTGTTGAAGGAGCGCAAAAACAGCTTAATGGTATCGTTGACCATTTTTTTTCCTTCAGAAATACTGTTATTGACGGTCCAATTTGTAGAAGCTATTACGGCTGTCTTTGCTTTAATCATGTCCTTTTGCTGTGAGCGTATTACATCAAGGCGTTCTTTATACTCTTCTGCGTTGGTAAGCGCATATTTAGGACGATACATGGAAAAAGATTCCATTTCAACAATGTCATCTGCAGAGATGATCTCCTTTTGGAGTCTTGCAAGGCGAGTTTTGTTTTCTTCGATTTGCCGATCTGCTTCCGCGATTTGACGATCCTGGTCTCTGATCTTTTCCTGCGCCTGAGCAATGGCGTTGCGTAAGGAAAGTAGTTCCTGCATCTCGGGTGTGATTGAGGCTTTCAGTACGTCGTATTTCTCTTGGGTGCGACGGAGAGCCTCCTCCACGCACTCTATGCACAGACCGTCGGAGGTCAGTTTCAAAGTCAGTCCATGCTTACCACATTTATTGCATTTTGCCATGTTTCATCCCCCTTAGTTCGTAAAGACCTCGATCTTTTGTATATTCGGCGTGTTGTATGTGTCGTTGCACTCGATGTGTCTCAATTCGTGTTGGATAACTTTCGAGTGCTGTCCAATGCTCAAATGTGTGTTGATATGATGTTTGCAAATCCTTCAGCGTAAAGGAAAGTGTACTCTTCTGGCCGTTACGCTGAGTTTTGCGCAGCCCCAAGGTTCATCATCTCCAGCGTTCATTGATAATGTAGCCCTCGGATATCAAATATATCGGCGAGCCTTGGCAGCGCATCATGGGTTCGTGTTCTTTTCATTCTGCCACGGCAGACCGCGATACGCCGATTTTATCCGCAAGCGCCTGCTGTGACAAACTTTGGTTTTTCTATATAGCTAAGATTAATATAAAATAATTTATTTCGTTGCTTAATATTTATATTATCACAAAATAATTCCAATGTCGATGAAAATTTCATAAAACGAATCAACCACCCGAAAAGGTATGTCATACTTCAAATATCACAAAATGTGTAAATGGGTTATTTACTAAAAGCAAAAAGCCCATGTGGAGATAAGCTTGAAGGCGTATTTGAAGGGATTGGACAAATTATATCCTTAGCGTTTATGCTTTGCCAAGAGGCTTTATTTAGTGCAAGAATTATTTCTAAATGCGGGTCTTAGAAACGCCAGTATCACAGCAAAAACCACTTAAATGTCGAAAAATTCTGATGAGGTCACCGGTTCGAATCCGGTCATCAGCTCCATAAAGGACTTGCAGAAATGCGAGTCCTTTTCTTTGTTCATGAACACTTTAGTAGGATTCCCCATCGGGGTTTTCATTTTTATGGCCGTACATTGTTTTTGCCCGTTTTTTATCACAAATTCTATTACAAAACGGTTGGTTTTGTGTTTTTTCCTTACATAGAGTTACAGACGGAAATGATATATCATAGAATGTACAACAAATCATAGGATTCATTGATGGTCCTTTTTCCTTGTTTCGCTGTGTTCTGTCGTGCGTGGGAATAGCGGTTCATTGTGATACTTGGTCTTACTGTGACTTGCTTCGGCAGAGACAATATTCGCGCCGTGTTTTGCCTCGTAGACGGCTGCGATGATCGTGTGGCAAAAGGTGTAGCTTGCCACGCCCTTCACTTCCATCTGGTCTTCACATCATCTGTTGATGATGTGTATAGGAGAAGGGTTTTTGCGTCTTCAAACAGAAAATCGCCCTTGTTCCTCGCTTTTTGTTTTGCATCCTGAATGTAGGAAAGTGCAATTTGCGAAATGACAAGTACTCTTTTGCTGAGCTTGGTTTTCGTATCTCCCACAACGGGCAGATTTCGTGTGGAATGTATTACGCTTCTGCGAATACAAACAACGCCCCTGCCCTGTTCAAATCTACATCTCCCACTTCAGCCCTAGAATTTTGCACGGACTTATTGCGTGAAGGACCTGTATTGAGATGTAGCACCTATCTATCTTCCACCTTAGCCACCTGGAGTATCTTTCGTAGGATATTTTACATTTCATAGCGTGTCAGAGGCTCCTGTTCTGTTTTGAGAGTGCTGGCCAGATGAACCTTTTTGCTCTTGACAGGATTCAGGGCGATTATTCCATCCTTTACAATAGTATCCAGTATTATTCGCAGGACATTCATCTGTTTTTGTTTGGTTACCTGTGCCAGATACATTCAGGCATTGAGATATTCCTGAATCATTTCTGACGATATGTCGTCTATAAATATTTCTTCGAAGAGAGGATGAATCCATAGAGTTCAATGGACTCAAGCTGAAGGAATTGGGGATACCAGCAAACTCACAGAAAAGATATTAAGAGGAAAACCAGACTGAATTGTTGTTTTCAGTCTAGTTTTCCTGTGTTTGCTAGATGTACAGAGGAGCCATTTCCTAAAGAACTTGGGAGATAATCTGATTCTTTACTATAGAGAGTTGATGTTGTATAATTTAAAGAAGGATTGTTATAGATAATAATGGGGAAGGATTGGAAAGTATGTCAGAGACTAATCTGAAAAAAAGGGGCTTGCATTGGTTGTTGGTTTTGTTAATCGCTTTTTTGGTAGGTATGCTAGTGTTTTTACTGATTGGTTTAGTTCTTGATTCTGATTATTTGGATTTAATTGAGCAAACATGGAGATTATTGATTGCTGAAATAATGTCTTCAACGGCATCTTTTTCTGTGTGGGTATTGCTAGGCTGTAAAAGGTATAGAGGCTCGAAGGCTTGGAACATTTATAATATGATACACATTATTGCATATGCTGCCTCAACGTATTTATGGTGTAAAGAAATAGTTATGCGAACAATACTTCAAGGCTATAGTTTGTCTGAATGCAGCTCACTTAAGAGCCTAATTATCATATTGATGATTATTAGTACTATTATAAAAATCGCAATATACGGGTGTACATACAAGAGGACGGAAACTCCATTAAATGGTACCACGGAAGAGATTACCGATAACTAACACATATGAAGTTGTCAGTTTTTGCCCTGCTTTCATCGCTGGGAGTCCCTGCGCCGCAATGCTTTTCGGACTTTCCATTTATCAGTTTCATGATCAGTTTTCCAGACCATACGCCAAAACAATCGGCAGAGCCGTGTTTGGGCGTGCTTGCCGGTTTTTTACATAGTGCTTTAAAGTCATTGCCGCTGTGGCATGCCCTGCCGCAAGTTGCGTCTGCTTGATATCCTTTGTGGCGTTGTAAATATCTGTCAAAACCGTCGTTCTGAAGCGCCTCGGCGTGATTGCTTCCTCAAAGCCCGTCTCACGCCGTATGCGCTCGCACATCCGGCGCGTCTGCGTATAGATCCATAGGTTCTTCGCCGCCCAGCATCTCGTCCAATCACAGCGGTAAAGCATATGGAAGGCAAGATATGCCTATGCATAAGCCTTGAAATATTCTGAACCAGAAAACGCATTTGTGTGACGTTGCATGGCACGGTTGTCGTTCATAGGAGAGTGGGTCAAATATTCCACATTTGGTATGGAGAACGCCCGAAACCATTGTTCTGTAGATTCGACTTCTGTACCTCGTGGCAGCAGGTATAAGCGGAGTATGCAAGGAGATTATCCACTTGTAGCGTTCAAAAAATATAGAAGTTAATGGTTTTGACAGTATACCCACAACAGCTGGAAATATAAAATCGAGGCTCTGTCTTAGCAACCGGTTTTGCAGGAGTATAAAGCTATGAGGTTAGCTTTACACATTAATTCGAAAATACATGGATATATGCAAAAGCTCTCCGAATTTGCCTCTGGTTAATTTATAGAAACACTGATCTGAAGATATGGCGGTGTCCGTAGGTCTTATTAGTACTTCGCCCCTTTTTCTGATATTATTTAGTCTTGAGGCAATAGATTTTCTGATTCAGGGTACTTTTTAAGATGCTCGCGCTCAATGTACGAAAAATCAGCCAGTATTTGACTGTTGCTTCCATTCAGTTTTGAGGAGCAGATTTGTCATTTGATCTTGCATTCCTACTTCTGTAACGGTTATTGTATGATAGTATGGGCTATTTGCTCCGCTATCAGAAATAAACCGAAAATGCTTTAGCACCATTCTCCGTGAGAAATGGTGCTAAAGCATTTAAGTTATGAGAGGAAAAATACAATTAGTTCAGATGAAAAGCCTGATTGACGCTTTCGATTTCTTCATCGGAAAGCAGTACCACCTGTCCGATATCTCGGGCAGCAATCATAGCAGCTGCACTGTATTCCAATACTTCCAGTCGGTCAAAGGCATTGAGTAGAGAGTTGCCCGTAACGATTACGCACTGGTTGTCCACTACAATGACGGGCATGTGCTCGCTGAAGAGGCGAGCTGTACCATCCACATCCAGTGTACTGGAGGCGTAAGGACGGCGTCCCACGTTGCGCAGGGAAATGTAGCTTTCGGGGATGAGCCGGGAATCAAATTCCGCACCTGTTACGGCAAAGGCCATAATGGCAGGGGGGTGAGCGATGATAACAGAATGAATTTCCGGATGTAGCTCGTAGATGCGCTGGTGGAACAGCACCGACCTGCTGGGAATTTTTCCCAGTTCACCCATACCATTTTTTACGCGAACAATATCTTCGCTCTCCAGATACTTGCGATCCTTCATATAGGGGGTAATCAGCAGAGAGCCGTCCGAAAGACGCATGGAGAAGGTGCCTTGAGTGCTGGTAAAGAGACGCTGATCGTAGGAGCGGTGAATCAGCTTGCACATGTCTCGCCGACCGGCCCGTTCCTCGCTGGAAATCAGATGTGCCTCAAAGGCATCCAGCGGCGGGTGTGCCTTGGAACTATCCAGAGCAATCTGAGCGTCGGTGAGCTGACGTGGTTTGCCCAGTTTTAAAGCGTCAAGTTCAATTTGCGCACTGCATGTGATGGTTTCAAAAGACATGAAGGCTCGATAGAGATCCTTCGCGCCGCATACAACGCCGTGATTTTCCATTAGCACCGTGTTATAGCCCTGAGCGAATTCCTCGGAAATGTTTTTCCCCAACTGTTCGCTGCCGGGCACTCCGTACTTGGCCATGGCAACCTTGCCGCAGACCAGGGCAGCATTGGGATTGAGCTTCACATCTGGTACGCGGCGTACCAGACTGAAAGCGACCAATACGGGCGGATGAGCATGCACAATGGCATTGAGATCCGGACGAATGCGGTAAATATCCTGATGAATGGGCAATTCTACGGAAGGCGTGTGACGACCAATGATTGTACCATCGGGCTTGATCTGCATGATGTCATCCCGGGTTAGGCTGCCCTTGTCAATGCCCGAGGGCGTAATCCAGATATCGCCGTTCTCGTCACGAATGGACAGGTTTCCTCCAGAGGTAGTGGTCATGCCGTATTGATAGATACGGGCCATGATCATAACCAGTTGATCCGCAGGGTGCAGAAGTTCAAATTTCATACCATCAGCCTCCCTTATTTTTAGCCTATCATTTACCTTGATTATCACCTGCGTGTGTTAATTTAATCATCCTGTTTTGGTAAGATCAATTTGCAGTTTTATGAAGCTTTCGATAAAGGGAGGCCGAAGGAAATACGGGCTCAAGAATGAAGTAAATCTCCGGGGAGGCGGCGCAACAATTTAAGCAGCGGCAGACCCAGTGCATAGCAAACCACCAGCTCACCCAAAGCTACCGTAGCAACGCTGGAGAGCATCAGCAACGTATTGATAGTTTCTCCGGGGGCGCGCATATAGGCCAGATATACCACTGGTCCAACGATTAGTCCGTTGAAAAATACTGGCATGGCGGCAGCCAATACGGGCCGATGGCGGAATTTATGGACGAATACGGCGGCCAGCAGCGTGGCGATGGAACCCAGCACGACGTCATACCAGATGCCGCCGCCCAACAGATTGGCCAATATGCAGCCTACAAACAAGCCGGGTACAGCGTCCACAGTGAGCACAGGCAACAGCATTAGCGCTTCGGAAATGCGAAACTGCACTGCTTTAAAACTGATCGGTTGGAAAATGAGGGTCAGCAGCAGGTACAATGCGGCAATTAAGGCCGCACGGGTCAGGGAACGAGTGGAATTTTTCATGAAACTACCTTCCTTCCAGATGGAGGGACAGCGCCGCAAAAAAAGAAGCATGGATTATCCATGCTCTCACTGCGTCCAAGAGATCTTTCCTCTGGGCGCAAACCTGGTTTTGTTTTTTCGGGAAGCTCAAAAGCTTCCGTCAGACAGGAGGGCTGCGAACTGTCTCTATCTAATTTTGCGTAATTAATTATACGCCTGATGAGGGAGTCTGACAAGTTGAGTTTTGGAAAATAACGATTCTGTTTTTTCAAACGATTGCCAAAATTCTGAGAATGCGAACGCTCTATGCATTTTTCGAAGGATGACACCATTCATACGGCTTAACCATTCGGATAAGGAGCATAAGGATTCTTTGGGTAGCTTATGTGCCAAGATAACCATATAAAAATGAAAGGGAGATCAATAGCGGTGCACTTTGTGCACCGCTATTTAGGGCATTCTAGCGAAATTTTCTATCTTCTTGACGGGTTGACCACGTTTTCTTAAATAAATATTGTTTTTGTAGCAATCGCCTTTCTAAATGCAACATCATGCTCTACGAAGACCATCGTAGGGGAAAACTCTTTTATCAGATTCTCTATTTGCATTCGAGAGTATAGGTCAATATAGTTAAGCGGTTCGTCCCATACATACAGATGGGCTCGTTCACAAAGACTCTTTGCGATTAATATTTTTTTCTTTTGTCCAGCTGATAGGTCCTCGATTTTTTTCTCAAACTGTATTCGCGAAAAGTCCATTTTTCGAAGTATTGTCTTGAACAAACTTTCATCGATGTGGTAACTTTCTGCAAAATCTGATAAAAAACCTTTCAGGGTTGAAGTGTCCTGCGGTACATAGGAAAGTACAAGCCTTGAACCGATAGTAAGCGTGCCGCGATGCTCTATAGGTTGTCCAACTAGCAGTTTCAGCAAGCTCGTTTTTCCAGATCCATTTTTGCCATCAAAAACAATGCGTTCACCCCGTGTTATCTCAAATGAGATGGGTGGACAAATCTCTCTTCCATGAAAAATCGGAGCAACTTCGCAGAAGGTAGCCAGAAGATTCGAGAAATAGGGCAGCGGTGAAAGCTTTAATTCCTCCGCGATTTCTAAGTTTTTGAGAAGACTGGATTTTTCCTCAATTGTCCGCTGTCGTCGAGCTTCGATAGACTTGGATCGCTTCATCATTTTTGCGGACTTGTGGCCAATATAACCTCTATCAACAGGATTATTTCCATATTTCGATTTTTCCACACGGTTTGACCAGTCAGAGGTTTGTTGGGTAGCTTGATGTAAGTTATCAATGATTTTCTTCAGCTTCATGTCTTTGGAAAACTCAAAATCCTGCTGACGCTGAAAATTGGCGAACCAAGTGGAAAAATTTCCGCGCTGTACTTCTATATTTGATCGATTGATCGAAAGAACATGGTCAATACAACCGTCTAAAAAACATCGATCATGGGATACCAGAATAAATCCTTTTTTCCCTTTTAAATAAGTTGAAACCGCTTTCCGAGCATTCATATCCAAATGGTTTGTCGGTTCATCAATGAGCAAAAAGTGCTCATCGTTTAAAAAAAGCGCAGCGAGTAGGGCCTTTGTCTGTTCTCCGTTGGAGAGTGAAGAAAATGGTCTTCCGAGTACATCTTCCCGCACTTCCAGGTAAGATAGTTCTCTTAATAATTCCCATGTTTGGGCGTGCGGGCAGATTTCCAAAAGTATATCTTCGGTTACTTGATTTTTATCACAAACAGGATAAGGGAAATAGTCGAACTCTACCATGGAACGAATTTTGCCACGGTATTCATATTTTCCAAGCAGAAGATTGAGGAAGGTTGTTTTTCCCCTGCCGTTCCTACCAATAAATCCCAGTTTCCAATCTGTGTCGATTTGAAAATTGACGTTTTCAAAAATGTTATCATAACTCGTCGGATAAGAAAAGGAGAGGTTTTCCACTTGGATCATTGACATATCAGATGCCTCCTTTGCTCCAGGGACGCAGAAAACAAAATTAGAGTTGCAAGAAAGGAAATTCTTGCAACTCGCGATAGCATGATGGCATCATCCTATTGACGGGGATACAATCATAATATATCGAGGGAAAAACTTTTAACTTTCTCGCAACATGTACAACAACACCTGAAATCATGGCATTGTTGTGCTCTTCAATTTATTTGCAAGAATGGTTAATCATCTTTCCGTCCCCATCTATATTAAACTGATTGAAGGATAACATAAATGGGGAAAATAGTCAAGCGTACAAATAAGCACCCAAGAAGAGGACTTTTTGACCCATAAATTATCCACGAACCTTCTGGATCAGCACCTTGGCTTCATCCTTTTTTAGAACCTTGCCATAGGATACTACCTTGCCGTCTACTACCAGTGCTGGGGTTGTCATAACTCCATAAGCAGCAATTTGTGCGAAGTCTGTTACATGATCAATGGTAGTATCCATCCCCAGCTCTGAAAGTGCGTCACGAGCAGCCTGTTCTAATTCATTGCACTTGGTACATCCAGAACCAAGAACTTTCACACCGCAGGAGGCCTTGCCGGCTTCTGCCTGGGCTATTGTTTCAGGAGAATAGTTGTTACCACAACAGCAGGAAGTTTTTTTGTCTCTCTTATCTCGGTTAAAAAGTCCCATAGTTTATACCTCCACAATCAAATCAAAATGAATTGGAATATGTTAAACAAGTATCCCACAAGGATAATACCGGCTGTACAGATGCCAATAAATAAAGCTAGTAATTTTGGCTTGATAGCTTTACGCAGCATAATAATCGACGGTAAACTCAGCGTTGTAACGGCCATCATGAAGGCCAGAATCGTACCAAGTTGTGCGCCCTTTGTGAGCAGGGCCTCCGCCACTGGGATAGTACCAAATATATCTGCATACATTGGAACGCCTACCAGAGTTGCCAGAATGACTCCGAAGGGATTGTTGTCACCCAGTACAGCTTCGATCCAACTTTCGGGTATCCAGTTGTGGATCACCGCGCCGATTCCCACACCTACCAGGATATAAGGAAATACCTTTTTGAATGTGGATACTACCTGTTCTTGCGCATATTTTACACGCTCCCGTCTGGTCAGGGTGGGTGATTCAATATCTATGTTGCTGGCGGAAAAAATAAAACTCTCCACATATTTCTCCATGTGCAGCTTTTCAATGATGGTACCGCCTAGTATGGCAACCACCAATCCGATCAACACATAGATGATGGCAACCTTTGCCCCGAAGATACTCATAAGTAGTACGAGACTACCTAGATCCACCATTGGGGATGATATTAAGAAGGAGAAAGTTACCCCCAAAGGGAGTCCAGCACTTGTGAACCCTATAAACAATGGAATAGACGAACAGGAGCAGAATGGCGTTACAGTTCCCAACAGAGCTGAAACCATGTTTGCGCCAATACCGTGAAAGCGCCCTAAGATTTTTTTGCTGCGCTCTGGAGGAAAGTAGCTTTGAATATAGGAAATGAGAAAAATCAAAAAACATAGCAAGATGCTAATCTTGATTACATCATACAGGAAAAATTGAATGCTGCCTCCAATTCGTTCGCTTGTATCCAGTCCTAATTTTGAAAGACCATTCCCTATCAATTCGTTTAACCATTTCATCCCCAAAATATGTTCTTGAAAAAATTGCCATACACCCATTATAAATACCTTCCTTTGCGCAAAATAGGCAAATATATCAAAAAAATTTGATGTTTCATGCTGAGATAAACGCCATCTCAGTATGGTGGCGTTTATTTATTACATGATGAACAGAAATCCTCTTGTACCACGTTGGGTGTAATAATGGTCCGCAATCGTTCCAACGCCATTTTTCTGCCAGTTTCACTTAAACGATAGTGCGTCCATTTGCCTTCCTGTCGACTGGTCACAATGCCAGAATCGCACAAGATTTTCATATGGTAGGATAGTCCAGATTGCGTCAGGTCCATGGGCTCTTGCAGAACACAGGCACACTTTTCTCCACTACGTAATTGCTCCAGAATAGCTAAGCGCTTGGGATCACACAGGGCCTTAAACACCCTGGCGTCCTCTTGATGGATATCCATTTGCTACCTCACATCAAAAATATTTGATATGAATATTATATGCTGCAATGCTTCGTTTGTCAACAGCTACAGAAAACTTTTATAATCTTGCTGCCAGCCCGGATCAAAAGGATACTTGCGTTTGCTTTTTTCGCTTTCTGAGAATTAAGGCTGCTTGTTCACTGTGAATTTGAACATCAGTATAGGAATATTAATCTTATAGCGATTGGTTATACTGATTCTTAGTATTGTCAGAGGTATTCTTGCTTAAGGTGCTGATAGTAATGCTATTCTCAGTTTGATAAGGTATGAACCTAGGTAAAACTACTTCTGTATCCTTGGTAGCCCAGATGTTTTCCTTGAGCCGGGTTTTCATATCCGCCGTGTAGAGGTCCACAAAACTCTTGAAGGTCATGTCCAGATCAGCGCTGGTCTTGTTGAGCTGTTCGCGCTCCCAGGCCTGTGCCTCCCGTTTGGTCTTGAAGCCCCGCTTCTGAGTCTGCTTGCGCTCGCCGTTCCAATCGGTGTAGCGGTAGACCGCCCGCCAGGTGTTGGTCTTTTCTTCCTAATAGACTGCCATGATTAGCCCTCCTTTCCCGTCTTGCCATAGCAAAACTTTTCCATGAAAAAGTTCCGATTGACCCGCCCGGAGATGGTCAGATAGCCCTTATCCCGGAGTTCGGCGTTGAGCTTGTGGATCACCTTGTAGGCGTGGGACTTGGAGATGCCCAGCTCCTGGGCCACTTCCTCCACGCGCATAAAGTTTTGTGCCTGCATTGAAAATACCTTCCTTTCTTCGTTGATGGCTGCTGCGGCTGGATATTGTGTTCCATAAATGCCTCCTCACTTTCGTCCACCACTTTTTTCCCGGATGTATAACCGGGAATTGCGGCAGTTCTTTTTTATTTATTGATTCTAAGCTATTCTGCTTAGTCTATCGTTATTGTACTAAGCATAATAGCTTATGTCAATCGGAGTACGCAAAATAAATTAAATAAAATTGTTTAGGATTCTCTTGACTTTACTAAGCATTTCTGCTACGCTTTTCCTAAGAACAACCAACGATTGGAGTTGATGATATGGCGATTGGCGAACGGATTCACTTTTTCCGTCTCCTGCGGGGGATGAC
>JAHZHZ010000016.1 GCA_019419995.1 Clostridiales bacterium
GCAGCAATGCGCTTTTTTCTTTGGCGCCGTTCGATTGCGAACGGCGCTGTTTTTGTATCAAAAGAGGTGCTCGTTGACAATAAAATTTTCAAATGTTAAAATGAAGGCGAATTTGAGGAACTGGGAGGATCTTGCATGAGAAGAACAGTAATTTGCTTGCTGATGGTGGCGGCGGTACTGGTCGTTACTGCTTGCGCAGAAAGCCAATTGGAGAAAACGTTTACGGACCTTGAAAAAGTGGGCATCGAGGTGAGCGAGCGGGCTCGGCAAGGGATTCTTCATTCCATTGAGGAAACGCTGCAAATGATTCCGGAGGATATCCGCCAGGAGTGGGGATTTGATTCAGATTATTACAGCGATTATTTTAATGTATTGATTTATTTAGGAATGGGGGAGTTCAACGAGGCTGATGGCAGTTATTCCCCCTATAGCGATTCGGTGTTTGCCTTTGATGCGGAGGCCTATGACCTCACTTATAGTTATATGTCGTTGCTGGAAGCTCTTGAGCGCATGAGTGGCGAGGAAATGAAAGTGGACGGAGTGGAAGTGAAGATTACAGACGAACTGTATTTGGCTGGGCAGGGTATATTCGATATTGACTTTTGTATCAATGACCAGAGCTACACTTACCAGGCACGGATGGACTTCGACTGGCTGGATGTGGGCCTGATCAATTATCTCAATGGGATATTGGAAGATCATCAGGCTAAGGGAAGGCTGTTATCGTATTCTGATGGGCAAATAGTGATTTTATTTTATAATACGCCAGCTTGGGCAAAGGAGTTTGCACATGTTACCGGAATGACCTTGCAGACGGAGATATAGGGAATAAAAAGGGACCCGGACGGTATTTTTTTTAAAAAACCGTCCGGGTCCTATGTTTGCAGAGGCTTTAATTGTCTCGCAAGGTAGTTTCCACAAAGAAAGCGTCCCGGGCCTTTTTGAATGCGTAGCAGGAGGCCAGATCCTGAATACCCTCAATCAACAGAGAGATGCCGATAATGCGCATCAGCAGCAGTGCGGTGGAAAAAGGATTGGTGAGGATCAGGGTGCCCAGTACGATGGAGACGATGGCACCGGCCAATTCAATATACCAGCGCCGCACGCCCATGCGCTTCATATTCAAAGTAAATTGAAACTTAGCGATGCCGCCCAACAGGATGGCCAGGCCGAAAAATATCGGCAACAGGGAGAGTAGAAACTTTTTCAATACGATAACCAGTATGCCGCCTATAATCCAGGTCAACCCCAGCCCCATATCGTAGCTGGCTACGGATTGGCGTTTGTCCATCATGAAGTAGCGAACTGCGTGTACAATTCCAATGACGATGCCCACTGCGCCGACACCACAGATTACCACAGAAGAAGCGACGCCGGGCCAGATGGTCAGAACTAGACCGATGATGACTGCGGCCAGACCCATGATGATTTCTGTCCAGCTCAAGCGCAGCGTTTTTCCAAAGATTTTGGGTTGTTGAGGCATATATGGCATCCCCTTTCAGTATTTGTTCACATTATAACACCATCTGGGAAAATTTTCAATATGGGTTAAATTCCTATGAAAGCCATCGGAATTGATTGACAGACCCGTTTGGCGGTGATATGATAACCGAGGGTAAGCCGAGTGATTCACTCGGAATTCAATCCGGGAGGTGAGGTCTGTTGAAATTATCTACGCGAGGGCGCTATGGTATTCATGCGATGTATGATCTGGCGGCGCACTATGGAGACGGGCCTCAGTCCATCAAATGCATTGCCGAGCGGCAGGGCATACCGGAAGCCTATCTGGAGCAGCTGTTTGGGATGCTCCGAAGGGAAAAACTGGTGATCAGTAACCGAGGTGCTCAGGGCGGATATATTCTGGTACGACCGCCGGGAGAGATCACCGTGGGACAGGTGCTGCGGGCGCTGGAGGGCGGCCTGAATCTGGTGGATTGTCTGGAAGAAGAGGAAGGCTGCGGCAGGACTTGCGCCTGTCCATCGCGCATCGTCTGGATGAAGCTCCGGGATGGAATGAATCAGATTGTGGATGGTATAACACTTAAAGATATGTTGGATGAATACAAGTGCGCAGACGCACGGGGGGAAAAGTAAATGAAGCGAATCTATATGGATAACGGCGCGACCACCCGCGTTACCGAACCGGTGTTTGAAGCCATGAAGCCCTATTACTGCGAGATCTACGGCAATCCGTCTTCGGCTCATCAGTTTGGTTACGAGGCACGGCATGCGCTGGATCATGCTCGGGAACAGGTGGCTAAGGCCATCAATGCGGATGTAAACGAAATTTATTTCACTGGTTGCGGAACCGAATCGGATAACTGGGCGGTGCGGGGCGCTGCATACGCGAATGTGAAGAAGGGCCGTCACTTGATCACGACAGCCATCGAGCATCACGCGATTCTGCATAGCTGCCAGCAGTTGGAAAAGGAAGGCTTTGAAGTGACCTACCTGCCGGTGGACGAATACGGCTTTGTGACTGCGGACCAGTTGGAGGCAGCAATTCGGCCGGATACTACACTGGTAAGCATCATGACCGCCAACAATGAAATTGGTACCATCGAGCCCATTGCGGAACTGGCGGCGGTGTGCAGAAAGCATGGCGTACTATTCCATACGGATGCGGTTCAGGCTATTGGAAGCGTGAAGCTGGATGTAAAGGACATGGACATTGATATGCTAAGTATGTCTGGACATAAGTTTCATGCTCCCAAGGGCGTGGGTGTGCTCTACATCCGCAAGGGCGTGCATCTACAGCGCTTTATGAATGGCGGCGCTCAGGAGCGCACCCAGCGGGCGGGTACGGAGAATTTGGCGTCCATCGTGGGTATGGGCAAGGCTATTGAGATTGCTACCGCGGACATTGAAGGGCACAATGAAAAGTTGTCCCTCATCCGGGATCACATGATTGAACGTATTCTGAAGGAGATTCCCCATACCCGACTCAACGGCCATCCCACCACGCGCCTGCCGGGAAATGTGAATGTGTGCTTCCGCTTCATCGAGGGTGAATCACTGCTGATGCTGTTGGATGCGGCAGGTATTGCTGCTTCCTCAGGTTCTGCCTGCACCAGTGGTTCTCTGGATCCCAGCCACGTGCTGCTGGCTATTGGCCTGCCCCATGAGATTGCTCACGGCTCTCTGCGCCTGTCTCTGAGCGAAGAGAATACCATGGAGGAAGCGGACTTTGTGGTGGACAGGCTGGTGGAAATTGTAGCAAAATTGCGGGCCATGTCTCCCCTCTACGACGATTTTCTCAGTCAGAACAGGGCTTGATAGATACAGCGGAAAGGAGCTAGAATTATGGAATATACGCAGCAAGTCATGGATCATTTCATGAATCCCCGGAACATGGGCGAAATGGAAAACGCAGATGGCGTGGGCACCGTGGGCAATGCTAAGTGCGGCGACATTATGCGCATCTATATCAAGGTGGAAAACGACGTCATCACAGATGTGAAATTCAAGACCTTTGGCTGTGGCGCAGCCATCGCCACCTCCAGCAAGGCTACTGAGTTGGTAAAAGGCAAGACCATTGACGAAGCGTTGCAGATCACCAATAAGATGGTAATGGATGAATTGGGTGGATTGCCGCCGGTAAAGGTGCATTGTTCCGTACTGGCCGAGGAGGCTTTGCACGCGGCGATCAAGGACTATCGCGATCGCATGGCGCGGGGCGAGGCGCCTGCTACGGAAGAGGCGGAGGAAGAGGTCAAGTACGTCTGATTTCGTCCATTGACAGGACAGGAAAAATACGTTATCATCGCAAGGGGCGGCCCCTGCGTTGCCCAGTTCGGGTGCGCAGGAGCCGCCCGGATTTTTCTGATGAAATGAGAGCCATGGAGGTTTGCTGGAATGATACATGGAAATCTGGAGGGTATACGCGAGAACACCCTTGCTGAGATTGAGCGCCTGTATGATGCAGAATTTGAGCGAGATCAATTTTTGCCGGATCGGTTGCTGAACCTGTTAGTGCGCTATACGGATCAGATTAACCGGGAGATGCTGGTATATCTGGGCAGGGACGGCAGCGTGCTGGAGATTGCCATTGGAAGCATAGGATCCATTGCTCTGCCGGAATTGCATCTTCGCCGCAATCCGGATCGCCTGTCTGGTTTCCGCTGTATCCACACCCATCCGGGTGGGGATGCCCGGCTCAGCAGCGTAGATTTACAGGCGTTGCGCCTCTTGCGCTTTGATGCCATGTGTGCAGTGGGGGTGCAGGAAGGGCGCTGTACCGGGATTTCTGCGGCTTTCCTGGGAGAGATGGAGTATGAAAAGCTTTCTATTGTGCTCCGGGGCCCGGTGAAGCCTGGCAGAATTCCCCAGATGAACTGGATGAATGAAATTGAGCAGGCTGAGGCACGAGTCAGGGAAGCCATTGCCCGGGGTGGGCTGGTGGAGGAGAGCGAAAAGGCGATGCTGATCTCCATCGATAGCGAGGAATCGTTGGAAGAGCTGGCCAGCTTGGCAGAGACTGCCGGAGCGATGGTCATTACCCGGGTGATGCAAAACCGCATTAAACCGGATCCTGCCACCTTCATCGGCAGCGGCAAGGCCGAGGAGCTGTCACTGGTTTGCCAAGCTATGGAGATCGATCTGGCCATCGTGGATGACGAACTCACGGGCGCCCAGCAGCGCAACCTGGAAAATGCGTTGGGAGTGCGGGTAATTGACCGCACGGCGCTGATTCTGGATATCTTCGCTCAACGGGCTCAGACCGCTGAAGGTAAGTTGCAGGTGGAACTGGCCCAGATGAAGTATCGCCTTCCCCGACTCACAGGTCTGGGCACGGTGCTGTCTCGCTTGGGCGGTGGCATTGGTACCCGAGGCCCCGGCGAGACCCAGTTGGAGGTGGACCGTCGCCGCATTCGCCGCAGGATCGACGATCTGCAGGGTCAACTTGCTGAACTCAAGCGTCAGCGGGATATGCGTCGGGCCCGGCGGGATAAACAGGAACAAATCACTGTGGCTCTGGTGGGTTACACCAATGCGGGAAAGTCTACCTTGCTCAATGCCCTCTCAGGAGCTGACGTGTTGGTGGAGGATAAGCTCTTTGCGACTCTGGATCCCGTCATGCGCAACGTGGAATTGCCGGAGAATCGCTCCTGCTTGATGGTGGACACGGTGGGTTTCATTCGCAAATTGCCCCATCAGTTGGTGGAGGCCTTTCATTCTACGTTGGAAGAAGCTCTGTATGCGGATTTGCTGGTGGTGGTGTCCGACGTGTCCAATCCCCAATACCGCCAACAGCGGGAAACGGTGTTCCGGGTGCTGGGTGAGCTGGGCGCGGGTGATCGGCCTGTGTTGGAGGCTCTTAATAAAGCGGACCGGGCCAGAATTGATCTGGATTCCGTGGAGCCTGCGGATGCAGTGCTGATCTCCGCCCGGGAGGGATTGGGGCTGGAGAAGCTCAAAACAGAAATTTCCCGCCGCATCGCCGCGCTACGCCACGCTGTGGAACTGGTGGTTCCCTACGATAAGGGCAATGTACTCTCTCTGATTCATGCCAAGGGACAGGTGACCAAGGAAGAATATCTGCCCGAGGGTACAAAGGTTTCCTGCCTGCTGGATAGCGCCAACTATCAGCGGATACTGTCCATGCTGAAGTAAATGGAGTCGGGGGAGGATGTGTAGGGAAATAAATTGTAGCCGGAACGGATGTTGGTCCGCTCCGGCTATTGTCTGTTCGGCGTGTATACGAATTTTATTCAGGGACTTCGGCGCAGTTTCAGAATGGTTATGTTTATTTCTCCTTCTACGGCATTGCTTGAACCATTGAAACTCAGAGAAAAATCCGTTTGAGCCGGCGCATCCAGAATAATAAATGCGGAGCCGCAGGCGCTGGCGCCGTTGGCGCTGGTGGCGAAGTAAATGCCTGTTTCCAGATGGGTGGTATTGTTATAGATAGGGGTTATCTGCATGTAATTTGGAGTACGAAAAATACAGGAAACCTTATATGAGATCAGATAGTAGCCAGGTTGTAGTGTGATATGTTCTGCATCAGAGAGGACGATGTTGCCAGTAGGGTCTGTAACTGCCGGAAATAAAGAAATCAAGCTACCTACATTGAGAGGAAACTGGGTATTGATAAATGAAGCAAACACATCGTCCGGTACTTCCCCAGCAGGTCCGGTAGGTCCCTGTTCGCCAGTGAGGCCGGATGGCCCCATAGGACCTGTGGGGCCGGTGGGACCCTGCCTGCCAGATGGCCCCGTAGGTCCTTGTTCACCGGGTAGGCCAGATGGTCCCGCAGGGCCGGTGGGACCCTGCCTGCCAGATGGCCCTGTAGGTCCGGTAGGCCCCTGTTCACCGGGTAGGCCAGATGGTCCCGCAGGACCCGTGGGACCGGTGGGACCCTGTCTGCCAGATGGGCCGGACGGTCCCGTAGGTCCGGTAGGCCCCTGTTTGCCGGGTAGACCAGATAGTCCCGCGGGTCCAGTGGGGCCGGTGGGGCCCTGTCTGCCAGATGGGCCGGACGGTCCCGTAGGTCCAGTAGGCCCGGTAGGGCCATCTTCTCCCGTAATGCCCGTGCGTCCGGCGGCACCAGGGGGACCGGCTTCTCCTGTAGGACCAGTTGCTCCTGTGGGGCCAGTTGCTCCTGTGGGCCCGATTGCCCCTGTAGGCCCAGTGGCGCCCGTGATGGGGCCTGCGGGTCCCGTTGGTCCAGTGGGGCCGGTGGGGCCTTGCTTGCCTGATGGTCCAACGGGGCCTATCGGGCCCATCAGGGGTATGCCTGGGCTGCGGCAATAAGGGCAGCAGTTGCAACATCCATGGCAGCAAAAATCATATTGAGGCAAAACAGAACCCCGCTTTCTTTTTCATACTGTCTTACGACAGTATATTCGTGGCGGGGCTTAAAATGTGTCCTTGAGATTTGCGCAAAAAAGATGTGCGGCTGGTTATACCGCCGCACATCTTTTCAGACAAAAAATTCCTCATAGAGAGCGTTCATGGCAGGTTCAAAATCTGAAGATTCTACACCGATGATAATGTTCATTTCGCTGGAACCCTGATCAATCATGTTGATATTGATTCCCGCCCGGCTCAGAGCACCAAATACCCGCCCGGCCATTCCTCGCCGACGCACCATGCCGCGGCCTACCACGGCAATCATGGTCAGACCATCCTGAACGGATAGAGAATCTGCCTGAGTTACTTCCTGGAGTTCCTGCAACAACGCTCCTCGATGTGGCTCAAGTAGTTGAGTGGGAACCACTACGGACAGCGTATCGATGCCCGTGGGCATGTGTTCCAGTAACAGACCATATTTATAGAGTACCTGAAGCACACGCATGGCAAAGCCAGCCGTTTCGTTCATTTGTTCCTTTTCGATCAAGATGGCGGAGAAATCCTTTCGTCCGGCGATGCCCGTCACTGGGCGCAGGGCGTCGCCGGCAGCATCGGTGGCAATGATCGTGCCCGGTTCTTCAGGGGCGTTGGTATTGCGGATGTTGATGGGGATGTTGGAAATCTTGACAGGAAAGATGGCGGCTTCATGCAATACGGAGGCACCCATATAGGATAGTTCCCGCAGTTCCGCATAAGAAATGCTGCGAATGGGCATAGGATTTTGCACGATGCGGGGATCGCAGCTGAGCAGGCCGGAGACGTCCGTCCAGTTTTCATAGAGATCAGCGGCGCAGGCCCGAGCTACGATGGCGCCTGTGATGTCCGAACCACCTCGGGAAAAAGTGTGAACCCTGCCATCTGGTAAGCGGCCATAAAAGCCCGGGAGCACGGCTCGGGGACAGGATGCCAGCCGGGCAGAAAGCACTTTTTGGGTGCGCTCGGCATCGAATAGGCCCACTGCGTCAAAGAAGATGCACTCTGCTGCATCAATCATGGGCACATCCAGCAGCGCGGCCATCACGCGGGCACTGAGATATTCCCCCCGACTGGCGGCATAATCTGCATCCGGTTGGGCGCGCAGCAGCCCCTCAATTTCGGAAAAATCCCGGGAGAGATCCAATCCCAGCCCCAGATTTTCGATGATTTCTTCAAAGCGATGGCGCACTTTTTCAAAGATAGACGAGAAATCCCGACCGTGGGCTGCTGCCGCACTGCACTGATATAACAGGTCGGTAATCTTTTCATCCCCATCAAAGCGCTTGCCTGGCGCGGAAACCACCACGTAGCAACGGCTGTCATCCGCCTGAAGAATTGCCTGCGCCTTTCGAAACTGCGCGGCGTCCGCTAGAGAACTGCCGCCGAATTTCACGGTTTTGAGCATGATTTTGCCTCCATCAGATGAGAGAATTCATATCGTACAGACCAGGGCCCTGTTCTACAAGAAATTCTGCGGCACAGATGGCCCCTTCGGCAAACAGATCACGGTTGTGAGCCTCATGACGTAGAGTTAGCGTCTGGCTACCCGAGCAGATGTGGACTTCGTGAATGCCCACCACTTCCCCCATGCGCAGGGAATGTACGCCTACTTCATCAGGGGTGCGAGGTTGCATACCGCTGCGGCCGCAGACCATTCGGGCGCCGGGACGCGCCTGCTCAATGGCAGAAAAGAGCATCTTTGCCGTGCCGCTGGGAGCATCCTGTTTGTGCTTGTGATGGGTTTCCACAATTTCAATGTCTGCCTCCGGAAAGAACCGGGCGGCTGTATTGGCCATGCGACACAGGAGGGCTACACCCACGGACATGTTTCCGCTGCGGAAAACGGGTATTTTTTCCGAGGCCTGGCGGATCAATTCCAGCTCTTCCTCATCGTGGCCGGTGGGGCAGATCACCACGGGACAGCCTCGGGTTACGGCAAAATCCATCAATGCTTTCGTAGCACTGTGGTGGGAAAAGTCAATGATGACATCGGTTTCGGGGGCCGCGCTCAGGGTGGTCAATACCTGCGCGCCATCGCCGCATACATCCACGAGAGCAACTATTTCATGCTTGCTCTGGTGAATAAGTTGGGTCAGCGCCTGACCCATGCGCCCACAGGCGCCGTTTACGAGAATTTTCATGAAATTAGTCCCTCCTCGCGCATCAGCGCCAGCAGGTGTGCGCGCTTTTGGTCTTCCATGGGCGTCATGGGCAGACGCAGTACATCTTCACAGAATCCCATTGCCGCCATGGCCGCCTTGACCGGGATGGGGTTGACCTCAGAAAAAAGTGCCTGAATCAGCGGTACATACTTCATCTGCAACTGTGCCGCCCCCGAAATATCTCCTGCAAAGAAACGGCGGCAGATTTCGCAGGTCTGGCGGGGCAGTACATTGGACAATACAGATATGCAGCCGATGCCGCCCATGGACATGATGGGCACAATCTGATCATCGTTTCCAGAGTACATGTCCAGCTTATCGCCCACCAGTGACATAGTTTCTACTATAGAAGAAATGTTGCCGTTGGCTTCCTTGATGGCGCGGATGTTTTCATGTTCCGCCAGACGGGCGTAGGTGGTGCTTTGGATGTTGCAGCCCGTGCGGGAAGGTACGTTGTAGAGGATGACTGGCTTTGTACTCTCATCCGCAATGGCAAAGAAAGATTGCAGCAGGCCGTTTTGGGTAGCCTTGTTATAATAGGGAGTCACTACCAGCACAGCATCGGCGCCAATTTCGCATGCGTAGCGGGTCATGGCGATGGCGTGGGCAGTGTCGTTGCTACCGGTACCTGCGATCAGTGGCACCCGTCCCGCGGTTTTCTCCACGGCGTATTTCAACAATGCCTGATGCTCTGAATCGCTCAAGGTGGGATTTTCACCAGTGGTACCACAGCTTACCAGCGCGTCGATGCCCTGCTCTATCTGCCAGTCAATCAACCGTCCATAGGCTTCAAAGTCCACTTCACCGTTTTGCTTAAAGGGAGTAATCAGGGCTGTGGCAATGCCGCGAAAGATGCTCTTGCTCATTTTTTCTCCTCCTATTCTTTTCCTGTGTGTTCCATGGCGTATTTGTGCCATATTTTATAAGAATCTTCCTTAGCGGAAGTTTAGAGCCAGTTGCTCCCAGAAATCTGCACCTGATTCTAGAACGTTCTCAGGAAAATTAAAATCAGCTGCGTGCAGGGCTGGGGTATCGCCCACGCCTAGCAGAAAAAACATGCCTGGAAGGCGCCTCTGATACCAGGAAAAGTCCTCTGTTATCATCATGGGCCGTGAAAGCTCTCGGTAGAAAATGCCGCAGTCGCGCACCCGCCGACATAACTGGGGTGGGTTCATCACCGCAGGATACCCCTCGCTGGTCGTCAGCGTCAATTTACAACCAGTGCTCTGGGTCAGTTCGACGCAGGTTGCTTTCAGGGAATTTAGCATTGAATCAAACACTTCGTCCTGAAAGGCTCGCAGACTGCCCTCAATACGGCTGTAGTCGCTTATGGCATTGCGTACGCTACCGCTGAACATTTTCCCAAAGCGCAGCAGACGAAAGATGGAATCAGGCCAGTCTTTCTCAATTTCCCCTGCTCTCCTGAGAAATTCTACCCCTGCCAGCAGCGCATCGCGCCCTTCTTCGGCCCGGGCGATATGACTGGAACGCCCGAAAATTTCTGCGGTCACTTCACAGGAGCGGCTCATCATTTCATTTTCTCGGCTGGCTACACAGCCTTCTTCCAAACCTGGCCAGAGATGCATACCAAAGATTGCTTCCACACGGTATGCCTCAAATACGCCGCTTTCACAGATATCCCGGGCCCCACCAGTGGTTTCCTCTGCCGGCTGAAATATCAGTAAAAAGTTGTGCGTCGCCGCCCGCCCATGAAGCCTCCGGGCCAGTTCCAGCAGCATGGCCATGTGTCCGTCGTGCCCGCAAGCATGCATTTTGCCTTCATGCTGTGAGGCAAAATGCAGCCCTGATTCCTCTCGCACTGGTAGGGCGTCTGCATCGCTGCGAAAGGCAAGCGTGGAATCCGAGCCCCGGTCGAAGTATGCGCATAGCGCCCCAGGAATGGGCGCAAACACCCGGCAATCTAGTTCGCTCAACGCTGATGCCAGATAAGCCATGGTTTTGTCTAGATCCCGATCTAGTTCCGGGATCCGGTGCAACGCCCGCCGGTCGGCCACGATCTGATTCATCTGCTTCCTCCCTAAAATCCCGGTTTCTCCGGGAAAAATTCTCGTGGGCGACTTGCGTGCCGCCCTTTCCCATGGTATCATATTCCCATCAATAATCGCTCAGGGAGGCAAAGTCCATGAACGCCCAGGAAATCATTGAACGCATCCGAACTTCCGAGAAAAAGACCCCTGTCCGCGTGTTTTTGCGCCAAAGGAGGGAAATTGCCTTTGAAAATGCCAAGGTGTTTCCCATGGGTAACGGTACCAGCATCGTATTCGGCGACTGGAAGGACATTGCTCCCGTGCTGGAACGCCATGCCGGGGATATCGAGGATCTGGTGGTGGAGAACGACTGCCGTAATTCGGCCATTCCCCTGTTAGATAAGAAGAATATTAATGCACGCATTGAGCCCGGAGCCATTATCCGCGATCAGGTGGAAATTGGCGACAATGCTGTAATCATGATGGGTGCCATTATCAATATTGGCGCCGTCATTGGCGAGGGCAGCATGATCGACATGGGTGCAGTGCTGGGCGGTCGGGCCATCGTGGGAAAACATTGCCACATTGGCGCGGGCGCGGTATTGGCCGGTGTCATCGAACCAGCCAGTGCTACTCCCGTGGTGGTGGAGGACAATGTTCTCATCGGGGCCAATGCAGTGGTCATCGAGGGTGTGCGCATCGGTCGGGATGCGGTGGTCGCCGCGGGGGCAGTGGTCATCTCCGACGTGCAGAGCGGCGACGTGGTAGCGGGCATTCCTGCCAGGGTGATCAAGCGCAAGGATGAAAAGGCTGCGGCTAAGACTGCACTGGTGGATGCCCTGAGGGAGCTCTAAAATCTTATTTTCGTTGGATTGGAGGATGGCGAATCCATGATTTGCCGTCCTTTTTTGCGCCCTCATCGAGCCTCGCAAGGCTGATTATGTGCATCAGTTTAAGCCATTTTTCTGGAACTGTCAATGAAAATTCTTGTATTTTTAGAAATTTATCAATTCTGCCCTATTTGAATCCGAAAATTTTACAAGCTGTATTTTCGGTATAAAATGGAACATCCGAAAATATTTCGATACAAGATATGCATCAAGATTCGCATAATTTCCAGATAGACAAGCGTAAAAAATTCCCCCGTGCATCGCATGGGGGAAAATCGATTCTCAATCTGGAGACAGCGCTGCTTTGAGCGCTTCCACTGCCCGCACGATCAGTTCCATATCGATATTCAGTGGTGGGAGCAGGCGTACCTTGGTCTTGGCTGTAAGCACCAGTGCGCCACGCTCCATGCAGCGCAGCACGACTTCTCGGGCGGGCCGTACTGGATCAACGCCCAACATTAAACCTAAGCCTGTAACGCTCTTGACGCCCGGAGCGCCACTCAGGGCGCCCACAATGTAATCCGATTTTTCCCGAACCTGCTGAAGCAGCTGATCATCGATGCGCTCCAGGATGCTTAGGGCGCCGGCGCAAACCACCGGGTTACCGCCGAAGGTGGAGCCGTGTGCTCCGAAGCCCAGGGTGGTTTCCACCTGTTCACCCAGGAGACATGCGCCGATAGGCAATCCGCCGCCCAGACCCTTGGCGGTGGAGACGATATCCGGCTTCAGACCGTAGCGCATGTAGGCGTACAGCGCGCCACTGCGGCCGTTACCCGTTTGCACTTCGTCCACGATTAGCAACATACCCTTTTCTCGACAAAGGGCTTCGACGCCGCTAAGGAAATCCGCATCCAGGGCCACTACGCCACCCTCGCCCTGAACAATCTCCAGCATCACGGCACAGCATCCATTTTCTTCCGCCAGACGTCTGACGTCCTGCAAATCATTGGGCTGGGCGTAGACGAAACCGCCGGGGAAGGGATCAAAGTACTGGTGAAATACATCTTGCCCCGTGGCCGCCAGCGTGGCGATGGTACGCCCATGGAAGCTGTTTTTCAGGGTTATCAGGGTGGAACGGCCTTCGCCGTAGCGTTCTAACGCCCATTTCCGAGCAGTCTTGATGGCGCATTCGTTGGCCTCTGCGCCGGAGTTACCGAAAAACACCTTTTTCATGCCTGTCCTTTCGCACAGGGCCTGGGCTAACCGGGCGCAGGGGGCGGTGTAATAGAGATTGGAAGCATGGGGCAGAGCGTGGAGCTGTTCGGTGACTGCCTGAATCCATGTTTCATCTCCGTAACCAAAGCTGTTTACGGCAATGCCACTGCCCAGATCCACGTATTCTCGGCCCTGGTCGTCCCAAGCTAGAGCACCTTTGCCGCGCACTAGTTGCACGGGGAAGCGGTTGTAGGTTCCGGCCACATAGTTTTTGTCCAATTCAAAGATATTGTTCATACTTTCACCTCACTGAAACATGGTTCCCATACCTTCATTCGTCAGCAGTTCGATGAGGATGGAGTGCCTGACTCGTCCGTCGATGATGAAAACTTTCTTCACACCTTGCTCAAGAGCCTGGCGGCAACATTCGATTTTGGGAATCATGCCGCCGGATATTACGCCCGCCTGGATCAGACCGTCCACTTCCTCCGGGTGGATATGGGAGATTAGCGTAGAGGGATCGTTGCGATCCATAAGAATGCCCTCGGTGTCTGTCATAGCCACCAGACATTCGGCATCCAGGGCGGCAGCAATGGCTGCCGCCGCGGTGTCAGCGTTGACGTTGTAGGCGTTGCCCTTCTCATCGCAGCCCACACTGGAGACTACGGGAATATAACCCAGGGCCAACATGTCCGTGATGGGGCGGGGGTCAATGCTTGTTACTTCCCCCACGAAACCCAGTTCTGGATCCATGCACCGTACTTGCATCATGTACCCATCAATGCCACACAGACCGATGGCCCGACCGCCGGACAGGTGCAGCTGTGCCACCAGATTTTTGTTGATTTTTCCACATAGTACCATCTGAGCGGCCTCCATGGTCTCCGCATCGGTGACTCGCAGACCGTTGACAAAGCGGCTGGGCCGGTTCAGGCGGCGCAAAAGATCGCTGATTTCCGGGCCGCCTCCGTGGACCAGCACCGTGCGCACACCTATCTGTGACAGAAGCGTGATGTCGTGCATCACCGTGGTACATAAATCCTGGGAGACCATGGCGCTGCCGCCAAATTTGACCACCACCGTTTTGCCCGCGTAATTTTGGATATAGGGAAGTGCCTGAGCCAGCACTTCCGCCCGCATTGCGTTTTCCATGGCAACCTCCTCAGGTGCGGTAATCGCCGTTGATTTTGACGTAATCATAACTCAGGTCACATCCCCAGGCCGTGGCAGCATCGTTGCCGGAATTCAAATTTACCAATATGCGGATCTCATGCTCGCTGAGCACAGCTTTGGCCTTGTCCTCAGAAAATTCCACGCCGGAGCCATTGCGACAAACGGCTACGCTGCCTGCATGCGAAGCGAAATCCACATCAATGCGTTTTACATCCAGTGGCTGCCCACAGTAGCCCAGGGCACACAACACGCGCCCCCAGTTGGCATCTGCTCCAAACATGGCAGCCTTCACCAGAGAGGAACAAATGACTGCTTTGGCTGCTACACGGGCAGTGGTCAAGTTCTGAGCGCCCCGCACTTCACATTCCAGCAGGTGGGTGGCGCCTTCGCCATCGGCAGCAATCATGCGGCTCAGGTGGCGCATCACATCGATCAAAGCTGCGAGAAAGATTTCATAATCCGGACCTGGTGCTTCGATGGAGGCATTGCCTGCCAGCCCGTTGGCCAACATTGCGCAGGTATCGTTAGTGGAGGTATCTCCGTCCACACTGACCATATTGAAGGTGACATCTGCCGCCTCCCTGAGGGCCTGCTGAAGCATTGGCGCTGCGATGGCCACGTCCGTAGTGAGAAAACAGAGCATGGTGGCCATGTTGGGATGAATCATGCCGGATCCCTTGGCCATGCCTCCGATGCGGCATTCCCGGCCGCCAATTTCCACCGCTACCGCGGCTTCCTTCATTTTTAGATCCGTGGTCATAATAGCTTCAGCTGCTGCACTGTGGTCTCCACCCAGTTGAGCGGCAGCGGCGGGAATGCCGTTGACGAAGGGGTCTAGGGACATTTGCTGGCCTATGACGCCCGTGGAAGCGACGATCACATCGCAGGGGTCAATTTTCAGGGCTTCTGCCGTCAAACGGCACATGCCCTGAGCGATTTCCACGCCGTTGGCATTGCAGGTGTTGGCATTTCCGCTATTGCATACGATGGCTTGAGCATGGCCGTCGGCCAGATTCGCCTGTGTGACGGTGATGGGCGCACCCTTCACCAAATTTGTGGTGTAAATGGCGGCGGCGGAACAGCGCTCGCAGCTGTAGATCAGTGCCAAATCCCGCTTGTTTTTATTTTTGCGAATGCCGCAGTGGACGCCTGAAGCCTGAAAGCCCTTGGGGGCGCATACACCCCCGGCAATGGATTTCATAAAATTCCCTCCAATCCTTCTGTTTCCTTTGCCCCCAGAAGTAGGTTCAACAGCTGGATCGCTGCTCCTGATGCTCCCTTGCCCAGATTGTCATAGCAGGCTGTAAGCAACAATCGTTCCTCATTGCCGTAGACCTGTATGTACATGCGGTCCGTTCCAGATGCGGTGTTTGCCGCTAGAAAACCATCTTTGGAGTGATCTCCGCAGCACACCACGGGCCCTTGATAAAATGCCTCATACAGTGTCCGAAGTTCTTCAATTCCAGTTTTTCGAGTTAGCTGGCTGGCAAAGATGGGCACTGTGACCATCATGCCGGAATAGAAATTTGAAACGATGGGACAAAACAGGGGCGCGTGATCCAGGCCAGTCACCTTTTGCATCTCAGCTAGGTGTTTGTGTGCCTGCCCCAGAGCGTACTGTCGCGGAGCAGCCAGGGATTCGTTTTCAGTTTCCTGCCGGTATTGGGCGATCATCTGTTTGCCGCCACCGCTGTAACCGGTTAAGGAGTGACAACTGAGCAGGGCATCCCTTCCCAGTATTCCCAAACGTACCAGAGGTTGTATCAGAGCGATGAACCCGCTGGCGTGACAACCGGGCACTGCAATGCGCTTCGATTCCAGTATCCGTGAGCGTTGTTCCTGTCCCAGTTCCGGAAAACCGTACACCCATCCCGGATCTGTTCGGTGAGCGGTGGAGGTGTCCAGAATGCGTACTCGGGGATTTTTTATCATGGATACTGCTTCCCGGGATGCCGCGTCCGGAAGACAGAGGATGGCTACGTCACAGTTGTTGAGCAGCTCTCTGCGGGCCTCGGGGTCTCGATGCCGTTCTTCCGGTAGAGATAAAATTTCCAAATCTCCTCGGCTTTCCAGCCGCTGGGCGATGCGCAGCCCAGTGGTTCCGCTGCGCCCATCGATAAAGATTCTGTACATGCCCACACCTTCTGAATATATATTCAATAATGATTGTAATTATATGCAATCAGATGGAAAAGTCAAGCTTTATATGAATGAATATAAGAAGGATTAACAAAACCACCGAAATAAAGACTTTGCGCCGTTCCTGGTTAATGGGAAGCGGCGCAAAAATCGCGGGCCATGTCGCAGATTAGCTGTCCTGAGGAATGCTTGCGAGCATCCAACAGGTACAGATCAAGAGAAGATTGAGCCAGTTGGCAGAGAGTTTCGAAATTTTCTTCAGTCCCGTCGATATAAACCCCAAGATAGTGTTGTGAACCACATTCGATGTAATAAGCAGGACGCAGGGAAAGACGCAGGCCGCTGCGTGACATTAGCTTGCGCAGCCGTCGAAAGGGAAAGGCGTAACATTCACCGGCTTCCAAGCGGCGAATGCGGCGGATAAGTCCCGCGCCCAACAGAGTGGCGAACAGAGACATCGTGGCACCCACCAGGGCATTGGCGGCAGCGGTGTGCTCTGGAGAATGGTAAATGGAAAGGATGGCCCGCTGGGTAAGTACCAGCGCCATCAGTGCGGAAGCGAGATTCAGGGTCTTGATGGTATGAAATAGCGGCAGACCCCTGCGCCGTTCCCGCAGTACTCCCCAAAGGCTCACGCCCAGTTCGGTAAAGGCAAAAGCAGCGATTGCCAGGGCAGTGAGTTTGTGGTAGCGATAGTGGGAGGGATGCCAGTACAGATAAAGCGTATAAACCAGATAACATAGGCTGGCGGATATGAGCATTAGTGCTGCCAGCCGGCAGTAACGGTATTGACCTCTACTGTTTCGCTCTCTAACCACACCTGTCAGCGCCACAATTTTTGCAGCTACCATGCCATAGGAGTAGAATGCATTTACACAGGTAAAAAAGGAAAGAGATACAATACCCATCAGCAGTTTACCCGTAGCCAGCAACGTGCTACCTAAACAAGACACTCCGGTGAGGCCCAGCGAGCGGCTACGTCTGAGCCCAAATTCCTCCGTAAGTGTATAGAAAATATCTGCCAGCACTTGTGCCGCAAAGGCAAAAAATTCCCGTAGCATTTCGGTTAGCTCAGGGTTTCTTCTTTCCAGACGGATCCATTTGCAAGATCTTTCCACATCAGATGCCCGTCCTGGAACAGGAGGTAGCTGTGAACGCTGCCGCCTTTGGGAATAGAGGTGGAGCCTGGATTAATGTAGGTAAAGTTTGCATAGCGCACAAAGGCAGGGATATGGGTATGCCCACAGAGCAATACATCGCCAGCTATTAGCGGCGGGGGATTGTCCTGACCGTAGATGTGACCATGGGTGGCATAGAGAATGCGGCCACCCAATTCCAGCGCACAGTAATCTGCCATCACGGGGAAGGATAGTACCATTTGGTCCACTTCTGCTTCACAGTTGCCACGCACACACAGCAGGTTTTCACGGATGCTGTTGAGCATTTCAATGACCTGTTTGGGAGCATACTCCTCAGGCAGGTCGTTGCGGGGGCCATGATAGAGCAAATCACCCAGAAGGAGCATGCGAGGGGAACCTTCCTCCCTCCAGGATTGAATTAGCTTTTGACACCAGCGAGCTGAACCGTGGATATCCGAAGCAATGAGAAGTTTCATCGTGTACTGCCTCCATGGAATAAATCTACTTTGTTATTATAGCATAGCGATGTAAAAAGGAAAAGCGCCCGCAATCGTCGGGCGCTTGGATTACTTAATAACCCATGGAATCTTTCCAGAAGGGGTATTAAAAATTAGCAGATTTTCATTAAATAGGATTTTAGGTTTCAAACTCCCGTCTCAATGTTTCCATCATCACTTCTCTAGGAGCAGTTACTCCTGTCCAGAGCTCAAAATTTAATGCGCCCTGATTGACCAGCATTCCCAGACCGGTGATTACCTTGGCGCCGCGTTCTGCCGCTTTCTTTAAAAACAGTGGCATGGCAGGATTGAATACCACGTCGCACACGGGCATCCCGGGACGAATTTGATCGTATAGGATATCTGGGCATTGATCCACTTCGGGGAACAAACCTACGCAGGTGGCGTTGATGAGAATTTGCGTGTCTTCCGGCAACGACACGGTGCCCGACCAGGGGAAGCAAGCAGTTTCGGCGTTCGTATTTTTTTTGATGGTCTCTGCCAATTCCCTGGCCCGATCTACGTGGCGGTTGATGACGTTGATTTTTGCAGCTCCAGCCAGGGCGCACTCCACACCGATGGCCCGGGCCGCGCCGCCTGCCCCCAGCAGGGTGACAGTCTTTCCCTTCAACTCAATTCCTTCATCTATAAGTGAACGTACGAACCCCTTGCCATCGGTGTTCTCACCGATCAGACGGCCGTCGCGGCTGACCACTGTGTTGACTGCACCGATGATGCGTGCCGCTTCGCTTAGTTCGTCCAAATGAGGAATGACGGCAATTTTATGCGGCATGGTTAGATTTACCCCCCTCATGCCCAGCGCCTTCATTCCAGCAATGGCATTGGGGAGATCCTCCACCGAAACTTTACAGGTCAGATAGCGCCAATTTAAATTGCATGCCGCAAAGCCCGCTTCTTCTACAACACCGGTGGGATTGCCGTCCACTGGATCTCCAAAAACGCCCACCAATTCAGCCCGGTAATTTTTTTCTGCCATAAAAACACATCCTTTCAGCGGCATCCCAATGCCGCAATTTGCCATTTCGTAAATTTTAGTTTCAGCATAGACACGCTCATTGTGTAAGTGAGAGTGATTCAAATCCACTGCGACGCAGCCGCAATACCTGACGGAAGCCGCAGGAACGTGCCAATTGAACTGCCAGGTCAAAACCATAATCCAATTGCGCCGCACTGTGAGCGTCGCTGTTGATGAGGATTTCTCCGCCCCGCTCCCGAATTCGCCGGAGCAGCACAGGGGTAGGATAGGGCACGCTGCGATATCCCCGGGCCATGGCGCCTGTATTGATTTCGATGGGAAGGCGTCTATCCAGAGCGCAGTCCAGCGCTTCCAGTGCAGGATTCAGGTAGCGTGGATCCGATTCGTCAAAGTATTTTCCACCCTCGTTAAATTTGGTCACCAGATCTATGTGGCCGATAAAGTCTGCATCGGAATTGGTACAGCTGGCAGCCAGTTGAGCATAGTATCCTCGGCAATAGGCGTAATAATCTCCTCCAAAGTAAGCGCGTACATTATTCACCATTCGCTCTTCGGATTCGTCTACACAGAGATACACACCTTCGTGGATAAACCAGTGAGTAGAATCGATGAGGTATTCGTAATCGGAAAAATCGCGCTGGTAGAGAGAATCCCGCTCCGCGCCGATGAAAATTTCAATTTGGTTTCCATACAGATGGCGCAGGCGTTCCAATTCAGCACGATAGGCCGCCTCCTTTTCAAGTGTCACGGGGGTGAGTTCATAGGGCGTCCATCCATGAATGGAAAAGCCTAGAGAGAGGAAATTCTTTTTTAGAGCGGACTGAAGCATTTCCTCGGGTGTGTTCTGTCCATCGCAGTAGATACTATGGCAATGAGCGTTGGAACGCAGATTCATCTCAGGCCTCCCGAAATTGTATTGAATATGTTAATGATAACGGATGTGAGGCGGTGCGTCAAGAGAAAAAGCACTTTTAGTCGACTTGCGAACGGCAACAAACTGTGCCATAATCAGATGTAGAAGAAGGCGTAGGGGGATCGGAATGAAAAATCTTCAGCAAATTATCGACCGGGGACAACGCATCGTTTTCTTTGGAGGAGCTGGCGTATCTACCGAAAGCGGAATTCCGGACTTCAGGGGTTCTGATGGACTATTTCGGGAGAAGTACGGAGAATTGACGGCGGAGATGATGCTCAGTCAGTCCTTTTTTTATCTGCATCCCGCGCAGTTTTTTGAATTCTACCGAAAGTATTTACTTCATCCAGAGGCGCGACCTAACGCGGCTCATGAAAAGCTCTTTGCATTGGAGCGCAAGGGAAAATTGCGGGGAATCGTGACTCAGAACATCGACGGGTTACACCGCCTGGCAGGTAATCGCCTAGTGTACGAATTGCACGGAAGCATTTACGAAAATTACTGTCAGGATTGTGGACGCACCTATGATCTGGATTGGATGATGAAAAGTTCGGATATCCCTCGCTGTGAAAAGTGTGGCGGTGTGGTGCGGCCAAATATCGTACTCTATGGCGAAGCGCCAGATAAATATACCTGTATGGGTGCGTGTCGGGAAATTTCCAACTGCGACGTACTCATTGTAGCGGGTACAAGCCTGGAAGTGGAACCGGCGGCGTCGTTTCTAGATTATTTCCGGGGGCGAGAATTGGTAGTCATCAATCGAGAGCCATGCGCTGCGGATGAGCGGGCTACTTTGCTACTTCGAGGAAATGTGGCGGAACTTTTTGCAGAAATAATGTTGTAATTTTGTGGGTTAATTCCTGTTAAATAGATTGACTTTGGGAAAATTCGATGTATAATGGGCGCATAAGCGTGATAGAGGCGCGGCTGTTAAGAGTAATCCTTTGTTTTTACGCAGGTACGAAAAGGAAGAAAGGAACTGCCGCCGAGGTTCGGTTTTTGTTGCCTGGCAAAATCGGATCGGGACGCCGGAGAAAATCCGTCGTACTGTCGTGGGGAATTCCCCAGGGAGAGCTATCATGGTGGGTGCGCATTTGTCTTGCTACGCATAAAGCCATGATGGATATCATGGCTTTATTTTCATGTAAGGGAGAGATACCAATGCAAACCCGAATGACCCGGCGGCTGGCCATGCTGGCCGCAATGCTCCTCTTGGTGCTGGCGCTGTGCGCAACTGCGTTGGCCGAAGGTGATCCTACGGAACTTGATGGTACAAAAATGGTCGAATGTGCCGACTGTGATGCCAGTGGTGCATGTTTGAGCTGCTATGGCCGCTTACCTGACTGCGAAGTTTGTGGCGGTACTAACCAGTGTCCCACCTGTGGTGGCGCCGGTTACGTCCAGTCTCCTAGCCGTTTTTATAACACCGTTTGGGCACTTCTACCTCCGGTGATTGCCATTGGTCTGGCTCTGATTACCAAGGAGGTTTATTCTTCGCTCTTCATTGGAATAGTAGTTGGTGGCCTGCTGTATTCTAACTTCCAGTTTGAAGGCGCGGTGCTGCACGTGTTTAACGATGGTGTTGTGAGCGTGCTTTCTGATTCCTATAATGTAGGCATACTGGTATTCTTGGTCATACTGGGAACGATGGTTTGCCTGATGAACAAGGCAGGCGGTTCTGCTGCCTTCGGCCGTTGGGCCAAGGAACACATCAAATCCCGCACAGGAGCACAGCTGACGGCTATCATCCTGGGTTGTCTGGTGTTCATTGACGACTATTTCAACTGTCTGACGGTAGGAAGTGTCATGCGGCCCATCACAGATAAGCAGCGGGTATCTCGAGCCAAGCTGGCTTACATTATCGATGCTACTGCGGCACCCGTTTGCATTATTGCACCCATTTCCTCTTGGGCTGCTGCTGTGGCAGGTTTTGCGGAAGAGGGCCAAGGCCTGAATCTGTTCATTCGAGCAATTCCGTACAATTTTTATGCCTTACTGACTATCGTGATGATGGTGGGACTGGTACTAATGCGGGTGGATTTCGGCCCCATGGCGCGATTTGAACGCAACGCGCTGGAAAAGGGCGATCTGTTCTCCGGCTCCAATCCCTATGGCGACGCAGAGGAAAGCAAGGCCGGACTCAAGGGCCGGGTATTGGATTTGGTGGTCCCCATTGTGGCCTTGGTGGTTTTCTGCATCATTGGTATGATTTATTCCGGAGGGTTCTTCTCTGGTGTTGGCTTTGTGGAGGCTTTTTCCAATTCCGATGCTTCTGTAGGTCTGATGCTGGGTTCAGCCTTCGCATTGGTGCTGGCGTTCATTTATTACTCTTTGCGCCGCAGCATGTCTTTTAAGGAAATGATGGCATCCATCCCTGAGGGATTCAAGGCCATGGTGCCTGCCATTTTGATCCTTACGTTTGCGTGGAGTCTCAAAGGCATGACCGATTCCCTGGGTGCCAAGTATTTTGTGCGCGACTTCGTGCGCGATTCTGCCCAGGGCATGCAGATGTTCCTGCCCGCTATTGTATTTCTGGTGGGCTGTGCCCTGGCTTTTGCCACCGGTACTTCCTGGGGAACTTTCGGCATTTTGATTCCCATCGTCCAGAATGTATTTTCCATGGATAATCCTCTGGCCATCATTTGCATTTCTGCATGCATGGCGGGAGCGGTATGCGGCGATCACTGTTCACCCATTTCCGATACGACCATTATGGCCTCTGCGGGTGCCCAGTGTGACCATGTCAACCACGTATCGACCCAGTTACCCTATGCCATGGTTTGTGCTGGCATAGCCTGCGTGGGCTACATTGTGGCGGGTCTGCTGGTTACCATAGACCTTCCGGGCATCCTTGCGCTGCCAGTGGGCATTGTGCTGATGCTGGGCATGCTGATGGTAATGCGGGCAATTCAGCGTCGCCGGACAAAGAACGAAATCTGACAAACTTAATAAAAAGAATGGGGGAACCGGAGAATTTGTCTACGGTTCCCTTTTTATTGGCAAATAAGAAGCATGTGTGTTATAATATTGAGGGCATAATATTGCGTTTATGAAACGGAGGGCGTAGAAGTGGGTCGAAAAAAGCTGGTATGGGTGCTGTTGCTTTGCCTGTTGATGGCGGGTTGTGGTGCCAGAGAGGTACAGCAGGCCCAGGAACAGCCGTCGGTGCTGCTGGGCTTTGCTCAACTGGGTTGGGAGAGTGCCTGGCGGCTGGCAAACACTCAATCCATCAAGGATGCTGCGGAAACTGCGGGCGTATCGCTTATGTACGATAACGCTGAACAGAAGCAGGAACGTCAGATCAAGGCCATCCGTTCTTTTATTGCCTATCAGGTAGATGTAATTGCCTTTTCACCCATTGTGGAGACAGGCTGGGATAACGTGCTTCAGGAGGCGAGGGATGCGGGTATTCCAGTGTTGACAACAGATCGCATGATTCAAACGGAGGATGAAAGCCTTTGCGCAGGATTTGTTGGCTCTGATTTCCGGGAAGAAGGCCGTCGCGCAGGAGAATTCCTGATTGAAAAAGCACAAAGAGACGGGCTTGAGGACCTTAATATCGTGGAGCTTTCGGGCACGCTGGATTCTACGCCCATGCTGCACCGGGCTGAGGGTTTTAGAGAGGCCATTGCTGGAGCGGAGAATTTGCATCTCATTGATTCCATGTCCGGAGACTTTTTGCGGCCCAAGGGGCGGGAGTGCATGAAAGCGCTGTTAGAGAAGCACGAAAAGATAGATGTGCTCTTTTCTCACAATGATGCTATGACGCTGGGCGCCATTACCGCTATGGAAGAGGCGGGCATTGAACCTGGCAAAGACATCATCATTATTACCGTGGATGCGGAACAGGCGGCCATTGATCTGCTCAGGGAGGGAAAGATCAACTGTGTGGTGGAATGCGAACCTCGCATTGGTGATACGGTGATGGAACTGGCTAAGCGCCTTGCGGCGGGAGAGGAAATCCCCCGGTATACCTATTCCGAGGAGCGTGTATTTACAGAATTTGATCAAGATCTGGATTCCATTGAGCCCAGGGGGTATTGATGAAGCGTGTGTTGAAAAACGGGATATTTTCCCATCTGAGCGCTGGCGAAAGTATCGCGCAACGCCTGCGCGGCGCCTTTATGATATTGATGGGCTTGCTGATTATTCCTGCGCTGGTCAGTGTGGGAATGATGCTGCACTATGCCCAGGTGTACCATGGCTCCATTGCCCAGGTAGATCGTGTATCTTCCCTCAAGCCGTTGGTACAGACGCAGATTGGCGATGAAATGCGCTATGTAGTGGCTGGCCATAAGAGCTTTGATGGGGGCAGCCAGTATGATATGATCCATTGGGTGAACGATGAAATTGATGAACTGTCCCAATCCGCCGATCCAGATAATCTGACCGGACTCACCGTTGCCCGGCGCACCATGGGAACGTTGGAGGGGTACATTGATCGTATCGGCGTTCTACTGCGCACGGACCAGCCCATCGCCGAAAGTGAGGCATTGCTGGAGGAGGTGCGCAATGTCTCTTCTCTGGTAGCGGATATGCTGGAGGAGTATGCGGACGGCGAGATTAACGCCGCGGCTCGGGCCAGCGACCAGCTTCAGGGGACGCTGGGCGTGGTGACGCTGATATTGGTGCTATTGTTGCTCTTTACGCTTCTGTTTGCGGCATTGGCCCAACGTTCGCTGATTCGGGCTATCCGCACGCCCATCGAACGATTGGAGAGCTTTGCGGGAGCGTTGGCAGGAGGCAATCTCAAGGCCCGTGTGCCAGAAACTTCTGTGATGGAATTGCGAGTGTTGACCCAGAGTCTCAATACCATGGCAGGGCGGCTTCAGGATTTAATCGACGAGAATCGGCGGGAACAGGAGAATTTGAAAAAGAGCGAACTGAGAGCCTTGCAGGCGCAGATCAATCCTCATTTCCTGTACAATACGCTGGATGCCATTGTCTGGCTGGCGGAAGCAGGGCAGAGCGGAGAGGTCATCCATATTACTCGGGCGCTGTCGGATTTCTTTCGAATTTCCCTCAGCCAGGGTAGAGATTGGATTTCTTTGGGGGATGAGGTGCGCCATTTGACCGGTTACCTGACCATTCAGAAGGTGCGTTACCGGGATATTCTGGATTATGAGCTGGACATTCCTCAAGAGCTTTACGAGCAGCGTATGCTCAAACTGCTGCTCCAGCCGCTGGTGGAAAATGCCATTTACCATGGCATCAAGCATCGCCGAGGTCGGGGCATGATCCGGGTTACAGGGTGCAGGGAGGGAAACTGGCTGGTTTTATCCGTGCAGGACAACGGAGCGGGCATGACGCCGGAGCGCCTGAATCAGGTGCGCCAGGGTCTCGATGCCGGCAGGGGCGAGGGTGCTGGTTACGGGTTGTACAACGTCAACAAACGCATTCAGCTGTATTACAACCAGGCGCGGGGCGTAGAAATTGAGAGTCGGGAGCAGGAGGGAACCATCGTCTCCCTGCGGGTACCGATACTGCCGATCAATCAACAGGAATAGGGTGGAGCGCATGTACAAGGTATTTCTGGTGGATGATGAAATCGTCGTGCGAGAGGGAATTCGTTCCAATTTTCCGTGGGAGGAGACGGATTTTCAACTGGTGGGCGAAGCGCCGGATGGCGAAATCGCTCTGTCCATGCTGCAGGATGTGAAGCCGGATATTCTGATTACGGACATTCGCATGCCCTTTATGGACGGCTTGGAACTGTGTCGTCATGTTTCTCGCAGCATGCCGTGGATTTATACGGTCATTCTCAGTGGTTATGATGATTTTGCTTATGCTCGAGAGGCTATTTCCCTGGGTGTGAAGGAATATTTGCTCAAGCCAGTGAGTGGGCAGGAGCTTAAAACTGTACTGGAACGCATGGCGGTGCGCATCCAGGCGGATAAACAGCAGCAGGCCAGCCTGATGCTCTATCGAGAGCAGATGGCTTCTTCCAAGCGCTTTCTGAAGGAAAAACTGCTTACCGAACTATACGGTGGTGCTAACGGCGACCGGGTACTCAAAAGTGCGCGATCTCTGCAGATCAACCTGTTGGCTAAACACTATCTGGTAATGCTGCTGTGTCCAGAGACGGAAACGGAGAGCGAAGAAGATCTGTTGGGCGCTCAGAGTACGCTGGAGCGTCTGGCGGAGGGCAGCGGTGGAGCGGCGCAATTCTGCCGCACGCGAGCTGGCTTTTCTCTGCTGGTACTGGGAGATAACGCTTCCGATCTGGAAGAGCGGGCCTATGGTTTAGCGCAGGCTGCCCAATATGACGTGGAACGTAGTACTCAGGTACGCCTGTTGGTTGCTATCGGCACGGATGTCAGTACGCTTCAACAGATTCCCCAGTCCCTGTCCAATGCCCGAAAAATTATGGATAGGATGCGTAGTAACCGGGGTGACAATCGCGCCCGCCGGATCATGGGTGTGGAGGATATTCCCAGTGAAGTGGAACTTGCCTTGCCCGAGGACATGGATGCTGCACCCCTGAGCGAACAACTCAGATACGCCACACAGGGGGATGTGGAGCGTATTCTGGGCAGGTATGTGGCGGGGCTGGGAGACGCTGCCGCACAGTCAGCCATGATGGCCAACTATTTTTTTGTAGAAATCATGTTGGCCGCCTCGCGCATCATCCGGGACAGCCAGGGATCGCCCCAGGAGGTAATCCCCGAAGCTTTCCGGGCCCAAAATTCTCTTTTAAACGTGGAGGAAGTTCTTCCCCTTTGTCGGGATATGCTGCGGCGTGCCATTGAATTTCGGGATGCTCGGGGTTCTTCCCGCCATGGTGGGGTCATCCGCAAGGCACAGGCTTTCATAGCAGCTCATTACGCCGATTCTAACATTACCTTGCACGATGTGGCCGCCCACGTGGCGCTTTCTAACAACCATTTCTGTACAGTGTTTTCACAGGAAATGGGCGTTACTTTCACCGAGTATATCACCGAGGTGCGCATCAGCCGTGCCAAGGAATTGCTGAGTACCACAGCTATGCGTACCAGTGAGGTGGCCTATGCGGTGGGGTACAATGATCCCCGGTATTTCAGCTATCTCTTTAAAAAGAATACTGGTTTATCGCCCAGAGATTATCGCAAGGATGAAAAGAACAATTGATCTGCGGAAAAAATTGAAACTTATTCCGAAAATATTGTACATATCTGCGAAGGACGGCAGAATAACCGAAAAACTTTGCCGCAAGCATAAAAAAACGAAACAAATCGCTGAATTCTTTTCGTTTTCGTGAAGGATGAAATCCATTATAATAGATATCAGAAGGGCGATTGCCCGCAATTTATAAGGAGGGTTTCATCATGAAGAAACTGTTTGCTCTGGTTCTGGCTCTGGTTCTGGTCATGGGTCTGGCAGCCAGCGCTTCCGCTCTGACGGTGGCGTTCTCTCAGATTGGCCAGGAGTCCGATTGGCGTACCGCCAACACCGATAACGTCTGTGCTGCTATTGAGGCTGAGGGCTGGGAGCTGGTCTATGACGACGGCCAGCAGAAGCAGGAGAATCAGATCAAGGCTCTGCGCAACTTCATCACTCAGGGCGTAGATTACATCCTCTTCACCGGCGTAGTTTCTACTGGCTGGGACGAGGTTCTGGCAGAAGTTAACGAGGCGGAAATCCCGCTGCTGCTGTTGGACCGCATTCCGGATTGCGCGGACAAGATCGACTACGTTGCCGCTTTTGGCGGAGACTTCGTTGAGGAAGGCCGCCGTATGGCTCGCTGGACTGGCGAATATCTCAAGTCCATTGGCCGTGGCGAGGAAGAAATCAACGTTGTTATGCTCGAGGGCACCACTGGCGCCGATGCGCAGGTTGGCCGCAGCGAGGGCATCCTGGAAGCTTTGGCCGAGTATCCGAACCTGAAGCTGGTGGCTCAGCAGTCCGGTAACTTCACCCGCGCCGAAGGCCAGGCCGTTATGGAGAGCTTCCTGAAGTCCATCGACGATATCGACGTGCTGCTGGCGCAGAACGACGACATGGCTCTGGGCGCCATCGATGCCATCAAGGCCGCTGGTAAGGTTCCGGGCAAGGACATCATCATCGTGGGCTGCGACTCTGTTAAGGCCGCTTTCGATGCCATCGTTGCTGGCGAAATGAACTGCACCGTTGAGTGCACGCCCCTGTACGCTGAGTTCGTAGTTTCCACCATCAAGGCTCTGGAAGCTGGCGAGACCTTCGACAAGACTGTGATCCATCCCGAAGAGGGCGTCTTCGACATGGAAGGCGGAATCAACTGCGGCACCGTGACCTCCATCAAGGCTGCCGACGTGATCGACGAGCGCGTGTACTAATTCGCATAGCTGAACTCAAGGGGGCTGCTGCACGGCAGCCCCTTTGCAGGGCGGACTTGCTCCGCCCTGCGTTCGTATTAAGGAGGGATACTCTTGCCGGACAAATGCATTCTCGAAATGAAGGGCATTGAAATTCAGTTTCCCGGCGTCAAGGCCCTGGATAAGGTGGACTTCAGCCTGCGAGCAGGAGAAGTACATGCGCTTCTGGGGGAAAACGGCGCGGGCAAATCCACGCTGATCAAATGTCTTACGGGCGTCAACCATATGGACGCAGGCACTATCCTGCTGGATGGCCGCCAGATTCATCCCAACAGCCCTCAGGAAGCCATGAACGAGGGCATCTCTACCGTGTATCAGGAGATCAACCTCTGCCCGAACCTTACGGTGGCGGAGAACATCTTTGTTGGCCGCCAGCCCATGAAGCGCGGTCAGATTAATTGGAAAGAAATTAACAGGCGTGCGGCCGAACTGATGGAGCGCTTCCATCTGGATATCGATGTTACCCGCCCGCTGTCTTATTATTCCACGGCCATTCAGCAGATGGTTTCCATTGCCCGCGCTGTGGACGTTCAGGCTAAGATCCTGATTTTGGATGAGCCTACCTCCTCTCTGGATGAAAATGAAGTGCAGCTGCTCTTTAACGTTATGCGCGAGCTCAAGGCCAGCGGCATGGGCATCATTTTCATTACCCACTTCCTGGATCAGATTTATGCCATTTCAGATCGCATGACCATCCTGCGCAATGGCCATCTGGTGGGCACCTATGATATCAGCGAGATCACGAAGCTGGAACTGGTGACCAAGATGGTGGGCAAGGACATGGACGTCATCTTTAATCTCAAGCGTGCGGAAGTATCCGAGGATACCCCCTATATGCTCACGGCCACGCACATCGGCGCACCCGGAAAGATCGAAGATATCACCGTGGAGATTCGCAAGGGCGAACTGATGGGCTTTGCGGGCCTGCTGGGCTCCGGCCGCACGGAGACGGCGGAAATCCTCTTCGGTGCCAACCGGGCCAGCAAGGGTGAGTTTAAGATGGATGGCAAGACCGTCAGCATTAAAAATCCCCAGGAAGCCATGGCCAACCGCATCGCCTTCTGTCCGGAAGACCGCAAGCGGGACGGCATCATCGGAGATCTGTCCATTCGTGAAAATATCATGCTGGCAGTACAGGCGCGCAGAGGTTTTATGCATCCCATGTCCCGTCAAGAGCAGAATGAACTGGCAGATAAGTACATAAAGGCTCTGGGCATCGCTACACCGGACGCTGAGAAGAAGATTGGCGAACTTTCCGGCGGCAACCAGCAGAAGGTCATTCTGGCCCGCTGGATGGCCACTGAGCCGAACCTGTTGATTCTGGACGAGCCCACCCGCGGTATCGACGTGGGCGCCAAGGCGGAAATTCAGCGCCTGATGCTGGAGATGTGCGATCAGGGTGTATCGGTCATCTTCATCAGTTCCGAGCTGGAGGAAGTGATTCGCTGCTCCAACCGCATTACCATCATGCGAGATGGCAAGAAGGCCGGCGAGCTCAAGGGCCCCTTCAGCAGCGAGACCCAGCAGGAGATTCTGAAGATCATTGCCGGCGAAGGTACCAAAGCGGCAGGGGGGGATAAGTAATGAAGAAAAAGTTTGATATGTCCTCGCTGATGCGCTCCAAGATCACCTGGGCGGTGGTAGCGGAGCTGCTGATCCTGCTGGTTTGCCTGATTATCCGGCCGGACTTCTTCAAGATCAGCTATCAGCCTTCCACGGGCATGCTCTACGGCAGCCTGATTGATATTCTCAACCGTTCCGCGGAGATCACCATCATTGCCATGGGCATGACGCTGGTCATCGCCCTGGGCGGAACCGACCTTTCCGTGGGCGCATTGGTGGCCCTCTCCGGTGCCATTGCACTGAAATTTTTGCGCTGGGACGTGGCGGCCTATCCCACCCCCGGCAATTATAGCGTGTACAGCTTCGCACTGGTGTTGCTGGTGCCGCTGGTGGTGTGCGCCATCATGGGCCTGTTTAACGGCTTCATGATCGCCAAGGTGGGCATGCAGCCCATCATCGCTACGTTGATTCTGATGGTCTGCGGCCGCGGCGTGGCTCAGATTCTCACCGATGGCAAGCAGTTTACCACGCTGTACGAGCCTTTCCGCTTCATTGGACAAGGTAGCTTCCTGTTCTTGCCCATGCCGGTGATTATCACTATTGTAGTGGTGGCGGGCGTGGCGCTCTTTACCCGCAAGACGGCGTTCGGTACCTTCGTGGAATCCGTGGGCATCAACCGCAGCGCCAGCCGCCTCTCCGGTATCAATGCTCAGCGGGTAATCCTGATCGTTTTTGCCCTGACGGGCTTCCTCTCCGCCATTTCCGGCCTGATTTATTCCAGCCGCATCATGTCCAACGACTCCAACAATGCGGGCCTGAACTATGAGATGGACGCCATTCTGGCGGTGGTTATCGGCGGTACCAGCATGTCCGGCGGCAAATTCAGCCTGGCGGGCACGGTGATTGGTTCCATCATCATCCGTACCATTGTTACCTTTGTTTACTACTTCGGCATCGTTTCCGAAGCCACCATGGCCTTCAAGGCGCTGATTATTGCGGTGGTCATCGTGCTCCAGTCCGAACCGGTGCGCGAATACTTCGCAAAGCGGGCTAAGAACCGCAACATGGCCAAGGCAATGGCGAAAGGGGGAGCGCAGAATGTCTGAAAAAAATCTCGTGAGGCGCAAGAGTCTGGCGAGCCGCATCGCCAACCCCAAGTACATCATGGTCTATGCCACCATCGGCATCTTCCTGATTATCTATGCCTTTGGCGCCATCCTCTATGGCAGTAAGGGCTTTACCACCCTGCGCACCTTTGTGAATATGTTCATCGACAATGCCTATTATGGCATCTCTGCCGTGGGTATGACTATGGTGCTCATCACTGGCGGTATCGATCTGTCGGTGGCCTCTGTGGCCTCTCTGACGGGTATGTTCATCGCTTACGGCAGCACGGTCATGGGCATTCATCCCATTTTCTGCATCCTGTTCTCCCTGGTGGTGGGAGTGGGCCTGGGCCTTTTGCAGGGCGCGACTATTCACTATCTGAACGTTCCCCCCTTTATCGCCACCCTGACGGGCAACTTCCTGGCCCGCGGCGTGTGCTCCCTGATCAGCCGTGAATCCATCGATATTTCCCATCCGATGATCGACGCGCTGGCCAAGTGGAAGATCTATTTCATGCGCTTGGAGGATGGCGAGTGGGTGAAGATCAAGCCCATTGCGTTCATTAACTTCAACTTGATTCTTTTCCTGGTGATGATCATCATCGGCGCCATCATCCTGCAAAAGACCCGCTTTGGCCGCAACGTCTATGCCATCGGTGGCAATGAGCAGTCGGCAAAGCTCATGGGTCTGCCCGTGGGCCGCACTAAGGTGCTGGTGTATGGCTTTAACGGATTGTGCTCCGTGCTGGCAGGTGTGGCTTACGCACTGTATGTAAAATCCGGTTGGAACCTGTCCCTTCAGGGTGGCGAGCTGGAAGTGATTACCTGTGCGGTTATCGGAGGCACGCTGCTAACCGGTGGCGTGGGATACATGGTGGGCACGCTCTTTGGCGTATTGCTCAAGTCCGTCATTCCGGCACTGATCACCTTTAATGGAAACCTCTTGTCCTGGTGGGGCAAGATTGCCACGGGTCTGTTGCTGCTGCTGTTCATTTGTATCCAGCGGGCGGTAGTCAGCTACACGGGCCGCAAGAAGGCCTGATACTTTGGAGGAATTTCTTCCAGGACAACTATTCCCCTGTCTCCTATTGGAGACAGGGGAATTTTTTCTGAAAGCTTCTATCAATAGAACGAGGGGCACTATCTCAGACAGCGCTCCTCGTTTGAGTTTTTAAATAATTTTTCCTTAGATGCGAGCTACTCCGGTGCGACGGGCAGCTTCAGCCACCGCATCGGCTACAGCCTTACCCACGCGCTTGTCAAATGCTGCGGGGATGATGTAGTCCGCCGACAGTTCCTCATCCGAAATCAGATTGGCCAGCGCGTCTGCAGCGGCTACCTTCATTTCGTCGTTGATATCGCTGGCACGCACGTCGAATGCACCCCGGAAAATACCCGGGAAAGCCAAGACGTTGTTAATCTGGTTGGGATAGTCGCTGCGTCCGGTAGCGACAACCTTGGCGCCGCCTGCCTTGGCGTCGTCCGGGAAAATCTCAGGCGTGGGATTAGCGCAGGCAAAGATGATGGAGTCCTTTGCCATGGTCTTGACCATCTCGGTAGTCAGCATGCCCGGAGCGGAAACGCCGATGAACACGTCTGCACCCACCAGCACATCTGCCAGCTTGCCCTGACGCTTGAGGGGATTGGTGATCTTGGCCATTTCTTCCTTAACTGGATTCATGTGATCCGTGCGGCCGTCGTAGATAGCGCCGCTGCGATCGCACATGGTCACGTCCTTGATGCCTGCGGAGATCAACAGCTTGGTGATGGCAACTGCTGCGGCGCCTGCACCGCTGACCACCACGCGAACTTCTTCCTTCTTCTTGCCTACAACTTTCAGCGCGTTATTTAGACCAGCCAGGGTGATGACGGCTGTGCCGTGCTGATCGTCGTGGAAGATGGGGATGTCACACTTTTCCTTGAGCTTTTTCTCAATCTCAAAGCAACGAGGAGCAGAGATGTCCTCCAGGTTCACGCCGCCGAAACTGCCGGAGATCATATAAATGGTATTGACGATTTCGTCTACATCCTTGGATTTGATGCACATTGGGATGGCATCCACGCCACCGAAGGCCTTGAACAACACGCACTTACCTTCCATTACGGGCATGCCAGCTTCGGGGCCAATATCGCCCAGACCCAGCACTGCAGTGCCGTCTGTAACTACAAGGCAGGTGTTCCAGCGACGGGTGAGTTCATAGCTCTTGTTGATATCCTTCTGAATTTCCAGGCAGGGCTGGGCAACGCCAGGGGTATAAGCCAGCGCCAGATCTTCCTTAGTGGATACGGGGACACGAGTGGTTACTTCAATTTTGCCTTTCCATTCGCCATGAAGGCGCAGGCTCTCTTCTGCGTAATTCAAGGGCTTCCAATCCTTTCTATAGTCCTATTTGTATTTCCGATGTGCGGAATCAGTATTGAAATGGGCGACATAACACCATCATTATTTTAACGCTTTCGGGGGTAATTGTCCATAGGTGGCATGCTAAAAAAAAGCTAAGTCAAGAAACGGAGCGCACATCAGGCGCTCCGGAAAATAAAAGAAATTATTTGTGATATTTTTCACCGGTACGGATTTTTTCCGCTCGATAGAGCTGTTCCAACAGGATTACCCGCATCAATCCGTGGGGAAAGGTGAGGTGGGAAAAAGATAGGCGTTCATCTGCCCTAGCCAAGAGTGCTTCAGATAGGCCGTTAGAGCCGCCAATGACAAATACGGTGCGCCGACCATCTCCGCTCCAACGCTGGGTTAGTTTTGAAAGCTGTACTGAATCAGGAGCTTGTGCCTCGATACACAGGGCTACCACCCGATCTGTGGAGCGGATGCGGCCCAATAGAGCTTGTCCTTCTCGGTCTACAATTTGTCGGATCTGAGCCGGACTGGCATTTTCTGGTTCCTTTTGATCGTCTACCTGAATGATTTCATACTTGCCATAGCGACTCAGGCGCTTTAGATATTCCGCGCAGCCTTCCTGTTGCCATTTTTCTTTGAGCTTGCCCACGCAGAGTAGGGCGGCATTCATTCGCGCAATCGCTCCCTTCTCAAATTACACAAAACCCAGCATAGTGGCAAGATCCATGGCGTAGAGGCCTATTACTAAAAGGCCGCCTAAGAGTAAAACCACCCATTCCCGGCGAAGCAACGGTTTGGATGTCCTGGGATAGGGGCGTATGCCCCGAAGCATTGCCCGAAGACGGAAATTCCCCAATGCAAAGCGCAGTATCAGAGCACCCAGCGCCAGCTCCACAATCAAAATCAATACTCCTGGTGCACCGCCCAGTATTTCCAGCAGGCGGTCTGTGGCGGGCTCTGCCGCCTCCACTGGAACCCTGGAATTGACATAATCCAGGAGCACAGAAGCGGCGTTGTGTACGGTGTGATAAATCATACCTGCATAAATGGAATTGCAGTTGATTACCAGAGAAGCCATCACCAATCCCAGCATAAAGTGGGCGGGTAGTGCAGCAACGGAGCCGTGAAGCAGTGCAAAAAGCAGGGAGGAAATGACGATGGCCCGTCGGGTTCCCTGAGTCTCCAGGGAGGAAAGCAGTGCTCCGCGAAATACAAATTCTTCGCACACGGCGGGGAGAACTGCTACGGTAAATACGTTGAGCATTAATTCCCCAGTGCCATTTGGCATGGGCAGACTTAAGCTGTTGATGTTTAGACCCAGTTCCTGCAAAAGGATACTCCACAGCACGGTGACGCCATTAAAAAGGAACACACCCATCAGAGCCACGACGCTAATCACAATGACACTGAAGAAGGAAATGGGATTGGGTCGATAGGCCATGAACATGCCCCGCCTGCGCCGGGTGAGCAGTATCAGCGGCAGCAGAGCAAAGATCAGATAATAGATTAGGTTAGCCCAGAACTCATACCAGACCATCGACATTTCAGCTGCGAACAATACACCTGTCACAATACCGATCAGATAGAGACCGGCAGCGCAAGAGAGCCACAGCATCAGCCCCCCAAAGCGGCTGGGTCGGGTAGGTGGTGGGGGCGGAGGCGTGATCCGCCGGACTCGGAGATCAGACATTGAAGCGGAACAGCGTTACGTCGCCGTCCTTCATTACGTAATCCTTGCCCTCGCTGCGCACCAGACCCTTTTCCTTGCAGGCGGCAATGGAGCCTTCCCGCACCAGGTCTTCGTAGGGCACGATTTCGGCGCGAATGAAGCCACGCTCGAAATCTGTATGAATTTTGCCTGCAGCCTGAGGCGCCTTGGTACCTTTTTCGATGGTCCAGGCACGCACCTCCTTGGGGCCTGCGGTCAGGTAGGAGATCAACCCAAGCAAGCTATATCCCAGGGTTACCAACCGGTCCAGGCCGGATTCGCCGATGCCCATATCTTCCAAAAACATCTGCTTTTCTTCCGGCTCCATTTGGGAAATTTCTTCCTCTGCCTGCGCACAGATGACCAATACCTGAGCACCTTCATCTTCAGCGATTTTCCGAACCGGCTTCACGAGAGGGAGTTCACTCTCATCCTTGCCCAGGTCTTCTTCACCGATGTTGGCAGCGTAGATCACCTTTTTCATGGTCAGCAGAAACCAGTCGTGCACTACGGAAAGCTGATCCTGATTCAATGGTGCAGTGCGGGCTGGTTTGCCTTCATTCAGATGTGCAATCAAAATCTGCCCCGCTTCGGCTTCTAGCGCGTATTTCTTATCGCCCTTCTTTACCATGGCGGCGGCCTTTTCCGCCCGCCTAGTAACGGTTTCAATGTCAGCTAGAATCAACTCTGTGTTAATTACGTCGATATCTCGGGCAGGATCTACACTGCCGTCCACATGAATCACATTATCGTCTTCAAAGCAGCGCACCACATGTACGATGGCGTCTACCTCTCGGATGTGGGACAAAAACTTGTTGCCTAAGCCCTCACCCCGGCTTGCGCCCTTTACCAAACCTGCAATATCTACAAATTCCAGCGTGGCGGGGGTATATTTTTCCGGATGATACATCTCTGCAAGCACGTCCAAACGCTTATCTGGCACGGCTACTACTCCGGTGTTAGGTTCGATGGTGCAGAAAGGATAATTTGCCGCCTGCGCACCCGCGCAGGTGATAGCATTAAACAGCGTGCTCTTTCCCACATTGGGGAGTCCAACAACGCCCAGCTTCATAGTATTTTCCTCCTATAACTGACGCAGCGCTTTTCTTGGAAAGTGAGTGTTCCCAAGAGCGCAAATTTCCATTAATAGTGTATATGAATCTCAAGCCATTTGCAAGCGTCGGGAGGAAAAACTTGAAAAAAACCTGTGTGGAATGGGCGAATGGGAAAGAGCGCATTTTGGCACTTTTTCCGGAAGGGAGATTTCCCTTCTCTGATAAACAGGCCCTGCCTTCTTAATAGAAAGGCAGGGCCTGTGGTGAATAGTAAAAGGGAAACCTGTTGTAGTGCAATTGAGGAACTCTAAAGATTCAAATTTCTCAAGTCACACCTATCATGAGTAAACGTCCCGCTGAGCTTACTTGCGCAATTTGGGCTGAGAGTTGCGGGCAAAATAGTCCTTGGTTAGCTTGGCGACTACGCCAGTCAGAGGAATCAAAGCGATCAGGTTTGGCAGAGCCATCAGGCCGTTGAGGGTGTCCGAAATATCCCACATCAGCGTACCGGAGCCGGTGGCACCCACGATGCAAACCAGGATAAAGGCCACCTTGAAGACAAATTCTACTACTTTGTTGTTTTTAGTGAGATAAGCCCAGCAACTCTGGCCGTAGTAGCTCCAGCCGAGAATGGTAGAAAGGGCGAAGAACAGCAGGCTGATCTGGATGATGGTGCCTCCCAGAGTACCCGGAAGGATGGTGTTGAAGGCTGCTACCGCTGCAGCACCCTTAGAAGCAAAGGCATCTAAACCTCCCTCAGTATTCAGTACGCCAGAAAGCAATACCGTCAAAGCGGTGATGGTGCAAATTACGATGGTGTCGATAAAGACTTCAAATACGCCCCACATGGCCTGTTCGACGGGCTCATCGGTAGAGGACGCCGCGTGAGCAATAGGTGCGGAACCAAGGCCAGCTTCATTCGAAAATACACCGCGAGCAAAGCCCTGGCGCATGGCGTTCATAATCATATAACCAAATAGGCCACCGCCTACGGATTTGAAAGAAAAAGCTTGGCTGAAAATATCACCTAGAACTTGAGGAATTTCTCCTATGCGCAGTACGATTACGGCAATACCGCACAGAATGTAGAATATGGACATAAACGGTACCAGATAGGAGGAAACCTGACCGATACGTTTTACGCCGCCCAATACTACGATTCCTACCACTACCGCCAGTAAAATACCGGAAATCAAAGGCTTAATGCCAAAGAGCCCACTGAGTGCACCGGAAATTTCACTACTTTGAGAGATGTTTCCAATGCCAAAACAGGCAATGCCACCCAGCAAGGCAAATACCACCGCCAGCCACTGCCAGCGCTTACCCAAGCCGTTGCGGATGTAATACATGGGGCCGCCGTGATGCGTGCCATCTGCATCCTTTTCCCGGTACTTGATGGCTAAAGCAATCTCAGCATATTTGGTGCACATCCCAAAAAACGCAGAAACCCACATCCAAAATACAGCACCCGGGCCGCCCACAAAGATGGCGCCTGTGACGCCGGCAATATTACCCGTTCCCACCGTGCCGGCCAGTGCTGTGGTGACCGCCTGAAAGGGTGAGAGGTTGGCGCCATGATCTTTGTCCTGTTTTTTAAATAAGCTGCCAACGGTATTCTTCATGATGTAGCCAAACTTGCGCACTTGTAAAAAGCGCACACGAATGGTGATGTAAATTCCCGTGCCCACCAGCAGCGTTAACATGATAGGGCCCCAGGCAAAACTGTTAACTGCGGAGTTAACAGTTTCTATGGTGGCGATAAAGCCGCCTGCAGAATCTGCAGATTCCACCGTTTCAGTGACGATGGGTTCAGCGCTCTCTGCGGGGGAGACTGTCTCAGCCATTGCCATACCGAGAATGCCGGTGATTGCCAGCAGAAGTACCATGGCCATCAGGACGAATGCGTTCTTTTTCATGGTTGTCCTCCTTTGTTTTCCTTGCGGCAAATTCTGCGGCAGGGCGCAAAAAAACGCCCCGCCCCAATGAAATTCATAAGGGCGAAGCGCGGCTCCGCGGTACCACCTTATTTCACCCACACCTTGCAATGTGAGCCTCATGGACGGTTTACACCGTCCCTTCGCTGTAATGGGCGAACCCAGCGCAGCCTATTTTTCCTTTCAGTGCGCTTCTCGAGGATGGCTTCACCCCCACTCCTTCACGTGCCTCACACCAACCGGCCGCTCTCTTGGCAAGGAAATTGGGGGATACTCGTTCCCTTCATCGAATATGAAAAGATTCTAACATAGACTTTATCTTTCTGTCAAGCCCTGGAAGCAAAATATTTTCGGAATAACATAAATAATATGTATATTTGTGGATTATAGAAATACTACAAGCTGGGCAAAGGATATGGTTTTTAAAACCAGATCATAGCATGGAGACAAACATCAAATATGAAGTTTGATTTGATATAACCTGCAAAATGAAAGCATTTTTTACCGATTAGCGTAGGAGAAGCGTAAAAAATGGATTAGAATTGCATGAAATGAACCGTTTTTTGCCTCAAACGGATGGATATTTTTTTTGAACTATGATAATATAATGTGTATTGGATGGTGGAGACTTGGGAGAAGTGGAAAGGATTGAGGTACAGTGGGAAAGAACGGAAAGCGAAGGGGAGACCGCTTTGATGCAACCTGGGTGCGGGATGCCGACCCTATGCATGGCTTCACGCCCTATCTGTTTCCCCATCGGGCAGATAACGAGGCTTTCATTGAGGAAACCATAGACCTGACGGCGCTTAACGCTTTTTTGGAAAAGAAGAATCAGGGATTGGATCGAGCGCATCGGTATACAATTTTTCACTGCGTAGCTTCAGCACTAATCAAGACGGTTACGCTGCGTCCTAAGCTGAATTACTTTATTCAGGGTATGCGGCTGTATAAGCGGGATAAGCTGACGCTGTCCTTTGTGGTGAAGAAGCAATTTGCCGATGACGGAGGAGAGGCCCTGGCCTTTGTGGAGTATCCGCCGGAGACGACGCTGGACAGCTTCCACGAGAGCATCATGAAAGAGATCTTTGAGTGCCGGCGCAGCGATGCAGTGGATAATTCCACTGCTGGCATGGCGTTCTTCATGAAGTTACCCCGCTTTGTGTTGCGTCCTGTGGTATATATGTTGCGCAGGCTGGATTTCTTTGGCAAGGTACCTTATGATCTGATCAGGACGGATCCCAATTACGCTTCTATATTTATTTCCAACCTGGGCTCCATTAAGCTCAACGCTGCCTATCATCACCTGAACAATTGGGGAACCAACTCACTGTTCGTGGTCATCGGGCAGAAACACGTTGAACCGGTATTTTCACCGGATGGCAGCTATGTTATGCATGAGATGCTTCATGTAGGCATCACGCTGGATGAGCGTATTGCCGATGGTTACTATTATGCCCGCTCTATTGAGCTGTTTAAGTATTTGATGGAACATCCCGAAGAATTGGATCGTCCTGCGAATGAGGAGGTAGCAAAGTGACTTTTCCCAAGAATGAAGCCGTTAAGACACCATGGATGCCCTTTATGAACGGAATTCCCGCACGGCTGGATTATTTTGAGGGCAGCATGTGCGAAGCGGTGGAGCGTTGTGGCCGCCAATATCCCGATTATATTGCCTGTGACTTCATGGGCAGCCACATTAAATATGCTGAACTGGTGGAATCTATTTACGAATGTGCTCGGGCTCTGCGGGCAGTGGGCATTCGGGAAAATGATCGGGTGACCATTGCTATGCCCAATGCGCCCCAGGCAGTTGCCATGTTCTATGCGGTCAACATGGTTGGCGCTGTGGCCAATATGATTCATCCTCTTTCCGCCGAGGGGGAAATTGAGTTCTATCTGAATGATTCCAAATCTGTGGCGGCACTGACGTTGGATCAGTTTTATGGTAAATTTGCCAATATCCGCAAAAATACGCCTACTCTCAAGACCCTGATTGTAGCCAGTGTCAAGGATGCCCTCAAGCCTCTGCTGAAGTTGGGTTACAGTGTTACCGAGGGCAGAAAGATCGCGCCCATTCCCAAAAATGCCGATTGCGTTAGTTGGAAGAAGTTTCTGGCAAACGGAAAACAATTCGCGGGGGATCCCAGGGTTAACCGCGGCGCGCAGGATCCGGCGGTCATCCTCTATAGCGGTGGCACCACGGGTGTTACCAAGGGAATTCTATTGTCCAATTTGAATTTCAATGCTCTGGGTGCACAGATCGTGGCCACCAATCCCATGTATATCCCGGGCGATAAGATGTTGACGATCATGCCCATGTTCCATGGCTTTGGGTTGGGGGTGAGTGTTCATTCCATGCTGGTCAACGGTGGCCGTTGCGTGCTGGTGCCCCGCTTTACACCTAAGACTTACGCTCAGTTGCTTCAGAAACATCATCCTAATTTTATCGCTGGTGTGCCTACGTTGTATGAAGCGCTGCTCCGCTTGGATGGGTTGGAGAAGTTGGATCTCTCTTGCCTTAAGGGTATGTTTTCCGGCGGTGATTCTCTACCCGTAGAGTTGAAGAAGCGTATCGACGCCTTCCTGAAAGCTCATGGGGCCACCATTGAGGTGCGGGAGGGCTATGGCACCACCGAATGTGTCACAGCCTGCTGCCTCACTCCTTCGGGTTTGGCCAGGGAAGGTTCCATTGGCATTCCCTTCCCGGACACCTATTTTAAGATTGTCAAGCCGGGTACAGAGGAGGAATTGCCCTACGGGGAAGAGGGTGAGATTTGCCTGGCCGGTCCCACGGTTATGTTGGAATATGTCAACCATCCTGAGGAGACCGCTAGAACGCTGCGTCGCCATGGAGATGGGCTCACCTGGGTTTACACGGGCGATCTGGGTATGATGGATGCGGATGGATACGTCTATTTCCGTCAGCGCATCAAGCGCATGATCATCACCTCCGGCTACAATGTCTATCCCTCGCAGATTGAGGCTTTGTTGGATAAGCATGAATATGTGCACATGAGTTGTGTCATTGGGGTGCGGGATCCCTATAAGATGCAGAAAGTTAAGGCTTTTATTGTGCTCAAGCCGGGTTTCAAGCCTTCAGAGCAGGTAAAGCAGGAAATCATGGACTATTGTCGCAAGAATATTGCCAAATACGCTCTGCCCTATGACATCGAGTTCAGAGAGGATCTGCCTAAGACTCTGGTGGGCAAGGTGGCCTACCGGATTCTTGAGGAAGAAGAAGCCAGAAAGGCTGCGTGAGTAAATTGAGCCGCCGGTGGGATATTCCACCGGCGGCTTTCATATGGGAATTTGTGGATTATTGGGTGCTACAGATTTGACAAAGTGTGCGAATATGTTCAGGGGTGGTACCGCAGCATCCCCCTAAAATGCTTGCCCCCGCCTTCTGTAGCTTGCGCATTTCCCGGGCGAACTTACCGGGAGACATGGAATATACAGCGCTGCCATCTTCAAGGATTGTCGGCATGCCTGCATTGGGCTTGGCTATAATAGGTACGGGAGAAAGTTCAGCCATACGGGCAATGACGCTTAAATATAGCTCAGGCCCCTGGCCGCAATTGACACCTATGGCGTCTGCGCCCAATTCTGGCAACAAATGCGCTGCTTGTTCTGCATCTCCGTCAAAATAAGCTGCACCGATGCTGTCCAGGGTGAGGGTACAGAGGACGGGTAGTTCGGAAAGGGATCGTATGGCTTCAATGGCAGCACTACATTCGGTGATTCCGAGCATGGTTTCCACCACGAACAGATCCACGCCTGCTTCCAGCAGCGCTTCTGCCTGCTGGCGGTAGACTTCTATCAGATGGGCATAGCTGATTTCACCAGGGACATCTGGACGCTTGCCGGTAGTGGTAATGTCGCCGGCGACCAGTGCCCGCCCATCGGAGGCTTGACGGCTCAGTGCCACCAGTGCCCGATTCATTTTGCCTGCATCTACATCCAGATCGTACATGGATAGGTTGACGGCGTTGGCGCCAAAGGTGGGCGCATAAAGAATTTGGCTGCCAGCTTCCACGTAGGAACGCTGTAAATCCACTAAAACCTGAGGGTGCTCCAGCACCCAAGCTTCGGTATTCACTCCAGCAGGCAGACCGGCGGCACGCAGGTTTGAACCCGTGGCTCCATCCAGAAATACGGGACCTGTATGTACCATCTGGGAAAATTCGCTGCGAGTCATTTGGATCACTCCTTTGCGGGAACATTCACCGCAATGATGTGGCGGGATGGTTGTCCCATCCCGCCGCTTATATTATCATAGTTACTGCAAGAATTCAATCCCTGCCATTTGCTAGCAGACGTTGAATTTCCTGCCCGTAAAAATCACAGAGCTCTCGGGCAACTTCCATATCGGCGGCCTCAGCCATGACTTTGAGACCAGTTTCCTTCTCATCCGGACTCAACCAGGCCCAGCCTCGCTGTTCCTGGAGGCGCAGACCGCCACCCAATTCAGCGTTGGGAGCGGCTTCTGCCAGTGTATGGAGCAAACGCCCGCTTTCAGAAGAGGGTACAGGAATGTTCTTTAAACTTTGATAGGCCGTGGGCATACTTTCCCGCCATTGTTTCAAGGACAGGCCCCTGCTTGTCAGTTCTGAAATAAAGGCGAGAGCAAAGCACAGGCCGTCAAATTGAAGAGCGAACTGAAGCGGGGATTTTTCGGCCACTGCACCCATCCATACGGCAGCTTCTCCCGGCAGATATTGAGCATGAGCACCCATTGAATCGGCCAGAACATCAATGGCGCGAGTGGCGTGAGGGGGGAGAATTAAGTGTCTTTCTCCCCGCATCAGAGCTACCCAGGCGCAGGCCAACTGGCGCTCCACCTCGCTGAGAGGGCCTTTGGCATCGGAGATTGTGGCCTGTTCACCACTTTCGTCAAAGCAAATGGCCAGCTCCTCAGCAGAGGGCAATAGCTGTTCCACATTCCATTCGCATCGGACACTGAGGCCGCACCGAACGCAGGTCCGCTCTGCCAGAGCTGCCATATAACTCTTGGGGGCATGCAGGGCTATGGCTGGAGCATAGAGGGGGTCGGCCTGAAACATGGCGGCTGCTGTGGCTACATAGACGCTTTCCGTGTTTCCGGCAGACTCCATGGGCAAGGTTACCCCGCTAAAGGGTCCGGCAAAATCCTGCCGTTCAAACAGTTTTAAAATGCTGCGCTGAATGCGTTCCTTTAGACGGACACCTGCGCTATCCAGGGGGGTGAGCCTGTCTTCTTCTACCATCAGTGCTGCGTCAGCTCCTAGAATCTTCAGGGAGTTTCTCAGTTGGGGAAGGGTACAGACACCTGCGTCAACCAGCTGTACGCCCTGAGCCATGGCGCCTGCAGCGGCGGCGTGCCACATGGCCTGCGCCACAGTGGAAGCACTTCGCCCCAGAAGTAGTTCCCGAGGCTTCATTTCTGCAACACAGCTCTGGACTGCCCGGGCTGTCTGTGCAGGAGATTCGAGGCAAAGGGCGCCGCCGATGAAGCGTTGTTCCCGGCGGGACCCCCACACAATGTTTTCCTCTGGACGTTCTCCTTCAGGTATGGATTTGCGGGGCCAAAGCTTAACACCCGGTGATAGGGTGGCACGGGCACCTATGCGGGAAGAACTGCCTACCACACTCTCCTCATAGAGTTGGGCCCCTTCGCCTACAATTGCATTGACGCCCAATACACAGCCGCGCAGTTGAGCCTGAGGTTCCACGCGAGCTCCCGTAAAGAGGATACTGCGTTTGATGCTGGCACCTGGAGCCACAAAGCAGCCTTCACTGATAACGCTGTAGGCCCCGATCTGTGCTCCCGCGGCGACATGTGCACCCGGGGCAATATACACTGGGGATTCCACCACACATCCAGGTTCGAGAATGGCGCCCTGGGTAGAAGGATTAAGACCTTCCAGGTGAATCCGTCCCTCCAGAGCATCCACGTGGACCTTTAGATAAGCGGCTACGTCGCCGACATCGCACCAGTATCCTTCCAGTGTGCATCCATATACAGGTAGACCCTGTTTTACAAGAGCTGGGAAGAGATCGTGACCAAAGTCGTATGCGCCGCTATCTGGGATATATTTGAGTACCTCCGGTTCCAGAATATAAATGCCGGTGTTAATTTGATCGGAATATACATCGCTACGGCCGGGCTTTTCATGGAAGGAGCGCACGCGGCCGTCCCTCTCAGTAACCACCATGCCGTATTCCTGAGGGGTACCTGATCTGACCAGCACGAGAGTGGCCAGTGCGCCGCGGACTCTGTGAAAATCCAGAGCAGCCTGAAGGTTCAGGTCCATGATGCCGTCACCGGAGAGCACGATAAAGCGTTCGTCGAGGAAGGAGCGGGCCTGTCCCACGCTACCTGCAGTCCCCAGAGGTGTTTTTTCAATATAATAATGGAGTTTTACGCCCAAAGTTGTCCCGTCACCAAAATAATCGGTGATTGTATCGGGCAAATAGCCAAGAGTCGCGCCTATTTCATTGATTCCGAAGCGCCTGAGTTGATGAATAGCATATTCCATCATGGGTTTCCCCATTAGGCGCAGCATCGGTTTGGGACAATCGCATGTCAGGGGTCTCAGGCGCGAGCCCTCGCCGCCCGCCATGATGATCGCTTTCAAATCCTTCACGTTCCTTTCCTGTTTTGCGTCATGCACTGCCCGCTTGCGGGCTTACGAATTCTGAAAAATTGGATTGCCGTATGCAAAGAGCATTTTTCCCGTTTGAAAACAAATTTATTCAGTTGTAATGACGATTAGAAGGAAAGGTACCTGTATGGAACAAAAACAGGCGTGGCGCCAGGAAAAATTATCCATTTTTTATCGAGAGTAGCCCCGAAAAAAAGATATCTTAGTTATTTGATTCTACCATGTGCGTAAGTAATGCAACATTGCCCTGTAAACGTTCGTTTGCTGGTTCCAGTTCCAGCGCTTTGCGCGCTTCTAAAAGCGCTTCCCGCTGGCGACCCGTGCGGGAAAAGGCGATGGTGCGGAGATCGTGGGGCAGACTTCCCCAGGGCGCTTCTTCACAGATATAGCTTCGAGGACGATCCCTGATTTTCAGTGCACAGCCTGTGAAATAGAGGACGCCTTCCCAGTCCTTTTGATCATAAAGCATGCGGGCAAGATCCATATATCCCTCTCTGAGGTGCGGTGCTTCTACAATGGCGCGGAGATACCAGTCCCGAGCTAGATTTGATTGTCCCTTTTCTCTGTAGGAACGAGCAATGAAGCGCATGGATGCCGCCCGCTCGTCTCGCCAAGTGGCGCTGGGCATGTTTAGATGCGCCTGAAGGGTCCGGATACAATCGTCCCAGCGCCCTCGGAACATGTATTCTCTGCCCAGATAGTGCATGTTTCGGTCATCCCCAGGGTCTTCCTGGACTGAGAGTTCCAACAGCCCCAGATATTGGCTTCGGGATTTGGTAGGATCTGCAAGGTGGTTTAACTGCACTCCCTCCACAATAATTGCAGGACCTGGCACGCCTGGTCCCACCCATTGCAGAACCTCATGTACAGGATGGATCCAGCGGTAGCCGTGGCGCGCATGTGCGTTTGAGAGCCAGAAGACTACGCCCTCACCGCCATCGGGACGGAAGCTCCAGGTGTAGCGATAGCCGGCCGTACCTGTGCCTGGTTTCCAAGCATTTTCCATTTTTTGGCGCCAACCCGGCTCAAAGACTTCATCTAGATCTGTGCAGACGCAGATGTCCGTATCCTCAGGCACCAGTTCCAAGGAGCGGTTACGGGCCACATCAAAGCGCCATGGCACGATCTGTTCCACCTTTACCTTGGCTCCACGTGCCTGCAATAGATGCACACTGTCATCTGTGGAACCCGTGTCCAATACTACCACTTCATCTGCCTCACTCATGGAGTCCATCCATCGTTGGGCAAACTTTTCTTCATTTTTGCATATGGCATAGACGACAATTTTCACACTTCTCATCCTCCTACCGCTTTTATGGAAAGGGCTGCCGCTGAAGAGCGGCAGCCAGGTCTTGAAAGCAGATCTCATTTAAATCGATCTAATTTCGATACGTCAGGAACTGAGCAGTCCTGCGGAGCGCAGGTTTGCAAGAAGTTGGTTGAATTGGGTGACTACATCGGTTTCCGAAGTGGCGTTGGTTACCGCAGCTGCAGGGGTAATGCTTGCAGTTCGTCCTGCAGGACCAGTTGCGCCCGTGGGACCTGTGGGTCCAGTGGGACCGGTAGCGCCCGTACCTTCAGGACCCGTGGGACCAGTGGCGCCTTCAGGGCCTGTGGGTCCAGTGGGACCGGTAGCACCTGTACCTTCGGGCCCGGTGGGACCGGTGGCGCCTTCGGGGCCAGTGGGTCCAGTGGGACCGGTAGCGCCCGTACCTTCGGGCCCGGTGGGACCAGTTGCGCCTTCGGGTCCAGTGGGTCCAGTGGGACCGGTGGCACCCGTACCTTGTGGGCCCGTGGGTCCAGTGGCGCCTTCGGGACCTGTGGGTCCGGTAGGGCCGGTAGCACCTGAACCCGTGGGGCCGGTGGGACCGGTAGCACCTTCGGGCCCAGTGGGTCCGGTAGGACCAGTAGCACCTGAGCCCGTGGGGCCGGTGGGACCAGTAATGCCACCGGGTCCGGTGGGTCCGGTAGGACCGGTGGGGCCCGTGGCACCCGAACCCGTGGGTCCAGTGGCACCGGCAGGACCGGTGGGCCCAGTAGCGCCGGTAGGACCGGTAACCGTTACCAGATCAAAGTCCGGCGATGAACCTGGGGTACCGGTAGGATCGTCTACATTGGCAAAATACAGGGCGCCGTCATAAAACAGTAACGTTCCATATGGATAATCAGTTCCAGGGACAAAGGGCGTCGTGGAGTCCAGGCCAGCGCCGGCAGGGCCGGTGGGACCCGTAGGGCCGGTGGGACCTGTGGGACCGGAGGGACCCATAGGGCCTACCGGTCCCATGGGGCCAGGTGGGCAGCACCGGTTGGAGCAGGGATTCCAACAGCCGTTTCCGCAGGAAGGGTTGTGGGAATTTCCACAGCAGTTGTTGCGCATGAGAAAAGCTCCTCTCTTTGGGTTGTGGCGGCAGCGTTTGACGCTGGCCATCCACTTTCAGATGTATGCGGCTGAATGGAAAACGGTGCAAAACTACGTGAGGAAAAATTTTCTGACAGATTCCCTTTCGAGAATTATGGAGGAATAAATAAAACTCCTGCCAAAACAAGGAGTGGAGTTTTGGCAGGAGTATGTTTTCTTTTTTATTTCTAGAGCGTAAAGGTAGAAGCGGGAATTATTCGGCCCAGCTCCAGTTATATACGCGGTAATTGCCCATGGCATCCGCTTGAACGCCCTGAAGATCTTTATTTGCCGCGATGCCGGCCATGGCAGTGTACAATGGAACAGTCAACGCTTTATCGCCCATGGCGTGCTGAACCTGCTTGAAGGCATCCAGGCGGGTTTGCTCATCCAGGCTGGTGTGATTGGCGTCATAGCCCGCGTTAACATCCGGATCGTCCATTTTGCCGAAGTTCTGGCTCTGACCGCCGCGATACAGGGCATACAATTCTTCCAGATCGGCCATGCCCATGGAGAAGGTGACCAGGTTCATCTCGTAATCAGCGCCCTTGAATACATCGTCAAACCAGGCATTGGATTCCATGAGCTCAATGTTGAGGTCAATACCTACATCGGCCAGATACGCCTGTACAATTTCCAGGGGCTTTGCGTAAGCGTCGTTGGAACTGGCCTTCACGGTCAATTCAAAACCATCGGGGTAGCCAGCCTCGGCCAGCAACTGGCGGGACAGTTCAGGATCGTATTCGGGGCCCACATAGTCAAAGTCATAGCCCGGCACAAAGTTGGCATAGATGGCCTGGGCTACCGCGCCCTTGCCTTCCACCGCGCCAATCATCACACCTTCTTTATCAATGGCATGGGCTACGGCCAGACGCAGTTTTTCATCAGCAAATCGGCTCTCAAAGTTGAAGATGATCCAGGTGGTAGAGTTGCCCAAAACTTCATTGTATTGGAGGTTTTTGTCGGCCTCTACATTGGGAACATCTGCCTGAGGCACCTTGGTGTGAACATCAATTTCACCATTTTGTAGGGCGAGTGTAGCTACGCTGTTGTCGGGCAGGATGCGGAAGGTAACATCTTTAATGGAAGGGGCACCCATGAAATACTCATCGTTAGCAGTGAGGGTGATTTTATCGCCGGTGGACCACTGCACAAACTTGTAGGGGCCGGTACCGACGGGATTGCGGCCGAAATCCACGCCAGATTCATAGTAGGCCTTGGGGAAGATGGTCATGTAATCGGAAGAGATGCACTCCATGGCCGGGCCATATTCAAAATCAAAGGAGAGCATGACATGCGTGTCATCGATTACTTCCATTTTATCCATTGCGGAAGTGGCAGTGTCCGCGTAGCCGGCATTGATGATGGTATTAAAGGAAAAAGCGACATCCTCAGCGGTCATCGTCTCCCCGTTGTGGAATTTTACATCGTCACGAAGAGTGAAAACGATGGATTTATTGTCATTTTCCCAGTGCCATTCAGTGGCCAGACAGGGCTGATAATTGCCGTCTGCGTCTTTAACAATCAGAGTATCAAATACCTGACGGGAAACCATATTTACCGAGGTGGAAGCAGCAAGGCCACCGCAGAGGGTGCTGGGTTCCGACCAGAGGGCAATTACGATATCGTCGCGGGTCTCTGCGCCTGCGCACGTTGCGCCGACAAGGGACAGGGCAGCGATCAACATCAGGGCTACCAGGGTTTTCAATTTCTTCATTACGGGCTCCTCCTTTTATTGATTCTGCGATTTTTATCTCCATCTCGCCCAGAGGCAGATGAATGCAAGATTACAGGACGCCTTCTTGTAAGCGGCAGGCACAATAGTGACCATTGGCATATTCTTGCAGAGGAATATCCTTCTGGCGGCAGGCGTCACAGGCGTGAGGACAACGCGGTGCAAAGCGACAGCCGGGTTGGGGATTGATGGGGCTACTTACCTCACCGTGAAGAATTTCGCGCCGGATGCCGCGACGGGACAGATTGGGAATGGGAATGGCCTGAAGCAGCGCCCGGGTGTAGGGATGCATGGGGTGGGCAAAGATTTCCTCTGCGGGACCACGCTCCACACAATTGCCCAGATACATTACCGCTATTTCATCAGAGATGTGTTTTACCACTGATAGATCATGCGTAATGAACAGATAAGTCAGTCCCTTATCCTGCTGCAGATCCATCAGCAGGTTCAAAATTTGCGCTTGAATGGATACATCCAATGCCGATACCGGCTCATCGCAGACAATAAATTTGGGATCAAGAATTAATGCTCGTCCGATTCCGATGCGCTGGCGGCGGCCACCGTCCAATTCATGGGGATAGGTATTGACTAATCTAGCCGCCAGTCCCACAGTGTCCATCATTTTAAAGACCGCTTTTTCCAAATCGGCGGAATGACGGCATAGTTTACCGGCTATGAGCGGCTCCGCAATGATTTCAAAGACTGTCATGCGTGGGTTCAGGCTTGCGTAGGGATCCTGAAAGATGATCTGAGCCTGATTGCGGAATTGAATCAGTTCCCGTCGATTCATTTTGGCCACGTCCTGACCTTCAAACAGAATCTCGCCCCCGGTAGGTTCCAGCAGGCGCAATATGGTGCGGCCCAACGTGGATTTCCCGCAGCCACTCTCGCCAACAACGCCCAGTGTGGAGCCCTTTTCAATGGTCAGGCTGACATCATCCACCGCATGCAGCAGTCCGCGGGGGGTATTAAAATATTTTTTCAAATGCCGGGTTTCAAGCAGTACACTCATGATTGCGCCTCCTGTTCATAGCGATGGCAGCAGATCATGTGCCCGTCGATCACATGGGGCTGCGGACGCTGTGCCTTGCATTTTTCGGTGCAATAGGGACAGCGGGGATGAAACCGGCAGCCTGAGGGGAGATTGGCCGGATCAGCGATCAGGCCATCGATGGGATGCAGCCGGTCCGTATCCACGTCCAGACGGGGAATGGAACCAAAGAGTCCCTCCGTGTAGGGATGGTGGTGTTTACCCTCAAAAATATCTTCTACCGTTCCGTTTTCCACAATTTCTCCGGCATACATTACAGCCACTTTGTCGCAAGTCTCTGCTACAATGCCCAGATCATGCGTGATCATAATCATGGAAGTGCCCAGCTTTTCCTTGAGCTGCGTCATCATGGACAGCACCTGAGCTTGAATCGTCACATCCAGAGCGGTGGTGGGTTCATCTGCAATCAGCAGCTCAGGCTCACATGCCAGTGAAATAGCGATGACTACCCGCTGCTTCATGCCGCCGGAAAACTGATGGGGATACTCATTTTTGCGCTCCGGTGGAATACCCACCAGACGAAACATTTCATCCACCCGCTGATCAATCTGTTCCTTTGTCATCCGTTTGTCATTGTGCAGGGCCAGCACTTCGGCCACCTGCTTGCCCACGGGAATGACGGGGTTAAGACTGGTCATGGGGTCCTGAAAAATCATGGAAAGCTGCTTGCCACGATATGCCAACATGTCGCCTTCCCGTACATTCAGCAGATCTACTCCGTCAAAGAAAATTTCACCGGAAGTGATTTTTCCAATTCCTTTGGGCAAGAGGCGCAACAAGCTCAGTGCCAATGTGGTCTTTCCTGCGCCCGTTTCGCCCACCAGGCCCAATGTTTCACCTCGATTTACTGAGAGATACACTTGGTTGACAGCATTAACCACCATTTCATCTGTATGATATTCCACACTGAGATTCCGAATTTCCAGAAGGACATTTTCATTCATCTGGCCTACCTCCTCAGTTTTTCAGCTTGGGATCCAATGCATCCCGCAATCCATCCCCGATCAAATTCAGAGACATGGCGGAAATCATGATGGCCAGGCCAGGAAAGATGACCAGATAGGGATAGTTACGCATGTGTTCGCGGCCATCAGAGAGCATCGTACCCCATTCCGGTGTGGGAGATTCCACGCCCAGACCGATGTAGCTCAGGCCGGCGATGGCCAAAATTGTGATGGCCAGATTTAGCGTAGCCTGCACGATGATGGGGCCCAGAGCATTGGGTAGAATGTGCTTGGAGAGAATGCGCAGATCCGAAGTGTTACATGCCCGAGCCGCTTCGATGTATTCCTGATTTCGAATGGGAAGGATGGCAGATCGGAACACTCGGGTAAATCCTGGGATGACACCTATGACACAGGCCAAACCTAAGTTGAACATTCCATTGCCGAGAGAGGCAACAATACAGATAGCCATCAGATTGAAAGGAAGAGCGTAGAACACATCCATTATGCGCATGATTATGTTATCAACTTTGCCTCCATAATAGGCTGCTACTGCGCCCAGCATGGCGCCGATGACGGTGGCAATGGAAATGATGATCAGTGAAGCCGACAGGGAGATGCGCGTGCCCCATACTACCCTAGCCAATACATCTCGTCCATATTGATCTGTACCAAAGAGGTGCTGCCAACTGGGAAACTGCAACCTTTGACGCATATTCTGCTTGATGACATCGTCCTTGTAAGAGAGAAATAACGGACAACTTACAGCTACGAGTACCAGAATGAGCAGGATAATCAGCCCTGCCATAGCCGTGCGACTCCGGGCAAAGCGCCTGCATATGGAACCAAGCTGGCTCCGCTTTTTGTACTGGTTGAGATCATTGGAGCGGTTTGCGTTTGTTTTCATGCCTTATGCCCTCGCTTTCCTGGGTCTGACGTACTGACTCTTAAGCCGCGGATCGATATAGACATACAAGACATCTACAATCAGATTCACAAAGCTGGTGGTCAGTGCAATAAAGAGCACCTCAGCCATGACCATGGGAACATCCAGCTGACGCACGGAGTTGATGGCCAGCGACCCCAGACCATTTAAGGTGAAAACCTGTTCAATGATCACCGTGCCACCTAACAGTCCGGCAAAATTCATGCCAATAATGGTAATGATGGGTAGCAGGGCGTTTCGCAACGCGTGCCCAAGAATGACCTGTTTTTCATTGGCTCCCTTCGCCCGGGCCATTTTTACATAGTCGGCGCGGATTACCTCTAACATGCTGGAACGGGTCATGCGCACCAACGTTGCCAGATAGGAGGCCGCCAGCGTAATCCATGGGAGGATATAGCCCGACAGCGAATCATTGCCCATGGCTGGAAGCCACGATAGCTTGAGGGCAAAGAGCAAAATCAGCAGCGTGCCCAGCCAGAAGGCAGGCATGGAGGAGAGTACCAGCGCGCCGCTGAGCGTCATGTTATCCAACAGGGAATACTGCTTAACTGCGGAGAGAATGCCTACCGGTATGCCGATGAGGACGACAAGGAACATCGAGCCCAATGCCAGACGTATGGTGGTGGGCAAACGGGCCAAAATTTCCTGAAATACCGGCAGATTAGTCCGCCAGGAGACGCCAAAATCTCCCTGCAAGGCGTTGGTAATATATGTAACATAGCGCGTCCAGAAGGGCTGATCCAGTCCCATTTCCGCACGCAGATTTGCCAAAGCTTCCGGCGTGGCTTTCATGCCCAGAATAATCTGTGCCGGGTCTCCCGGTGACAATTCCATCATGCTGAATACCAAAAATGATATTCCCAGAATGACCGGAATCATGAGCAGCAGGCGTTTGCCAATGTAGCGTGCCATGTCTATTCCTCCCTCTGTGCGCACATGAACTGAAAGCTCCACTATTGACAGTTGTTTTCAATTCATGTAAAATTAATTGTTAATGAGTCAGTGATATTTTTTGAACACGTTCAATAGATTGCGATTAGTGATATCATACATTGAACACATTCAATTGTCAAGAAAAATTTTATTGATTTGACAATTTATTTTGGCGAAAGCCGACTTTTTATGTTGAAACAGGGGAATATGAAATGCAAAGGCGTGGGTGAATGCGATGAACAAACGGGAACAGAGCATATATAAAATCCTTAAAAGTTCGCTGGAACTGTTCAGAAGCAACGGTTATCAGACTACCAGTATCCGACAAATTGCGGATCGAGGTGGGATTTCGCTGGGAATGGTCAATCATTACTTTGGAAGCAAGGAATTTCTGGGGGCTCAGGTGCTTTCGCTGCTGGACAGTTATACGGCAAACGCTCTATTTCATCGCCTTTCCTTTGATCAGGACCCTATTCTTTTCGATCTGGCCACAGTGCGGGTATTGTTCAACTACACTATGGAGCGGGGGTACAGGGAATTTTATCTGGATTCGCTTCGGTACGATTTTTTCTTCAACTATCTTTCCAGCCGACCAACGATTCTGATTGACGCTTTGAAAGAGCGTTATCACTTTGAAACCACCAGGGATGACATTTTGCTCTATTCCCGCTACTTGCCATACATGATGGAAAAGACATTAATCCTTAAGAAGGAAGAGGGTATTTTCCCTACCATACCTTATGATGAGGTTCCCTATCGAATTTGTTTAACTGCTATGAGCCACTTTATTCCGGAGGAAGATATTCGATCCAGGGATGGGGAAAGTAGGCAGATTGCGGGAGAGATCTGCGCAGCGCTGGAAGATTTTCCACCCGACAATTTAATTCGAGAGTTTGCCCATCGCTTTGATTTGTCCATTCAACATGGTTCTGAAGGCATGGTTGGGGATGGTCAATGTCACAATATCACCTGAGGTAGCGTCCGCCACAATAGAGAACATAGAAAAATTTTTTGTATACAGAAAAAAGAGTAAAAAATCCGCCTGTATGTGTTGACAAACAGACGGATTTTGTTATACTGATAATTGAACACGTTCAATAAAACGCGAGATTTTTCAAATTATAATTTGAAACCTCAAATTATGTAGGTGGTTATACCGCCACATAGGGATTTAATAA
>JAHZHZ010000017.1 GCA_019419995.1 Clostridiales bacterium
GGGTGTAGCGCAGTTTGGTAGCGTGCTTGAATGGGGTTCAAGAGGCCGGAGGTTCGAATCCTCTCACCCAGACCAGTTAAACGCTCTTGGAGATGTCAGTTTCCAAGAGCGTTTTTCTATTGTCAAACATCCGAGCCGTTGACAATGGGAAATCTGCGTTGAGTTCATTTTTCATACCTGTGGGCGTATAAAAAGAACCCTCAGGAGGGCAGAAACCTTCCTGAGGAAAGACCAATAACATTAATAGCCAGGTGATTCCGGTCCCATGGTCAAAGCAGCATCTCCCTCTGCCCCGTTTAATTCTACGCTCCCGCCAGATCTTCCAGTTTCTTTTTATCTGACAGTTTGATTGCACCCCTACTCAAGCAAACCATGCCCTCGGCCTGAAAATAGCGCAGCATACGCGTGATCACTTCCCGAGCCGTTCCCAAATGATTCGCGATCCGATCGTGGGTAATCTTTAATTCGTCGCTGTTTTCCAAAGAACTCTCTTCAAGCAAAAATGCCGCCAAACGTCGATCCTGACTCTTCCACATGATCTGTTCCATCAGCCACATCACTTCAGAAAAGCGGGTAGCCATCAATTCATTGGTATAATTGGCCAGAGGCGCCGACTGTTCCATCACCTGTCTGTAAGTTTCTGAGGGAATTACCCAAATTTCTGAATCCCGCTCAACTTCCACCGTAATTTCAAACTGAATACTGTGAATCATGCAGGGAGCAGAAAACAGACAGATATCACGCTCGAAGAGACGGTACAGGGTCACTTCCCTTCCCTCGTTGGAGAGTATGTAAGCGCGCAGCTGGCCGGATATAACCACCATTAGTCCCGCACAATCCATGGACCCATTATGCAGGATTTCACCCTTTAACACCCTTCGTTTGAGGGCACAGCCTTGCAATTGCTCCTGCTGTTCCCGGCCCAGTTTTTCCCAGACGGGAAAATAAGCGGAAATTTCCACGAACCACACCTCCATCAGCTGTATTATAAATCCCACGACCCGGGATGTCAATTATATGAGCATCGGTGACTTCGTCACGGAAATATGGTGCATATTTCTGATAGAATACAGGCATACCAGAGATCAATAGAAAAAAGAAAGGTCGACAGCCCATGAAACTTTATGATACGATTGTAATTGGAGGAGGTCCCTCCGGATATACTGCTGCACTGTATGCCGCACGCGCAGGTCTCAGCACCCTCGTATTAGAACGCATGGCTTCAGGTGGACAAATGGCATTGACGCCTCAGATTGATAACTATCCCGGTTTTGTGGAGGGAATCGATGGATACAGCCTCGGACAGCAAATGCAGCAAAATGCTGAGCGTTTTGGAGCGGAGACGCTCATGCTCGAAGTGACCGGCGTAGATTTGTCTGAGAAAATCAAAACAGTACACACCTCACAGGGAGATTTTCATGCCCGAACTATCATGATTGCCACCGGTGCAAATCATCGCCATCTGGGTCTTGCCAATGAACAGGAATTGACCGGGAGAGGAATCAGTTACTGCGCTGCTTGCGACGGCATGCTCTACCGCAACAAGATCGTAGCGGTGGTTGGTGGCGGAAATACCGCCGTGGCAGACGCACTGTCGTTATCCAGGATCTGCAAAAAGGTCATCCTTATTCATCGGCGCAATCAGCTGCGCGCCACAAAAATTTATCAGGACTCCCTGAAACAGGCGGATAATATTCAAATGATTATGAACAGCGTCGTGGATGAGATCCATGCAGACGAATTGGTCAATGCTGTGACAATACGCAACCTGGAAACCGGAAAAACGGAATCTGCCAACGTCGACGGGGTATTTATCAGTATCGGCCGCGCTCCGGCTACAGAATTATTCCGTGGCCTTCTGCCCTTAGACGAAGGCGGATACATCGTCGCTGACGAAACCACACGGACGGCCATCAGCGGCGTATTCGCAGTGGGCGACGTCCGCACAAAAACTGTCCGGCAAATTGTAACTGCCGTAGCCGACGGCGCCGTTGCGGTCCATTATGCCGAGGAGTATCTGGCAGAAGCATCCGCCAATCAGGAAGACAAATAATCAAATGTGCATAAAACCAGCTGACCACTTCACTTCCGCTCGGGCGCGCAATTGCGCAACCGGGCGGTTTTATTATCTCCCTGAACCAATTTGGCTGACACAAAGGATTTGACGGCCGTTAAAAAACATCGTACAATAGAGCCATCGTGACATAAATTCTATTCTACGCGTTAAGAAACAGTACAGCTTGTTGCACTGCCGATTGCTGCGACAAAAAGTTTTTTAAAATTTCCAACAGGAATACTCATATTTGGATTTTCACCATCACCATAGAAGAAATGAGGTATACATTTTGACCGAGGGGCTGGAGTTGATATTTATCGGGCATCCGGAATCCATTGAGCTGTACAAAATTTTTGAAGACTGGCTGCTGGATCGTCTGGATGAAATTGAAATACATCCATCCAAAACACAAATTGGCTTTTTTCATAGCTGCGGCTTTGCCTGGGTCTGGCCTCCCCGCAAAAAGAGCGAAAAAGGGCTTGGCATTTCATTGGGTCTGCCCGCACCCGTCCGGTCGGATCGGATTCTCTGCGCCGTAGAAGCCTATCCCGGGCGCTGGACTCATCATTTGTTGCTTCGCAGTGCGGAGGATCTGGATGATGAACTTCTTGGCTGGATACAGGAGGCATATCACTTTGCTGCTTTTCGCGGCAAAGCCCGGCGCAGATAGTCCCCTTGTCCACAGGCCGTCACAGCATGGGGCTCTTTCATTTTCCTGCATCTATCGACGGCCCTTGAATTTCCCGCCAGCTATTTCCAAGAAAAGGCCCGCATGCCGGAAATCTTCTGCATGCGGGGTTAATTCTCTGTATCTTTGCATCGCCTAACGCATCAGGCGACGTTAATCGCGTCTGAATTACGATGCAAATTAAAACCACCAATCACCGTACTATAAGCGACTCAAATCCATCAAATCAATAAATTCCATTTTTCTCTATAATCGTTTTATACCACAATCCACTCTTTTTAATGGTACGATCCCGCGTGGGGCGATCCATATATACCAGGCCAAAAGTATTGGTATATCCCGTCTCCCACTCAAAGCAATCAACCAGCGTCCAGACATAATAACCCCTCAGATTTACGCCCTGTTCAATTGCTTTGTGGCAAGCGATGATATGGCGTTCCAGATAATCGATGCGACAATCGTCCAGCACCTCGCCCTTTATGTTCTTAACATCCAGAAAACTAGCCCCATTTTCCGTAACCAACAACTTGGGATGGCCATACTCTCGATCAATGCGCACCAGAAGATCCGTAAGGCCCCTTTCAACAATTGCGACCCCAAAGTTGGTCAGGCGATAAAGGTCGGAATGATTGCAAATGTCCGCCTCTAAAGGCCAATCATTCCTATTTTCCCTGGGAAATTCCACATTATAATAATTTACACCCAGAAAATCAAACTTCTCGGATATCAGTTCCATATCTCCAGCTTTGATTCCAGGCAGGCGCACGCCCTTTTTCATATAATGTGCTTTCATATCTTCAGGATAATCGCCGCGGAAAACTGCATCCAAAAACCAGCGATTGGCAAAGCCGTCCACCCGTTTTGCCGCCAGCCGGTCCGCTTCGCAGGCATGATAAGCTTCCCGGGGACAAAGGTTCAGTGTGATGCCGATTTCACCCTCCAACTGCATCTCACGAAAAAGCCTCACTGCCAAGCCATGACCCCGAAGCATATTGTGAACAGCCTCTAGTGCGGCAGAAAAATCACGATATCCGGGGGCAAATTGTCCATAATAGTAGCCCCCGAAGCCCGCAACCCAGGGTTCATTCAGCGTGATCCACAGCCTCACCCGGTCTCCCAAAGTCTTGAATACAATTTCACAGAAAGAAGCAAACCACTCGGCGCACTTTCGATTGGTCCACCCCCCCTGATTCTGTAAGGCCTGAGGAAGATCCCAGTGATAGAGGGTAACGGCGGGTTCAATACCATTTTTTAGCAGCTCATCCACCAAATCTGAATAAAATTGAATGCCCTTGGGATTGACCGCCCCATAGCCCTCCGGCAATATGCGCGCCCAGGCAATGGAAAAGCGGTAATTTCGGATACCCATGCGCTTCATGAGTTGGATATCTTCCTTCCAGCGATGATAGTGATCACAGGCAATTTCGCCCGTTGCACCCTCGCGAACGTTTCCGGGGATCGAACCAAAGCGATCCCATATGGACTCTCCCCGTCCATCCTCCCGGACAGCTCCTTCTATCTGATAGGACGCAGTGGCCACGCCCCACTTAAAGCCGTCCGGAAAATGATAGTTCATCTCCATAAGCACTCCTTCTCTTTTACACCAGCGCCGCTTCTTCGTCGGCCATGAAATCTGCAAAATCGGTGACGCGCAGATACCCCTGGGGAAGCGGCTGCGTTGGAATAAATCTGGTTGTAGTTCGATAGGTTTCTCCAGTTTGACTGCTGGACGCAATGCCTTGCAAAACTTCCAGCGCATGCAGAGCCATGGCTTTATCTGCGCGGGGCTTGCGCCCAGCACGAAGCGCCCAGGCCATTTCCGCGGCGCCCAGTCCGCGGCTGTTTTCTGCAAATCCGTGGTTCGCAGGCAGCACAAAGGGCTCCCTGCTTCCCCTGCGCAGCACGCGGACCTCCCCGCCAAAAGTATCCGGATCCGGAAGATACAATATGCCCTGCGTGCCATAGATGGTGAGAAATGGATAGGGATTCATGATGCATTCTGAATTAAACTGCAACGTTCCACTGGCACCGCTCACAAAGTGAATCGCTCCCGAGAAGAGATTCTCGCATTCAATTCGATAGCTCTCTCCAAAGTTCTCTTTGCTGGGTAGATAATGCGTTCGCTCAGGACTGCGGGTATTGACAAATCCACAGCAACGGTCCACCGATCCCATCAGATAACAGATTGCCGTCATGTAATATATCCCTACATCAAAGCCTATTCCTCCACCGGTGCGGGCGATATATGGAATAAATTCCGCGCCAACACCGTTATCCCGATTTAAAATTGCACAGACGCCCGTAGCTTCACCGATCATGCCGCTATCCAGCGCAAAACGCGCAGTCTGAATTCCAGCCCCCAGAAAAGTGTCCGGCGCAACGCCAAGATATAACCCCCGTTCATCCGCAATCTGCGCCAGTTCCCTAGCCTGTTCAAAAGTTGACGCAAATACCTTTTCACTATATACATGCTTGCCGCCAAGCAGCAATTCCCTGATTACGGGATAGTGCGCCGTGGGCGAAGTTAAATTAATCACCAGCTCAATGGATGAATCCTCAAGAATTTCTCCCATGGACATTGCACGAATTCCAAATTCTTTCGCCCTGCGCTGTGCCGCTTCCGAAACCACATCTGAACAGGCGACCACGTCAAGTATCGTAAATTTATTGATCAAGTTTTTCAGATAGACGCTGCTGATCATTCCACAACCGACTATGGCCGCCCTTACCTTTTTAATCTTCATCCAATTTGTTCCTTCCCTTTCTTCACCATGGGAGCGCTTTACCGGTGTATTTAAAGAAGATGTGTCCAGATTCCAGCCTGTCCATATTTTCAGCCAGGTCGATGATCTTCCGGGCGCTGAGATCCGGGTCAACATTTGCATCAGGTCCTCCCATGTCCGTGCGCATCCAGCCGGGATCCACCACAATCGCATTTCGACCCCAGTCCTTTTCCCGAGCATAGATTACCGTAGCTAAATTCAATGCCGCCTTGGACATGGAATAGGCGTAGAGGTTGCGTTCCAGGGTGCTTGTGCAACATCCACTTTCAGAGGTAATATTTACAATGTGTGTGTTTGAATCAATGCGCGCATCCAAGCCCTGCAATACGCGCAGTGCCCCGCAGGCGTTTACATTGAACATCTCCGGCATGCGGTCAATGTCCGCAGTACAAATTCCCTTCCGATCCTCCGGCCAGAAGATTGCCGCTACATTGTAGAGAATATCTATGTGCTTTGTTCCTGCACAAATTTCCTGAAGCGCCGGTTTCAACGCAGCCACGCTGGAAACGTCGCCAATATGTACGCAACAATCTTGTGGGAAGTTGTTCATTAACTGCGCCACAGCTTCATTTTTTCCGCGAACAATCAGGTGAACTTGATCGCCTTTTTCCAGGTGCTGCCTTGAGAGGCAGAAGCCCAAGCCTCGGCTGGCACCGCTGACCACTACTGTCTTTCTCATGTTTTACCACCTCTCCAGCAGTTCAATCATCAGTTTCAAGCTATCGGATGCATCTACATAGGCATATCTTCCATCTCCAGCAGCAAAATTTCCCTTCTGCACCAGATGCATGCCCATTTTTTCGCAATCAGGCAGACGTTTGTCGATGCTATCTACCACAAAAGCAACGTGATGAATCCCTTCCCCTTTTTCATCCAGAAATTCACGCCAGGTGGAAGGCTGTTCGTTGGGCTGAATCAGTTCGATGGCCATGGCACCACCCACTTCAAAAAAAGCAAGCTTGGCATTTATTTCCGGAGAGGGTTTGCCCATATATTCGGTTTGCGTTACATGAAACTTTGCCGCTCCTTCCGTTCCATCCATGGTTTCCGGCACGGGCACACCAAAGAGTTGCGCAAATTTTTTCTTTGTCTCCTCAATATCCCGCACAATCATCCCAACCTGAACCATAACCTGCGTTCCCAATACTCCGTCCATTTTCGTTGAATCCTCCAGCTTCCATATATTTTTATAGTTTGTATCCGCCACCGCGAATGGTATCAATGAACACGGCCAAAATCAGAATCAGGCCGTTGAGAAGATCCTGATAGTAGGCGTGTACATTCAAAAGTGTCATGATGTTTGAAAACATGGTCAGTAATAAAACGCCCAGCAGCGTACCCACGATATTTCCCTTACCGCCTCCCAGGCCGACACCTCCCATGATTACCGAGGCAATTGGGATAAACTCGCTACCAACGCCCGCAGTGGGCACGGAAGTGCGCATTTGCGCCGTCCACAGTATGGCCGCCAGGCCGGAGGAAAACCCGGTGATGATGTAAGCGATCATCTTAATCTGATTGACCTTAATGCCTGAGAGATACGCAGCGGTCTGATTGGAACCGATGGCATACACAGATCTTCCGAACATGGTGTACTTCATCAGGATATACACCGCCACATAGACGATTACCATCACCCACATTTGAATAGGTATGCCCAAAAAGGATTCAAAGGCGAGCCAATCCAGGAAATCGCTGGAAAGGCGGATCTTATTGCCGCCATTGGTCAGATAGGCAACGGCACGAAAGGACATTTGCATACCGATGGTGGCAATCATCGGAATGATCTTCATCTTGGTAATAATGAATCCGTTAATCACACCAGAGAGTATGCCTACAACAATTGCTCCCAGTAGAGAAAGCCCAATGGAAACGCCGTTGGTAAAGAGCAGTCCGATAATCATGCTGGCCACTGCAAGCACGGACATCTGCGACAGATCCAGGCCACCCAGCAGCATGCAGACCGTTACTCCAGCCGCGAGAATACCATAGCTGGCCATGGACATGCACAAGTTGCGCATATTTACCGGCGTGAGAAAATAGGGAGAAGCAATGGCCGCAACAACAAAGAATACGGCTACCGCAACAAATATACTGATCTGAGAATTATTGGCCCTGCGGAACCTCTTCCAGCGCGCTGCCGCCGTCAATCTCGGCATGGCATTATTCTGTTCACTCATGCAATTCACTCTCCTAATACAGCTTTCATAATTTGCAGTTGATCATATGGCGCTTCATGTTTATTAAATTCCGCGGTAATCCGCCCATGATGAACCACAATAATGCGATCACAAATCGCCATAGTTTCGGGCATTTCGGAGGAAGCCATCAATATACCCAGCCCATTTTCGCAGAATTCCTCCATCAGCTTGTAGATTTCCGCCTTTGCTCCCACATCCACACCTCGCGTCGGCTCGTTTAAAAGGAGTACGTGGGGATTGACGTTCAGGCACTTTGCAAAGACGACCTTCTGTTGATTGCCACCGGAGAGTGAATCCACTTCAGTGGCCACATCCGGCGTTTTGACGCCAAGTTTGTTCACCCATCTCTCTGAGAGTTCCTCCTCTCTGCGCAGATTGAGCATTCCACGCCTGGCGATATCTCTCAGGCTGGCAATCGTTACATTCGACTTTACATTCATGTTGAGCATCAATCCACCCGTCTTGCGTTCGCCGGGTACGTAAGCAATCCCCGCAGCAATGGAACTGCTGGGTTTTTCTGAATCCATTGGTTTCCCGCACACCTGAATGCTTCCGCTCTTTTTATGTTCAATTCCATAAATACATCCCGTGATATTCTCGCAGCCCGCACCCATCAACCCGTACAGGCCCACAATTTCTCCCGCTCGCACGCTCAGGGAAATGTCCTTCAAGTAATCTGTGGAGAGGCCTTCCACGCGCAGAACTTCTTTACCAAAGCTGCGATCACTCACTGGATACATGTTTTCCAGTTCACGGCCCACCATGGCGGATATAATGCTGTGTTTATCCAACTGATCGATGGGCTTGCGCAGCACACTTCTTCCGTCACGCATTACCAGCACGCTGTCACATACGGCAAAAATTTCATCCAGTTTATGGGAAATAAAGATCACCGAGCCTCCTCTTGCTTTAAAAATTCGAATGATCTTGTAGAGATGTTCAATCTCCTTATCGCTCAGTGAAGCAGTAGGCTCGTCCATCACAATGATCTTTGCATCCCGGGCATAGGCGCGGGCCACTTCAATCAACTGCTTTTGTGCCGTCAGCAGACCGCCCACCTCCTCAAAGGGATCTATATCCCCCAGGCCAAGCTGCATCTGAATGCGCATACTGTCTTCGTAAAGCTTCTTATAATCCACAAAACCCCTGCGCTTATAGGGAAGTCGTCCTAGAAAGATATTTTCTGCAACGCTGACTGTTCCAAGATAATTCAGTTCTTGATAGATGACAGATACTCCAGCCTGAATGGATTTGATTGGATTGTAGTGCGCCAAATCCATCAGCTGATTGTCTATCGTAATGGTTCCGCCATCCTGCTTGTACGCGCCGGAGAGAATTTTCATCAGCGTCGATTTTCCGGCGCCATTCTCTCCCACCAGCGCCAGAACCTCACCCCTGTCCAGACATAAATCCACGTTATCAACCGCTTTTACACCGGGAAATGATTTGCATATCCCCTTCATTTCCAATATACAGTTGCTCATAGGCCCTCCCAACATCCAATTTTGCAAGAAGATATCGGCTCGCAAAAGAGATGAACTGAGGGCTGCGCGATGCGGTATGCGTCGCGCAGCCCTCATGCACGGTTTTGACACTCTTTCGTTTAAACTGCGCAGAGCGACTCTGCGCCAATGCCATTATTCTTCTGGATACAGTTCAAAGACATTGCTGGGATCCAGAACGGTGGCATCGGAATAGTTCATGTGGGGGACCTCTTCTCCGGCGACCAACTTCTGGGCAATTTCCAATACGCCATAGCCATAGAAGTCAATACCGGATGAAACTTCCGCCTTGGTAATAGACTTTTCGCCGGTCTTGAAAATGTTGCGGGTCGCATCCATTCCGTCATAGGAAAACAGATGAATCTTATCGTCAAAGCCCTGAGACTTGGACGCGGAATAGATGGCATCGTTGAAGGAGCTGGCAAAAGAAATCATGATGATATTCTCATAATCCGCGTGAGTGGTAAGGAAATCCACGATCTGCTGGCGCACATTCTCCATGTCATAGTTCGTCAGCGAGCAGTATTCCACTGTATCCTCCGTAATAAAATCGTAGGCATCTATCAACATCTGCTTGGGTACTTCGGTGCGTTTTGCCACATCCTCGCCGTGTGAAGGAGAATCCACAAGGACGATCAGATCGCACTTTCCACCCATTTCATCCGCCACATACTCCACCAGGTACTCGCCCAACGCCTCCCCCGCATCGCCATTGGACAGGCCGTAGAAATAGGAGTACTCGCCGGGATCTGCATCAATGCAAATATGGTACACTCCGTAACGTTCACAGTCTTCAGAAATCGCCTGGCTGATTTCCAGAGAGGATAGGAAGTCCACGATGACATTGCAGCCTTGAGCTACGTAGGTGTCCAACGTGGAACGAATATCCGTCAGATCTTCCCCCGTCGCCTTATAGAGACACTCGACGCCGGCTTCCTCACAGGCCTTCGTGATGCTCTCTCCAAATTTGATGTGCACTTCTTCATCTGCCGTCCGATCAATGACGCCAATCTTTAATGTCGGCGCCTCAGCATAGGCAAAGGACATCAATGCCCCAATGGCCATCATCACAGTCAATACCAGAGCGAGTAGTTTTTTCATGTTGTTTCCTCCTGTTCTTTTGTTTCTGCCTCCAAGCAAGACCACTCTTGCTCTTGTTGGACACATTTTAGCATAGTGTGCATTATATGTCAATATATAATGCATCATTTTCCAACATTTTAGTCGTAAACCATAAAATACTTTGTCATTTATTCTGGTTATTTGCTTTTATTTTGTGCATTTAGTCCTCACTATCATGCAATTATATTGTATTCATTTCATTTTAAACCGATTTATTGTAACTATTATAGGCATTATTTGTGCAATGATTTTTATCCATTTTCTCAATTTACACTATATCAGCGCTTCTATCCGCTTTTAATGCACAAAATTAATACATTATAGCTTTAAACCATTGATTAAAATAAGGATATCTGATATAATTGGTTCATCAACAGTGTTACACACAGACAAGGGTGGTTTTTGAATGCGACGTGATTACGGGGATTTTTCCATCAACGAAATATCCACAGAATTGAAATTATCCCGGAACACCGTATCCAAGGTAATCAATGAAAAACCCGGCGTATCGGAACGCACCCGCCAATTGGTGCTCGGTTACATCCGCGATAAGAATCAACCCAGTCCTCTCAGCAAGGAAAGGGTGGAACAGGCTGTTCGCGGGCCGCGAACCATTATCTTTTCATACCGCTTGGCAAACATTGAATACATCAACGGTCTCTTTGCCGGCATGGAAAAAGCAGTCAAGGAATGCGGCTACCTGTTAGGAATCAACATTGTAGGCACAAATTCCCGTCCGCCCTACTTTACCTTGCCCTACAACGATTCGGTATGCGGCATTATTTCTTTCAATATTTATGAGGAAGAATACTGTAACGAAGTGTTGTCTCTGGGCATTCCTTCCGTCTTTCTGGATACCTGCTACGGCCAGGGCGCTCTGTTCGGCAAGGCGGACATCATCTGCCCGGAGAATTCCGTCAGCTTGGGCAACGGAATTCGGGAATTATATCAGCGGGGATATCGGAATTTTTCCTTCTTCGGTGATTGGCATTATTGCCACGGCATGAATCAGCGATGGAACACTTTTCGCAACACCTTGGAAGAACTAAACCTTCCCCTGAATATCGAAAATTGTATCTTGGAAGACTTTTCTCGGTTCGACGAACAGCAGTATCAATTGGAGGTCCAGAAAAAACTACTGCAGATGCCTAAACTTCCAGACGCTTTCATTTGCGCAAGCGACCGACAGGCGATCTTTCTCATGCGCCTTTTTCGCCAGCTTTCTATAGATATTCCCGGTAGGGTAGCTGTTCTGGGTTTCGATAATTTGCCGGAAGCCTCCCGGCAACTGCCACCGCTGAGTACCATTGAGGCTAACACCTTTTACCAGGGTGAATTAGCCGTGCGCAAAATATTGGAACGCCTGCAAACGCCAGACAAGCCACACGAATACATCGAATGTGAGACAAAGCTGATTCTGCGCGAATCCACCGGACACAATTCCTTTCAGCCTTGATCTTAAAAATGCTTCAATCCCGGCGGTATAAAGAAAGGCCCTTGAAAACGCCTTAGACAAGTCGGAAGAAAGAAAGGAGAAGATGCAAATTGCAGGAAAAAAATGCTATGATCGCTTTACAGTGCGATTGCAAATGTTGCATGCTCGTCATTGAGAAGAACTTCGAGCAGGACGGGAGCACCAACTATCTCATTTCTATACAAGATTCCAGATATGACCACAACTACAACACTCTCTGGGGGCGGATTAAGCGGATCATAAAAATTTTGTTGGGAAAGCCCATCTATTACAATGATCTGCACTTGGAAGGGGAAGACAGCTTCCACAAACTTATAAAAGACATGCATGATCTGGCAGAACTGAAAAAATGATATAAGGTGAAATAAAATATCTTTTTCGACAACAATATCTCCCTCTGATAATTCGCGGGGTAGGCGGCAAAATGTTCCCATAACATTTACTACATCCCGCGCATTTTAGTTGTCACTTGCCGGTTTTCCATAAATATTAAACCCGGACGCCATTCAGCGTCCGGGTTTTGAAATTCTTTAACAATCAGATTGCCTTGGCATTGGCCAGCAGGTATTTCTCAGCTTCCTCGCTCCAGAGCATGTTGTGGCGCTCGCAGATAGCTGCCAGTTCCTTGAACATCGGATCAGTCTCGCCCTTCTTGGCGAAATCTTCGATGGCCGTCAGTTCCATGGAGATGTTGGGGTAGATCAGCTTCTTGCCGCCAGGAATCTTGGGCAGATTCATGGTAGTTTCGATAACGGCATCCAAGCCACCCACATGAGTGATCATTCCTTCGGGATGCAGCTTGCCTTCGGCAATCATCTTCAAAGATTCGATCATATCATCGGTGTTGCCACCAGAAGTACCCACGATGTGATGGGCGCCATAGTGCACCTCATAGAAGTTGAACATAGCGGAGAGCTTGGGATTGGTGGGGCCAGCGAAGAAGTTCAGGCAGCCGTCGAAAGCCAGAATGGCATCACCCTGCTCGATGACAGCAGGAACCGGAGCGAACACCAGCACGTCATCATAGCCCTTGCCGTCGGTCAGGCCCATCAGAGTTTCCACTGCATTTTCACGGGTGTTGGCATAGACCAGCTTGACGCCGTGCTTGGCAGCCTCCTCCACGGTATAAATGGATGCTGCTCGATCCAGGCGCGCCTGATCAATGTCAGTGACCACCAACAGCGAAGGCTTGCGGTCGCAATGGATAGCATAGTCAATGGCACCCAGGCCCATGGGACCCGCGCCTGCCAGGATGGCCAGATTTCCGCCTTCTTTGATGCCCATCTCATGCACATAGCAGCCCGGCTTGGTGTGATACATGGCATGATAGGTACCCACAATGCAGCTCAGGGGCTCGGAAAGAGAGCCATAGAAGAATGCGTCCGCCTTGTACTCCAGCAGGCAGTTGTGCTCCATGACCTCGTTCATCAAAATGGCGTACTGAGAATCGCCGCCACAGAATTCAAAAGCATAGCCGGGCGTCATCATGGTGCCGCGATAATCAATAGCGGGCTGAATGGCAAACTTTTCACCCTTCTTATATTTTCCGGCCCACTTGGCGCCCACTTCTTCAATCACGCCACAGAACTCATGGCCGATGATCGCCGGATGTTCGGCAATATCTTCCGGCACGCGCTTGTGAGCGGAGCCCTGTATGGTCGCCTTGTAGCTGGACATGCAGATGGAGTCAGAAATAATTTTCACTAAAATTTCGTCGTCCTTGATGGCGGGCATCTCAAAAGTATCCAAACGAAGATCGTTAGCGGCATGCATGCGCACTGCTTTGTTCAACATATCCGTATCCTCCTAATGATTTGCACTAAAGGCTGAATGCTCAGCTCTTTCTTTCTCGATTATACCATAAAAAAAATGTGAATCCTAGAATTTTCCGCAAATATTACATCGAATTTCTATTTGATAACAATACTGTGTCTGCAAACGGAAAGCGGGAGCGCCTTTGGGTCAAAACGCCCATGGGCTCCCGCATCTGCGATATAAATTTCTTAGTGGCGTCCACTTCCCGCGCCTCCACCGAAACCGCCACCGCCACCGCCGGAGGCACCTCCGAAACCGCCAAAGCCGCCACCAAAGCCGCCGCCACCACCAAAGCCGCCGCCGAATCCGCCAAACGGTCCGCCGTGCCAGTCATCATCATGGTGATGCCTGTCTCCAGGTCTTGGATGGTGGTGATGCCTGTGGGTCGGTCCAAAGAAGGGCCACATGGGTATGGGCCACCAGCCCCAAAAGCGCCCTCTGCGTGCTCCGGCGATCAGGCTCAGCACCAGCACCGCCAGTATTATTCCTCCCAGAGAGATGAACGCTCCTATAACGTTCCAGCCATCTTCCGAATCCTCGTGAGCGTTCGAGGGCGAACCACCACCCTGCGCACCTCCAAAATTGCTATTTGAGGTTGCGGTGCGCATGTAATTCTCGTATTCCCGCCTTCCATCCTCCACCGTGAGATCCAGATTATAATAATTCGCTACCCGATCAAACACGGCCTCAAAAAACTTTCTGACCGCCGTATCGTAGTCCTTATTTATAAAATCCGGCTTCAAGTATTGGTCGAAAAGCTCCTTGAGCGTACTGGCCGGAAAAATCCCCTGAAGCCCGGAACCAACTGCGGAATAATAGTTTTGATCCTCAACGGTCATCAGAAAGAGAAATCCATTGTTTTCATTCGGAGATCCGATTCTCCATTCGTTGCCCAACTCCACTGCATATTCAAAGATATCCGCCCCACCAATTTCATTCAGAGCAACGACGACAATTTGCGCTCCACATTCTTCAAACAGGAGTTGATTGCTAAAAAAGATCTCTCCCTCCGTCTCCTGACTGAGAACGCCGGCTTCATCCAGATAGTAAAAATCCGGTCCGGGCGAAACAACACCTCGAGCAGCCAGCGCATTCACCGGCCCCAGTACCATCAGCAGCGCCGCCACCCAACACAGCAAGCGTCTTTTCATATTTCTCCTTTCCCAAACTCAGGCGCCAAAGCTGTTCATGGACGATACGCCATACAACCCCGCAACCAGATTAGCCGGAAACTTCTTCAAATGATTATTAAAGTCTGCCGCCTGCTTCCGATAAGGATCCAGACGAATATACTTGTCGCTTCCCCAGAAATCATCGTATGCTCGCTTGAAATTCACCCGCTGAGCATCCGTCAACTCCTCCGCGTATATGGCGTTATACAGCTGATCCGAAAGCGATTGAAGCCGGGTATAGGCCGCATAGCGTTCATCCAGGTTCTCGTTATCCGCAAAATCCGCCCACACCTGTTCCATTTCCAGGGCTATCGCATTTTCCTCGCCCAAAAGCAGCTTACCCTCGTACATCATCACCTGAACACATTCCGCAGAGCGATCCAAATAGGCGTCCATGCTGTTGCGCCCCGTCCGTCCTTCCTGGGAAGCTCCGTTATAGAATACTTCCTCCAAATGGCCGCGCTCGCGGGCAAGCCCAGCTCCGCCCAGCCCCACGACGCTGCCCACTATGCAGACTACCAGCACAATCCATGCTAGGCGGCGGTTTTCCGTCAGGCGCATGTGCAATTCCTCCTTCTCCTCTTACTGGCGAATCTCCAGCAACTTCTGGCGCAGCTCGCCTTCAATGGCAGCCAGTTCCTTTTCAGCCGCCCGGCGCTTTTCCCTGCCCTGCTGCTGAATGGAGAGCACCTCGTCCATGGTCTGAATCAGCATCTTATTGGTTTCCTTCAGGGTTTCAATATCAATGATGCCCCGCTCGGATTCACGGGCCGATTCCACGGACGCCATGTGCAGCTTCTGTGCATTTTTGCGCAACAGCTCATTCGTCAGGTCCGTCACAGATTTTTGAGCCTCCATGGCCTTCTGAGTATGAGCAATGCCCAGCGCCATCACCATTTGGCTCTTCCACAAGGGAATGGTGTTCACAATGGACGACTGGATCTTTTCCGCCATGAGCTGATTACTGGACTGGATCATCCGAATCTGCGGTGCCATTTGAATGGAGATATTGCGAGTCAACTCCAGATCATAGATTTTCTTTTCAAATCGCTCCGCTTTATCGTTCAGATCCTTGGCCGCCTGCGCATCCTCCGGCAGGGAGGAGGCACTTGCCTTATCGTAGGCCTCCTTGAGTTCATTGGCCCGGAAGGATTCCAGTCTCTCCTTGCCCGCCGCAATGTACATGGACAGTTCCTTAAAATATTTCAGATTTTGTTCATACAGCCGGTCCAGCATGGCAATATCCTTGAGCAGCTGTACCTGATGACCCTCTAATCCCTCGACAATTTTATTGACGTTAACTTCCGTATCATCAAATTTTGCCTTCATCCGGGCAAGATCATTGCGCTTGTTTTTAAAAAAGCCAAAGATTCCCTTGGGGCCCTCTTCCTCCGAATCAAATCCCCTCAGTTCGGTCACCAGGCTGGCAATCTGATCGCCAATTTCATCCAAATCCTTGGTCTTGACATTTTGCAGCGCCGAATCGGAAAATTGTGAAATGTTCTGCTGGGCCGCAGCGCCGTAGGAAAATACCAAGTTGGAATCAGTAACATCAATTTGCTTGGCAAATTCGTCGATCATTTTCTGCTCTTCTTCCGAAAACTGCTGCTTGGCAGCGGTATCTTCCTCCACCTGGCGGGCAATAGCCTGAGCTTCTGACAGCGCATCCTCGGCAGCAATTTCCAACGCCTCGGCGTCGCTCCCGCTCTGGGCGGCGGTAGCTCCCACAGTGGGGTTCAACGTAAGTTTAATTTCATCGGACATGTGTATTTACCTCCTGTATTGCATCCGTCAAAAATCTATTGCTTCTCTTTTGGGACATTGAAATCATATAAGCTGCCCTTTTCTGTGAGTCCATCACTGGCCATCATGGTTTCCAGCACTTCAATATCCGTTTCAATATCCATTGAGCGATCCTTGTACAGATTGTCCAGCTGCTTTTCAAAGGCATCGGCAATCATACCAACACTGTTCTCTACCGAGCGCAGAGCACGAGCAATATTTTCTCCCCTTCCTGCGCTTTCCTTCATCATCGAATAGGTAGACATGAGCTTATCCGCTGTGGGCAGATAATAGTTCATAAAACGCCGCACAGAAGCACTCTTGCCAGTATCCCGCTCCAACAGTTTAAAAATTTCCTCTCCCGCCGCCACCATACGATCCAGGTTTCTGGCAATTTCCCCATCCTCAATAGCGGCATTGGCCTGGCGCAGGCAATCCAGCTGAGCGCGTCCTCGCTCAATGAGTTCATCAATGGTTTTATCTCCTGAATTGGCGGCCTCGCGCACCTCCACTTCTCTGCCCTTGAACAGCTTGGACATGCTGAAATAAACTGCCGCTGACAGCACCGCCGTCAAAGACAGAAACCACATGCGTAAAAGCATGAGAGGAAAGATCAGTCCCATCAACAGCCAGACGGCCGCCGCCGCATAGATGGGAATTGCTGATTTTATCCAGACCTTTTTCAAAATTCATCACCTGTTCCTATTTTAACCAAACCGTCTTCCATCTTCAAGACTTTGCGTCTCACTTCCCCGATTTGGCGTCTGAAATGTCATTCAGCCTCCTCAGGAACAACATATTCCAGGGATACGGGACAGTGATCGCTGCCCAGAATTTCATTATGAATCTCCGCAGCCCGAATTCTATCCTGAATGCGACTGGAAACTATAAAGTAATCGATGCGCCAACCCACATTACGTTCCCTGGCCTTCATCCGATAGCTCCACCAGCTGTACTTGACTTCCTCGGGATGCAGGTAGCGAAAGGAGTCTACAAAGCCCGCTTCCAACAGCTGCGTCATCTTGCCCCGCTCCTGATCGGTAAAGCCCGGGTTCATCCGGTTGGTCTTGGGATTTTTTAAATCGATTTCTTCGTGGGCCACATTTAAATCCCCACAGAGGATCACCGGCTTTTCCTGATCCAGTTTTTGCAGATAGGCCCGGAAATCATCCTCCCACTGCATGCGGTAGTCCAGCCTTCTGAGTCCATCCTGAGCGTTGGGGGTATAACAACAGACCAGAAAAAACGAACCCATATCACAGGTAATCGCTCTGCCCTCATGGTCGTGCTCATCGATGCCGATGCCATATTGCACGGATTGCACAGGCACTCTGGAAAATACAGCCGTTCCCGAATAGCCTTTCCGGTCCGCACAGTAAAAAATTTGCTCGTATCCGGGCAGATCCACCTGGCACTGTCCCTTCTGCATTTTTATCTCTTGAAGACAGAGCACATCCGGATCAAGAGCGGCAACGCTACCATAGAAATCTTTGCCAATTACTGCCCTCAGCCCGTTTACATTCCAGGATACCAGCTTCATGAAAATTAAACACCCTTCCAGTATATTCTATGCTATAATTATACCATAGGTTGCCAATACTGCCAACTATCAGATTGGGGAGGAACGACTATGGATCTGCATCAAAAACTAGAGTCCGCCCAAGCGGCGGCCCGGGCCGCGGGCGAGATGCTCTTGGCTCACCCCCACACGCCCGCCCGTCACAAGGCGGAGAATGACTTCGTGACAGAGATGGATTTAAAGAGTGAACAGCTCATTCGTGGAATCCTGCTGGGCGACTATCCCGAGGATGGCTTTTACGGCGAAGAGGAAGGCGGCAGTACCAGCGCCCAGGGCCGCTGGATTGTGGATCCCATCGACGGAACTTCCAACTTCTTTAAGGGTGAACTGCTCTACACCATCTCCATCGCTTACGAATGGAACCATGAATTGGTGCTCGGGTGCGTTTTTTGTCCACCCACCAATGAAATGTGGACAGCCATACGTGGGGAAGGCGCCCGCTACAACGGCGAACTGATTCAGGTATCCGGCGAATCCGTGCCCCGCAACTCCTTTTTGCACATGTCCTTCTGCCACAGGGATCTCTGGGCCAACGAATACGTATTGGGAATCCTGGGAAAAATCACCCACTCTTACAGCGACCTGCGCCGCACCGGCTCCGCAGCCTATGATCTGTGCTGCGTGGCCATGGGGCGGTGTGAAGGCTTCTTTGAACTGAACCTGCACATCTACGACATCGCCGCAGGCATGGTGATTCTTACGGAGGCCGGCGGAAAAGCGGAAGGCTGGCGAGAGGGCGAGGATGTTCGGGCCACAGGCAATATTCTCTCCACTAACGGCCATATCCATGAGCATCTGCGCTCTATTTTGCTTTCGGGCGATGTTTCCCTGCTTGACAAGCAGAAAGTGCTGTGATACAATCGGTTTGCTGAGATTGGGAATAGTAAGCCACATTCCACCCAAGAGAGCGTTCGCCACCGGCTGAAAGCGGGCGCGGTAGGGATTTGGCCGAATGTGCGCCCAGGAGCATTTCTCCGTAACGGAGGACGGATTCGGCCCGTTAACGCCGTCAAAAGTATTTTGCAGAGTGGAACCGCGGCCACGCCTCTGTTGGGGCGTGGTCGCTTTTGTTCTATGGGATCGAATTTGGAGGTGCAACAATGAAGACCATGTACGTATACAATACCCTGAGCCGCAAGAAAGAGCCGCTGGTGCCCGTACACGAGGGCAAAGTGGGCATTTATGCCTGTGGCCCCACGGTCTACAATTTTTTCCATATTGGCAATGCGCGCCCATTCGTCATCTTCGACACGTTGCGCCGCTTTCTGACGCATCTGGGCTACGACGTAACTTTTGTACAGAACTTCACCGACATTGACGATAAGATGATTCGCCGTGCCAACGAAGAGGGTACCACTGTGGAAGCCATCGCCGATAAGTACATTGAAGAATACTTTAAGGATGCCTCTGCGCTGGGCGTAAAACCAGCTGATGTTCACCCCCGGGCTACCAAGCACATCGGCGAGATCATCCGCCTGATCAAGCAGCTGGAGCAAAAGGGACTGGCCTACACCGCCGGTGAAGGCGACGTATATTTTGACACCCAAGCCTGGCGAGCCAATTATGGCAAACTGATCGGCCAGAACCTGGACGATTTAGAATCGGGCGCACGCATCGAAGTGGGCGATATTAAGCGTCATCCCATGGATTTTGCCCTCTGGAAAGGACAGAAGCCTGGAGAGCCCGCCTGGAAGAGTCCCTGGGGAATGGGCCGTCCCGGCTGGCACATCGAATGCTCTGCCATGAGCATGAAATATCTGGGCGAAACCTTTGACATTCACTGCGGCGGCGTAGATCTGATCTTCCCCCACCACGAAAATGAAATTGCTCAGTCCGAAGGCGCCACGGGCAAGCCCTTTGCCAAATACTGGATGCACAACGGCCACATCAATGTGGATAACAAGAAGATGTCCAAATCTGCCGGCAACTTCTTCACCGTGCGAGACATTGCCAAGGAATATGATCTAGAAGCTGTGCGCATGTTCCTGCTTTCCGCCCAATACCGCAGCCCCATCAATTTCTCCAGGGATCTGGTGCTGGCTTCCAAGAATTCGCTGGATCGGATGTACACTGCCCGGAACAACGCCCTGTTCCTTCTGCAGAGCGCCCCAGATCGGGAAATGACGCCGGAAGAAACCGCTTTCCTTGATCGGGCCCGGAAGGCTGTGGAGAGGTTTGACGATGCCATGTGCGATGATCTGAACACAGCAGACGCTCTGGGCGTCATCTTTGAATATGTGCGCGATATGAATACACAGTTTGCCGGTGCCAACGCCCCCTGCAAGGCTGTGCTGGAAGAAGGACTCAAGCAGTTAGGCGTGATGACGGATGTGCTCGGCCTGCTTTCAAAGGAATATGACTCCACACCCGAAGATATCAAGGCTCTGGTTCAGGCGCGGACAGATGCCAAGAAAGCCAAAAACTTTGCCGAGGCCGACCGGATTCGTGCCGAAGTACTGGAAAAGGGCTATATCATTGAAGATACACCCAAAGGGCCCAAAGTACGCAAGGTATAACTCAAAAGAACAAGAGCAAGGCCGAACGCAATTTTCAATTGCGTTCGGCCTGTTTTCTGCTTCAGTTCCAAGCAAATCAGGTTGAGCGATCACATCTGCATTAGACTCGCAACAATACCCAGAGCATGGGCCTGACTCCTCCATCAGAATAATTGACATGAATTCCAATATCATAAATAGAACCGTCCCTGTAGACAGCCACTGCGCTGCGCAGGTTACAGCCAGGTGTGCGCAGCCACCACCAGCCGTCGCCGGTTCGTTCCTCCTCTGAAGGAAGATAGCGTGCAATTTCCTCCATATCGGGAATGAATACCCGATCCACCGTATTTTTTCCACCGTTGGTAAAAAATCTGGGGCTTCTTAAATTGCGAACGACTCCCGATAGAATGAGGGCCTTTTCCTGAGTTGAAAACCATTCGGAGAGAAATTCACCGTTCAACCAAGCCCGTAGCGTGCAGTCGCTCCAAGACGTATCATCCATCTGATCGTGATACGCACGACTGCATACCGCTCTTTCCGCGAACAACAGGCGCATGCGCCCCCGTTCATCCACTACGCGCCAACGGATATTCCTGCCAAAGTCCACTGTCTTTCCCACGGCAAACTTTCTCAACGTTTCGCACTTCCGCACAAAAGCCGGCGCGTCGGCATAGTCGCCCAGCTCTTTAAACAGCTCTTCCGCTTCAAGAACATCCTTTTCATTAGCGCGATGATCGTAACGATTTTTCGCTTGCCGATACAGTGCCTCCAAGCCTTCCCCATTCATGCCATTCACTCCCGCTGTCTTTTCAATGGTTTCAGTATAGCATTCTCATTGAAAAGGAATCAAGCGTCCAGTCAGACCCGTTTTTTCATGCTCGCTAGCAATTTTATTGATATCAGCACACAACCGTTCCCTATCCCAATCTTCCTCGTGGATTGAAAACGATGGGTCACAATGATATAATATTTAAAAAAACAAAGGCGGAACTATGCTCATGACACTGCAAAACATGCGCTACATTGTGGAAATCGCCCATTGCCGCTCTTTTTCCAAGGCGGCCCAATCGCTGTATATGACGCAGTCTGCATTGTCAGCCGCCGTTCGTGAAACCGAGGATGAACTGGGCATCCAGATCTTTCATCGTACAAACCGGGGCGTAACGCTGACTGCTGACGGCGAAGATTGCGTCCGCCACTGTAGAGAAATCATTGAACGATCCGACTATCTGATCACGCGCTATCAAAGCCGCAATTCAGTGCCCACCTACTTCTCCGTATCCGCGCAGCATCTCCCATTTGCCGTTCGTGCCTTTGACGAACTGATGGAGAGCCTGCCGGATGATCACTTTGACGTGGCTTTTCGTGAAGTGGAAACAAACCGCATCTTCCATGATGTCAGCACCGGCCGGAGCGAACTGGGTATCGCCGCCTTTTTGCCGGAACAACTGGCTCTGATTCACAAGGCTCTCTACATTCACGATCTTAAATTTACGGAATTGGCCCGACTGGGCGTCTACGTATTCATGCGCAAGCGCCATCCTCTGGCCAATCGCAGTACTGTTTCCCTCAGTGATCTTTCCAGCTATCCCTTTGTAACCTACGATCAGCAAAAAGCCCCGAGCTACTATTCAGAAGAATGTGTCTTTTTTAAAGACTTGAAAAAAAACGTTCACGTTTCAGATCGAGCCACAAAGATGTCCATTCTCAGAAGTACAAATGCATTCAGCATAGGTGCAGACCTACCCAATTTTAACCTAGACATATACTTTAAGCGTCGCAACACAGAGCTGATTGCGCTGCCCTTCAGTGATCAGTCTCAACAATTTCGCGTGGGTTACCTGATGAAAAACGGACGTGTGCCCGGCAAAATCGCTGAAAAATACCTCGATCTTCTCTCTAGGCACATTGAACAGTTAAAATTGCCGGAACGACAGTGACTCCTTTCATTTTCTGGGCGAGAATTCCTCAATTATCCATATCCTGATTCAAATCCAACTGGCATCCATGTACTCAAAGGAGCCCGCCTCTCAATGTTGAAAGACGGGCTCCTTTTTCTTTTTTTGCGCACCTATTATCGAATGACAATTTTTGCCCCGGGCTTCGCCCAGCGAATTACCTGCTTCATGACAGCTTCAGGTATGGCGATACACCCTGCCGTAGACTTTTTACTGCCCAGGCAATGCAGGAAAATGCAGCTGCCCTTTCCTTCCTCGCCATCCTTGTTGTAATCGATAAACATGCAATAATTATATACACCCTTATAATCGATCAGATATTCATCACTGGAAGTACATTTGCGATCTGTCTGGCGCATATCCACCATTTGATTGTAATACGGCGATCCGGAACTTCCACACCAGTAATGATATTTCGTCACCTGCGTGTACGGCTGGCTAGCGCCAGGATCTGCTTTAATACCAAAAGGTTGGGTGAGATTGAAGGTACCCGTGGGCGTCTTCTTATCTCCCTCCCGCGTCTTTCCAATGCCGTTGCTACCCAGATACGCAGTACAGGAATAGACTTCCTTCCAAAGTCCCGACTGCTTTTCATGAATGCTGAGTCTCGCTTTACTGCCGCTTTCATAGTCCACCAACACAATCTGATTGGCGCTATCCGCGCAGTCAAGCTCCGCTGCCGCACTCTGCTCCGGCAGGGGTTGGGAATCGCCATCGCCGTTTCCCGTCACCGTCAATGAAATCAACATCGTCTGACTGCCATAACGCACCCCGATCAGAGTCTTTCCTTCTGCCTTGGCCGTAACTAGGCCCCGCTTTCCCACAGAAGCAATCTTCTTATTCTGCACGGCGTACTTCTCCAGCGTACCATTGGGAAGTTGACCACTCTCTCCCACCTTCAGTTCTACCGATTTGGGAAGCACTACCACGCCGCAGCGGGCTTTAGCTCCGCCCCCGGAGACGGTAATGATCGTTCTGCCAGGTGCCTTGGCCTGAATGACCCCCTGGGAAACCTGCGCTACGCTTTCGTCCGAGGAGCTCCAGCTCAAATCCTTCGCCTTGACTCCGCTGAGCCTTGGCTTAAGGGTCACACTGTCTCCCTCGTACATAAATCCCAGCTTTCCACCCAGTCGAATCTGCGCCTTTGCCGCCATCGCGGGTATAGCTGTCGCGCTCAATGCGATCACCATTATTGCAGCCAAAATCCGAAACCATTTTCTGCTCATAAAATGTACCCTCTCATTTAATATCCATATATTACAATATTATCAAATAAATATGTCATTAATGTTTCTTATTGAGTGACATTTTATGACTTTCCATTATAAAGCGACACATGGGATCATGTGTCGCTTTGCAATATAAAGTTTGTCATCTGCGATGAAAAATGGAAAAAAGGCGCTTACCCCTTTGCTGAAGGCGCTGGATCTTTTCATTTGACCGCTGCAGTTCTTTCTCCATTTTGGAAATATGCACATCCCTGTCGCGCAGATGCCGCAAAAGATCCCGATTTTTTTTCTGGAAGCTGGCCACCTGTGCCTCAAATTCGCTGCGTCGCTGATCAAGTTTCTTGCTGACACGCCAAACTTCTTCCTTGCAGCGGTTTCGCTCCATCTGAATAGCTTCGCGCAGCGCGCCGCACTCCTGATCATGAATACGTTTGCTCTCCTCCAAGCGGTTGCACGCCCGTTCCGCCTCAGATTCCGCCGCACTGAGGGCCTGTCGCTGATGTTCAATATCCTGTTCAAGAAGCCTATTGCGCTGTAACGCCTCCTCTACCTGCTGCTGTAGGTGAAATTTCTCCTGTTCCAGTTCATCCGCAGCCTTTTTTAAAGATGCAATCTGCCCATTTAAATGATCAATTTGACGTTCACAATCCTCAATGATCGCTTCTCTCCGGGCCACTTCCACCCTGCGAATTTCAATTTCCTCCGCACGGGCTGCTGCAATGCGGGCCTGCACCTGGCGCTCTCGTTCCTCCTCCCGACGAATTCGTTCCTGTTCCGCCAGTTCATTTTCATGGAGAAAGTTCGCTTCCAATTCCCTTCGAAGCTGAGGAGACGCGGACACCTTTCCTGCAAAATTTTCCAAGGCCACTATTTCACACAGCTGGTCAATCAGCTCCGCTTCCATAGCATTCTCTTGGGGGCGGTTCACCACAATTTCATAACCGGGGCCTCGATAAGCCTCCAGATATTCGTACAGTTCCAGAGCTCTGCGGAAATTTTCATTCTTTTTAAATACGTTCGTGCGCACAATGGGCGGGCGCAGAGGGCTTACACCCTTGAGTTGACGCATCAGGGGCGTATTGGTCAGTTGGCCCACCCTGAACCGCAAATGGTTCACCCTCTCCATGGCCGTCATTTCCGAAACATCAATTTCGCTTCTGTTTCGGGCGGGGCGGCGCTCATAACTCAGATGGAGAGAAGCTTTCAACCGCTGTCGGTTCCAGGCCGCTTCGCTGTTGAAATCCAGGCTAAAACCTTCCGATTCGTTAATTTCCGCCACAGCGCCATAGCGTTCCGACAAAAAGCTCTGCATTTTGGTTACCAAGGTGAAGAGGAAGCGGTTCTCGTAGATATCGTAGCTGTCGTCCCTCTCCACGATGAGCAACTTGTCCGGAACAATATCCTCGCCATCTATTCTAGAAATCAAGTTACTGTGCTGGGCCAGATGCCGCACTGACTCCACCGTGGTTCGCTTCGCCTGATCTACCCGACGAACTTCCGCATTGGATTCGATAAACCGACGCTGCTCCTCCAAAGCATGCTCAACAAAGGGTAGTGCTGTAAGCATGGCGTCAATCCAGGCCTCATCCCACACGCAACGGCTCAGCTGGCCGTCAAAAGCGGTCTCTCTAGCGCCATCGGACAACGCTCTGACCGTCTGGCAGCATTCCTCACTCTCCGCCATCTTCTCGCGGTATTCTCGGAATGCCCTGTAAAAGCACTTCAATTCATCCATATTCTCAACCCATCTTTTTCAGGCGAAGCAAGTACTCCCGGCAGCACGTCATGCTGCCCGCACCAAAGAGTTGATCCAGATAGTCGCACAAATCATCTACTTCTTCGCGGATCAGAGCCATGCTCTGGGCTTCAAACTTGCGCAGAACCTTTTTGCACAGAATGTAATCTATTCCGCCCAGTTCCGTTCCGCCGCAGGCCATGTAGGCGGGCACAAAACGGTTCAACTGGTTCATGATGCGGTTTCCGAAGGCCACGCGCATATGCTGAATGATGTAGGCGTCCAGCTGACCGATCTTTTCCCGGTTCTCCGCAGAAATCTGATACTTCTGAGCTGCCGCATCCATTAACTCCATAAAGCGGCTGCTGCTGATATGCATCAAAGGTGTATCCGGTGCTTCAAAAACCTCTGCCTTACTGTCAATATCCAACACCATTGCACGATCGTACACCTTGTCCGATATGGCAAAGGTGGAATCATCGTTGTTGGCAGTGCCGATGAACCACATGTTTCTAGCCAATTTCAGCTTTCCATCCTTGAGAAGCTCCGGATCCTTTTCCCAATGATCCGGCACGATGCTCACAATCCATTCCTCCGGATTGGGCATTTCCAGCACGGACAAAAACTCGGCAAAGTAATACTCCACCCGGGCAATGTTCATCTCATCCAGCACGGCAATATAAATATCATCGTTGTACTGGGCCTCGTAAATTCGTTCCAACAGCTCCGTTTCATTGAAGCGCTTGGTAAATTCGTTGAAATACCCCAGCAGATCACTGCGCTCGCGCCAAGAGGGCTGCACCGGTATGATGCTGGAATCGTTTCCCACAAACTTGCCGAAGGCATAGGCCAGCGATGTTTTCCCAGTACCGGATATTCCCTGCATGATAATTAGGCGACTGGCAGCAAAGCTGGCTATGAAGCACCGCACCATTTCTTCAGAATAATACAGATGCAGGCGCGATGCGGCAAAATTCCGGAAGCGGCGGCAGAGCTGCTGCAAATCAACATCGTTCTCATAAGCCGGAGCCTTTTGCCCTTTCATTCGCCGATCCACTTCCGAAAGCCGGAAGAAACGGCTGCGCTGAGCAGTATCATCCCGTTGGGAAACTTTCTTTTTGTGAAGCAACCAGAGCAGAGCTGCAACCATCACAAGCAGTGCTCCCGCTCCCCAAAGAATACCCAATGGGAAACCACCCTCTTCCTTTTCTGATTCGTCATGTACTTCCACACTTTGCGCTTCTACCAACATCTGGTCCAGAGCCAACTGGTCCGAATCTATCTCAGGAACCTGAGTGGGAGCTTCTGTCGGCGCTTCCGTGGGTGCCGCCGTCGGCGCTTCCGTAGGCGCCTCTGTCGGTGCTTCCGTGGGCGCCTCTGTCGGCGCTTCCGTAGGTGCCTCTGTCGGTGCTTCCGTGGGTGCCTCTGTCGGCGCTTCCGTGGGCGCCTCTGTCGGTGCTTCCGTGGGTGCCTCTGTCGGCGCTTCCGTGGGCGCCTCTGTCGGCGCTTCCGTAGGTGCCTCTGTCGGCGCCGCAGTCTGAGCGGCCAACACAATTTCCGCCGTCTCAGCACCTTCTGCCAGTTCCGCGTCATACCCCTCGTAATCAATGTAGAGACTCATAGCCTCGTAATGCTGTTGGCCGTCCTGGGTATAGCTGAGCAAGTAAATGCGGTCAATTAATTGCATAATACCATTCCCGCTCTGCGTCACATGCACCTGATCGTAATAGCTGCCACGGATTGGTTGAATTTTCCCCGCAAGATACGCGCCGGAAACGCGATCTCCTGACAACACACATATCTCGGCATCACCGGGCACATTGACCTTTACCTGGCCAAGGTAGCGATCCTCCGGTTCCACAAAAGTTACAATTCTATCTGCGGGTACCGTTAGCTGATAGACGGCGCCTGCGCTCTGGCTCTGATAGTTCAGAGCCTCTTCAAACTGCATATGCTCGCCGGAAAAAACATAGGTATTTCCGTTGTATTCCAGAGAAACACTCTGTCCTTCCGCCGCCTGTTGGGCCGTGGGCGACGCAATGCGCACCGCGGTTTCCGCCAGTGCAGCAGCTGACAGCACAAAGACCAACGCCAACACCAAACCTATTTTGATCAGCTTTCGTGGATAGCTATGTTTAAAATTGCTCACGCAAACGACCTCTTTCATTTGTTACACATTTTATTATGTTTCTTTTTCATTATACGCTCATAATGTAACATCTCAAGCATAGCCCCGTAAAGCTTTCAGGGCGCTTTTAGGGCCACCTTCCAAGAAAAATGTACGGCAAACACTTCCCATACATCTATCTAAATCTGCTTCAGTCGCCCTTAGTTTTGTCCCTTTTTCACTTTCAAGAGAGCCAATTAAATTTTTGATGATCATTGAAAACTAAGAATATTGGTCATTTACCCCTTGACACATAATACTATGCGTGATATAGTATTATGCAATAGGAGGGATGCTCTTGGATATACAACTGAAACGCGGTTTATTGGAGGTGTGTGTACTGGCAGCCATACAGAGGCAAGACTCATACGGGTATCAAATTATCCGTGAAATAGAAAGCTGTATAGAAATTTCAGAATCTACACTGTACCCGATTTTGCGTAGATTGGAAAGTGCAGAAATGCTGAAGGTTTACTCTGTAGAACATAATGGTCGTTTGCGAAAATACTACAGTATCACTCAGCAAGGACGCCTTCGTTTGAAGGAATTTGAACGGGAATGGCAGGAAATTGAAGACATTCATCAATTTATCGTCAAGGGGGGAAGCGAAGGATGAATAAACAGGATTTTTTGAAGGTTCTTGCCTCACGCATTCAGATTCTACCTGCTGCGGAACAGGTAAAAAGTCTTGAATACTATGAGGAAATGATCCAGGACGGCATGGAAGCCGGCAAAAGTGAGGAGGAAGCTGTGGAAGCGCTGGGATCCATAGAGGACATCACCCAGGAAATATTGATCAATGCGCCCATAGCATCTCTCGTAAAATCACGAACTTTCGCGAAAAAGCGCAGCAAAGGGGAAATTGCTCTGCTTATTTTAGGCGCTCCGCTGTGGCTACCCTTGCTGTTATCTGCGGCCGCCATAGTATTGTCAGTGTATCTACTTGTCTGGACGCTTGCCGCCGTCTTATTTGCAATTGTCCTAAGTTTTGGAGCTAGCGCCCTAATAACAATGGCTGGCGCAGTTTTCAATCTGACGCACGGGAGGATGCTTCAGGCCGTCTTTCTAATCGGCGCATCTTCGCTCTTGGTTGGTCTGGCATTCTTAACCTTTGTGTTGAGCCGAATTTTCGCGCTTTGGTTAGTTCGCATCACAATCCGCTGCATGCGAAAAATAAAGGCCTCAATGATTAGAAAGGGGGAAAAAGCATGTGCAAATGGCAGCATAATCTGATTCGGATTTCAGTTGTTCTCATCGCTATTGGAGTTATTGTACTGGGGGTAGCGTTAGTCGCCAGCGACTTTGAGTTTTCCACCCTGTTGGGAAGCGGTTCCTTGGAGCATAGTGAACAGGTATTTGAGGATACTCTGGAAACCATTCATATCGAAGGTATGAACGCAGATGTCCATCTGCTACCTTCTGAGGACGGGCGCTGTCACCTTATCATAGATGAAATGGAAAAGGGTTCCTGCAGCGCGGAAACAGAAGAAGGCGTATTAAGCATATATTGGACTCGAAAGTGGCACTGGAAAGATATTTTTAATTTCAGCTTCGGAAGTCCACGCCTAACGATCTATTTGCCCGAACATCCCCTGTCGAATTTGAACATTCTCACCACCAGCGGAGATATCAAAATTGAAAATTGTTCCGCGGGACAAATGGAACTTGAAACGGATAGTGGAACAATTCAAGTGGAAAAAGTTCAGACAACGAACTTTGGAGCCAGAAGCAGCAGCGGTAATCTGTCCATCGATGCGCTAACATGTGAGCAAACCGCCCGGATCAATACCGGCAGTGGTGATATCCGATTGAAAGGCGGAAATGCGTCCCATTTAGAATTTAAATCCAACAGCGGACAAAGTACGATAAGCGCATTACAGCTGGACAATTTGCAGGGAGAAAGCAAAAGTGGAGATGTGGGCCTGGAAAATGTACAGGTAGGTCAAGCACTTAACCTGACTTCCACCAGTGGAAACCTTCACCTAAAAAACACCGATGCATTTAACTTTGATCTGAAGAGCGAAAGCGGAGATATTCGAGGCAGCCTTCCCTCCCCCAAATACTTCTCCGCAAGCAGCGGGAGCGGAAAGGTATTCATTCCGGAGTCTGTTCCAAATCAAGGCAATTTTAATGCACGATCTTCCAGCGGCGACATACAAATCGAAATTCAGTAAAACATAGGGAGTGGATGCCCCAAAAGGCTTCCACTCCCTATGCGCAACAAAATCGCGAATGAGCAGCCGACAGTTGCGCGAATGATGCCTCGTTCAATTCCCAATCAGTTCGGCGTAATCCTGAATGCAATGATCTGATATCTCCTGAATTTGCGGCCAATCCCGGCGCTGCGTGGGATCGAGAACGGCAATGACCGGGCATCCCGCTTCACGGGCGCTGCGTATGGAATAGAGCGCATCTTCAAACACGCACATCTCATTTGGCCGCACACCTAGCTTCTCCGCCATGAGTTCAAAGTACGCGCTCTGCCACTTGGTTAGTCCATATTCATAGCAATCAGTGATGAAGGAAAAGTAGTCTGCCAGTCCCAGTCGGGTCAGCCCGTCCCGGGCAAATTTCCGGGGCGCACCCGTGCCCACACACAGGGGGATGCCTGCATGGCTCAATTCGGAGAGATAAGCCTCCACATGAGGCTTAGGATGGGCATCGTAGAGATAATGGCGGTGCATATATCCCTCCAACTCCCGCACGATTTCCCTCTGGCTCATTTCGATGCCATGCTCCGAGAGAATCTCAGCACACAACTTGCGGCTGGAAGTGGTGTACATGCGCCCCAATTGTTCCTGGGTGGGGATAATGTCGCGAGCCAGCAAAAATTCCAGAGAAGTAAAGCGCCAGTAACGCATGGTACATAACAGCGTTCCATCCATATCAAACATGGCTGCTCGAAACTTTGGAATCATTCGTACTCCCCCTTCAACAGGAACTCCCGGGCAAGCTGAAGCACCTCCACTGGCCCGCCACCCTGGGCAAAGTCTGAGCGTCCTCCGCCCTTTCCACCCAGCTTTCCAGCCGCTTTGGACAACAATTTACCCATGGGATAGTTCAGATCCTCACTGCGGGCAAAAATGTAATTACTCTTTTCTCCGGTACACGCTGCCAGCAGCACCACGATGCCCTCCCGATCCACAAGTTTTGAAACAAGTTCTCGAGCAGACTGCACGTCCGCCTGAATCTGTGTGCAAATCAATTTGCCACCTTCCGGCAAATCCTCAGCGTCTCTAAGAAGGTTTCCCAGCGAATCCATCAGTCTCGCTTTTCGCAGTTGACCCAATTCCCGCTCCGCTTCCCTGAGCCGCTGCTGAAGTCCCACAATATTTCTTTCCAGCATATCAGGGCGCGTGGAGAGCAGGTTTGCCGCACGCCAGGCGTATTCATAATTTCTGCGGTAGTCCTCTACCGCCCTCTGGCCGCACACAAAGCTCAGCCGCAGCTTCCCCCGCTCCGGCGCCGCCCCTACAATTTTCACCAGGCCGATCTGTCCCGTAGAGCTGGGATGCGTTCCCCCGCAGGCCACCATTTCAAAATCGCCCATAGCAACGATGCGTACATGGCTGTCCACAGTGGGTTTTTTGCGCAGCGGCAAGCGGGCAAGTTCCTGCTCATCAGGGAACCAACAGCGAATGGGAGCATCCTGCTGTATACGCTGGTTGACATAATCCTCGATGGCTTCAATGGTTTCCTGACTCATGTGCGTATTTCCATCCGCATATTCCACATCAATGCTGGAAACTTCTCCACCCAGATGCAGACCCAATGTGGTTCCACCGGTAAGCACATACACTGCCCCCGCAATCATGTGTTCGCCGCCATGCTGCTGCATGTGGTCAAATCGCCGTTCCCAATCAATAACCCCATGCACCTGATCACCCAGTTGAAAATGACCATCCGTAACATGCCACACCTCTGCATCCTGAACGTAGACATCCTTCACCGCAGCACCATTCAGGCTTCCGGTATCATAGGGCTGGCCCCCAGAGGTGGGATAAAATGCGGTGCGGTCCAACTGAACTGCCTGCAGATTTCCAACTTCCCTAATGGAAGTCACTTTGGCATCAAATTCCCGAAGATAAGCATCATCATAATAGAGCCTTTCGCCCATATGGTATCACACTCCTGACCGTATGATATCTGAATTTGCGAAAAAAAACAAGACCGCAGTTAAAATTGACCTCTTTCCCGGAAATGCCGAATCTTCTCATATAAAAAAGAAAAAGCCGTTTGAGCACAGCTGCCCAAACGACTTGATACAACCACCTTGCCCTCTAGGCCGGGGTAGCTGCCGCCTTCATCGCGATTTTTTCTGCCACACAGGAAATAAATTCTCCATTCGTTGGCTTGTCCATGGCGTCAAACACCTTGTATCCATACATGCGATTCACCGCATCCAATCTTCCGCGGCTCCACGCCACCTCGATGGCATGGCGCATAGCCCGTTCCACCTTGCTGGGTGAAGTGTCAAAGCGCACGGCGATGCCCGGATAGAGTTCCTTGGTGATCCGATTGATCACTTCCCGATTTTCCAATACCATCAGCACCGCTTCCCGAAGATATTGATATCCCTTAATGTGTGCCGGGATTCCCAACGTGAGGAATAAATTGGTGATGCTCTCGTCCGCAGTTTCCTCGCGCATTCCACCCGCTTCGGAAGCACTATCCGTGGCCAACGCTGTTCGCTCGCCCGCCACTTCACAAATGCGACTGTACAGCAGGTGCATGTCGAACGGTTTAACCATGTAATAACTGGCTCCCAGCTGAATGGCACGCATGATGAAATCATCCCTGGCCAATCCTGTCAGCACGATTACCTTTGGACGCAAATTTTCTTCCATCTGGCTGAGCTCTTCCAGGGCCATGAAACCATCCCGCCGTGGCATGATGATATCCATAACCAGTATATCCGGCTGAAGCTCGCGCACGGCGGGAGCGATTTCCGTTCCGTCGCTCACGGTACCCGCCACTTCAATGTCCTCTTTTCTAGAGAAAAAGTCTTTCAGAAGCCTCAGTATGCTCTGGTTGTCGTCCGCTAACAGAATGCGTATCTTATCCAAGTTCGTTCATTCCTTTCACCGCATGTTGATACGCACCATATATATGCACTTCCGCCAGGATTTATCACTTTTCCGGCAAAAAAAACGAAGCGCCGGATCGTTCGGCGCTTCGCAGCAGGGATCTTGTAGAATTACAGAATGTACTCTGCCTTGCGTTCGGGACGATTCTTCATCTCCTCCCGCTTCGCGGTGTGTACTTCGGACTCATAGCCCATTACGGCATATGCAGCAACCTTGGATTCCTCCACGCCAGGCTGATTGAAGGTATCGATGTTCAACAATGCTCCCGTATAAGCCGTCACCAGCTCAAAGAAGTACAGCAACTGTCCCACCGTACCCGCATTTACCTGCGGCAGCGTAATGGTCTGGCACATGCGCTGCGCCTTGAACAGCGCATATTCCGTTCCCTGGCGCTCCGCCTCAATGAGCTGATTGTGGCTCTTTCCGCCCAGGAAGGCAATGGTGGGAATATCCCCGCAGCCGTGGGGGATGGGCGTCTGAGCACGGAACTGCTCCACCTTCAGGAAGGTAATAACCTTGTCGTAGGGGCCCTCGGTGTAGAGCTGAAGCTGGGAATGCTGATCGGTAACGCCCAATGTCTTAATCGGCGTCTGACCCACGTTGCAGGGGATTCCATCCAGATGCACATTCTTGCCCAGCGATTCGGCCCAGAGCTGTGCATACCAGTCTGCCATCAACTTCAGGCTGTCTGCGTAAGGCATCATCACGGACATGTTTGCACCCTTCTGCATGGCCAGATACATCAATCCAGCATCCAGCAGCGCGGGATTGGCAAAGGGATCGCTTCCCTTGCAGCGCTCGTCCATCTCTCTCGCGCCTGCCACCATGGCCCGGATATCAATACCCGTCACCGCAGCAGCGATCAGGCCCACCGGGCACAGCTCAGAAAAGCGTCCGCCCACGCCGTCGGGAATATAGAAGGTTTCAAAACCTTCACGCTGAGCAATCTTAATCAAAAAGCCTTTCTTTTCAGAAGTGGTGATCACGATATGCCTGCGCCATTCCTCTCCTAGCGCGGCCTTGAGTGCCTCGGTGACGATCAGATACTGGCTCATGGTTTCTGCCGTACCGCCGGACTTGGTGATTACGTTGAAGCAAGTCTTCTTCAGATCAATCACGTCCATCAGAGCGGCCATGCGCTCAGGATCAATGTTATCTTCAATGTAGAGCCGGGGACCACCGCGCTTTTCGGCGGGAAGCTCATTGTAATGCAGATGATTGAGGGCCTGCTGCACTGCTGCCGGGCCCAGCGCACTTCCGCCGATTCCCAGCACAACAAAGGCGTCAAACTCCTTGCGAATTCGGCTGGCCGCAGCCTCAATGCGATCCAGCACCGCATCCTGATTGTAGGGCAGATCCATCCAGCCCTGCATTCCCTTGCCCCGTCCAGCTTCCACTGCTGCGTGGGCCTCCTTCAGGGTGGGAATCAAGCGATCCAGTTCCTCACGGGCAATACCGCGAGGGCCAACGTATTCCGCCATCATGGCGTTGACATCCAGACGAATCTGATTGCTCATAATTATACTCCTTTATATCAAATTCATTTTTATTATAGACTTTATTTCTTTATTTTGCAAGCCGTCACTGGTACAAATTGCATTTGATTTTGGTGTGAGAACCATGCAATAATACACACACAGTCTGTATGGAGGGACTCACATGAAACACAAGCGCAAATTTTGGATTTTTCTGCCAGTGCTGGCACTAATCCTTACGCTGGCGCTGCGCATTCTTCCATCCTTTAACTCCTTTTGGGCCGGTTTTATCGCCCTCCCAGTGCTTGGATGGATCCGCGCATCAACCTCTCATCTTCCCTTTGTGCTTTTGGAATGGGGGTGCCTCCTGCTTTTAGCGTTTTTTGCCTTACTGTGGCTCTTTTACTTCATTCGTCACGGCTTTCGACGGGCCAGCGCTGTGCTAGTGAAATGTTTGTTGATTCTCTTTTCCGCCCTGCTGCTGTCCTTTGGAGGGTTGTGGTTGCCTCTATATCCGCAGGGCACGTCCACTGTTTACGCCGCCACAAACCATCAACTGATCGCCTCCTGTGAACAGCTCATTGGGGAACTCAACGCCTCCGAACTGGATTTCTCCATTCCGATCAAAGATTTACCTGCCAAGACGGTGCGTTTTCCCGCTTGGATGAGAACCTTTAATATTTCAGGCTTCTTTTCTTTTCCTACTGGCGAAGCGCTAATTTCGCCGGAGCTGGACGACCGCGCCGCCCCCTTCGTGGCTGTACACGAACATATGCATGCTCTCGGCCTCGCCTCGGAGGGTGAAGCCAATATAGCGGCCTGGGAGGAATGCCTGCGCCGGGGCGGTTCATACGCTACTTCTGCACGGCTCTGGGCCTTGAAGTATTCCATGGATGCACTCTATCGACTTGATCCTCAGGCCTACACCCGTTGCCGCAGGCTGATGAGTGAAGAAACCTTCTCCGCCTTTCGCGCCGTAGGCGGCGGCCGCCCGTCCCAGGTGAATAACGATGGCATCCAGGCCGTGTTTGCAGCACTGGGCGTAGCGGAAGCCGCCTCGGATTATGAAATTCTGGCTGTCTATCTTGCCTCGCAGATGCCTCAATGATATAATGCTGTCAGTATGCAAAGGGGTGGACTCAGCATGAAGGAGTTCATAATTTCTCCAGCAGATGACGGTAAAAAGCTGGAAAAATGGTTGATTCGGGAAATGCCCGACGTCCCTGTGGGGCAAAGGCGCAAGTATTTCCGGCTCAAGCGCTACAAAATCAACGGACGTCCCGCCAAGGAGGATGCACGACTGGCTCAGGGCGACCATCTGGAAATTTATTTAAACGACGAAGAATTTGAACATCCGCATCGGGAGGATCCTTTCCTGAGCAAGATCCACCCCCGGTTGAACATCGTCTATGAGGATGAGCAGCTACTCCTGGTGGATAAGAGACCGGGGCTGGCTGCACACCCGGATGCTCGCGAGAAAGTGGACACGCTGATCACGCAGATTCAAGCCTATCTTTATCAGAAGGGGCAGTTTGACCCTTCCATTCCCGGAAGTTTCGCCCCCGTGCTATGCAACCGCTTGGACCGCTTCACGGGGGGCCTCACCATTGCCGCCAAGACGCGGGAAGCCATGCAGGTATTGAATCGGAAGATCCGGGATCGTGAAATCGAGAAATTCTATTACTGCATCGCCCTTGGCCACTTTTTCAAGCCAACGTTTACCCTGGATAACTACATCCTCAAATCTCCCGGCGCCAAAAAGGTGCGCGTTTGCACGCGGCCCCTTGAAGGCGCCCAGCGTGCACAGACCCGTTGCCGGGTACTGTGCCAGAGGGATGGGTTAGCCCTGCTGGAATGCGAGTTACTCACCGGGCGCACCCATCAAATTCGAGCCCAACTGGCAAATGACGGACATCCCCTCCTGGGCGACAGCCAATACGGTGATCCCCGGCGAAATGAAAAATATGGCCGTAGTTTCCAGGCTCTCTACGCCTATAAATTGCACTTCGCCTTTCGAGGAGAAGCAGGCCCCCTGTCTGCTTTGGCGAACCGGGAATTTCACGTCCGCGAAGTACGCTTTATTCACGAATATTTTCCGGAGTTCAATCCATGAGTCTGCTGCTGATCTGTAATATATACCCCCAACTTTCCGCCCCGGAATTTGGAGGAGATTTTTCCTCACACATCGCCCGCAAGGCGCATCCAAAGATCCTGGCTGCCAGCCGCACCGCCTGGTCGCTCCTGGCTTACGGCCTGAAAACTTGGGGAATTGAATCTCTGCCCGACGTGACCTTCGGTCCTCAGGGCAAGCCCAGCTTTCCCGCCGGCTATCCCCAGTTCAGCCTGGCCCACAGCGGAAGTTTGGCTGCGGTGCTCATTTCTGTTCATCCATGCGGTGTAGATGTGGAGCAAGTGCGTTCAGACGTAACGGCGCGCTTGTACGAGCGCTGCCTGTGTCCACAGGAGCGCGCACAGAAACTGGATTTTTTCGAATGCTGGACCAAAAAAGAGTGCATCGGAAAAAGGGATGGTCGGGGAATCGGTGCGCATCCCGCCTGCCTCAATACGCTGGATGGCTCATGGGAAAGGCGCTTCTTTTGCGTTCGTGTGAAATCTTTGGGAGAAGAATACGTGCTCAGCGCTCTCTGTGAGGACGCGGATCAACTGAAATATGTAAAAATCCTGCCTGAAGCGCTGCTATAATGCGCTTCGGGCAGGATTTAAATATTTTTCATCAGATTTGCAGGTTTTCCAGCATTTCCACCACTTTTTCAAAGGCCATGCTGTGAGAAGCCTTTACCAGAACACAGTCACCCGGCTGAATCAAATTCTTCAATGCGCTTCTGAGCTGCTCTTTATCCTCAAAGTAGCAGGCTCTACCACCAGCCTCCCGGGCCCCCCGGCAGATGTCCCTGGCCAGATTCCCGCAGCCAATGACTAGATTGACGCCCTTGCTTACCGCGTATGTCCCCGTCTGCGCATGCAGGCGCGCACTGTCCTCTCCCAGTTCCAGCATATCGCCCAGGATGCACACCTTGCGCCCCGGCAATGTACACAGGGAATCCAGTGCCGATGCCGTGGAATTGGGATTGGCATTGTAGCAATCACTGAGAATGGTAAAGCTCCCCTGATTGAGCAGTTTCGCCCGGTTACCCACCGTCTGATAGGAGGCAATGCCTGCTGCGATCTCTCCGTCGCTCAGCCCCAGTGCCCAGCCCACCGCCGCGCCCATGAGCGCAGCGTAAACCATGTGCGCACCAAAGGCCGGGATTTCCACGGGCACGCGGCTGCCGTGATGACAAAGTACCATTCGCATGCCATCGTTTCCTAAATTCTCCACGTTTTCCGCGGTGAAATCATTCCCGGATTGAAGTCCAAAGCGTAGGCTGGGAACTGGAGGGCAATAGTTCTTCAGGGTTTCATCATCCCCATTGAGAATTGCCAGTCCCTCGCCTTCCATAAAATCAAAAACTTCCGTCTTGGCCTGAAGGACACCCTCATGATTGTGCAAAAATTCCAGGTGCGCATCCCCAATATTGGTGACCACTGCGATTGTGGGCCGAACCATGCGCGCCAGACGGCTCATTTCGCCAAAGTCACTGATCCCCATTTCCAAAACCGCCGCGCCCGCATCCTCAGGCATTTCCAGTATCATCAATGGCAGGCTGACTTCATTATTAAAATTCATGCGGTTTTTATGGGTCTTCATGTGTTGGCTGAGCACCGCCCAGATCATTTCCTTTGCGGTGGTCTTGCCCACACTTCCGGTTATGCCCACCACAGGAATATCGAAGCCCCTGCGATACCACGCCGCCAGATCCGCCACGCCTCTGAGCGTGCTTTCCACCTGAACGCAGGGCATCTCGTCTTCACTGAGCGGCGCCCTCTGAGAAAGGCAGCAAGCTGCTCCGCGCCCCAGACATGCAGCCATAAAGTCGTGTCCGTCCACCCGGTTTCCATGATAAGCCACAAAAAGAGCTCCCGGGCCAATTGCCCGGCTGTCGCTGGCCGCGGAAGTGACCGTCCGCTTCAAATCCTCTTCACGGCCCCAATATTTTCCTCCGGTGGCATTCACCACATCCGCCACGGTAAAAGGTCTCATGCACGAACCTCCCGCAGCGCCATATCTACGATTTTCTGGCACAATGTATTGTAGTCCACTCCTACTGCTGCGGCCTCCTGGGGCATCAGGCTGGTGGGCGTCATACCGGGAAGTGTATTGATCTCCAGGAAATAAATTTCTCCAGAAGCATCCACGATATAATCTGAGCGGGAATAGGCCTTAAGTCCCAGCGCACGATGCACCTTCAGAGCAGTCTCGCCCAGGCGCTTCTCCACCTCGGGATTGATGGGCGACGGACATATCTCCACCGTCGCACCCGCCTGATATTTATTCACATAATCGTAAAAGCCCTGTTTGGGAATGATTTCAATGGAGGGCAGGCTGCAATCGTCCAATACTCCCACATCAATTTCTCGTCCGGAAATATATTCTTCGAGAATCACCCTCTCCAGCTCGAGATTATCGCGCAGAGCAGCCTCCAATTCCTGCTGGGTGCGTGCAATGGATACTCCCACGCTGGAACCACTGTCCACAGGTTTAACCACCACGGGCAGCTTCTGTTCCGCCGCGATGGCTGGAATTTCCTCCTCCCGGAAGGACAGCGTGCGCCAGGCCGGCGTGCGCACACCCAGCGGTGCCACGATGCGCTTGGTCAAATCCTTGTCCATAGCCAGCGCGCTGCCCAGAAAACCGCTACCCGTGTAAGGCACACCCAGCAGATCCAGGGTTGCCTGTATGCGACCATCCTCACCGCATGCCCCGTGAAGCCCGAGAAAAACCACATCTGCACGCTGGCAAAGTTCCAGCACACCCGGGCCAATTTTGCTGGGGCTTATCCATTTGCGCCGGGAGCGCACCTCATTGAGGTCAGGGGCCTCCGCCGCAACGCTCGCCTCTTTCAGTTCCGGCAGGTGATCAAAAATTTCCTCCATGGGAACGTCTATCTCTTCCAACCCAAAATACATATCCACAAGCACAGCGCGATGACCTAGTGAACGCAGCGATTTACAGATCAGCGTCCCGCTGGTAATGGAGACATTGCGCTCCATACTCAGCCCACCGCACAAAACAACGATATTCATAATCAGCTTTCCGCCTTTCTTCTATGCCCATAGCCACCATTAATGCCTCTGGCAGTTCTTCACCGGCAGCTCTACCTTGTATTGTAACACATTTTCCCTCCCCTTTCCTCTCTGTTTTCGTTAAGAGAAATTCACGCTGAACGAAGGAATGAAACGCCGAGAAAAATCTTCTCAATTCTATTGCCAGCCATATTTACAAACGTTGCCTGGCTGTGTTATACTCGATGTACGCTTTTGATACGGAAGGATGTGCTGTAACATGGTGGAAATCAGGGAAGTGCGCTCTCGGAGGGATCTGCTGAAATTCGTCACTTACCCGAATCAATTGTATCGGGATGTCCCTCAATACATGCCACCGCTGATTTCCGAAGATATGGCAGATTGGAATCCCAGCAAAAATCCGGCATTTGAATATTGTGAAGCTCGCTGCTGGCTGGCGCTGCGAGAAGGCAAAATCGTGGGTCGCATTGGTGCCATTCTCAGCCACCGGGCCAACGAAAAGTGGAACACCCACCGCATGCGCTTCACGCAAGTAGATTTTATCGACGACAGGGAAGTTTCCAGGGCTCTGTTTGACACGGTGGAAACCTGGGCGCGGGAAAAGGGCTGCAACGAAGTCCACGGCCCCCTGGGCTTTACCGATCTTGACCGGGAAGGTATGTTGGTGGAAGGCTTTAATGAAAAAAGCATGTTCATCACCTATTATAACCATCCCTACTACATAGATCATCTCACAGAGTTGGGATATGTCAAGGATGTGGACTGGGTAGAATTCTTGCTCAATATTCCCGGCCCAGGAGAACCCACTGTGCAAAGGGTAGAGCGCATTGCCCAGCGGGTAGCCGCCTCCCTGAATCTGCACGTGGCGCAGGTCAAGCACCGCAGGGAATACAAGCCCTATGTGCGCAAGGTATTTGATCTGTTAAACATTGCCTATGCTCACCTCTACGGCACGGTTGATTTAAGCCCCGCACAGGTAAAAAATACGCTGACAAGTTTATTCCCTTGATCAATCCGGATCTGGCTTGTTTTGTCATGGACGAGCACGAAAATCTGGTGGCCTTTGGCGTATCCGCTCCCTCCATGGCCAGCGCTATCAAAAAGCATAACGGCCACATGTTTCCTCTCGGCTTTATCGATCTGCTCAGGGCTTTGCGGATCAATGATACCCTGGACCTGTACCTGATAGCCGTACATCCGGACTATCGCAACAAGGGTGTCAACGCCATGCTCATCAGCCACATTCTCAAGGGTTGTCATCGTATCGGCCTGGTACAGGCAGAAACGGGCCCACAGCTGGAAACCAATGATAAAATCCAGAACCAGTGGCGCCACTTCAATTTCCGCATGCACAAGCGCAGAAGGTGCTTTATTAAAAAAATATAGCTTGCTGCCGGCCAGCGCGCCTTCTCTTTCCGGGAAGGCGCGTCGCTTTTCGTTGACGAAGCCCATGTCGAATGCTATAATGATGGCATTAAAAGGGTATGCTTTATGCTTATGGGGAGGATATACAAATTATGGAACAACAAATTCTTCAGCCGAAGAAGCGCATTTTCTCCGGCATCCAGCCCACCGGCAATCTCACGCTGGGCAACTATATCGGCGCGTTGCGCAATTTCAGCCTCCTTCAAGATCAGTATGACTGTCTGTATTCCATTGTGGACATGCATGCGATGACAGTGCGCCAAAATCCTGCGGAACTGCGCAAAGCCTGCCTGCGTACCATGGCCATTTTTATCGCCAGCGGCCTGGACCCCCGGAAGAACATCATCTACTTCCAGTCCCAGGTACCCCAGCATGCAGAATTGAGCTGGATTCTCAACTGCTTTACCTATATGGGTGAGCTGCAGCGCATGACTCAGTTCAAGGACAAATCTGCCAAGCATGCCGATAACATCAATGCCGGCCTCTTTACTTACCCCGTACTCATGGCGGCGGATATTCTGCTCTATCAGACGGATTTGGTGCCCATTGGCTCGGATCAGAAGCAACATCTGGAACTCTGCCGGGATGTAGCCGAGCGCTTTAACGCCATCTATGGTGACGTATTCACCATCCCGGACGGTTACTTCCCCAAAGTAGGCGCACGGGTGATGAGCCTGCAGGAACCTACACGAAAAATGTCCAAATCCGACCCCGAGGACACCTACATTGCCATTCTGGACAAGCCGGAAATTATTCGAAAAAAGTTGCGCCGCGCCGTAACCGACTGCGATAATGCGGTGGCTTTTGATCCGGAAAATAAGCCTGGAGTTTCCAATCTGATGAGCATTCTCTCAGCCCTCAGCGGTCTAAGTATGGAAGAAATCTCCGCTCAGTACGACGGCATGGGCTATGGAAAATTCAAGGATGCAGTGGCAGACGCGGTGATCGCCGCACTGGAACCTATCCAGAAGCGCTATGAACAGATCAGCGCGGATAAAGCCTATCTGCAAGAAGTGCTCAGCGACGGCGCGCAGCGTGCTTCCAACCTGGCCCACAAGACTATGCTCAAAGTGCGCAAAAAAATCGGCTACGCTCCCTATAAGCTTTGATCTTAACCTTAACGATTTTGCGGGCCGCCCAATGTCAACAGCGTTGCGGCGGCCCTACCCATGAGGTACAATATGGAATTTCACCATCTGCCCGTACTGTTGAAGGAATGTCTCGACGGATTGAACATCCGGCCGGACGGAATTTACCTGGACTGTACCCTGGGCGGCGCAGGCCACTCCAGCGAAATCCTGAAGCGGCTTAACGGTGGGCGTCTCTTGGGCATAGACCGGGATGCAGACGCCATTGCCGCCGCCACAGCGCGCCTGGAACAGCTCAATCCCTCCGCACGTTTTACCGCCATACGCGGCAATTTTCACGACGCAAAGGCACTCTTGGCCGATCAGGGTGTTGCAAAACTGGATGGCGTATTGGTGGATCTGGGCGTTTCCTCCCATCAGCTGGATTGCCGGGAGCGGGGCTTTTCCTACCATGAATCCGCCATCCTGGACATGCGCATGGACCAGTCTCAGGCCCTGGATGCCCGGCAGATCGTCAATGAATGGAGCGAGGACGAGCTCACCCGCATTCTAAGGGACTACGGCGAGGAAAACTGGGCGCGACAAATTGCCCGGGTAATTTGCGACCGGCGGAAAAGTCAAAGCATTGAAACCACACAGGATCTGGTGGGGATTATAGATGCCGCCATTCCCAAAAAATTTCGCAGTCGGGATGGTTCTCACCCCGCTCGCAGAAGTTTTCAGGCCCTGCGCATCGCAGTCAACGACGAGTTAGATCCACTGGAGCCTTCCCTGCGGGATCTGGTATCAATGCTCCGCCCCGGGGGACGAATCTGCGTGATCAGCTTCCATTCCCTGGAGGATCGGATCGTCAAGAACTGTTTTAAGCGTCTGGCCGATCCCTGCACCTGCCCAAAGAGCCTTCCCGTCTGCGTGTGTGGAAAGAAACCGCAAATACGCCTGACCCCGCGCAAACCTATCACTGCCACGCCGGAAGAGCTAGCCGTCAATGTCCGAGCCCGCAGCGCAACCCTGCGCGTGGCAGAAAAACTCGCCTCGGATGAAGCGTAATGAAGAGCGCCTTGAGGTGCATTCCGAGCGCAGGCAGAAATATTGAAAAATATCTGCTGAAACTGAGCATTGGTTGCATAAACCATCTGACTGGCAAAGATTCCTGATAACTACACTTTCAGCGCTGCACCTGCAAGGGTTCTCAGGAGGATCGATGCCAACCGTACGTCCTTCGCCTGACCGTCTATTTCACGGAAATCCGCCAAAGCGATTCGATCTGGTCAAAACGGCGGTATCAGAAGGACCGGCCTACCCCAGAAAAGGAGGATTTATGAAGGCATTGGACACTCCTTCCGGCCAGATTCCTCTGCCGGCTTTTTTCCCGGACGCCACCTATGCTGCTGTGCGTGCCGCTGCATTCGACGAAGTGGAGCACGCCGGCTTGTTTGGCTGTGAAATGAACAGTTATCATTTGATGACTAAGCCTGGAGCAAAGCTGATCAAGGCGCTGGGCGGCTTGCACGGCTTTTCCGGTTACCGGGGCGTCATTCTGACGGATTCCGGAGGATTTCAGCTCTATTCCCTGATCCGAGAAAACCCTGAATATGGCGAAATCAGAGAAAAAGAGATCATTTTCCGGCCTGATAGGGGGCGGGAAAAGCTCAGCTTCACGCCGGAGAAGTGCATTCAGGCTCAATTTCAATACGGGTCGGACATCATGATGGCACTGGATATGTGCACCCACCCCGAAGATAGTGCAGAGGTTCAGCGACGCAGCGTAGAATTGACCGTCGCCTGGAGCCGCCGCTGCCGGGCTGAATACGACAAACTCTCTGCGCGCCTTCCCCAGGAACGTCGTCCCCTACTCTTTGGCATCGTTCAGGGAGGCGCAGATCCCCAATTGCGCAAAGAATGCGGACATCGGCTGGAAGAGATTGGTTTTGACGGCTACGGCTTTGGCGGCTGGCCGCTGGGCGCAGCGGGAGAATTGCGTCCCGATGTATTGCAGATGGCCGCTGACGCTATGCCTGAGGGAAAGGTAAAATACGCCATGGGTCTGGGGCGACCTGAGGAAATCGTAGCCTGCGTAAAGATGGGATATTCCCTCTTTGACTGTGTCATTCCCACCCGAGAGGCCCGCCATCAGCGGCTCTACGTGTTCAATCCGGGCTGTGAAACCCCTGACGCCGTGCGGGATGAAGGTGCAAAATTTTATCACTTCCACTACGCCATGGATGATAAGCACGCCAGAGACGGGCGGGCAGTGGATGAAAATTGCGACTGCGAACTCTGCCGTCGCCACTCCCGGGCGTATCTGCACCATCTCTTTAAGGTAAACGATCCCTCCGCCATGCGCCTGGCAACGGCGCACAATCTGCGCTTTTACGGCCGCCTGATGGAGCTATTGCGACATGAATAACGAATCTTTGGAACGACTGCTCACCTCCCGCAAATATCGAGAGGTATGTCCGGAAACTATCCGGCGCATCTGGGAGGAATGTCAGGGTAGGTATCGCCGGGAAAAAGATGCTCAGAAAGCTGTGCGCGAACAGTTGCACGGCATCACCGGTGCCTTCTGGAATGAGGGAGAGTACCGTCACGCTTTGGATTTGCTGGAAGGCGGAGATTGGGAAAAATTGCTTCCCCTCCATGCATCTACTCGGGAACGCATGCCTCTGGAGCGTATGGACGACACCTATGGGCGACTGTGGAAAATCTGCAATGAACCCCAAAGCATTCTGGATCTTGCCTGCGGGCTCAACCCCGTGTATCTCGCCTACCGCCATCCCACCACCCCTGTTGATGCCATAGATATCAACGGCCAGTGCGTGCGTCTGTTGCAACGCCTTCCCAATGTGCGAGCGAAGCTGGGGGATCTGCTTTGCGAAAATGGTATTCCTGTGGAACATCACCACATCGCCCTGCTTTTCAAGGTCCTTCCACTGTTGGAGCGCCAGAAACGAGGCTCTGCAGCGGCAGTAATGGCGTGTATAAACGCGCAATATCTGGTCGTATCCTTTCCTACGCGCAGTTTGAGCGGTCGGAATGTGGGAATGGAAGAGCATTATTCCCGTTGGATGCAGGAAAATCTGCCTGCTGACCGCCGTATCGAAGACCGTTTTTCCACAGACAATGAACTGTTCTATGTATTAAAGGAGCTTTAGACATGCCCAAGCTTTACGTGGTTGCCACCCCCATCGGGAATCTGGAAGATCTGAGCCCCAGAATGCGTCTGGCCATCGAATCCAGTGACCTCATTGCCGCAGAGGATACTCGCGTGACCATGAAATTGCTCAACCACTGGGAAATTCACCGCCCGATGATCTCCTGCCACCGCCACAATGAGGAGAACAAAGCACCGCAGATAATTGAACGCATGCTGTCAGAAGATCTCACGGTAGCCCTCACCTGCGACGCGGGCACGCCCGGTATATCTGACCCCGGCCACCTGCTGGTGGATGCCGCCTGGGCAGCCGGCATTCCTGTAGAACCGGTGTGTGGTCCTTCGGCAGTGGTGACCGCCATCTCAGTTTCGGGAATGAATGCCCGGGAATTTGCCTTTTACGGCTTTCTTCCCCGAGAGAGAAAAGCACTTCGTGAGAAGTTGGACGTCATCCGGCGCAGCGGTGTCCCCATCGCTGTCTTTTATGAATCCCCCCACCGGGTATTGGATTTAATTCGCTGCCTAGTGGAACAGTGGCCCGGCTGCCGCCTGTGCATATGTTCCGATTTAAGCAAAAAATTTGAAAGGATCTATCGGGGTTCCGGGCAGGAAGTGCTCAATGAGATGGAAGCCAATTCTAATCTGGAAAAGGGAGAGTATTGTATTGTCGCCGATCTATCTACTTTGCCTCCTGCAGAAGAAAATACCCCGGCTGTCAGCCCCATGGTTCTGATGCTGGCGGAGATCTTGGAAAATGACGCCACTATCTCGCAAGCTGCTTCCTTGGCCCTGGAAAAGGGTTGTTCCCGCAACGACGTGTATCGTGCAAAGCTCAAGCTGCAAGATCTTTTTGAGGAAGAGTAGCGCATATACACGGGCCGTGCCCATGCTTTCCCAGAATTTCGCCAGATAATTTCGCAAAAATTTGAAAAAAAGATAAAATGATCTTGCAATGTCTGGGAATACATGCTATAATGCTCAAGTATGTTGTGTTGATATGCTAAGGAGGATGTTCGATGTCTGCTGTATCCGTTATTCTTGATATTGTACTGATTTTGATTTCCATTGTATTGATTGCCGCGGTACTGATGCAGCAGGGTCAGCGTCAGGGGCTGGGTGCCATTTCCGGCGGCGCTGAGACTTTCTTCGGAAAAAATAAGGCTCGTGGCCTCGATGCCAAACTCGCCAAGATCACCAAGATGGCGGCAGTTGCTTTTATCGTGCTGGCGATTGTAACTACCATCGTCGTCTCTCACAATGGTACTTCTGCAGCGGGTGTGGATGAGGTAACGCAGAGCGTTTTGGATTCTCTGGAGAATGATGCCGCTACGGTGGAAACCACCAGCGAACCCGCAGCAGAAAGCACGGACGAAGTTGAAGGCGAGTCTGTAAGCGAAGCCGTGGATGAAACTACGGAGGAACCTGTCGAAGCTACTGCAACTACTGCAGCCGAATAAATCTTTCAGGACTGAAGAGGACGTGCGCAAGCACGTCCTCTTGGTTTACATCAGTACTTTTTAACTTGACAATACATTGTTTTCGCTCTTATAATGAAGGAGCTGTGAAGGAAAGCAGTAAGCGGAGTACGGATTCCACAGAGAGTTGCCGGTGGCTGCGAGGCAACATTCCCGTCTGCTGAACTCATTCTGGAGCATCCCCCATGGGGCGGCCGCCGCCGTTATCCGGCCATGAGTGGGTCCGTCTGGGATCAATAAAGAGTGGTACCGCGAAAGGCTTGCCTTCCGTCTCTTTGACCGGAGACGGATATTTTTTATTCTGACGGCCCGAACCCGCGAATATAAATGCAAAAGGAGCGTTTATGTGCATGAAAAACATCCCCGTTTACGATCCGCAACTGATTGAAGGCAAATGGCAGCGTCATTGGGAAGAAAATCATTCCTTCGCCGCCGAGCGGAGTCATGAAAAACCCAAGTTCTACCCGCTGATTGAGTTCCCCTATCCTTCGGGCGCCGGCCTACATGTGGGCCATCCCCGCTCGAACACAGCCATGGACATCATCGCCCGCAAGCGCCGCATGGAGGGCTACAACGTGCTCTTCCCCATCGGCTACGACGCCTTTGGCCTGCCGACGGAGAACTATGCCATCAAGAACCATATTCATCCGGCGATCGTGACGGAAAAGAATATTGCCCGCTTCCGCAGCCAGCTGAAGCGTCTGGGCTTTTCCTTTGACTATGACCGGGAAATTTCCACCACCGATCCCAAATATTACAAGTGGACCCAGTGGATTTTTCTGAAGCTCTTTGAGCACGGCCTGGCCTATAAGATGGAAATGCCCATCAACTGGTGTACCAGCTGCAAGGTGGGTCTGGCCAATGAAGAGGTAGTCAACGGTGTATGCGAACGTTGTGGCGGCGAAGTGGTGCGCAAGGTAAAATCTCAGTGGATGTTGAAGATCACGGACTATGCTCAGAAGCTCATTGACGGCCTGGACGATGTAGACTTTATCGAGCGCGTCAAGATTCAGCAGCGCAACTGGATCGGCCGCAGCGAAGGTGCAGAGGTGGATTTCCATCTCTCCACCGGCGACAAACTCACGGTTTATACCACTCGGCCGGATACGCTCTTTGGCGCCACGTACATGGTCATCTCCCCTGAACATCCGCTGATTGAACAGCGCAGAGAACAGATTACCAATTATGAGGCTGTAGCTGCCTATCGGGAAGCCGCTGCCCGTAAGAGTGACTTTGAGCGCACGGAACTGAATAAGGATAAGACCGGTGTGCAAATTCAGGGCATCCATGCAATTAACCCTGTGACCGGCAACCCCATTCCCGTTTGGGTGTCGGATTACGTGCTGATGGGTTATGGCACTGGCGCGATCATGGCGGTTCCCGCTCATGATACCCGCGACTATGAATTTGCCAGCAAGTTTGGTCTGCCCATTGTGGAAGTCGTATCCGGCGGTGATATCAGCAAGGAGGCATACACCGACATTCAGGACGGCGTGATGTGCAATTCCGGCTTTTTAAATGGCATGAAGGTGGCTGAGGCCAAGCGCGCCATTACAGACTATCTCACCGAAAAGGGCATCGGCCACAAGAAAATCAATTTTAAACTGCGCGATTGGGTCTTCTCGCGCCAACGCTACTGGGGCGAACCCATTCCGCTGGTTAACTGTCCCTGCTGTGGCTGGGTTCCCCTGCCCGAAAGTGAGCTTCCGCTGAAGCTGCCTGAGGTGGAGAGCTATGAGCCCACGGACAACGGCGAATCTCCCCTGGCGGCCATGACCGACTGGGTCAACACCACTTGTCCCAAGTGTGGAGGTCCGGCCAAGCGGGAAACGGACACCATGCCTCAGTGGGCAGGTTCCAGCTGGTATTTCCTCCGCTACATCGATCCATGGAACGATCAGGCACTGGCAGATCCAGAGGAATTGAAATACTGGCTTCCCGTGGATTGGTACAACGGCGGCATGGAGCATACCACCCTGCACCTGCTCTACAGCCGCTTCTGGCACCGTTTCCTCTATGATATTGGCGTCGTACCTACGCCGGAACCCTATCAAAAGCGCACCAGTCACGGTATGATTCTGGGTGCTGACGGCGAAAAAATGTCTAAAAGCCGCGGAAACGTGGTTAATCCGGATGAAATCGTCAACGAATTGGGTGCAGACGCGTTCCGCATGTACGAAATGTTCATGGGAGCGTTCGATCAGGCCATTCCGTGGAGCACTGACGGTGCTCGGGGTTGCCGTCGCTTCCTGGACCGCGTGTGGCGCATGATGGAATTTATGACGGAGGAAGATGAAATCTCCCAGGATATGAAATACGACGTACATGCCACCATCAAGAAGGTGAGCGAAGATTACGAACGCATGAAGTTCAATACGGCTATCGCGTCCATGATGTCCCTGGTCAACGCTTTCTATTCCAAGGCCAGCATCACCCGAGGTGAAATGCGCGTGCTGATCCAGTTGCTCAATCCCGTTGCTCCTCACATCACTGAGGAAATCAACGCCCTGTGCGGCTGTGTCGAGGGCGAGCTGATTCGCGCCGCCTGGCCCGAATATGATGAAAGCGCATTGGTAAAATCTACGGTAGAAGTGGCCGTCCAGCTCAATGGCAAGGTGCGCGGCCGCATGAATGTGCCTGCTGATCTCACCCGGGAAAGCGCTCAGGAATACTTCCTCGGGCAGGATGAGGTGCGCAAGCTTGTGGGCGAAAAACCCATCAAAAAGCTGGTGTTTGTCCCCGGCCGTCTGGTTAACATCGTCTGCTGACAAACGCAACCGCTGTCCACCTACGCCCCAGCCGGGGCTCAGAATCTAGAAAATAATGATTGAGGTGATCGTTTCGATGAATACCCTTCAGGCCTTCATTTTGGGTGCCGTACAGGGATTGACCGAATTTCTGCCGATCAGTTCTTCAGGACATCTGCTGCTGCTGGAAAAGTTGATGGGTATTTCTCCTGAGAGCGGAGATCTGCTGCTGCTGAACATCCTGCTGCATTTCGGTACCCTCGCCGCAGTGGTCATGGTGTACTGGAAGCGGATTTGGAACATGATCTGCCATCCTATACAATCCGAACTCAAGTTTCTGGTGCTGGCTACCGTTCCCGCGGTAATCGCCGCGCTGGTAGTAGATTTCAGCGACGCTTTTGAAGGTCAGTTCATCATCTGGTCCTTCTATCTGACCAGCGTTGTGCTGGTGGCAGGTACCACCATCAACAAACAGCGTCGTCGCAATCACAGCCTGCACAAATCAGTGCGTTGGACCGATGCGCTGGCCATGGGCGTGATGCAAGCCGTAGCCATCCTTCCCGGCCTCTCCCGCTCCGGCAGCACAATTTCCGGCGGTGTTGCCAGTGGCCTGTCCCGTAAGCGCGCCGCAGACTTTGCCTTTTTAATGTCCATTCCGGCGATTCTCGGCTCTGCCGTTCTGGAACTGAAGGATGTCATCTTTGGAGAGGGCACTTACAGTCTGCATCTGCTGCCCACCATAGTGGGCGTTGTGGCTGCCGCCGTGTTTGGATTGCTGGCCATCAAGGGATTCCTGGCTTTGATTCGCAAGGTAAGCATGAATGTGTTCGCCGTCTATACCTTCCTGCTGGGCACCTTCCTGCTGCTGAACAAATATCTGTTTCAGTGGATCGAATTATTCTGACCTAGCTTTTAGGGGGGAAGTCACACCGTGTGGCTTTCCCCTTTCTTGTGAATTGATTTTGCAGATCAATATCCAAAATCCAATCCAATCAGCAAAAATTAACATTTACGCCTTGTTTCTTTCTACTCACCTGTGGTATAATCTTTCAGGACAAAATTGAGTGTCCAAAACACACCTGTTCGGATTCGTGCGGCGGTTGCCTTTCAGGTGCCGTTCGGAGAAGATGGACAGGGAGGTTTTAAACAGAAGGAGGAAACCCAAATGGCAGTTATTTCCATGAAGCAGCTGCTGGAGGCCGGCGTACACTTCGGCCACCAGACCCGTCGCTGGAACCCCAAGATGGCTCAGTACATCTTCACCGAGCGCAATGGCATCTACATCATCGACCTGCAGAAGACCGTTCGCAAGATTGACGAAGCATATATGTTCGTCCGTGATCTGGCGCTGGAAGGCAAGTCCATCCTGTTTGTCGGCACCAAGAAGCAGGCTCAGGAGTCCATTGAATCTGAAGCCAAGCGCTGCGGCATGTACTATGTGAACAATCGCTGGCTGGGCGGCACGCTGACCAACTACCGCACCATTCAGGCCCGCATCAAGAAACTCAACGAGATCGACAAGATGGAAAAAGACGGCCAGTTTGAAGTTCTTCCCAAGAAGGAAGTCATCAAGCTGTGCGCCGAGCGCGAAAAGCTGTTGAAGAACTTGGGCGGCATCCGTGAAATGAAGAAGTTGCCCGGTGCGCTGTTCGTTGTTGACCCCCGCAAGGAGCGCATCGCTGTGCAGGAAGCCCGCATTTTGGGCATTCCGATCGTTGCCATCGTTGACACCAACTGCGATCCCGATGAAATCGACTACGTGATTCCCGGCAACGACGACGCCATCCGCGCCGTGAAGCTGATCGCCGGCAAGCTGGCCG
>JAHZHZ010000018.1 GCA_019419995.1 Clostridiales bacterium
ATGATATGGCGATTGGCGAACGGATTCACTTTTTCCGTCTCCTGCGGGGGATGACTCAGAAATATCTCGGCATGGCGCTGGGCTTCCCGGAGAAGTCTGCCGATGTGCGCCTTGCTCAGTATGAAACAGGATCAAGAACCCCAAAGGCAGACCTTACCGCCGCCTTAGCTCAGGTACTGGATGTCTCACCCCATGCCCTCTCTGTCCCGGACATAGACTCCTATGTGGGGCTCATGCACACCTTGTTTACTCTGGAGGACAACTACGGGCTCAAGATCAGCGAGGTGGATGGAGAAGTCTGCCTGAAGGTCGATGTGCGGAAGAGCAAGGACGCCGCCCGGCTGCATGAGATGCTCTGGGCCTGGCGGGAGCAGGCAGCCAAGCTGGAGGCCAGTGAGATCTCCCAGGAGGACTACGACCGCTGGCGTTACCACTACCCGGAGTTTGATACCACAGGCCACTGGCACAAGGTTGTCCCTTCTCAGGGGCTAAGCGATTTGCTGGTGGAAGAATTTAAGAAAAACAAGGAGTGAAGAAAATGTACTTTACAGACATTAGTTATGTTGTCCATCCCGTCGGTAGAGTTACTCCTAATGGTGTCACTTTATTAGGAACAGCTTTTTTTATTAACCGAAGTGGATTGTTAGCTACTGCGGCGCATGTTACTGGAAACAACGATAGCGGCTTAGTTATTGTAATGAACAAGGTAAATTCCATTCAGGATTACCAAGATACCTCTAATAACTCAATACGGTGTATTCCTGCTAAAATCAAGGAAATTAACCCTATTGCTGATGTTTGTATTTTAGAAGTTTCTACTACTGTACAATCTAATTTTGTTTTGGATTCTACAGATTCACTTCAAGTAGGGGAATCTATAGCCGTATTCGGATATCCTCATTCAGATCATGGTAGAATGGTTCTGACCCAGCAAGATACATCTATCGGAGCAAAAATACTTATTGAATCAAGTGGTATAAAACTTAAAAACGTTATTTTGAACATCCAATCTCGTCCAGGTCAATCCGGAAGTCCTATTGTCATACCAGAAAAACGAGCTATTGCCGGGATTTTAATAGGCTCCTACGCTCCACAAGTTAATGGTTCAATCAGCATAGGAGGAATTGACCCCCAAACCTTACATCAAACAACACATGCTATTTCAGCCGAATATATCAAGGAGATGTTGGAATGAACGATATTAGCGAAATCTTTAATGTTGATCCAAATTCTTGGATTGAATCGTTAAATACATATCAAAAAAATATTATCAATCGGTTATATGCACAAACAAATGATTATGAGGTAGTTGCGAACACATGGTTAACAGCAACTATCCCTATGAATGTTCCTTTTGGAACACAAAAGAATCCTTCTATCTTTTTTGAAAAAGTTTTGGATGAAATAGAAGCCTTTTTGACAGGAGACGAAAAATACAAGGATAGCAGACTCGCAATCTTAAAAGAATCTGGCGTTGTTCAAAGCTATGTTGTAGGCGGTATATCCATTGCGCTTGCCCCTGTGCTGGGAACTTCTGCCTCTTTTTTAGCTCCTGTAATAGCTATAGTTTTACTTACTATCGGTAAAATCGGATTAAATGCATGGATTGCAACTCGCCGAGAAAAGAGAGAAAATAAAACGGAAGAATAAACGCAAAAAAGAGCTACCTGACTTTCGCAAATCAGGTAGCTCTTTATCTTTGGAATAATGAAAGCTGTTGCCAAATCGTTGCCACGGAGGGGCTTAACCCCTCAAAAACCCAGTAACTACGGGCTTTTCCGGGTCTCTGAAATCATTCCCACTCAATGGTTCCGGTGGGTTTGGGGGTGACGTCGATGAGCACGCGGTTGACACCCTTGACTTCGTGGGTGATACGCTGGGTAAGCTTATGGATCAGCGACCAGGGTAGTTCCTCCACGGTGGCGGTCATGGCGTCCACGGTGTTGACAGCGCGCACCACCACGGGCCACTCATCGGCACGCTGGTTTTCGCGCACACCCACGCTCTTGATGTCCGGCACGATGGTAAAGTATTGCCATACCTTGCCCTCAAGGCCAGCGTTTTTAAATTCCTCCCGCAGAATGGCGTCAGATTCCCGCACGGCCTCCAGGCGGTCTCGGGTGATAGCGCCCACGCAGCGGACGCCCAGGCCGGGGCCGGGGAAGGGCTGACGGTAAACCATGCTGTCCGGAAGGCCTAGAGCTGCGCCCACAGCGCGCACCTCGTCCTTAAAGAGCATGCTCAGTGGCTCGACCAGTTCAAACTGCAAATCCTCCGGCAAGCCGCCCACGTTGTGGTGGCTCTTGACGGCCTTGACGGTCTTGGTGCCGGATTCGATAATGTCGGGATAGATGGTTCCCTGACCCAGGAAGGAGATGCCGTCCAGCTTGCGGGCCTCCTCCTCAAATACGCGGATGAACTCTGCACCGATGATATGGCGTTTCTTTTCCGGATCGGCCACGCCCGCCAGCTTGTCCAGGAAGCGATCCACTGCATCCACATAGATCAGATTGGCACCCAGCTCGTGGCGGAATACTTGCACCACCTGCTCCGGTTCGCCCTTGCGCAGCAGGCCGTGGTTGACGTGTACGCAGGTGAGTCGGTCTCCGATGGCACGGATCAGCAGTGCGGCCACCACGGAGGAATCTACGCCGCCGGACAGGGCCAGCAGCACCTTGCCGTCACCCACCTGGCGACGGATGCGCTCCACTTGGTCGTCGATGAAATTCTGGGTGTTCCAGGTCTTGCCGCAGTGGCACTGGTCAAAGATGAAGTGGCTCAGGAGCTCTGCACGTGCGGCGTCGTCCTGGGGCCAGGCGGCAACTTTTTCGCCTCGGCGGGCGGCGTGATCTACTGCCAGCATTGGCACGTCCATGGCGTAGACGGCGTCGGAAGCGTCGATGGACACGCCGTCCACCACTCGATTTTTGCCGCCGTTCAGGATAATGCCCCGGATGTTCGGAATGGCGCTGAGCTGTTCCTTGCTCAGGTCGTGGGGATGAATTTCGCTGTAAACGCCAAGTGCACGAATTTCACGCGCAATTTTCGGGTTTTCCTCGCTGCCCAAATCCAGTACCAGGATAACGTCCTGCTGCATGTGCTTTTCCTCCTGTATTTTTCCATAAAGTGTAGGGGTTCCAATCGCGCTTTCTGCGCGGGAAACACCTTTTAGTATACCGCGGGCTTGGGGACGCTGCAAGAAAAATTTCATTAAGCCTTGCGAAAGCATGACGTACAGCTTGGGGAAAAACTGCCCACACTTTAACAGGGAAGGGCCAAAACCATGCCTTCCTTTTTACATTTCCGAGATATACTGAATTTTGGGAAAATGCTCATGATGAGCGATAAATAATAGAAAGGAGTCGCTTACATGCTCAAACAGCTTGCAGGATGCGTGCGGGAATATAAGAAACCCACGCTCTATACGCTGGCGTTGATCGTCGTGGAGGTGGTGATCGAAGTATTGATCCCCTTCATTACCGCAGATCTGGTGAACCGGATTCGGGCAGGGGCGGAAATGGGCGTCGTGCTGGGCATCGGTGGCGTGCTCACAGCCATGGCCGTGGTGTCTCTGGCCAGCGGCGGACTGGCGGGTTTTACCTGCGCCCGGGCGTCGGCGGGTTTTGCCAAGAACCTGAGGCACGACATTTTTAGCAAAATTCAGACCTATTCCTTTGAAAACATCGACAAGTTTTCTTCCGCTTCACTGGTCACTCGCATGACCACGGATGTGACCAACGTGCAGATGTCCTATATGATGATTATCCGCACGGCCATCCGCAGCCCGCTTATGTTTGTGTTTTCCATCGTCATGGCCTACATCATGGGCGGGGCGCTAGCTACCACCTTTGTGATCGTAGTGCCGGTGGTCATCTTTGGCCTATTGTGGATTGCCCACAAGGCCATGCCGGCCTTCCGAAGCGTCTTTAAAAAGTACGACCGGCTGAACGAATCTATTGAGGAAAACGTGCAGGCCATGCGTGTGGTGAAGGGATTCGCCCGCGAGGAGTATGAAAAGGAAAAGTTTGGCCAGGATGCGGACAACATCCGTCGAGATTTTACTCGGGCGGAGCGCATTGTGGCGCTGATTCAGCCGCTGATGCAGGCGTGTATGTACTTCAACATGGTCTTTGTGTTGCTGGTGGGTTCCCGCATGACCATTACCTCCGGGGGCCAGCTGGTGGATGTGGGCCAGATTTCCGCTATGCTCACCTACGGCATGCAGATTCTGATGTCGCTGATGATGTTGTCCATGATTTATGTCATGGTCACCATGTCTGCTGAATCCGCAAAGCGTATCTGTGAGGTATTGGCGGAACAGACGGCTCTGGCGGAGCCGGAAAACCCGGTGATGCAGGTAGCCGACGGCTCTATCGATTTTGAGGACGTGCGCTTTAAGTATTCCGCCAAGGCAAAGAAATTTGCCCTGGATGATATTGACTTGCACATTCCCTCGGGTAGCACTGTGGGTATCATCGGCGGTACGGGATCTAGTAAATCCTCGCTGGTACAGTTGATTCCCCGGTTGTATGATACCACCGAGGGTTGCGTGAAGGTGGGCGGCGTGGATGTGCGCAAGTATAATATTGAAACCCTGCGTGGCGCCGTGGCCATGGTGCTTCAGAAGAATCAGCTCTTCTCCGGTACCATACGGGAAAACCTGAGATGGGGCAATCCGGATGCTACCGACGCGGAGATCGAGCAGGCCTGTAAATTGGCGCAGGCGGATGAATTTATCCGCACCTTCCCGGATGGCTACGATACTCACATCGAGCAGGGCGGCACCAACGTCTCCGGCGGCCAGAAGCAGCGGCTGTGTATTGCTCGGGCGCTGCTGAAAAAACCCAAGATTCTGATTCTGGACGATTCCACCAGCGCCGTGGATACCCGCACGGATTCGCTGATTCGCGCCGGCTTTAAAAGTTATATTCCCGAAACCACGAAAATCATCATCGCGCAGCGCGTGGCTTCCGTGGAAGACGCGGATATGATTCTGGTGATGGAAAATGGCCGCATCGCCGATCTGGGCACCCATGACGAATTGATGCGCACCAGTGAAATCTACCGGGAAATCTATCAGCAGCAGACGAAGGGGGGGAGCGAAGATGACGCATAAAACCCAGCGCAAAACTGGTCGGAAGGGCTGCTTTGGGCGCATTTTGAAGATGCTGATTCAGAGCTATCCCGTGCTTGCGCCGCTGACGGGCTTCTGCATCCTCTTTTCTGCGGCCACGGCGGCCATTCCCTCGGTGTTTATTCAACAGGTGATTGCCGTCATTGAAAAATGGCAGGACGGCGGTGACTGGGCCGCCGCTCGGGCGGAGATCGTGCCCATGATCCTGTTGCTGATCAGCTTGTATGTTCTGTCCATCGCGGCCATCGCGGCGTATACGCAGTTGATGGCCTATATGTCTCAGGGCTTTTTGTATAAGCTGCGCCGCAGAATGTTTGACGGCATGCAGAATCTGCCGATCAAATACTTTGATACCCACAAGCATGGCGATATCATGAGCCACTACACCAATGATATTGACACTCTGCGCCAATTGATTTCTTCTTCACTGCCGGCGTTGCTCCGCTCCGGCGTGTTGGTGGTGTGTGTTACCGCCATTATGATTTACTATAGTTTGTGGATGACCTTGGTGCTACTGCTGGGCGTGGCGGCCATGCTGTGGGTCTCCAAGAAGGTGGGCGGCGGTTCCGCCAAGTACTTCATTCGCCAACAGAAATCCATTGGCCGCACTGAAGGCTATGTTCAGGAAATCATGAACGGACAGAAGGTTGTCAAGGTCTTCTGCCATGAGCAGGCCTGCGAAGCAGACTTTGAAAAAATCAATGAAGAACTCTATGAGGATAGCTTCCGGGCCCACGCCTACGCCAATATCCTCGGCCCCATCATCATGAATATTGGCAATATCCTCTATGTGCTGGTGGCCGTGGCGGGCGGTCTGTTTATGATTTCCGGCCTGAAAAACATCAGCATTTCAGGCATGGCCTTCAATATCAGCATTGTCGTACCCTTCCTGAACATGACCAAGCAGTTCACCGGTAATGTCAATCAGGTTTCTCAGCAGATCAACTCCATCGTTATGGGATTGGCGGGTGCGCAACGCATCTTTGATCTCATGGCAGAGCCAAGCGAGGTGGATGACGGTTATGTGACACTCGTTAATGCTCGCCGATTGAGCGATGGCAGTCTCACTGAGAGCGAAAAACGTACCGGTCTGTGGGCATGGAAGCATCCCCATCAGGCGGATGGCACTATCACCTATACAGAGCTGAAGGGGGATGTGCGGCTGTTTGATGTGGACTTTGCCTACGAGGAAGGCAAGCCCGTGCTTCACGATGTGACTGTCTATGCGGAACCGGGTCAGAAGGTGGCTTTTGTGGGCGCTACTGGTGCGGGCAAGACGACCATCACCAATCTGATCAATCGTTTCTATGACATTGCAGACGGCAAGATTCGCTACGATGGCATCAATATCAACAAGATTAAAAAAGCGGATTTACGTCGGTCCCTGGGTTTGGTACTTCAGGATACTAACCTGTTTTCCGGTACGGTGATGGATAATATCCGCTACGGTAAGTTGGATGCTACGGATGAGGAGTGCCGCAGAGCGGCGGTGCTGGCCGGCGCGGACGACTTTATCAGCCGTCTGCCTGCTGGGTATGAGACCATGCTCTCTAACAACGGGTCAAACCTCTCCCAGGGCCAGCGTCAGTTGATTGCCATTGCCCGTGCGGCTGTGGCCGATCCCCCTGTAATGATTCTGGATGAGGCTACTTCCTCCATTGATACCCGCACGGAATCCATCGTTCAGCGTGGCATGGATAAATTGATGGAGGGCCGTACGGTATTTGTCATTGCCCATCGCCTCTCCACGGTGAAAAACAGCGATGTAATTATGGTGCTGGATCACGGACGGATTATTGAGCGGGGCAGCCATGAAAAGCTGATCGCCGATAAAGGCGTGTACTATCAGCTCTATACGGGTGCATTTGAATTGGAATGAACGCATTAAAATAGATCGAGCCGAAGGAAGAAATCCTTCGGCTCAATCTGTTTTCGGGAAAATTCCCTCTTTTTTCGAGGTTATTCTTTCGTTTCTGATTCCGGCTGAGGAGCAATTTTGGCAGCTTCCGGGGCAAGTTCCCGAAGACTGCCCTCAGGTGCCAGTTTTGTGGCAGCGTAGATCTGCTCCAACATGCCCCTGAGTTGCTTTTCGCTATAGAAGGCGCCGTTCATATGGTAGCGGCGGCCATCCTGCATCACCAGGGCAATTTCATGCACAGGGAAGAGCTTATTCTTGGGCCCGGCATTGGATTGATCCAGTTTGGAATAACCCAGATCCTCAATATAGCCATATTTTTTTAGCTCGGACAGAGGAAATGTCTTGTCGATGAGTTTGATGTCCGTTTCACCCTGACGATAGATAAACATGGCCCGCTTGGCGCCCGCTGCAGGCTTGATATAGCAGGGGAAGACGATGCGCATCTTATTTGCATCGATTTCCACGCGGGTAACGATATACATTTTGATATAGAAGAAGGCTAGTATGGCAATCAGGTAGCTGAATATGGAAAAACTGGCCATGTAGCTGTTGGCAGTGCCGTTAGCCTGGCGGATCAGGGAGACGATGGCGTCGCCCAGACACAGTACGCCCAGAACGTAAATAACGATAAATCCGGCGCGATAAGGACGGTATTTTTTCATGAGTGTTTTCCCCCGCATCATCAGAATGAAATTATTATACCGCGCTGGCAAAGAAAACACAAGGGGCAAATGCTGCTACTTTCTGCATCAGGCAGGGGACGAGAGAAAAATACTGTAGGCCAAATTGAGTAAAATTTGCGCCATTCGTTCCGGTTCGAGGGAGGTTTTACCCCGTACCCAGTCATCCAGTGTTCTGCAGCTTCCTGTGACTACATACATCACGTATATTTTAAACAGTGTCTCATCTCCTTGAGCAGGTGTGGCAGCCATACGCGATCGGTAACTCTCCAATAGGCTTCGAGCTACTTCCTCCTCCAATAAACCGTTGTACTTTCGGATGGCAGCATAGTGGGGAGCGTTTTGCTGTACATAACGAACAAAGGTCAATAATTGTTCTTCGATGCCCTTGCTGGAGTTGTCTGTGGGAATCTGAGCAATGAAATCCCGTTCAATATCGTTCATCAAAGCATAGATATCTTCGTAGTGATCGTAGAAGGTGGATCGGTTAACATCTGCACGCTCACAAATTTCCCGCACGGAAATTTTGTCGAGATCCTTGGTCTGCAATAATTCAATTAGTGCCCCTGTAATCATTTTCCGAGTTAGTTGTGCCCGCCGGTTGCTCATAGTTTTCACTCCTCTCAATTCCATGACAAAACTGTAGCAAAACCAACGCATTGGGCTGATGCGTCGGTTTCCCATCAGATTATTTCCAACTGTATGTGTACAAACCGACAGTATGTCGGTATGATAAGAATAGGATATTGGAATCTAAAAGTCAAGTCACAGCACAAAGGGAGTGAGCGAATGGGTGAAAAGTATATCGTGACCGGTGCCAGAGGACATTTGGCCCAGAGCATTATTGCGCAGCTTCAGGCGATGGGCTGTAGCGTCTGGGGTCTGATTTTACCCACGGAAATCGGAGGCGAAAGTAGAAACGTTCGCTATCTGTCGGGAGATGTAACGGATAAGGCGTCGCTAAAAGCATTCTTTGATGCGGTGGCAGATAAAAATACTACGGTGATTCATGCAGCGGGATGCATTAGCATTGCTTCCCGAGTATCACCGCAGCTGCAAAGAGTCAATGTGGATGGGACGAAAAATGTTATAGAAGCTTGTGAGGAGCACAGGGTTCGACGGCTGGTCTACGTGAGTTCCGTGCATGCGTTGCCAGAACTGCCTGTAGGTCAGACCATCCGGGAAGTGGACCACTTTGATCCTGAGAATGTGGTAGGCGCTTATGCCAAGACCAAGGCGGAGGCCAGCGCTGCTGTGCTGGAAGCAGCCCGAAGGGGACTGGATGCGGTGATCGTACATCCTTCGGGGATTATCGGTCCCGGGAACAGTGGATCCAATCATTTGATTCAATTGATTCAGAACTATCTTCAGGGAACGTTGCCCGCAGGTGTGCGGGGCGGCTATGACTTTGTGGATGTGAGGGATGTAGCCAAGGGCTGCATTCTGGCATCCCAACAGGGCAGAACGGGGGAAAGCTATATCCTTTCAAACCGCTATTACAGTATTGGAGAGTTATTTGAATATATTCGAGCTCAAGTGGGTGGTGCTCGGAAGCTTTGCCTGCCCCTTTGGATGGCCAAAACAGCACTACCTTTCATTCAATTGCATGCGCGATGTACTGGAAAGCGGCCGCTCTTTACCAGGTACTCGCTGTATACTCTCAACAGCAATTCCTGTTTTAGCCATGAAAAGGCCAGCAGCGAATTGGGCTATCGAACCCGGTCCATGCAGGAAACCATTGCGGATACTGTGGCATGGCTAGGCGGACATTGTGCATTGCGCTCAAAGCATAAGTTAAAGCATGTGCCGGCCTGTGAGCATATTTAAGCCTGTAGAGTGGAAAAATAAGTTTTTTGCAACAGGTTGAGGTAAAGTGTTTCCAGTGATTCTATTCTTGTCAGCATGTAGAGAAAAAGGTTTATTGGATTTATTCAGTCCAAAATTGAGACATGAAGTCTTGATCCATGGAACAAAATGAGGTAGAAAAGATCCAACTGCCTTGACAAAGGGACCGGGCTTGTGTATGATGATGAGACAGTGTGTATACAAGATGGAAGATTCTCATCTTTTCATGGAGAGCTATACTGCGCTCAGCGAAAAGTTCAGGAGGAATATACCATGGAAGCGGTTGGCATCATCACGGACAGCCACAGCGGCATTTCTCAGCAGAAGGCGGAGGAAATGGGCATATACGTGCTGCCCATGCCCTTTTATATTGATGGAGAATGCTATTTTGAAGGAATCTCTTTAACCCGGGAACAACTTTTTGAAAAAATGCGCGCCAAGGTAAAGGTGAGCACTTCTCAGCCGTCTCTCGCTTCGGTTCGGGAAATTTGGGATCGGGGACTGGCTCGGTGGAAGGAAATTTTATACATTCCACTGAGCAGCGGCTTGAGTGGATCCTGTGCCAGCGCAGCAGCCATGGCTAGGGAAGAGCCCTATGCGGGTCGCGTATTTGTGGTAGATAATGGGCGAATTTCAACACCTCTGCACCGTTCCATATTGGACGCGCAGGAATTGATTGCTGAGGGTAAGAGCGCACGGGAAATCCGGGACATTTTGGAGGCAAATAAGCATCGGGCAATAATCTATCTGGCAGTGGATACGTTGGACTATTTGCACAGTGGCGGGCGCATCTCTCGCTCTACAGCAGTTATTGGCAGCATTTTGAACATCAAACCCGTATTAAAGCTGGATGTGGGTTTGTTGGAACCTTATAAAAATTGTCGGGGCTCCGTGAAAGCACGGCATACCATGCTGGAAGCGCTTCGGCACGATTTGGAGACTACTTTTCGCGAACCCATGGAGCGGGGGGAAATCTATCTGATGGCGGCTTCTGGGGCCGGTGAGGCGGAAACCGAAAAATGGCATCAGGAGATCCGAGAAGCGTTTGGCGGTATGGAGTTGATGAGTGATCCCCTCTCCTTCGGCATTTGTTGTCATACAGGCCCGGGTGCTTTGGGAGTAGGTGTTTCTTGTAAACCTCGCTGACGAAGATGGATTTGTGTCGATCCTTTCTGAAAAATTTCTTCATGTCTTGGATGTATTGAAAAGCGAGCGGAGCGACAGCGTAATTATGTCGCTTGACGATAGAAGAACCCGGTTTTCGTATTTACGAAAACCGGGTTCTTTACTATCCGTAGGAGTAATGCCCCTCATTCAGTTCATCCCTGATAGATTTCACAGCAAAGGGTACTTTCCGTAAGATAGACTGCGAGAGTGAGTGGCTCGCTCCCTGTGTTGCGGAAGGAAAAATCCGTTCCAGCTTTATAATCGGTAAGAATGGCGTCGTTGGAACTTTCCACATAGTCCTGATTGTAACGACTGCCATAAGTGGATTTTTCCACGATTGCTACACAGTCCAGGTTCTTAACTGCCAGCCAGATTACGCTGGCAACCTGAGCAACGCCGCCGCCTGTCACTTCCACACCTCGACCGTTGATAGCTGTCTGATAACCGTAACGTTCGCTACGGGGTCCTACGGCGTCATTGAAGGAGAACAGATCTCCGCTGGCAAGCACGGTATCATTAATGCTGCTAGCTGCCAGCAATATATTATTCTGGAGGGCTTCGCTGTCCTCCAATGCAATGGAGGCGCTGGAAATAGCGCTGTGAAGGGGTTGGGCGGGACTAAAAGGTGACCATGTGAGAAAGTTTTGTTCTCCCTCATCAGAAGGGAGGACGGAGATGCAACAATAGAGATAGTCCTGGGTCAGCCACATTTCGATGAGCAAATCATCGCCATAGTTGGTAAAGGCAAAATCTATGCCGGAGGAATAGTCCACCAATATGGCGTCACTGCTGCTGTCTACGTAATCCCCTGTAAATTTGCTGCCGTAGGTCTTTTTCTCCTCAAAGGAGATATCTTCTCCCAAATCTTTTAAAGCCAGATATAGGGTGGATGCAGCTTGAGCTACACCACCGCCAGTTACCCGAACGCCCCGACCGTTCTCTGCGGTTTGATAACCGTATGCTTTGGTTCGGGGACCAACCGCATCGTTAAAAGAAAAGCGGGTTCCGCTTGGCACCACTCTGCTGTCCAAGGTTCGAGCGACAATTTCCAGATTGGAGATCTTTTCCTGAGAGGAACCGGCAAGTGGAGTGCGTTCGGTGTAGCTTTTCTCCGCCAGGGCAGAAGGGCAAAGGGGTAGACACAGAGCCAGGGTCATCAATATGGCGATGAGGCGCTTCATTTTCCGTTCCTCCCATTCACTATATTTCTGATTCTTAGATGTAGAAAGCAAAAGTTTTGTTCCCGGATGTAAGTCTTCAAGCGCTCAGATAAATTTCCCCATAAGCCCCAGACTGCTCCACTTTTAACCGATTCAGGCGGGTCATTTCTAATACAGCCAAGAACATGGTAATCACTTCTTCGCGGCTGTAATCCGGTTCAAATAGTTCCGCAAAACGAAAACTTCCGCCTCTAAGCCGCTTGGAAATGAAAGCCATGCAGCCAGCTACCGTAAAACTATCCCGGTGAATTTCGCGGCTGGCCATGCGTTCATTGCGCTCGTTGGCCTCGGCGCGCTCCAAAACCTTCTTAAAGGCCCGAGCTAATTTTTCCAGCGTAAGGCCGGTGATCTCAATATTTGGAGGAGGCAGAGGATATTCCTCTGGAAGCTTAGTCAATAATGCCCGAGCATCTTCTTCCAGTTGATGCATACGTGCGGAGATTTCTTTAAACTGCTTGTATTCGGTGAGCTGACGAATTAGTTCTTCTTCAGGAGAGAGCGCGCCTTCCTCTTCAGGTTTAGGAGGCTTGGGCAGCATGGATCTGGATTTAATTTCTACCAGTGTGGCGGCCATCTGCAGAAATTCACTGGCGGAATCCATATCCAGTTCATCCACCAGCTTCATAGATTCCAGATATTGTTGAGTGATTTCGCTCACGAAGATATCCTGAATGTCCAGCTTGGCGCTGGTGATCAGTGTCAGCAGCAAATCCAGAGGTCCGTCAAACTGTTTGAGGGAGACGATGTATGGCATATCTGGCCCTCCATCAGATCAAACCTGTGAGCTGGAATAATAACTGTACCGCATAGCCCGTGCCGCTCATGACGGCATTTATTACGTAGCCCAGAGCCTGGCCCAGCAAGCCTGTAATTATTAAAATAAACAGTACAGTGGAGGCGCCACGAGTCACCTTTTCAGAAGCGAAAAGATTGCGGCGCAATAACATATCGTTGAGCACATGATAACCGTCCAGTGGCGGGACGGGAAGCAAATTAAAGACCGCCAGAGAAATATTTGTGCTTACAAAGTAACCCAACATGACGTAGAGATAACCTGCCAGCCGTCCGGAGGAGAAAGAAATAATCTCCATAGGCAGGCTTGGAGCAAAGCGAATCAGTTGTCCATAGTTTTCTCCATAGGGGCGCAGAGCAACGACCGCGATGCCTGCTGTGACCAAAAAGCCCAGCAGAAACAGAATCAGGTTCATGGTTATGCCGGCGATGGAGACCAGCAAATCATCCCTGCGGAAGTTGCGGTAATTTCTGGGATTGACGGGTACTGGGCGCGCCCAGCCAAAGCCCAGCAACATCATCAGAATTGTTCCCAGAGGGTCTAGATGTTTGAGGGGATTGAGGGTCATGCGTCCCAACATTTTTGCCGTAGGATCGCCGCAGCGGTTAGCTACCCAGGCATGGGCAAATTCATGCGCTGAAAGGGCCAGTATGCGCCCGGGAAAAGCCAGCAGAAAAAACATCAGCGCCGAACGCGGATCGCTGATCAGCCAGTTGTAATAACTCAGCAAAGGGAACCTCCAGATTCTCATTGACACGGTATTTTTTCCTTATTATATCTCATTTCGCGTCCAGACGCAAGGGACGAACTTAATCCCAATATTAAAATGATCGCGCTTGCACTTGGATAACGGGAAGCATCCTGTTTTGTATGGATGGGGAAAAGGAGGGCGCGCCGTCCACTGAAGAGTACTTTTTTTGTCACATGGCGCGCATAAACTTGTGAACGTTTTTTAAACAATGCGTTTTGTGGCCTGAAAGCGCCGCAAGCAAAGTTGAGATTCCGGAATTGCTGTGCTATAATCGATTCCAGAGCGCAGAAGTGCGCCCGGCGCATCAAAAATTGGAGGAACGTAACATGAAAAAGATTCTATGCATCTGTCTGACACTGGTGCTGGCTTTGGGTAGTTTTTGTGCCCTGGCAGAGGAAGACCTTCAGGCGCAGTTGGATGCGGCCAACCAGACCATAGCCGAGCTTCAGGCTCAGGTAGACACCTATTATCCCTACTATATGGCTCAGATTGTGGCCACCTACGGTGAAGATGGCATCGTGTGGTTGAAGGATGTAGAGGAGCAATATGCCGCGCTGGAAGCTCAGTACGCGAACTATGGTATTTCTTTGGCCAGTTACGGTATGGAGGACAGCCTCAAGCAGGACGTGGTTCGCGCTGCGGCACAAAATAGTGTGTTGCTCGCCAAGGCAGCCGAACTGGGTCTGGATCAGTTTAGCGAGGAGGCTACTGCCGACCTGGAGGCTTCTGCACAGGAATTGATTGATGGCTATGTGGATTATTATCTGAGCTATTATTATCCTGATGCCGAGGAAATTACCGATGATATGCGCTTCCAGGCGGAAAGCTACTGGGCGGATAATGGTGTGAATTATGAGTCTACATTGGAAAACCTGAAGGAGAGCGCCATTTATGATGCCATTTATGACTACGTGACCAAGGACGTGGCCGTAAACGACGAGGATATTCAGGCGGCTTACAAGACCCTTATCGAGGATAATAAAACCAGCTATGTCAACGACAGCTCTTACAATACAGATCGCAACGGTGGAGCGACTATTGCCTGGAATCCCGAGGGCTATCGCGCAGTCAAGCATGTATTGATCATGTTCGATGACGAGCAGAGCCAGCTGTATTCTGATCTGCAGAGCCAGTTGACCAGCCTGGAAGAGGAAAAGAAAGCTATTGAAAACCCGGTAGAGAGCACCGAGGCACCTGCGGAAGAGAATGCTGAGACCGTGGAAGAAGCAACCGTCGAACCTACTGCTACGCCCGAACCCCGCAGCGTAGAGGAAATTGATGCAGATATCGAAGCCTGCAACGCGGAATTGGATGCTCTTTATGCCGAACTTCAGCCCACCGCAGACGAAGTTATTGCCGCCTTTAATGAGGGCACCAGCTTTGATGAGCTGATTGAAAAGTACAACGAAGATCCCGGCATGCAGAATGAGCCTACTGCTTCCATTGGCTATGCCGTATCTGCCACCTCAACTACTTGGGATCCTGCCTTTACGGAAGGAGCCATGTCCATTGCCAACAAGGGTGAAATCAGTGGTGCCGTGCGCGGTGCGAATGGCCTGCACATCATCTATTATATGGATGACATTCCTGCTGGTGAAGTTTCTCTGGACGAGATTCGCGAGGGTGTGGAAGCCAATGCCCTGGCCAGCAAGATCCAGACTACCTATGACGATCAGGTGAATGCTTGGATGGAGGAAGCCAATGTTCAGTATTATTTTGAGAACTTCGGCGTTGCTCCGGTTGAAGATGAGGCAGCTGAAGACGAAGCAGCTGAGGAGGTAACTGAGACCGAGGCGCCTGAAGAGGCGGCTGAAACCGAGGCACCTGAGGAGACAGCGGAAGCAGAAGCTTCTTCTGAGGCGTCAGAATAAGATAGTATATTTCTTAAGATTAACCGCTCCGGATATTCCGGAGCGGTTTTTATATACATCTTGCAGATCTGCCCCCTTTGTGCTAGGATAAAACCATCAATTGGGGGGTGGATAAGCATGCAGTGGACTCAGGAACAGCGGCAGGCCATCGAAAGGCGGAATACGAATATTTTGCTTAGTGCTGCCGCTGGCTCAGGTAAGACCACAGTGTTGGTGGAGCGGGTATTGGATCAGGTCCGCTCTGGGGAAACACAGGTAGATCGCATGCTTATTGTTACTTTCACTCGTGCAGCCTCCTCAGATATGCGGGCCAAGCTCTCTCAGGCTCTTGGAAGAGGTGCTGCGGAGGGAGATGAAAACTGTCGCAGACAATTGCTGCTTTTGGATCGGGCTTCCATTTCTACGTTACATGCCTTTTGCTCGGATTTTCTGCGCGCTCACTTTGAGAGCGCAGGGGTAGATCCTGCTTTTCGAGTGCTGGACGATGCCGAATTGCGCAGGATGGCGGATGAGGCATTGGATCAGGCGATTGAGGAGGCTTATCAGGCGGGCGGAGATTGTCTGAAGGAGTTGGACTACGGCCGGGGCCCAGGGGGAGTGCGCGCCATGGCAGAGATCCTCTTGTGGACGCTGGATTCCCGGCCCGATCCCCAGGGTTGGCTCGAACAGGTCTGCCGACCGGGCGAGGAAGGGCGTAGCGCATGGATTTCGGAGCTGTGCGGTGCCGCTCGGCGAGAAATCCGGCGGGCTTTGCTGTTAACTCGCCTGGCTTTGACTCATCCAGAATGCAATACCAACTATGCGCCAGCGCTGGAGCGGGACGTGGAAGCACTAGAGCGAATGGGGAAACTGATGACCTTTGATGAGCTTCACCGTGCGCTTGCAGACTTTCACCAGGCGGCTCCGGGGCGAAAGCGGGATGCCGGGCCCGCCAATGAAGAGGTGAAAAAATTCCGCTCAGATGCTAAAGCTGCGCTAGAAAAGATTCCTCTGCGGCAGATGGAACTGAATATGGCGCTGAAAGACGTGGATTTGCTTTTACCTCAATTGGAGCTGTTAGGCAGGATTACTTTACGTGCCCGGAGGTTGCTGGAAGAAAAAAAGGACGAGTTGGCTGGACTGAGTTATTCAGATCTGGAACATCGCACCTTGCGTGCTCTGGAAGACCCTGCGGTGGCCGGTGAGCTGCGTCAGCGCTATGACCAGGTTTTTGTGGATGAATATCAGGATACCTCTGACGTACAAGAAGCACTGATTGGGTGCATCACTCGGGGAAATAATCTATTCATGGTGGGAGATGTCAAACAATCTATCTATCGCTTTCGCCAGGCGGAGCCCAGACTATTTTTGGGAAAGTATGCTGCCTATGGCCAGGGAAATGGAGGGGTATTGTTACCCCTGACCATGAATTTTCGATCGCGGCCGGGAATCTTAAACTTTGTCAATCATGTATTTGAATGGGCCATGCAGGGCGGAGAAAGCGAGATTGTTTATGATCATCTGGCAAGGTTAAATCCTGGAAATCCCCAATTAGAGGGGGGATGCGTAGAACTTCATCTGCTTCAGGCTCCAGATGCAGATTCGGATGGAGACCTGTCAGAAATGAATACCTGTGAGCGAGAGGCCCTATTCATTGCCGGATGTATACGGCGGATGATGGAGGAAAATCCAAAGCTGCGCTATCAGGATTTTGCCATATTGACCCGCGCTCGCAGGGGCGTGTTGGGGCGCATGGCAGCGGTATTGATGCAGCAGGGAATTCCCGCCTTTGCCGATGGATCAGAGGCATATTTTGATTCCGTGGAAATTTTGCTGGCTTTATCACTATTGAGACTGATTGCCAATCGTCGCAGTGACGTGGAATTGATTGGAGTGTTGCGTTCGCCCGTGGTGGGGATGAGTGCCGAGGACCTGGCTCGCATTCGCATTGCGGAGCCGCTGCTGCCCTTCGTAGATGCCGCGGAAATCTTTTCCACGGGTGATGATGAAATTGCTCGGCGTTTGAAGGAGTTTTTGGGACAGTTGGAACAATGGCGGTTGCTGGCCATGTGTACGGATCTGGGTGTGTTGGTCCGTAGGATTCTGGAAGAAAGTGGTTTGTATGACTGTGTGGGTGCTCTACCTGGGGGAGCCCAGAGACAGGCTAATCTAAACCGTCTGGTGGACAATGCCGCACAATTTGATATGAATATATCCGGTTCTTTAATTAGATTTTTAAAACATACGGAGAAACTGAGAGAACGGGGAGATGGAGAGGACGCGCATTTGCTGGGAGAAAATGAAGATGTGGTGCGACTGATGACTGTTCATAAAAGCAAAGGCCTAGAATTTCCCGTGGTATTCGGGGCCATGATGGGCCGTCGCTACAGGGCCCGGAGTGGTGGCGATCCCCTGTGCGTCCATCGCGATTTGGGGTTGGGTTGTTTATATTGTGACTCTGCCCTGCAAACCCGGCGAAAGACCCTGCCCCAACTGGCTATTGCTGAGCGCGTACGCAGAGAGGACCGGGCAGAAGAATTGCGGGTGCTCTATGTGCTGCTTACCCGTGCCCGGGACCATCTGGTACTGGTGGGGAGCGTACGCCAGATTCAGGCGGCAGAGGCGCGATGGGGAGCTCTGAGGCAGACGCCTGAGGCGGCGGGAAGTTATCTGGATGTCATTTGTCCATCGTTGGAAGGTGCTGGAGAAGAGTTGTGCACTGTGATGACCCATAATGCGGAAGAACTATTGGACATGTCCCCACAAGCGTTGCCTCTGCTCAAAGAGGAGGCCCCGATACAAGCGCGCCAGGAGTATCTACAGCGTGCACTCGTCTGGAACTACGGCGAAAGTTCCGAGACCTGGAAACCGTTGAAACTGACGGTAACTTCTCTATTGCGTCAGATTCAGGCGCCCGATGCCCTGGAACCTTTGATGGAACGCCCTGCCTTTTTATCCGAAAAAGCTTCTCAAATGACAGGCACCGAGCGGGGAACTGCCTACCATAGGGCCATGCAAATGCTGAGATTGGAAGCTTTGCGTGGGATACTGGGTCGAGCTCTCAACGAGGAAATTGCCAGACAATTAGATGCGTTTGAACAGCAGCGGCGCCTGAGCGATGTACAGCGTCAAGTGTTGCGCCCATCTGCGCTGGCGCGGTTTTTTGAAAGTAGCGTAGGACAGCGCCTACTCGAGTCCGAAGAGGTACACCGGGAATGGTCTTTCAATGCCATGATGCGCATATCTGAAGCTCTCACGACTGAAGAAGCGGGAATGTTTGATGAAGAAGAAATCATGGTTCAGGGCACGCTGGATTGTTGCTTTCTGGAGAAGGAACGTTGGATATTGTTGGATTATAAGAGTGACCGTAGCACTGATTCTCAAGCGCTGACGCTGAAATATCGCAATCAGCTTCGACTGTATGCACTGGCGTTGAAACGCATCACCGGTATTGCCGTAGGAGAGATTTACCTGTGCCTGTTGTCGGCTGGAGAAAATTTGTGCATTCCCCTGCACGAGGTTTCTCATAACTAAGTTTAGGGACTGAATTCTGTGAAAAATATCTTTTCAAACTGAATTTCACCCGCCTGGACTGGACAAACGGGGGCAATGCGTATATCATAGTAACAAGGGATGGGATACTGGCCCTTCCCTTGATGGAAAAGACAAGGAGGCCCAAAAATTGCATTCCAGAATGAATTATCTGGCATTGGCTGGCTTTGCACTCTCGCTGTTTTCTTTTGTGTTGACAGTGTTTTCTGCGCTGTGCATCTTTGGCGTGATGCTTAGTTCCACAGTGGGTGCCATCGTGGGTATACTGGCATTAGTCAGCGCGTCTATTGGCCTGACTATGACGGGAATCGCCCGCAGTGAAATTGTGCAAAACGCTCAGTTCGGCGACGAGTATGCCGTGTCTGGCATGGTGGTGGGTATTGTAGCTTGTGTGCTTTCCGTGGCAGCGCTGGTTCTCTATTTCGTATTGTTTAAGTAGGAAGATTTCCATTTCTTTATAGAAACAGTGAAACGGCGCAGTATACCAACAGAAGTGCCAGAATCGTATTTGTGATCTTTCCATATTTAGAGAACAGCGCCTTAAATGCGGCGCCAAATGCAGACCAACACAGTGTAAAGAAGAAACCGATCCATGCCAGCAGCAGTGCGAATAGCGTAAGTTTAAGATATTGACCCTGGTAATAGGGTAGAATGTAGGCTTCCATGGAGACAACACAGTAAATGTAGATCTTCGGGTTAATAAATTGGAGCAGTAAGCCGGATGTAAATCCACTGCGAAAATTTTCCGTCTCTGTTACAGGCGAACTTTTAAAGGTCTTCCACGCAAGCCAGAGCATGTAGAGTGCACCAATAATTAACATTGGCGTTTTCAGTCTTGGAATAAGATCTGAAAGTGCGTTACAGAAATATGTGCAGATTAACATTACTACTGAAAAGCCCAACCAGATTCCCAGATTGAAGGAAAGCGATTTTCGTAAGCCCAGTCTGCCAGCATTGGTCATGGACATAATGTTGTTTGGCCCTGGTGTTACCGCTGTAATGATGGCGTAGGATAAAAAGTGTATCCAGTCAAACATTGTTCTTTTCCTCCGTGAAGAAAATGAGTATTTAATTTGAATTTCTCATATATTATACTAATAATCCAATATATTGTCAATGAAAGGTCGCCATGGATATACAGAAAATTACGGCAGCCAATATTAGGCAAATACGGGAACAAAAGAAGATTACTTTGGATGCGGCAGCAAAGCTGACAGGGGTTTCCAGAAGTATGCTCGCGCAAATTGAAAAGGGAGCGGTGAATCCGACCATATCGGTACTGTGGAAAATCGCAAACGGATACAAGGTATCCTTTACTTCGCTGATTAAAAATTCTGTGGATAGCCCGCTGGTTATTCGGGGAAGTGAAGTTGAACCGCTTTCAGAGGATGAGGGCAGATATTTAAATTATCCTGTATTCCCATTTAGCGAAGAAACCTCTTTTGAAACTTATCGCATTCAGATTGAACCGGGAGGATTTCTGGCAGCTCAACCTCATATGGCCGGTACGGAAGAATACATCACACTTTTTTGCGGCGAAGTTGAAATATGTGTAGGGGCAGAAGTTTTCCACCTTACACAGGGGGATTCCATACGCTTTAAGGCGGATGTAAATCATTCTTATCGAAATACAGGTGAGACTCAAGCTTATTTGAGTATGTTGATTTATTACGCAGGCGCATAAAAAGAGGGGCGGTTGGTTTTGCCACAACCGCCCCTCTTTTTTATTAGCTTATGTATGGCTTTAAAGCTTCTTGCCAGATACGTTGATATACCTGATTCTGGTTTTTTTCATTCAAGATTTCGTGACGCATTTCAGGGAACATGTATCCGTGTACATCCCGATATCCGGCGGCACGCATACGTTCCATTGCTTGTGTAAATCCCGCTTGATTGGGGGCACAAGGATCGTCTGCACCGGAATAAAAGTGTACTGGGAGCTCTGGATTTCCCCGCACGGGACTGAGGTGATAGGCCCGGCGCATTAACTGCAACAGCGCTCGGTTTCCATTGAGGGTGAAATTGAAACCGCAGAGGGGATCTTTCGAAAAGGCCTGTACGTTTTCGTTATTTTTAGAGATCCAGGCATCAGGATGATCTGGGTAACGCCGGGAAAAGGCACCTGTGGTCATGCGCTGCAATAGTTTGCTGCGATAGCGTTCGCCCTTAAATAGGCGCATCAGGGCAATCAGCCCCAGTCCCGGTAATGTTGCAGCGTTATAGCCGGGACTGCCACACACCACCAGCGCATCAATATCCCGGTCATAATCTTCACAATAAGCTCGTACTGCCAGGGATCCCATGCTGTGACCGAAGAGAAACAGTGAAAGCCCGGGCCATTGTTGGCGCATCCACAGAGTAATTTGATGAAGGTCTTCTACCAGCGCCACGTCGCCATTTCCGTAAAAGTAACCCAAATCCTCTGGGTTGCGCACAGATTTTCCGTGGCCGCGGTGGTCATTGATGACGCACAGACATCCCTGTTCAGCCAAGTATTCCATAAAGGGCAGATAACGTTCCTTATGCTCACACATGCCATGAGCCAGCTGAACCAGTGCAATGGGTGTGCCTTCGGGCTGAACCATTAATAGGGATAATTCCAATCCATCTGCCCTGGAACGAATGACAAAATTTTTCTTTCTAACCATGAAATAAATCCTTTCCCGGCAATATCAACTATGCCGCGGACGAATGTGAGACGGCTTTTAGGGCCTTTCTTTTTAAACAAGGACAGCTACCACACGCAGGCCGTCCTCATTTAAAATTGTACACAATTCTCTGCTTCAAACAGACAAATTTTGCCTCAGGGGTTCAGAGAAAATATGAGCAGTCTTGGCACTCAATGGCGAGGTATATCCACTGCTATAGGCATCTGCATTTCTTCGCGAGCACCAAAGGTATCTTTAGGAATATCCACTGCTATAGGCATGTGGGAATTATCCTGAAGTTCCGCCGCATCCGTCTGTATTTGCTCGGCCTCATCGGTAGAGGATGCAGGCACAGAACCTAAATTGGTTTGATCTATATTTGTCTGCGATGCCACGTACGAGGGCTCTGGTTCGAGCGCTTCAACCGAGGGAGTTGGTGTTGTAGCAACCTTTGCATCAGAGGCAACGTCTTCCTGAGGATGAGAATAAATCACCAACATTTTTCGACTCTTAGCTTCCCGCACGATCTGCTCTACAGGATAACTGCTGGCGCTGCGGTCAGAGCTGTTGGGATCATTGACCAGTACCCGTCCCTCGCTATTCAAGCCGCGCAGCAAAATGTAATGCCCATCGTTAGTGAAAGTGCCTGCGCCCATGTTGATAATTATGGGTTGATTATTTTCTAGCGCATTACGCAATACTTCCGCGCCAACATTCGACATTCGAGCGTCAATACCCCGACTGGTAAGCATGTCTTGTATAGTTGCATAATCCAAACCACCGCCTCGGTAACGACCGTGAGCTGCAGCTTCGTAAAACAGCGTGTAAGGGGTCTGATTGTAGTCCTTGCAAATGTAGGCGATGACCATGGAAGCCGCTGTGGCTCCACAACCTGAACTGGCTACAGATTTGCTTTCTCCATCAAATTTGCAAACAGGGGTGGTGTAATTAAATTGATACAACAATGGTATGGGCATACCATCTTTAGGCAGGGAGAGCAATCCGGCGTTTAAGTAATTGTTTTTATGAGAGTTGCTGCGCTTTAATAGTTCAAATTCCTGAATTTCAGGGGTAGGGGAGGGACTAATTTCCGGAGAGGGACTAACTTCTGGAGAAGAACTGACCTCTGGAGAGGGACTGGCTTCCGGGGAAGAACTGACCTCTGGAGAGGGACTGGTTTCCGGGGAAGAACTGGTCTCTGGAGTGGGACTGACCTCTGGAGATGTGCTGACTTCTGGGGAGGAGGTGACCTCCGGAGAGGGGCTGATTTCGGGAGAAGGAGATACTTCGGGGGACAAACTGGCCTCTGGAGAAGGACTGGACTTGGGAGTGGGACTTGCCGGCAGGGCAGGTTCCGTTTGAGATGGCTTTGTTGGAGCAGGTGAATTTGTCGCTGGAACTGATGTGGGATCAGCAACTTTCGTAGGAGCAGGGGCCGCAGTGGGCATGGAAGATTCCGGGGCATTGGCTGTCTGCTCCGCTGTTGAGGTCATCTCATCTGCCAGGGCCATCCTATCATTGTCCATTGGGGAAAGCAGGCTGCAAACAACCCAAATTACGGCTAATTGCAGTGCCAACTTTCTCCTTCTCGTTTTCCAACTCATCGCTTGTCCTCAATTCATAATTTAGAATTTGCATTTTGAAAGTATTTGTCTTAATTCTATCATATTTGAAACGAAAATAAAAGAAAATAAGTCAATGATTTTTCGAATTGTCATATATTTGTATAAAAAGAAATGTATGGTCATAAATTTCAAGGGATTATGAATTATGAGGGGAATAAAAAAGATACTTCGAGATCACATATTGTGGGAGAGAAATTGTCGGCAGGGCGGTGGGCGGTTGATGAAGGCAACGGATTAATTGAACAAAAGGCGGTTGGTCTTGCAAAGGGTTCGTCGCTGTGATATAGTGATACTATTCCTAGGCAGGAGGTTAAAAGAAGTGAACGCTTCGGATTATCGCTACAGGGCCCGGCAGGCTCTAAAAGAAAAGTGGAAGAAAATTATACCGCTGATGATTCTGGCAAATGCGGTAATGCTGTATTTTGGCATAGACATTGTCTATCAGAAGTTCTTTTCCAAGCAATACTATCTGTATTCAGGCATTGGAGATCTTGGGTATGTGTATTACGTTCCAGTGGGCATAGGCTGGCTGGTGTTGGCGTTGATACTGGCGCTTAATTTAGCCTCTTTGGCTGTAGACGTCGGGAGATATGTGGTGGCTTGTAAGGCTTTGGAGGGAGAGACCGTTTGTGCCCGTCAGCTTGTTCCCGTTAAGCTGATTTTGAAAGTACTGGCTATGAACCTGATCAGATCCTTGCTGATCGGTCTTCAGTTCATCCTTTTTATTATTCCTGGAATCGTTGCGTTGTACAGATATTCCATGGCAGATTATCTGCTGGCGCAGAACCCGGATTTGGGGCCGGTGGAAGCCCTTCGGGAAAGCCGCAAGCGCATGATGGGGAATAAGAGCAATCTGTTTATGTTGCATCTGAGCTTTTTGGGATGGGAATTTCTCCTGATTGCCCTGATGTGGATGCCGAATCGATGGGCAACTTATAACAGCTTCCCCGGAGCATGGGCTATTCCCCTGTTGCTGAATCTGCTGGTCAGTCCGTGGCTGAGCACTTATATTCTGATGGCAGAGACGCATTTTTTTAACGATATTTATAAGGGTAGTGGATCATCTATTGATGGGGATGAAAGTCAGGGCTGGCAGCCGAATGGCGGGCAGAGCGATGCTTCTGAACAAAACGTTTCTTATACCGTCCCTGATGTAGATGAAACTGTAGCCAGAGATATTTTTATAGGTTGCGGTTGCAGCTATAATCGCTTGAGGGAAGAAGGATTGCTGGAAGGCTATCAAAAGCTTAATCCGTCTTCGATCAGCGAAGAGCGCTGGAAGCGGGAGTATGCTTCCCGACTGATGCAGAGTTTTGATCAGGAGCCTGAGATTCTGGGAGATTTGCTGGCGTTGGCGGCCGAATACGCTATGGACGACCTGCTCAGCCGTGCCTTGGAGCGCATTGAGCGCCACATTCGCCAACAAACTCTTCCCTGTGCGAAGATATTGGATATGTGTGGCCAGGTATTGGCTGTACTTACTTCAGGGGCCTTTGATGGCAACGAGGGCTTTATTTGGCGGCGGAAGCAGCAGATTTTGGACATGGCCAATCGGCTTGAGGTATCCCTTGAGCAGGATCCAGGAGATGGCGCGTGGAGAGAATCTCTGAATTATATTCGCCAGATGTGTGGCTAATTCGAAGGATTCCGGTTGGAAGGGCACGTACCTTCTCAACAATCATAATGCCGGATGGAATTAATGATTCCATCCGGCATACTTTTTTATCGTATTTCCTGCTCCAGTGCATCAAAATCAGGAGTAGAAAAAAATTCGCCCAGCGTGATTTCCAGTGCATCGCAGAGTTTTTTAATGACATTGATGGTTAGCTCTTTCCTGCGCACATCCATCATGCTGTAGACCGTAGAAGGCGTTATTCCCGCACGGTTTGCCAGCTCATTCGGTTTGATATTTCGCTCCTTCATCAGCTCCACAAAACGTACAACCACCGCTTCCTTCACCGTCATATCATTTTCACCTCTCGGAAAATGATAAAAAATTTTATGCGGATGCGTATGCGCGTATGCGTAATTTGAGGCATTTGCCCTAAAATTGCCCGGGTTTGGAAGCGGGTAAGAGGGAGATCGTGCTCTTAAAGCCGTGGAAGGGATGTCAGTTACTAAGCGAAAGTCGTGCAGCACATAGAGGTTTGGATGGCTGGAGAAGGCGAAGCAATAGGGCATCCAAACAATGTCGCAAATACCAGAGAGCAGAAGACTAAGCCAGGCAATAAAAACGCCCGTCGCCATTGCAACGGGCATCTAATCAATGTGTTTTGGCCCAGTTATAGGCCTCCAGAATGGATTTTTGATGTTCCTCGTTGATCGAATCACTGCCGTGAGTTTTGCTGCCCAGCATATGCAAACAGAACTGGCCGTCGTAGCCATTATTATAGATAGTCTGATCTCCGTGGGGCATGGTGTTGATGGCGGCAGCCACAAATTGACCGTCTGCGTAGAGAATCACTGGCAGAGATTCCCAGGAAAACTCTCCTCCGGAAATTTTTAAGAGTTTGGCGGTATCAGTCTTGGTAGCAGGCTCCACATCCGCGTGGTTAGTGCCACCCATGCGCTTGATGCGCAGGGTGATGCCGGTGTGAATGTCGTAGATATGACCGTAATCACCCCGATCCAACACCCCGCTACCTCCGTCAAACCATTCTAATTTCTTCACCTTAGAGGTCCAGGATGTGGCGGGCTTATTTTTGCTCAGAGCGCTGGCTTTTACGTAACCATAGGCCTTGCCGTTAGTCACCTGACAGTAGCTGCCGCATTTACCAACTACTTCTACCTTGGTGCCGGCTTGCAGGGTACCCATCTTGGAATCACCATCTGCGGACTTGTAGATGGAGGTATTTTTCTTTATGTAAGCGTCAATTCCATCTTCCGCTGTGAGATACCGAATTTTGATGTACCCAGTGGCGCCGTGGTAACTGATCTTGGCCCAGCTACCGCGGGTTTGCTTAACATTTACGGTGGTTCCTCTGGGCAGTGAGCCCGATTCGCCGGAAGCAGCATAAATTTTGGCATTGCCGTTGTTGATTAGGGCTGTCTGGGCTGAAGCCATGGGTGTCGCCAGGGAAATGAGCAAAACCAGGGTAAAAATCAACGCAATGCGTGGGAACTTCACTTGCTTATTATTCATGAAACGTCTCCTTTTACGATTTAATCAAAGTAAACCATTTTGCCCAAAATATTTCATTTTATAGTATAATTGAATAATATGGCAAATATGCGGTATATATGTAATAAATTGCGCACCAGCTCTTTCTGATTTCTCTTAAGAAAAAATTTTCCGGCATTATTCTCACAAATTCAATATTATATTGCTATAATGTCGGCGAAAAGAGAGATAAGGAAGTTGTTTTATGAGAATTTTTGATGTTCACGTGCATATTTATCCGGATAAAATTGCTCAAAAGGCCTCCAATAGCATCGGCATATTTTATGATGGTATTCGCATGCATGGAGATGGAACCCTTTCAGATTGCCTCCGGCAGATGGATGAGGGAGGGGTGGAGCGCTTTGCGGCCCATTCAGTGGCGCTAACTCCTCACAATGTAGAGAGCATCAATCGCTTCATTTTGGAGGCGCATGCCCAGTATCCGGACCGTATTGTACCTTTCGCAACCATTCATCCCCAAATGGAAGATATGCAGGCCACTGTGGATAAGATTGTAGAACAGGGATTCAAAGGCATTAAGATACATCCGGACATGCAGAAATTTGCGGTGGATGCACCCTGCGCTGAAGCAATGATGGAGGCCATCGAAGGCCGCCTGCCGCTGCTAATTCACTGTGGAGATTACCGTTATGATTATGATGGACCGCGACGGGTTCTGCACTTGAGGCAGAATCATCCCAAACTGCAGATGATTTGTGCCCACTTTGGCGGATGGGGAGAGTGGGACAGTGCTGCGGAGATGCTACCGGGCCACAATCTAATCGTGGATACGTCCAGTTCCCTATATCGTTGGTCCGCAGAAAAGGCCACAGAAGCGGTGCGGCGCTTTGGCGTAGAAAACGTGCTTTTTGGCACAGACTATCCCATGTGGAGTCCTGCTGAGGAGTTGAAGCGCTTCATGAGTCTTGATCTTACAGATCAGGAGCGGGAGGATATCCTCTGGAACAATGCGGTGCGCCTGTTGAAACTGTGATTTTCAGGTGACTTTATTTTAACTTTCTCCATTGGCGTTTGACGCGGGAAAGGAACTTCGGGTATAATAGAGACAGAAGTTACAACAGCCCCGGCTGCGGGGGAAAGGAGTATCGCTATGGCACGCACTGAAAAAAGCAATCGGAGCCGGAGGATTTCCGTCTGGAACTGGATGGGCACGCTGATCTTGTGCAGTATCCCGGTGGTTAATATTATTGCACTGGTTCTGTTCATCATTTTTGCCAAGGCACAGCCCAAGCGAAGCTTTGCCATTGCCATGTTGGTACTGATGGTTTTATTTACGGTAATTGCCTGTGCATTGGCGTTGATTTTTCCGGAATCATTGTCTCGCCTGGCAGATCAACTGCGGGAAGCAACGCCTGCATCCACAGTGGTTCCTACCGTCTGACCCGGGTCTGTAAAGCATCGCGAAGGCGGCGAGCGCATCTTTCATTAAAAATGTAGGTTTTGCCGATACAAGAAGTCCCCGCGGATTTATCCGCGGGGACTTTACATTTTGTTGCCGATTGAAATGATCTCAGCGGGTACTCTTGTCGTAGGGAACGCCCTCAGCCTTGGGCGCACGAGAACTCTTAGAGGTAAAGGCCAATACTACCAGCGTAATCAAATAGGGCAGCAGTCGGTAAAAGTTTGAATTAATGCCCAGCTCTTTGAGCAGATAGATTCCATCGCCGTTGATGTCCAGACTGGCATAGGAGGCGGCGATGCACTTAAACAGACCGAATAACAGGGCTGCCCCGGCTACATTCAGCGGCTTCCAGTTGCCGAAAATCATAACTGCCAGAGCCAGGAAGCCAAATCCTGCTACGTCCCCATTGGATGTACAGTTGGCAGTAGTCAGAGCGTAGACAAAACCACCCATGCCAGCCAGCGCGCCGGAGATCACCACACCGCTGTAACGCATGCGCACTACGTTGATGCCCAGGGAATCCGCAGCTTGGGGATTTTCACCACAAGAGCGCAACCGCAAACCGAATCGGGTGCGGTAGAGGATAATGGAAAGCACCACATAGATCAGTATGCACACATAGGTGGTCAGATACACCTTATCCAGAAAGGTACTGCCTAGAAAACCCATCTGTTCACTGCGACCGTAACCAAAGTGAGCCTTTTTGAGCATGAACCAGCTGGCAGCATCACCAGTGGCCATTTGCAAGGTGTTTTGATTGGCAATCATACGCACGAAGAACAGTACCAGTGCGGGTGCCATCAGGTTTAGAGCTGTGCCCCCAATGGTCTGGTCCGCTCGGAGATTGATGGCGGCAAATGCCAGAAGTAGCGAAAATACAGCACCCATGGCAGCGGAGATGAACATGGACAAAAACATTAATCCCTGAAGGCCCCAAAAACTGTCCGCGGCTTTCGCGGCTTCAAACAGAGATGTCTGCTGCAAAATGCGTACGCAGTATACGCCGATGAATGCGCCGAAGATCATCAAACCTTCCAGCGCCAGATTGATGATACCGCTGCGCTCAGCGTAAATGCCTGCCAGGGCGACGATCATCAAGGGTATAGCATAAATCAGGGTCTGTCGAATCAGAAAACTCATTTCTGTTCAGCCTCCTTTGCAGCGGAACCGCCGTCCTCCGCAGCGCGCTTTTTTCGCCGTCCACTTAGCCACAGCTTGATTACCAATGAGAAGGCCGACAGATACACGATCACGGCGATGATTACGTCCGTGATGTACTCATTGTAGGCTGTGAGGTTGGTCAGCTGTAAGCCTGCGATATCCAGCATGGACATGAACATGCCTGCAAAAATCACACCGATGGGATTGCTCACCGCCAGCAGGGCCACGGGAATGCCATTGAAGCCCGCTGCTGGAAGCGACTGATAGGTGGACCAGTAAAATTCCGTGTTGCCCGCTAGGTAGTACAGAGAACCTGCCGCTCCGGCCAGGGCACCGGCAATGGCCATGGAGAGTACGATGTTGCGCTTGTCACGGATGCCGGCATATCGGGCGCCAAAGCGGTTGGAGCCGCAGGCCTTGAGTTCATAGCCCAGCGTTGTGCGACTGAGCAGGATGTACACCACTATCGCCAGCAAAATAGCAATGAGAATTCCGCCGTTAACTTGCGAACCGGGGAAGATTCGATCCAGTCCCAGCTTGGGCGTGGCTACGCCGTTGATGGTGGTCTTATAGATGTAGCCGGATTTGGTGTTTTCTACAATATTCTTTAAGTTGGAGCCATCAAACATCCAGGTGACCACATTGGCGGCAATCCAGTTGGTCATGATACAGGCGATCACTTCGTTGATGTTTAGCAGAGCCTTGAGAGCTCCGGGAATGGCACCCCAGAGTGCGCCGGCAAGCATACCGCCCAACAGTGCCAGTGCCCAAACAACCATGGGCGGAAGGCTGCCAGGTTCCACACCAGGAATGGCCATAGCCGTGGAGGGGAGCCCCAGGGCGATGAATAGTGTGGCGGCGGTGCCCATCAGGTATTGGCCGGGAGCGCCGATGTTGAACAGACCGGATTTATTGGCTACGGCTACAGACAGGCCCGTAAGAATTACGGGGGTGGCCCGAAAAAGCATGTTGCCGATGCTGGCGGGGTTAAAGCCGAAGGTAAGCGTCCCCGAGGCGTCGCGGCCCGTGCTGAACAGGCCCAGCAGGACCAGTCGGATGCCGTCCCAGGCGCTGCGCAAGCCCAGGGCGGGGTTAAAGCAACCCACCACGAGAATTACCACGCTGCCTGCCGCCAGACCGATGAGTATGGAGATCAGAGAGGCCAGCACGGAACGGGTTCCGTCTTTCTGTAAGAATGTGCCCGAACGCTTCTGCTTCATGCGTGCACCTCCGTCTTCTGCCGTTTGGCTCCGGCCATGTACAGGCCCAGTTCCTCAACGGTAATTTCCCGGGGATTAAATTCGCCTACAATTTCTCCTTCGTACATCACGAGAATGCGATCGGAAAGGTTCATAACTTCATCCAATTCCAGGGAAACCAAAAGTACCGCCTTGCCCGCGTCCCGCTGAGCTACCAGCTGCCGGTGAATGTATTCAATGGCACCTACGTCCAGACCACGGGTGGGCTGGACAGCGATAATCAGAGGTTGATCCCGATCCATCTCCCGGGCAATGATGGCCTTTTGCTGGTTTCCACCGGACATACTGCGGGTAACCGTGAGGGGTCCCTGGCTGGAGCGCACGTCGTATTGCTCGATGAGTTTGTTGGCATAGTTGCGCACCGCATCGAAGCGAATGAAACCGTGGCTTTGAAAACGGGGTTCGTAATAGGTCTGAAGTACCAGATTTTGTTCCAGCGTGTTGTCCAGAATCAGGCCATACTTGTGCCGATCCTCAGGGATGTGGCTGGAGCCGGCAAGACTGCGCTTGCGGATGGTGGAATTCGTGATATCCCTTCCACAGAGCTCTACCTGACCTCCCGTGATCTTTTCCAGGCCAGTAATAGCATAGATCAGCTCTGACTGCCCATTGCCATCGATGCCCGCCACACACACGATTTCTCCGGCACGCACATCGAAGCTCACGCCTTTTACAGCATCCTTCTTGTACAGGCGAGACAGAGCGTGCAGGTTGCGCACCTTCAGCACTGGATCGCCGGGATGGGCGGTTTTCTTTTCCACCACCAGCTGTACCGGGCGGCCAACCATCATGCGGCTCAGTTCTTCCTGTGTTACGTCGGAGGTGTTCACGGTGCCCACGCATCTGCCCTTTCGTAGAACGGTCACACGATCAGAGACCTCCATGATTTCGTTGAGCTTGTGGGAGATGAACAGGATGCTCTTACCCTCCCGGGTCAGGCCACGCATGATCAGCATTAGTTCCTCAATCTCCTGAGGAGTCAACACAGCGGTGGGTTCGTCGAAGATCAACACTTCGTTGTCCCGGTAGAGCATTTTTAAAATCTCTACCCTCTGCTGCATGCCCACTGTGATGTCTTCCACCTTGGCATCCAGATCTACCTTTAAACCATAGCGATCGGACAATTGCTGAACCTTGAGTCGTGCTTCTCTACGCTGCAGAAAGCCGAGCTTTGTATCTTCCGCACCCAGAATAATGTTGTCCAACACTGTAAAGACGTCGATCAGTTTGAAGTGTTGGTGCACCATGCCGATGTGCAGCGCGGTGGCGTCATTGGGATCGTTGATCTGTACCTCGCGGCCGTCCTTTTTGATCACCCCTTCGTCGGGCTGGTACAGTCCGAATAGGATGCTCATCAGAGTGGACTTTCCCGCGCCGTTTTCCCCCAGCAGCGCGTGAATTTCGCCCTTTTTCAATTGAAGCGAGACATCATCGTTGGCTTTGATCCCGGGGAATACCTTGGTGATGTGGAGCATTTCGATGACGTACTGCGGGGCGTTGTCCATGCGCTCACCTCCCTTTCTGTCACTTGTGTAAAGTTTTATACACTAATTATAAAGATTCATCCGCCAAAAAGCAAGGCATTGCCAGGGAAATTGGAACAAAAGTGCGTGGGTGTATGAGGGATTGCTTCGCGCCCAAAGGCAAGGTGGTGCATCAAATGCACCACCTTGCCTTAGTTTCTATGAATTTGAAGATTGATGGAAGAAAAAAGCCCCATGAATTCATTGCAGGGCCTTTGTTTTTTCAACTCAAAAACGGGGCAGAGAATATTCTCTACCCCGTTTAAAGAGGTTAATCCATTAAAAATGCGCAATAGCCCCGGTAAGCTTCATAAAGATCCGCCTTACTGATCACCTCGTAGGGCGCATGCATGGATAGTACCGCTACGCCAGCATCAATTACATTCATGCCATAGCGGGCACAGGTGAAGGCAATCGTGCCGCCGCCGCCCAGATCAACCCGGCCCAGTTCGGCGAACTGATAGGCCACGTCTGCATCGTCCAGCACCCGGCGAATACGTGCCACGTATTCGGCATTGGCGTCATTGGAGCCGGACTTGCCCCGGGAACCGGTGTATTTGTTAAAGCACAGGCCGCGGCCCAGGTAGGCGGCATTCTTTTTCTCAAAAGCACTGGCATAGCCAGGATCAAAGCCGGCGGAGACATCGCTGGAGAGCATGCGGCTGTTGCGCAGGGCACGGCGCAGGTTCAGATTTCCGTCTTCACCGCGCAGAGCGCACAGCTCGGCCACAATATTTTCAAAATACATGGATTCCATGCCCGTGGCACCCACGCTGCCAATCTCCTCCTTGTCAGTCAGCACGCAGCAGAGGGTACGTTCCGGCGTGCCGGAAAAGTCCAGCACAGCCCGCAGGGAAGGATAGGCGCACACCCGATCGTCATGGCCGTAGGCGAGGATCATGCTGCGGTCCAGACCCATATCCCGGGCTTTGCCCGCTGGTACGATTTCCAATTCCGCAGAGAGGAAGTCCTCTTCCTCTATACCATAGTTATCTGCCAACAGCTTTAAAACACCGCCCTTGACCGCGTCTTTTTCGCAGTCCGGCAAGGGCCGGCCGCCCACCAGCAGATCCAGGGCTTCACCATCGATGAGTTTGGCGGCGTCTTTCTTCATCTGTTCTTGCGCCAGATGAGGCAGAAGATCCGTAATGCAGAAGACGGGATCATCCTCGCCTTCTCCGATAGCCACCTGTACTGTCTCGCCATTCTTTTTTACGATCACGCCGTGCAGGGCCAGAGGAATGGCTACCCACTGATATTTTTTGATTCCGCCATAATAATGAGTGTCCAAAAAGGCCAGATCAGTGTCTTCATAGAGAGGGTTTTGCTTGACATCCAGTCGGGGCGAATCGATGTGGGCGCCCAGAATGTTCATGCCGGAAGCTAAGGGCTCACGGCCCAGTACGAAGAGCAAGAAGGCCTTGTTCATCCAGTTTACGTATACTCGGTCACCAGCGTTGAGGCGTCCGTTAGCGGCGATGATGCGGTCCAGATCCTCAAAGCCACGTTCCTGGGCCAGCTTTACGCACTCGGTCACACACTCCCGCTCGGTCTTTCCTGCGTCCAGGAAGGAACGATACGCACCACTGAAAGCTTCCATGGCCGACAGTTGACTTTCATTATAGGATTTCCAGGCATTTCTGCGTTCCATAGTTCAAAATTCCTTTCTCTGTTCATTATCAGGTTCGTTGAGTACCCGCTCGATGAGGTAGCGGGGACGGGCCTTGCTTTCGGAGTAAATCTTGCCAATGTATTCGCCGATCACGCCCAGGCTCAGCAGCTGAATTCCACCGATCATCCAGATGGAACCCATCAGCGAGGCCCAGCCGCTAACTGAATGACCGCTCAACCGGGCTATGAGGGCCCATAACAGCATAATCAGGCTCAGGCCGAAAATCACGCCGCCCAGAAAGAGAATCAATCTCAAAGGCTTGATGCTGAAGGAAGTGATGCCGTCAAAGGCGAAAGCCAACATCTTCTTCAGAGGATACTTGCTCTCCCCGGCGAAGCGCTTGGCGCGCACATATTCCACTGTGGTCCAGGGGAAACCGATTTGGGGCACGATGCCTCGCAAAAAAATGTTGACTTCTTTAAACTGGGCAAGCCCTTCCACGGCTCTTCGGCTCATCAGCCGATAGTCTGCGTGGTTGAATACCAGGTCTACGCCCATACCCTTCATCAGATGATAAAAGCCTTCAGCTGTAAACCGTTTGAAAAAGCTGTCATTTTTGCGGGAGGACCGAACTCCATATACCACATCGTAACCGTTGTGATAGGCGTCGATCATAGCATCCATGGCGTTGATATCGTCCTGAAGGTCAGCATCCATGGAAATGAGCATGTCCGCGTGCTGTACAGCGGTCATTAGTCCCGCCAGCAGGGCGTTCTGATGGCCCCGGTTGCGGGAGAGGTTCACTCCAGAGAAGGTCCTGTCCTCCTCGTGCAGGCGGGCAATGATCTCCCAGGTGCGATCTTTGGAGCCGTCGTTAACAAAGAGAATGCGGCTCCTGTCCGAAATTTTACCCTCTGCGATGAGTTCGCCGATTTTTTCCCGCAGGCGCTTTGCAGTCTCCGGAAGTACGGCCTCCTCTTTGTAGCAGGGAATGACCACGTATAGTGTGTTTTCCTTTCGCATTGGCTGACTCCTTTCCCCAGCGCCTGCAAAACCACCTCAGTGGAATAACGGTTGCCTGCGTTGGGCAGTCTGGTGTCGAATCGCATCCACAGGATTTGTATCCATGCTTATGATAGCACAAGGCGGACCTTTGCGCAAGGGCATGTGCCGGAGCAGAAAAGGAACGCCGGGGAAATATCTTTGGATGGTTTATGGAAAATAAACGCCGCATTACTTGACAAAACATTCTAACCTATTTTAGAATGATGTAAACCGTCATACTGGGGTTTTTTGAAATTGAGCCAGAAGATGGGAAATTCTTTTGCTTTTACTTTACTCCAGAGTTGCGCGGGATTGAAAGCGCTTGCGGAAAGCGAATTTTTTTGGATACGAGGGAGAACGCATGTACTTAAAAAAATGTTTGTCCGTTCTGTTGGTTGTGCTAACGCTGATCAGCGCCGTGCCCGCGTCCGCAGCCTATGATCGGCCCTACTACATTGAAGTGGATTTGACGAATCAGATTGTCACGGTTTTTAACGCTTCCGACGGCAGCGTGGCCCGTCAGATGCTTTGCTCTGCGGGCACCGGAGACAGGACGCCCACCGGTACCTGGTACATGCCCACCAAGGAGCGCAGTGACGAGCGCACCGAATGGTATTACATGCCCAGCCAGTATGTATGGGTTAAGTATGCCACCAAGATTTATTACGCCTATTTCTTCCACTCCATTCCCTACAATAAAAAGAGTGACGATGCCATGAGCAAGGAGGGCATCGAGCAGTATGGTTACCCGGCCTCTCATGGCTGCATTCGCCTTCGGGTGGAGGACGCGGAGTTTATTGCCAAGGAATGTCTCTCCGGGACCCGGGTGAAGATTTATCGCAGCGGGGAAAAGGACGAAGATTTGCGTTCACTGCTGTTTGTCTCCTCCTATACAGGCGAGGACGGCATGACCTATTCAGAGTTCTTGGGCATATCGGAGGATGATCTGGGTCGAGGCAGTACGGGCAGTGAAGTGATGGATCTTCAGCACCGCCTCAACGATTTGGGCTATTATGAAGGCGACTACGACGGCGTCTACAGCAATGAAATGGTAGGCGTGGTGAAGCAGCTGCAAAAGGATCTGGGCCTGTCTCAGACGGGCATTTCCACCAAGGAGTTGTTGGAAGTCATCTATTCCGACGATGCTCCCGTGTCCACGGGCCAGGTGGACGTGAAGGAGGGACAGAGCGGGCCTGTGGTGGAACGCTTGCAGAGCGCCCTTCAGGAGTTGGGCATCTATACCGGCCCCATCGACAGTGTGTACGATGTGGAAGTGAGCGAAGCGGTCAAGACCTTCCAGCAGGTTTGCGGTTATACTGCCGATGGTGTGGCTACTGCTGAGACCCAGCATGCAGTCTATTACGTACTCAATCAGGTAAAGGAGGCCATGGGCGGCGAAGCCTTTACAGTAAGCTATAACAATGAAGAGCTTACCACGGCCGTAATTGATTCTCCAAAGGCCAATATTTTGGTGCGTTCCAAGCCGAATACGGACAGTGCTTCCATTGGCAAAGTGGTACATGGGGATTCGGTGACGGTACTGGCCACGCAGGATGGTTGGGCGCAGATCATCTGCGAAGCAGGCGTGGGCTATATCTACACCAAGTATCTCTCCCAGAAGGGCACTACTTATAACTACATTGCTACCTACACCTCTGAAAGCGGTGCTACTTATACGCTGGGTACCACTATGGAGGAACGCCTTGCCGGTGGTGGCAGTTTGGTGGACGAGGTGCGCGATTACTATTCCAGCGAAGAGTTCCTGGATTATCTGGAGGATGCGGATGTAACTTATGCCTCCGTGGATACCGGTTCCGATGATGTGAAGTTGAACCTGCGCATGGAGGCCAGTTCGGAATCCGATGTGTTGGATCAGATTCCCAACGGCGTGAGCATGCGCGTGCTGGAAAAGGGCGAGGAATGGACCAAGGTGGTCTACAACGGCAATTTGGGCTTTTTGATGACGCAGTATCTGAGCTTTTGGCAGGGGACTGCTGAGGATGAGGCGGATGTGATTGCCTCCCAGCAAAATCCCACGGATATGCCTGCTAGCGAGAAAGTGGGAGCTATCGTTACCACGGATGGTGAACAGACCAGAGCCAATGTTTATGCGTCGCCTTCACTGGATGCTTCCATACTGGCCCGGGCACCTGCTCAATTGAAGTTGACGGTGCTGAACATGAACCGGGAAACCGGCTGGGCATTAATTGATTACGAGGGAAATCAGGGATATATGTTGATTGAAAACCTGTATCTGGATCTTGAAGTTGGCGCTTGATTCCGTCCGAATTTTAATGAAAAGCACCCGGTTCTTATCGAACCGGGTGCTCCTTTTGCGCTTGACATCTGCGCAACAGTTTCCCTACGAAGAGGGAGATCTGTAAATTTAAACAGAGCCTGAACTCCAGAGATGATACTTTATTTGATTCAAATAATTCCCCGCATCACCAATATGGCTGTCACGCAGCTGACCAGTACCAGGGCGGCGGTTAGGGTGGCTCCCAGGCTTCGCTGGTGGCTGGGTGAATCAACTTTTGTGTTCCGTTCCTCCATCAGTCCGCTGCGCTTCAGGGCCCGGGAAACAGGCTTGTAAATGAGCATAGTGATGGCGCCGTTGAGCAGGGCCTTGATCAGATTGAAGGGCAGGAATACGGGAACCAACATGGCGGCTACAGCTTCCCGGGGATAGCCCATGTAAATAGGAGTAATAAAGTAATTCCAAAGGAGCATGACGGCGGTGGTGAGCAATACGTCCAAGCCCAAGCCTAGACCTGCACTGGTGAGGCTGGGATTCCGCTTATATAGAGCGGCAGCAGGACAGACAAATATGGCGCTAGAGAGAAGGTTCATGAACAGACCGATGGGGCCGGTGGAACTGACGGTAAGCATTTCCAGCACCGAGACCACAGCTGTGACCATCAGGGCGGGCATTGGACCCAGCACGAAGCCGCAAATGGCTAAAAGAATGTCCTTGGGGTCGTACTTGAGAAAGTCCACGCTGCTGATGGGGATGCGCCCCACCACCATGACCACATATGCCAGGGCGGCAAACATGGCCATCAGGGTGAGTCGACGGGTTTTGTTGTTTACAATCATGTTTTTTCCTCCTTGTTACTGCGAAGTTCCGCAAAAAAACGCCCCGAGACAGAGAAATCTCGGGGCGAAAAAGCATGCAAAGCTGCGGACTTCGCGCCTTCTTTCATCCGGACTTTACCGTCGGTACCGGAATTGCACCGGTTCATGCGCCCTTAGGCGCTCGCGGACTTTACCGCCGGTCGGGAATTGCACCCTGCCCTGAAGACATGCTCCGCAGATACTATATACCTGTCAACTTTCAAAGTCAATACTTCTGGAGTTAATTTCTTCAACCATGCAGCTTATTGACGAGGGAAGCTTACGCTGCTATACTGATTTTGTAAAAAATAGGGAAGGGGCGGCAGCTATGCGGCGTAAATTCATGTGTGGCCTGCTAGTGGCGGTGCTGACGTGGGGGATTTTGGGCTGTAGCGAGACCTCTTTCGGGGAAGAGACGGAGATCTTGGAAAATCCAGCGTCTCCCTATGTGGTGGAAGTGGATCTGACCAGCCAGGTCGTTACCGTATACGATGCTGGTACCCACGGGGAAGATAATATTGTTAGACAGATGATTTGTTCTTCTGGTATGCCTGGCGGCGAAGATGCCACGCCATGCGGTGATTTTGTGGTCAAACAGCATTATCCCGACGAGCGCAGCCAGTGGTATTACATCGATCAGTACGGCGTATACGTGCAGTACGTCACTCGGTTCAATGGCCCATATTTGTTTCATTCCCTGCCATATTTTGAAAAGAGTGTAGCTTCCATCGACACTCTGGCCCGCAGCCAACTGGGACAACCCGTGTCTCATGGCTGTATTCGTCTGCGTAGCGAGGATGCCCAGTGGTTGGCACTCAACTGTCCCGACGGCACGCCAGTGCACGTGTTTGAGAGTCAGAAAGTGGATGAAGAACTGCGCACGCAGCTGCTCAAGCGCGGCTATGACCGCAGCCAGTGGTCCTCCTATGACCAGTATCGTACCGCTGAAATTTCTCCGGGGCTCACCGGTGCCCTAGAGCAGTTGATCCGACAGGGAGAGACTTCCTGAATGAGCAGTTGCGTGGAGTAAATAAATTGGAGCGCCCCGTTTCGCATTTGCGAGACGGGGCGCGTTTTATTTCAGCCGGGATTAATCGGCATAGGGGAGGTATTCAAACGCATCGTAATCCGGGGCTCCATAAATCAGTAGTCCATATCCCTCCTGAGCGTTAGGTTCCACGGGGAAGCTTCCCCGACGCCCGTCCTCAGTCTGGAAATAGACAATGCTGACCTTGTCGGATTGAGTCACTACCAGCTTGTCTCCGGCGTGGAGTGCGCCGGTGCTGCCATCCTCAAAATTTACGTCCAGATCCTTTATGAGGGTCAGACATCCGTATTCCCAGGTTTCGGCTTCCCCGGTAGCGTCATACATCTTCCAAAGGCCGCCGTCTTCCAGCTCGAAGCGGCCGTCCTTCAGTGTGAATACCCGAGAGGCCATCCACGTGCCCAGCACGTCCTGAGAGCCCAGCAAAGTGAGGCTGCCGTTGTCTATGCCTATAATCATGCCGTAGCCGCTGTCAAAGTATTCATCCGTGTTTTCTCCGCGATTGGCATCGGCAAATTGCAAGGGGATCAGCCCCGATTCCGGATCGTAGCGCAGACACCAGGTAAAGTAGTCATCGGAATATTGATCGCCGCTGAGCAATATCTCTACTTTGCCGTCGCTGTCCACATCCACGGCATAAACGCCCTTGGAGAAGTGGATATCTGTGGCATAACTGTAGACTGCGCCATCCGAACCGGTGACATAGAGCACCAGCCTGGACTCTTCTTCGATGCCTTCCATCTTGGGCTGTAATATTTCTGGTTTTCCATCACCGTCCAGATCTACTTCGCTGCGGGAACCCATTTCCAAAATCTGCCCGTTGGGCAAAGTCATCGTTTCGCTCTCTCCATTGGGCAAGTCAATCACCACCTCCTGCTCTGCAAACGCGCTTGTGCCAAAGAATATGGCCAGTGCACACATCCAACCCAGCAGTTTTTTCATGGCGTTTTACCCCTCCTTTTCCTCTTTAGACGCATTTTTCCCTCAAATTGGTTCCAGGGGACGTACTTACCTTTATTGCACATTACGCGTCATCGCCGGGGTAAACAGGGTGTCATCCTTTGCGGGACGCGTCCTCAAGTTTATTATACCACAGTGCTCGTCCGAAGAAAAGTCTTGAGCCGATCGATAGCTTCCTGTTGTTGGGTGATGAAATTGGCCGCGATGCCCTGGGCATGGGCGTCCGCGTCCGGATAGCTGTTGCGGGCTTTGGTCATTTCTACCACACCCATGGTGGATCCCTGGATCACGATATCCGCGATATGAGAGGGCGAGCGATCCATCATGGTATTGATTTGCATGCCCATCCACATGCCAGCCCGGGCCATGGGGCCTTTGGGTTGAGGTTCTACGCCCTCGTTGTAGAGTCGCGTCTCTGCATCCCGGGCGGCCTCCTGGTATTGTTGCCGCTGAAGCATTAATTCACGCCGAATTTCAATGTCGTCCGTGCGGCTGAGCAACTGATCACAGGCATCGGCCCCCGTGCGGGCGTTTTCCACAATGGCCTGCAAAAGTTGATGAGTCTGGTTCATTTTTATTTCCTCCATTTTTACCACTTATTGGAACGAAGCGCATGTGCGCCCGTCGGGAATTATTCTGGCGACTGTGGCGCAGATTATGTTCGTCGAAATTATGTCGAATATGAAGAAAAATAGGCTTCTTTCGGGAAAGGTTGCATGTGATCTTGTTCATGGGTATAATTAAAGATATAAATGTGAAATTTGGGGTGGTATTATGGCAATGTATCCTTTGATTCTGATTGCAGACGACGATTCCGTGGTGCATGAGTCGCTCGGGCTGTATCTCAGCAGCGAGGGCTACGAGCATCAGAGCGCGTATGATGGACAGCAGGCGCTGGAGATGTTTGAAAGCCTCCATCCCGATCTGATGGTGCTGGATCTGATGATGCCCAAGGTTTCTGGCCTGGATGTCTGCCGACAAATTCGACAGAACAGCTCCACGCCTATCATTATGCTTACTGCCAAGGGTGAGGAGATCGACCGCATTCTGGGCTTGGAATTGGGCGCGGATGACTATATTGTCAAGCCTTTTTCTCCTCGGGAGGTATTGGCTCGCATTAAGGCCGTGCTGCGTCGCTTCAGTGAAAAGACGGGGGACGAGGATTCTTCCATTATCCGCCTGCCGCAGCTGGAGATCAGCCTGGAAAACTATCAGGTAAAGGCTGCCGGGAAAGTAATTCCCTGCACGCCCAAGGAAGTGGAAATTCTGCACATGCTCTGTTCCAATGTGGGGCAGGTCTTCAGCCGGGAACAGATTCTCTCCAGAGTTTGGGGATATGATTACTTTGGCGATACCCGCACTGTGGATGCGCACATTAAGCGCATTCGCCAGAAGTTGCCTCAGGAGAATGTTCCCTGGGCGCTCAAGACAGTATACGGCGTGGGTTATCGCTTTGAGGTCAATGCGTAATGAACAGAAAACATGTTCCCTCAGGTGCGGAAAGTGCTGGCACGGAAGCAGCCGGGACGAACGCGCAACCACGGGGGGAAGCTCACAGCGTGCTGATTAAGCGCGCTGTAATCTTTACGGCCGCAGAATTTCTTGTGGCGGTGTTGGTGGGTTCTCCGGTGTTTCATCTGGCTGACACCCTGGGTGCTGGACGTTGGGCTTCGCTGATCGGTTTGATGGCGGGGTTTATTGTCGCATGCCTTGCGTGTTGGCCGTTGGCAAAACTGTTGTTGATGAAGAGCGTGCGTCAGATTTCTCAGTTGCGCGATGTGGCTGTGCGGGTTGCAGGTGGCGACTTTGATGCCCACGGCGACGAGAGTGCCCCCGGAGAACTGGGGGAACTGGGCAAGGCCCTCAATAACCTCTCCTATCAGCTCTCGAGAAATATGTATATGCTCATCGTGGAGCGCAACCGCCTCAAGCACATGCTCAATGGCCTTTCGGAAGGTATCATTGCCGTGGATCATGAGGGGCAGATCACCCACGTGAATCCGGCAATTGCACGGATATTTGAACAAAAAAAGATTGCTCTGGGGTTGCCGGACGCGCGCATGAAGCATGTGCCTGATCAGGATGTCTGGCATGACTTTGACGGAGTAATCGCTTCCGGGCAGCCCGCCAGTCGGGTTTTTGGTTACAGGGAAATGACCATTCGGCTCACCATTACGCCCATTGTGGATGAAATCGGCGCTATTGCCGGTGCGGTGGGGCTCTTCAGCGATATCACTCAGTCTGAACGCCTGGAGCGAACCCGCCGAGAGTATGTTTCCAATGTATCTCACGAATTGCGCACGCCGTTGACAGCTGTGCGTGCATTGATCGAGCCTCTCAAGGAGGGTTTAGTCACCGAGGAGAGCGACAGGATGCGCTACTATGACATCATTCTCAGAGAAGTGATGCGCCTTTCCCGGCTGATTAACGATCAATTGGAGCTTTCCCGCCTGCAGAGCGGGGGTGTAGCCATTCAGAAGCAGCGCATGCCCCTGGACGATCTGATCTACGATGTGTGTGATCGCTATCATTCCATCGCCGAAGAACACGGACTGGAGCTGAAGATTGAAAGCGAGTTGGAGGATTGCCCCTCTGTGTATGGAAATCCGGACAGGGTGGAGCAGATGCTGATCATTCTGTTGGATAATGCTATCAAGTATACCGAATCTGGCAGCGTATCCGTCAAGGTGGACTGGGACGAAGAGAAAGTATTGATTACCGTCAGAGATACGGGCATCGGCATTGCCGAGGAGGACCTGCCTCACGTGTTTGAACGCTTCTACAAGGTGGACAAGGCTCATAGTGGCAAGGGTTCCGGATTGGGATTGTCCATTGCCAGGGAATTGCTCAGGCGCATGGATGAGGAAATCTGGGTAGAGAGTGCCAGGGGAGAGGGTAGTGCGTTCACCTTTACTGTTCATCGTGCCCCAAGAGGCGATGAGCCCCAGCAGCAGGCCCTTCAATCTTAACATTCTTCTATCGTTGATAATTAACATTTTTTGCTGAATCGTGGCCTCTATATCGTACATAAATATTTTTTGAATTACAGGGTAAATCTCCCCGATTTCTATGCGGAATTGGGGAGATTTTTCGGTATCTTGCCATCCTGCAACTTTGACATTGACGCAGAATTGTAAAATCAATATAATAGAAAACAGAGAATTGAGCCTTAGAAGGAGGTTATTCAAATGAATGAGAAAAATGTGCGCCTGGGCTATGAATATGCGAGGGAAGCCTATGGCGCAGCAGGCATTGACGTGGAGGCGGCCATGAAGAAAGCAGATGCCATTGCCGTATCCATGCACTGCTGGCAGGGAGATGATGTGATTGGCTTCGACGGTTCGGATAGCCTTACCGGGGGCATCCAGACCACAGGCAATTATCCTGGACGTGCCCGCAACGCTGAAGAACTGCGGGAGGATATCGATTTTGCCCGGAGCATGATTCCCGGAACCACCAAGCTGAATCTGCATGCCTCCTACGCAGAGAAAAACGGAAAAAAAGTAGATCGCGACGGATATACCATCGCGGAATTCCAGAACTGGGTGGATTGGGCTCGGGATCGTGGCATTGGGCTGGATTTTAATCCGACTTATTTTGGCCATCCCATGATGGATGGTGATTTCTCTCTGGCCAGTCCAAAGGAGGAAGTACGTCGCTTCTGGATCGAACATGGCAAGCGCTGCCGGGAGATTGGCAACGAGTTTGCCAAGCAGCTCCACAAGCCCTGTGCCATCAATTACTGGATGCCGGACGGCATGAAGGATACTTGTGTAAATACGGGATACTACCGGGAGCTGATGGCTCGTTCTCTGGATGAAATTTTTGCAGATACCACCATCCGGGACGAAGATGTGCCCTGTAGTTTGGAATCCAAGCTCTTTGGCATCGGCGTGGAGAGTTTCACAGTGGCTAGCCACGAATTTTCGTTGGGCTACGCTATTCGCCATAATAAGCTTTATACTTTGGACGCGGGTCATTTCCATCCCACTGAGGTGATCTCTGCCAAGCTCAGCGCAGTGCTGACAAATCTTGAAAAGGTACTTTTGCATGTGAGCCGCCCGGTGCGCTGGGACAGCGACCATGTGGTGACGCTGGATGATGAGTTGCAGAAGATCATGGATGAAATCATTTTCAACGGTTATGAGAACCGGGTATATATCGGCTTGGACTACTTTGACGCTTCCATCAACCGTATTGCCTGCTGGGTTATCGGTATGCGTAATGCCCGAAAGGCGTTGCTCAATGCCTGTCTGGCGGATGTGGCAGGAATGCAAAAAGCTGAGCTCGCTGGAGATTTCACCGGAAGACTTGCGTTACTGGAGGAGCGCAAGAGCCTGCCTGCCGGTGCTGTGTGGGATTACTATTGTCTGACTCGCGGCGTCCCCGTGGGTCTGGATTGGTTGGAGCGAGTGCGCAAATATGAGGCGGACGTGCTCCGGGGACGTTGAGGAGGTGCAAGATGAAGACGCTTAATCTTCTGGCTTTTGACCTGGGAGCCAGCAACGGCCGAGCCATTTTGGGTCGTTTTAACGGTGACCGGCTGGAAATGCAGGAACTTCACCGCTTTGAGAACCACTATGTGGAAATGAATGGCGTGTTTTATTGGGACTTGCCCTATCTCTACAATCAGCTCAAACAGGGCCTGCTGGCTTTCAAAAATGCGAACCTGGGTGAATTGGATTGCTGCGGGATCGACACTTGGGGTGTGGATTACGGCCTACTGGACCGCAATGGCCATTTGTTGAGCAATCCTCGCTCCTATCGCATGGGCGTGGATGCGGACATTGAGCGGGTGTACAAAATTGTACCTCATGAGACGCTCTTTGCTCGTACTGGCATCGCTTCCATGAATTTTAATACGATCTATCAGCTCTGCCGCCGCCAGGCAGAGGGCGACGTGGCTTTGGAAAATGCCGAAACGATGCTCTTTATTCCTGATTTGCTGGGTTATTTCCTTACCGGCGAAAAGAAAAATGAGTATACCATGGCCACTACGGCCATGCTCTATAACCCCAATACCCGGGACTGGGATTGGGAGACCATCCGGGAATTGAAGCTTCCGGAGAAGATCTTTGCGCCCATCGATCGGGCGGGAAGCATCCGCGGCCATTTGCGCAGCCAGCTCTGCGAAGAACTGGGAATCAATCCCGCACCTTTTGCCGCCGTGGGTACCCACGATACTGCTTCCGCCGTGGCGGCTATCCCGGGCAGCGGCAGTTTCGCTTTCTGTTCCAGTGGAACTTGGTCCCTCTTTGGAGTAGAGACGGACAAGCCCATTCTCACACCTCTGGTGCGGGATACCAACTTCTCCAATGAAGGTACCATTCAGGGTGGCTTCAGGCCTTTAAAGAACATCATGGGCTTGTGGTTGATTCAGGAGTGCCGCCGTGAATGGATCAAGCAGGGCCGCAAGTATTCCTGGGATGAGATCGTGACCGAGGCCCGCGGAGCGGAGCCATTGCGCACTGTCATTGACCCTGATTACGGTGAGTTCTTTGCTGGAGGCAACATGCCCGAAAAGATTCAGGCATACTGTGAGCGCAACGGATTGCCTGTTCCCCGTACCGTGGGTGAAATTTCCAGATGCATTTACGAATCTCTGGCCCTCAAATACCGCTGGGCACTGGGCAGGCTTGAGGAAATCAAGGGTGCCCGCATTGATACGTTGAACATCGTGGGCGGGGGTATCCAGAACAAGTTGCTCAACCAAATGGCTGCCGATAGTCTGAATCGCAAGGTGATCACAGGTCCCGTGGAGGGTGCGGCCATTGGTAATTTGCTGACGCAGGCCATGGCCTTGGGTGCAGTAAAAGATATCGATGATTTGCGCCGCGTGGTGCGCAACAGTGAGGATGTCAACGAGTATATCCCCAACCATACCCCTGAGTGGGAGGAAGCCTATCAACGGCTGTTGAAGCTTATGTAAGATCGTTTCCCAAGGGAAAAGCCCCCCGGAGCAAATCTGACGCGTCTACCGCGTTCAGTGCCCCGAGGGGGCTTTTTATGCCCTGTCGGTATTTTGTCACAAAAGATTCCGAATCCTTTCTCAGCATTTTGCCTTTGGCCAACTTGTATGAGAGTGCATTGTTCGATATAATAATAGTTAACTTGCAAAACAATTAAAGGGGGGTGTCCGCATGCACAGCGAAGTGGCCCTGAATCTTTATGGGGCATTGGAACGGCTGGGGAAGCTTTTTCGCAGGCAGATTTTCGGAGATAGCGAGGCAACGGAAACGCTGGTGGCCATGAGTTATCTTTTTCAAAACTGCTGGCGGCAGGGATGTGCCCGGATGCGCATGACGGACATCAGCCGCAGTCTGGCCATTTCCAAGCCGGCAGCCACCCAGGCAGTGAACCGTATGGTGGAACAGGGCCTGGTGGAGAGGGTGAGCGATGAGAACGACCGCCGGGTGGTGTATATACAGGCCACACAGGAGGGGCGCAAGGAATTTGAAGAAGAACTGGAAAAAATCCTTTCCATGGCAGATCGAGTCGTTTGCAGGATGGGAATTGACAGGGCAGATCAGCTTACCGGATTGTTAAACCAGTTCTTTGATGCCCTTTTTGCAGAGACGGAGGAACAATAGAAATGCTATCAAAACTCAGTGTTAAAAAACCCTATACAGTAATCGTGGGCATCATTCTGGTGATTGCTCTGGGCGTCATTTCCTTCATGCACATGACTACCGATTTGCTGCCCAGCATGGATTTGCCTTACGCTATTGTTTACACCACTTATACCGGCGGTACACCGGAAAGGGTAGAGAACGATGTAACCCGGCCGCTGGAAGCTTCCTTTTCCACGCTGACGGACATAAAAAATGTGTCCTCTACTTCCAGCGAAAATCTGTCGCTGGTGGTTCTGGAATTTGAATCTGGTGCGGACATGAATACCGCCATGATTGAGATTTCTTCCAGCGTGGAACAACTTTCCGGCGGATGGGACGATGCCATTGGCACGCCCGTGGTGATGAAGCTCAACCCGGATATGTTGCCGGTGACGATTTCTACCGTATCCCTGGAGGATGCGGATCTACTGGAATTGTCTGATTACGTGGAGGATGAACTTATCTCCCGCTATGAAGCCGTAGATGGCGTGGCTCGAGTCACGCCCTCAGGCGTTTTAACCCAGCAGGTGGATATTACCATTGAGCAGAGCCGCATCGATGCCTTAAACAGTGCCATTCTTCAGGAAGTAGACGAGGATTTGGCAGAAGTAGAGCGGGAGCTGCTGGATGCTCAGAGCCAGTTATCCTCTGGGAAATCCCAATTGGCGCGCACCCGAAAGCGCACCTATGCTCAGATTGATGAGGGAATCGCCGCTATCGATGAAGGCTCGGCCCAGATGCCCTTAGCCATAGAAAATCTTACGGCTCAGCGAGAACAGCTGAATACACAGCTTGAAGAACTAAAGCCGTCTCTGGAAAAGCTGGAAGGCTTGGTAAATCTCAGCGACGAGGAAAAGGCTCAGTTGCAATTGGTGGCGGAACAATTGAGCGCACTGGAAATTCAGCGCCAACAGCTTCAGGATCAGCTAGATTCCATGACAGGTGTGCCTGATGAAGCACTGGAACAGCAGCTTGCAGATGCACAAAAGGCCCGAGAAGAACAGCTTGCCCTGAAAGCGGCTCAGGAAAAATACATAGAGGATTTACTTTTGTTGGATCCTGAAGCACTGCGGGAAACTATTGCCAGTCTGGAAACAGAAATTGCAGTGAACGAGGATGAGCTTTCTAACGTTCGAACCGGCCTGGAACAGGCCATTGTTGCCAGAGATACTCTGGAGGGACAGGTGGACGAATTGGAAGAGCGCATCGCTGCGTTGGAAGCGGCGCAGTCCACCTCTACGCCTCAGCCAACAGTTACCGTTGATGTATCTGCTACTCCAGAACCAACAGCTACAGTAGAGACGACAGCAACGGCTACAGCGGAAGCAACGGCTACAGCGGAAACGACGGCTACAGCGGAAGCGACAGCTACAGCGGAAGCGGCAGCTACAGCGGAAACGACGGCTACAGCGGAAACGGCGGCTACAGCGGAAGCGACAGCTACAGCGGGAACGGCAGCTACAGCGGAAGCGACGGCTACAGCGGAAACGACGGCTACAGCGGAAACGACGGCTACAGCGGAAACGACGGCTACAGCGGGAACGGCAGCTACAGCGGAAGCGACGGCTACAGCGGAAGCGACGGCTACGGTGGAAGCGACGGCTACAGCG
>JAHZHZ010000019.1 GCA_019419995.1 Clostridiales bacterium
TTTTGATTTCTTCAATGTCAGCTTCGTAGATGTTACCCGTTGTGTTGAGCTGTTTTGCAATCTGGTTTTCGTTGTTGGATATTCGTTTCATTTTGGAAGTCAGCTCACGGAGTTCAGGCATATCCAAATTTACAACATACCCGTCGATTGCCATTTTGCGGAGATAGGCACTCATGTTCTCTGTTCCCATCTGTGCCATTTTCTTTCTTATCAACTCGTATTCCTTATCGTTCACAAAAAACTTTATCTGCTTTGGACGTACCCTGTTTCTGTTATCTGGCAAAATGCTCACCATCCTTTACAGTTCAAGCATGTCTGGAAACGCTTCTTTTCGCATAATGCCCCACATTTTGTCGATGTAGGACAGCGTGTAGAAATTCTCGTAATAATGGTAATAGAACGCACCCTTCAAGGTCATGGCGTATGTGCCATTTTCTTCAGTCACAAAGCCAAGGAGTTTGGCAATCCAAAGCTCGAAGCCATACATCTTCTTCAGTGGAACGCCAAAGAACCGTTCAAAGTCCTTTGCGTTTACCTTAGTGCTGTATGCTGTCCAGAACAGCCAGTAAATCATTCTCTGTCGCTCCGTGAAACGGATGGTCAGAGAAGTAGCCAGCGTCTCTCGGCTGATCCTCTCGCAATAGGATTCAATGTCAAATGTATTGATCTTAAACTGATTTCTCAGCAGGGTTGTTGCGGAGCAACCAAAGCCAAGGAAGTTGTCTCTTGTCATAGAGGAGTAGTTGGCTTCTAGTTCACTGGAGAATGTCCAGATGGAGTTGCGGGAATACCCCTTGCTCATGCAATACCTTGTAATACTGTCCAACAACTCTCGCTTTTCTTTTTTAGGCATAGTCTTTACCGGGCTTGCCGTAAAGGTAAAATCAATAAACGGATAAATGGCAACATGATTTGCACCCAGAGAAAAGGCTTCGTCGATGTCAGACTTCAAATCATCATAGGTTTGCTCAGGGAGTGCAAAGATAAAGTCCATCGAAACAGTTTCAAACCTCACTGCATCCAGTGCTTTTTTCATTGCGTGGGTATCAACGGTCTTTCTTCCAAGGATGCTTTGATATTTATTGCGGAAAGACTGAATGCCAATGCTGACCTTGGTTACACCGGCAGCCTTTAACACCGCAAGGACTTCCTCCGTCACATTATCCGGATGCAGCTCCAGACCAATTCCCCCTGTGATGATAAAATGCTCGTTCAAGGCATCGATAATCTCGCCGATACGGTCAGCCGCCAAAGCCGGTGTGCCACCGCCAAAATATAAGCTGGTTACTTTTTTCTTACCTGGATAATGATTCCCTACAAGGTGGATTTCCTTGAGTAAGGAATCTATATACCTATTGCAAAGTTCTTTGGAGTAGCCAACCTTGCAATAAGGGCAGAAATTGCAGATGCTTTTACAAAACGGAATATGAACATATAGTCCAAGGTTTTCACAATCTGCAAATGGTAGCTGCTCGTCATATTCATTTTTGAAGGTAAAGGGTTTGACCGATCTGGTCAGCCACATTCGTGTCAGATTCGTAATGATACTCATAGTTCACCTAAATGTACTTTAGATATGTTCGAAGCATTTCGAATATAATTTTGGGATTACCTCGGAACAGAAGCGTGTACTCAGCCACAAAGAAATAGCCGCATTGTTCACACAGTCCTGGAACCTCGATACAGCGTCCGCAGGTGGACAACTTTCCGTTCTCCATGACAACACACTGATAGCAAGGCGTCGGGAAACGGTTCTCAATGAGATACGGAAAAGCACTTTTCAAATTGAATACCGGCGCACCTTCCTTCATCATCTGGGTGATGGCAGCGCAGCAAGCAGCTTTTTCTTCCTTTGTAAGAGCCAACTCCTTTGTGTCCGGGTAAGGTGTGTGGAAATTGAAGGATACTGCTCGGACATTCTTTGTGTCACGGGCAGTGATGCAGACATCCCGTACATAGTCCTTGTTAATCTGGTTGATGGCCATATAGAAACAAATGTTGTCTGCGGTAGCATTGCTTATGTTCTTCATAATGATGTCATATGTATCGCCACGGATTTCATTGTGACGTTGCTTATCACCATCCAAGCTGAGAAGAATCAAGTCGGCTTCAGGAAGATCAATGGGGAATGTTCCGTTCGTCACTACATTGACGATGAGAAATCCCATCTGCTTAGCTTCGATCACTAAATCACGGAGATTGCGCTCTCCGTCTTTCCAGAGGAAGGTTTCACCGCCACAGAAAAACAGAATACGAATGCCCATATCATAAAGCTGCTGCATTTCATTTCGGATTTGCTCATATGGATAGATAAGCGCTGTAATATTGTTGACCGAACAATGCTTGCAATGCAGATTGCATTTGTCAGTCACGATAACCGTACCCAAAATAGGTTTCTTTTTTCCAAATAAGATTGTTTTCACACCAAATGTGGCGAAATGAAAAAAAGATGATAATCTCATATTTTTCTCCATAGTGCAATAATTGTTTTATGTGTGGACACACATCAATTGTATCATGAGGCTACGACGATTTTCAAGATAGTACGCTGGAATCCAACACATTAAAGTGTAGCATTTTTGAAAATACGCCCCAAGTTGACCTTGGGGCGTGTGCAAATCAATCAAGCGATTTGTATTCTGTTACTGCCTTTAGATAGGCTTTGGGATTGCCGCATAATATCAAATTAGCGTATGCAGCAGGGTCATTGTAGATTAGATAGTCGAGTTCCGACTGTTGATACATATTGTTCACTACCTCATTTTCCACAGCGATAGTATCAATAGAAACTATGCTACCATCTGAAAAACAAAGCTCTACACAAGCAGTATCAAGATTAAATTCACAAGATAACAAGCGTTTCATGATAAATGCCTCTGTAATTCTAATATTTTGTTGCAAAAAAGAACGATGCCGGTCATGCGACTCGACATCGTTCTTTTCGTTGTTGTTTCCAACCCTGTCAGACAGATGCCGTAAAATAGTAATTTTTTAGAATTACTGTCTCACGAGCACCCGTCTAGCTCTCGGGTTTTTATCTTGCATGCGTACGGGCAAAATTCCCATTCCGATGCAGCGCGCTTATTTTGCCTTCTTGGTATTGCGCAGGAAGTCTACATAGACCGCCAGCAGAATAACCGCGCCTTTGATGATATACTGCCAGTCGGAATTAACGCCCATCAGGTTCAGACCGTTGTTCAAGATGCCGATGATCAGCGCACCGATCAGCGTGCCACCCAGACGGCCGGAACCACCTGCCATGGAGGTGCCACCTACGACTACCGCTGCGATAGCGTCCATTTCGGCGCCGTCACCGGAAGTGCAGGTGCCGGAATACAGGCGCGAAGCGATGGTGATGCCTGCAAGACCAGCCATCAGGCCACTGAAGCTGTATACCACGAACTTGACCTTGGCCGTGCTGATACCGGAGAATTTGGCCGCGGTATCATTCCCGCCTACGGCGTAGATGTGCCGGCCCATGCGGGTGCGATTCAGGAACATCACAGAAATGAAAAAGATCAGGAACATGGTAATGACGGGAACGGGAACCTTTCCAATGTAACCGGCGCCCAGGAATTTCCATGCGTCGGTCATGCAGCGAATGGGCTTGCCGCCTGAATATACGTAGGCAATACCTTTGGCAATGTTCATTGAGGCCAGAGTGACAATGAACGGCGGGATCTGGGTCTTGGCGATGACAAAGCCATTGCAAAGACCAAAGAGCAGGCCGGAGAATATAGCCACCAATATGCCCACAATTTCTGGCATGCCACCCCAAACCACGGCGCCTGCACCCAGTACGCCGGACATGGCGATGATGGAACCTACGGAAAGGTCAATACCACCCAGGATGATGACCATGGTCATACCACAGGAGAGCAACAGGTTCGGCGCATTCTGGCGCAGAACATTCCAAATGTTCTTTTCCGTCAGGAAGGTATCGTGGGTGACTGGGTAAATGTAAAGGAACAGGATCATGGCAGCCAGGGCGCAGAGGATGCCCAGGTTGTCCTTTAAATAGCGCTTTACGCCCTTCATCAATCTTTTAACAACAAGCATTGCTTTGTCCTCCTGACGCTTCTAAGGTGGCGAGTTTCATGATGGCTTCCTGGCTGAGCCCTTCGTCATAGCTGATGCAGCCCGTGATGCGGCCCTCATACATGACGTAAACCCGATCGGACATGTTGATGATTTCCGGAAGCTCCGAGGAAATCATGATGATGGAAACACCCTGTTTGGTGAGCTCATTCATAATTTCATAAATCTCAGCCTTGGCGCCCACATCTACGCCGCGAGTGGGCTCGTCCAAGATCAGCAGTTTCGGCGCCGTAGCCAGCCAACGGCCAATCATGACCTTTTGCTGGTTGCCACCGGAGAGGTTGGAGACAACCTGTTCCTGTGAGGGCGTCTTAGTCTGCATTTTATCAATGAACTCTTGGGCGATCTGCGCTTCGCGTTTCGTATTGACCATCAGATGACGGATAAATTCGTGCAATACCTCAATGGTGGAATTGAAACGCACACTCTGAACGTGGTACAATCCTTCCAGCTTGCGGTTTTCCGGGACCATTGCAATGCCGTTATTGATGGCGTCCACTGCTTTGCGGATGTTCAACTTCTTACCGTTGAGATAAATCTCACCGCTGGATCCCTTTGTGAGGCCAAACAGACACTGCATAGTTTCACTGCGTCCGGCGCCTACGAGTCCGGCGAAGCCTACTATTTCTCCACGATGAATTTCGAAGCTTACATCCTTGACCCGATTATGCTTCTTTCTATTATCGTTGAGATTTACACACTTGAGTACTACTTCGTCGGATTTCACATGGTCGCGTACATAGTATTGGTTTAGTTCGCGTCCAACCATCATGGCGATCAATTCGTCCCTGGGCGTGGTGGCTACCTCGCGGGTACCCACGTAGGTGCCATCTCGAAGTACCGTAACCCGGTCACAGACTTCGTTCAATTCGCTCATCTTATGGGAGATATAGATGATGCCAACGCCCTGCTTTGCCAGATTGCGCATGATTTCAAACAGGGCGGAAACCTCTCTGTCAGATATGGAGGAGGTGGGTTCGTCCATTACCAGGATGCGGCAATTAAAGGAAATCGCCTTTACAATTTCAACCATCTGCTGCTGGGCAATGCTCAAATCACTTACCTCAGCGTCAGAATCAATGCCTAAATCAAATTTATCGAGCATCTTCTGGGCTTCTTGGCTCATCAGAGTCCGGTTGACGCCTAGCGCACCCTTGGGTTCGCGTCCCAGGAAGATATTTTCTGCCACCGTCATGTGGGGCACCAGCACCAATTCCTGATGGATGATGGAAATGCCGTTGCTGCGGGCGCCGTTTACGTCCGTAATGGCCACTTCCCGGCCATCAATGAAGATCTTGCCCTCCTCTGGGCGATAGATGCCACCCAGAACCTTAATCAGCGTTGATTTCCCTGCGCCGTTCTCGCCCAGCAACGCATGAATCTCGCCGGACTTGAGCTGGAAATCCACCTTTTGCAGAGCCTTGACGCCCGGAAATGACTTGCAGATGTTTTTCATTTCGAGCAGGTATTCGCTCACTGAGTCTCACCACCGTTTCTTCTTTGTGGGAAATTAATTCGAAAAGCGGCTTTGCTCTGAAAGAACAAAGCCACTTCCCTTATGATCCATTGCGGGGCGGCAATTTTCTTAAGAAAAATTGCCGCTAGAGCGCATCATTTTTTGAACGCTCTGGATTCCGCATACAGCTTATTGCCAGCCGCCGTTGTTGTACTCTTCGATGTTGTCGGAGTTGATCATGAAGGTCTCGATGGGATAACGGGCCTCCAGCTCAGCACCGTCCTTCCACTGATAGTACAGCTCGGCGATGGTCTTGCCGATGGTGATGGGAGACTGAGCGCCGGTACCGGTCATCTTGCCCTCTGCGATCAGAGCCTTCACGTCGGGGGAGCCGTCAACGCCATAGATCAGAGCGGTAGAACCAGCCGCCTCGGCAGCTGCCTGCGCACCCAGAGCCGTCGGGTCATTGCCGCCAAAGATAGCCACTGCATCGGGATGTGCGGTCAGAGCGTCGGTACCATTGAGATTGCCCTGCTCCTGGTTGCCCATGCAGTCAATCTGGGAAACCACTTCAAAGGCGACACCGGAGGCTTCGATGGCGTCCAGGAAGCCCTGGGTACGGTCCACAACGGACTGCATCGTGGGAGAATCCAGAACGATGATGGGGCCGCCTTCGGGCAGCTTCTCAGCCAGATCCAGGCCGCAGACATAGCCCGCATTGTAGTTATCGGAGCCTGCATAGGTTACCAGATAGTTCTCCATATCGGCAACCTCAGTGTCGAAGCCAAACATGGGGATTTCGGCTTCCTTGAGCAGATCCAGGCCTGCCACGATGCCGTCACGGTCAACAGGGTTGACGAAGATGGCCTTGATGCCACGGGAGATCATGTCTTCAATCTGGGAAATCTGAGTTTCATTGCTGTTCTGGGGATCCAGAGAAATCAGTTCGTCGCCATGGCTTTCAACAACTTCGCGAATGGCGCCTTCCAGAGCCACAAAGAAGGGGTTGGTTCCGTCCATGCAGGTATAGCCGATCAGGTCGCCTTCCGCCAAAGCGGTGCAGCCCAATACCATGATCAGGGCAAGAACGAGAACGAGAACTTTTTTCATGGGAATTACCTCCTTATTTTAACGGATGTCGCCATCCGCCATTGACCGCATTTATACTATTACTTGAATTCAAATATATTGGAATCGAAAAAATGCCACAACAGAAAAATAACGAGGAATAAAATCAGAATTAACTATATTATAGGAGTATTATTTTCCTTTGTCAATACATAAATTTCCGCAAAAAGTGCACAAATAATTTGAATTATAAAAAACAGGTCGCCGAAAACGTTTTCGACGACCTGCATCACCATGTCAAACATTTATTCTTCCGGATGAGCGATGGGAGCGTTTTCCGGCGTGAGCGCGTCAGGGGTTACCTTATGCTTGCAATGCGGGCAACAATAGACGGCATCTGCCGGTTCATCCGCACCCACGAAAAAAAGTTTTTTGCAGTCGGGACAAATAGCTCCAGCGAGGGTTTCAGTTTCTGTATCATCCTGGGCTTTTCCGCCAAGGAGATGCAACTGGTCCTCTCCACTTTCCATGTCATCCAGGAAGGGATCTTCATATTCGTCATCCTCATCCGTTATATGGAACCCATCATCCCGGTCTTCTTCCAGCTGGGAAAGATCGTCATCAATGCTTTCCACATAATCGTTGAGATCGTCCACCAATTCCTCCAGGGCTTCCACCCGGTCGCTGAGCGCACCCAGAAGGTCAACCATGGCGGTGAACAGTTTTCCCTTGGAAGGATCGCCGGAAAAATCCATTCCTTCCATCAGCCCTTTCAGATATCCAACGCTCTTTCCCAGATTATCCATTCTTAATATCCCTCCCAGTCCTTAGCGATAACGGAATATATTCATTTAACCATACAAGCAAAGCAGAACGATTGCTCATTCTGCTTTGGTACAAAGTACATGTATTTATGCGCGGCCCAAATACTCGCCGCCTTCGCGGGTATCAATCTTCAGCTTGTCACCCACATTGATAAACAGGGGAACCTGAAGCACAAATCCGGTTTCCAAAGTTGCGGGTTTGTAGGTGTTGGTGGCGGTATCGCCCTTGAAGCCCGGCTCGGTGTCAACCACTTCCAGCTCCACAAAGTTGGGCGCCTGCACGGAGAAAGCCTTGCCCTTGAAGAAGCGCACGGTTACCGTGGTGTTTTCCTTCACAAAGGGAATGGCGTCTTCCACCTGATCATGGGTCATGGGCAGCTGCTCAAAGGTTTCCTGATCCATGAAGTAGTAAAATTCACCATCGTTATAGAGATACTCCATCTCCTTGGTTTCGATGTATGCGCGGGTGAATTTTTCAGTGGGGTTAAAGGTGCGCTCGATTACTGCGCCGGTGACGATGTTCTTCAGCTTCGTGCGCACAAACGCAGCGCCTTTGCCAGGCTTGACGTGCAGGAAAGAAACTACGGTCCAAATACCGTTGTCCCATTCGAAGGTGACGCCGTTTCTGAAATCGCTTGCATTAATCATGGGGAAAGTGCCTCCTCAAAGTAGTATAGGTGGTTACAGCTCGATCAGTTGCTTCGGAGCGGTCATGGGATCCAAATATCCTTCCGAAGTCAATATCGCCATGTCCTCAATTCGGCACCCGCCGAGACCGGGGATATATACGCCGGGTTCAATAGTAATCACGTGTCCGCACTCCAGCACGCAACGCGATCCTATAGATACCCGGGGCTGTTCATGAATAAAAAGACCTACGCCATGTCCAAGACTATGCCCGAAAGTACCCGGGAAACGCCGATCGATTATCTCGCGGGCAATGCGGTCCAAGTCTTCACACACCATGCCGGGGCGCACTGCCTCCAACGAGGTCATGTGGGCCTCATAGACCAAATCGTAAATTTCCTTCTTTTCCGGCGACAATTTGCCAAAGGCTATCGTACGCGTCATATCCGAGCAATAGCCATTTTTCTTGGCACCGAAGTCCAGGGTCAGCATGTCGCCTTTCCTTATTATATAATCGGAAGGAATTGCGTGCGGCAACGAACCGTTGACGCCAGCGGCGGCTATGGTGGCAAAGGCATTGCCCTCGCTGCCCAGGTTGAGCATTTCATAATCCAGAAGAATCTGAATCTGCTTTTCCGTCATGCCTTCGTGGATTTTTCCCAGAAGATTTTCAAAGGCCTGACAGGCAATGGCAGCAGCCTGACGGATACTTTCGATTTCACCGGCATCTTTGACCATTCGCTGGTCTTCCACCAGGGAACCTAATCCCACCAGTTGAACGGCGGGCAGGGCGCGGCGCAGAGCTTCGTGCCGACTATAACTGAGATAATCCTGCTCTACAGCCAGGCTTTTTACGCCACAAGCGCTGGTAAGCTCCAACACGCAATCATCTTCCCGATGTCCTGATGCCGTCATGACGACACTTAAATCAGGCGATTGACGCTGGGCTTGTTCCACATAACGGAAGTCCGTGATAATGGTGGTCTGCTTTGAAGATACGAACAAAGCGCCTTCCCCGGTAAATCCTGAGAGATATCGTATATTTTCGGGGCGATGGATGAGAGCGGCTTCCATATCATGCTCTGCCAGTGCCTCAATCAGCCGCGCACGGCGATCCATAATATTACCTCCTCAAAGCAATATATCTTATTATACCACAGCCATTTCGGGATTTCCACCCTTGCACAGCTATTTTTTTGCCTGTCTTGGAAATTTTATATAAAAACTATCGTACAAGCATCCGCAAAATGGAGGAAATTCCCGGCAAAAAAATCTGCGGATTCAAATCAGGCATACCCCGCGGCGCGTGCCAACATTCCGCTTATTGCTGCTGCCTTCCGGCCCTGACAAGATTCACAGCATGGCACCGCACGGGACCCAATCATCATCACCCGCAGACTCATATACTATACCACAAAACGCGGAATTTGACAAGGCCTTTTTTGTGCAAAAAATGGATGAATCTTTCTGCCATTTGGGGGTTACTGTTAGAAATCCAAGTGACTTGCCCCAAAATATGACGGCGAAAAGACTTATGTTAACGCAACTGTTCGGGTTTTACCAACTCTTCATAAAATGAATATTTTCGAATGCAATCTTGCAAAACAGTGGTTAAAACACCGTAATTTGCAAAAAAACCGCTTGACAATGAATTTCTGCTGGCATATAATGCGAACAACCCGAGGGCGAGCGGCGCTGGACGCGAGGACCTCCCGGGTAATCCCCGGCAATAATCCGCAAGGATTATTCACATATAGCCAAGTCGTTGAAGACAGATCACTCGGGAAAGGAAGGTTAACATGATTAAGATTATGCTGATTTCCAACATGGAAAAGTTCCTCGAGAAGGTTCAGAAGTGCTACGGCGATGTAATGCTGCACCTGCCCGACGGCACGGTGTGCAATCTTAAGACCGACCATACCGCCATGCAGATTCTTACAATGCTTCATTCTTCAAACAGAGAATTGACCATCAGTCTGACGGATATCCGGGACTACGCCATCATCATGGAATACATGATGCAAGCGGCTGCCTGATTTCAGGCCAAACAAATAAAAAACGGCGGGAAAAGCCCGCTAGAGCAAATTTTGTATCAGAGTGACTTCAACGCATCTGGCAAAACAGTAACATCCGCACGGGAAACAGTTTTATGGGCATGCGCGCAAGACCGCGCCCCGAAAAAACTGGGGGACCCGTTAAATAGACCAGCAGCCCCGGCCCAGCGCCTGGGGCTGCCTTTTTGTGTTTTGGAAAAGGGGCAAGATCAATCCCGTTGGGTACTTTGGGCCGCTGAGCAAAGACAGTGAAGCGCTTCACAGGCGTTCTCCAGATTTGTGCAGGGAGCTTCACAACTAATTCGTCCCCCATAGTTCATAGACTGGAGCGTTTGAAACAGGGAGGAGTAATCTTCTCCATCTCCCCGCCGGGGCGGGCGCATGCCCAGCGCATTGCTGACCCGCACGTGCCACAGTAAACTGCCGGTGTGTTCAAGCCGGGGGAGAGGTTCTGCCTCCATGGCCATGTTGTAACTGCTGGCGGCGACGCCTATTCGATCCAGGCGCAGCATAGCTGAAATCAGCGCTGCTTCAGAGACTGAATTGATTAAGTCCGCAGTACTTCTGCGAAGGGGCAGAATGGCTACCCGGAGGTTACTGTCTGCGGCGTGACTCTGCAGAATGCGAATAAAGTTGCCCAATTGGCGCCAAGCCATGGCGGGATCGAAGTTGTTGGGCAGAATGCGTGCCTGGGGACAATCTAATATCATCAGTTCTGCTCCTAGGGCACGGGCCAATTCAAAGCTGCGCTCCAGGTGGGCGTGGATCTGGCGAGCCAGAACGCTTTCTCCAACGATGGAAATTTCGGGCGCCAACAGGCCGCAGACTACTTCCGCATAGATGCCGCTGCGCTCCATTTCCCCGGCCATGGTTCGATAATCGTCCTCATCCATCTGCATAACTTCGTTTAAATCCAGCTCCAGATAATCATAGCCGGCCTGAGCGGCGAGGGTTACATCTTTCGGATGAGCGCACAGTCCAATGGGAAAATCAGACATGTTTGCTTTCCTCCCGGCGCAGTTTTTTGTTGAGCTTTTGATATACGATGCGCATGGCTGGCTCACTGCAGGCTTCAATGGCGGCATCCAGGGCAAACCAGCGCACGCCGCTGTTTTCGTCAGGCTTGATGCAGAGGGCTTGGGCATCCGGTGCTTCCAAAAGATAAGTCAGATTCAGATGCAGATGTGCAGAAACAAAGGCGCCCCGCTTCATATGAGGTTCGACGGGCAAGATTTCCAGAGAGAAGAGGCCGTCATGCGCGCTCTTCAGTTCAACAATGCCAGTTTCTTCCCGGACTTCCCGCATGGCCACTGCCAATAGGTCTTCCTCACCGTCGGCATGACCGCCCGGCCAGGCCCAGGAGCGGTAGATGTTATGGTAGATCATCAATACCCGGTTTCGATCGGGATTGACCACCCAAGCGGAGGCGCTGAAGTGGGCGGTTTCATTGCTGCGCAGAAGAATATCACTGTTTTCATCCATGTATTTGAGCATCAGCCTTCTATCCGCGGCCTCCTGCTCACAACAGGGCGAATAGTTGGCGATGCAGTCTCTGAGTTTCACAAATTTCACCTCCAAGGTGCGGTTATCATGCCTTCAGTATACTGAAAAAACGCAGCTCAGTCAATGCAACGTCCCGTGACGTGGATATTTGGTTAAATATCAGACACCAAGGGCGCCAGTTGCTTGATTTCGCCATCGATTGTGGTATAATATGGACAGTCCAATAATAAGGAGTGTTTTTATGGCTATTGTAACTTCCAAAGAGATGTTCAAGAAGGCCTACGACGGCGGTTACGCCATCGGCGCTTTCAATGTCAACAACATGGAGATTATTCAGGGTATCACTGAGGCCGCTATTGCAAAGCATGCTCCGTTGATTCTGCAGGTTTCCAAGGGAGCCCGTGCCTATGCCAAGCATGCCTATCTGATGAAGTTGATTGAGGCGGCCATTGAGGACGCCGAGCAGACTGCTGGTTTCGATCTGCCCATCTGCGTGCATCTGGATCATGGCGACACCTTTGAACTGTGCAAGAGCTGCATCGATGGCGGTTTCACTTCTGTCATGATCGATGGTTCTTCCAAGTCCTTTGAAGATAACATTGCCCTGACCCGTCAGGTGGTTGAGTATGCTCACGATCACGGTGTTGTGGTCGAAGGCGAACTGGGCACGCTGGCCGGCGTTGAGGATGAAGTGAATGTTTCTGCCGAGGATTCCTCCTATACCCGTCCGGAAGAAGTGGAAGAGTTTGTTTCCCGCACGGGCGTGGACTCCCTGGCCATCGCCATCGGCACCAGCCACGGCGCCTATAAGTTCACTGCGGCTCAGTGCACCCGCAATGAGAAGGGCATCCTTGTGCCCCCGCCGCTGCGCTTTGACATCCTGGAGGAAGTCTCCAAGCGCCTGCCTGGCTTCCCCATTGTGCTGCACGGTTCCTCTTCCGTGCCCCAGGAATTTGTGAAGATCATCAACGAAAATGGCGGCAAGATGCCCGATGCAGTGGGCATTCCGGAGGAGCAGCTGCGTCAGGCTGCCCGCGGTGCGGTGTGCAAGATCAATATCGACTCCGACCTGCGCCTGGCCATGACTGCCAGCATTCGCAAGTACTTCGCAGAGCATCCGGATCACTTTGATCCTCGCCAGTATCTCAAGCCCGCCCGCATCGCCATTCGCGACATGGTGGAGCACAAGCTGGTGGACGTGCTGGGCTGCGACGGAAAGGCCTGATCGCCCTGACAGCATCAGGTTTCCGAAGGTAAATGGAGATCGATGGGTTATATCTTACGGTTTAAATGTATTGAGGGACGCTTCTTCGGAAGTGTCCCTCTTGATCTATGGGGAAAGATTAGAAAATGATGAGAAAGCTGATTTTCGTGGTGGATGACGACGTCTGCATTGGCAACCTTCTGGAAGAATTGTTGGAACGGGAAGGCTATGAGGTCCTGCGGGCGTATTCGGGTACCGAGGCGCTGATGTTGCTGGAAAGGCGCAGACCGGATCTGATTTTGCTGGATCGCATGTTGCCGGGAATGCAGGGGGAGGAAGTGCTCAGGCGGGTTTCCGGGATACCGGTGATCGTTCTGAGCGCGAAGTCGGATGTGGGTGAAAAGGCGGAACTGCTGTTGGAGGGCGCTGCGGATTACATTACCAAGCCATTTGACAGCCGGGAATTGTTGGCCCGCATCGCCGTACAACTCCGCAGCTCTTTACGGGAGGAATTGGCTCCGGTGTGCAGGGTGGGGGATTACGAGTTGGATCAGACAGGGCACAGCCTGTCTTTGCGTGGGCAGGAAGTGCACCTGACCAGAACGGAATTTGCCATCATGAAGCTGCTGATGTGCAATAGGGGACAGGTCATAGCCAAATCGGTGATTCTGGATCGCATCAGCCAGGACACACCAGACTGTACGGACAGTTCCCTGAAACAGCATGTGAGCAATCTGCGCAAAAAGCTCAGAACTGCGGGCGGAGGGGATTGCATCGAATCGGTGTGGGGCATCGGTTTTAAATTTAACGGTTAGAATAGGGTGGAGGAAATCTTGACGTTTTCTTTAGGTTTCTCTTGACTGGAATCTTGACTCCGAGGCGGTACCATGGGTACATCCTAACGAGGAGGAGAGTCAAATGGATTACGTGCTGAAGACGGAGGGCCTCAGCAAGAACTACGGACGATTTAAAGCTCTGTCCGGTTTAAACTTGCGGGTTCCTAGGGGTGCCATTTATGGACTTGTGGGCAAAAATGGCGCAGGAAAGACGACGCTGATCCGCATGATTTGCGGGCTTCAAGAGCCTACAGGAGGCAGTTACACCCTATACGGTATCCGAAACACCAGTGGCGCCATTCACCGGGCCAGAAGGCGCATGGGTGCGGTGGTGGAAACCCCATCCGTCTATCTCAATCTGAGTGCAGCGGAAAATTTAAGGGAACAGTACCGGGTATTGGGCATTCCGGATTTTCAGGGAATCGACGAGCTGTTGAATCTGGTGGGGCTTCAGGACGTGGGGTCCAAGAAGGTGAAGCATTTTTCCCTGGGAATGCGCCAGCGCCTGGGAATTGCGGTAGCGCTGGCGGGAGACCCTGACTTTCTGGTGCTGGACGAACCGGTGAATGGGCTGGATCCTCAGGGTATCATTGAAATTCGCGAACTGATACTCAGGCTGAATCGCCAGCAGCGCATCACAGTTTTGATTTCCAGTCATATTCTGGATGAACTGAGCAGGCTGGCTACTCACTATGGATTTATTGATCACGGTCAGATGATTCGAGAAATCAGTGCGGAAGAGCTGGAAAAAAGCTGCAAAAAATGTGTGCGCATGCAAGTGACGGACACTCAAGCCCTCGCAAGGGTGCTGGATCAAATGGGGATGTCCTACAGACTCCTTTCCCCGGACCTGGCGGAAGTTTATGGGACGGTCAATTTATCCCGGCTGGTGGTTGCGCTCATGGGTGAACACTGCGAATTGCTCAACCTGGAGAGCGTGGACGAGAGCTTGGAGAGCTATTACGTCAATCTGCTGGGGGGTGAACATCATGCGTAGACTGTTGCGCGCACACTTTGCCCGACTGTGGGGAGATAGAGTCTTCTGGCTGGGCGTTATAGGCATGGCAGTGTGTGGGGCGCTGGTCTGTCTGTCCAACTATCGCACACTGATGAAGTATCCTCAGGACGTGACTATAGCGCTGGAAAATTTCTTTTTCTTCTTTTGCCCGGTGATCGGCCTGTTCATTTCTGTGGTCTTGAGTCTGTTTTTGGGCACCGAATATAGCGAAGGCACCATGCGCAATAAATTGATGGTTGGGCACCGGCGCGGCAAGATCTATCTTTCAAGTCTGCTGCTCGGCTATGCGGTTACTCTTCTGATCATGATTTCAGGGATGTTGATTGCATATTTGCTGGGTAAGCCGCTGTTTGGGCCCTTCCAAATGGCTCAGAAAGAATTGATGCAAATGATTTTTGCTGCTGTGATGATGAGTCTGAGTACGGCGTCCATCTGCGTGGCCATCTCCATGTGCCTTCAGAATCGGGCTGTGGCGGCGGTAACGAGCCTGGTAGTGATGCTCCTGATGATATTTGCCAGCGCATTATTAGGTGGCCGGTTGGATGAGCCAGAGATCATTTCGGATGCCGTTGAGTTTGTGGATGGCGTCATGGTGCAGGGAGAATTGAGGCCAAATCCCAATTATCTGAGAGGTCCCTTGCGAACTGTGGCGGAATGGATCTATGATTTGTTGCCAGCAGGACAGGCGGCCCGGCTTTCCAATCTGGAAACACAGCGATTGACTCGGCTACCGTGGATCTCTCTGTTGGTGTGCGTGGCCAGCAGTGCCGCGGGCTTTTGTCTCTATCGGAAAAAGGACATCAAGTAAACGGGAGGAAAGAAATGCTCTGGCTGTGGGGAGTTTGTGCAGCCCTTGCGCTGATTGCATGTGGATTGGTGGCTCGCCTGGCATTGCTGCGGCGGGATCTTAATGATATTTGTGTGCAGTTGCAGCGCTTGCTGGAAGAGGACAGCAATATTTTAATTTCCACTTCCTCCGCTGATCGGGCCGTCCGGCGCCTTGCCGTACGGCTCAATGGTCAGCTCAGGCAACTGCGCGATGCCCGTAACCGCCTGGAGGGAGGTAAATTGGAGCTTCAGGAGGCTGTTGCGAACGTTTCTCATGATCTGCGCACGCCGCTGACCGGCATCTGTGGATATCTGGATCTGCTGGAACGGGAAAAAAAGAGCGAAACGGTGGCACGTTATTTGCAGATCATTTCCGGACGAGTTCAGGCGCTCAGGTCACTTATGGAAGAATTATTCCAGTATTCGGTAACGAATTCTAACCTCAAAGAGTTTAAAATGGAACGGGTTAACCTGGTCGCAGCGCTGGAAGAAAACCTTCTGGCAAATTATTCCGTTCTCGCAGCCCGGGGCATTGAACCGGAAATTGACCTCCCGGAAGCTCCCGTGTTCCGAATGCTCAACCAGGAGGCACTCAATCGGGTGTTATCCAATGTGATTTCCAATGCAGCCAAATATTCTGATGGAGACCTGCGCGTCGTTCTGACGCCGGACGGAAAACTCTGTTTTTCCAATGAAGCCAGGACTCTGGATGAAATTCAACTGGGACGCCTCTTTGACCGGTTTTACACCGTGGAGGCGGGTAATTGTGCCACGGGGTTGGGACTTTTCATCGCTCGCACACTCATGCAGCGCATGGGCGGATCAATCTGGGCCATTTTTTCTAAAGGCCGCCTGGAAGTGCATCTATGTTTTCGGAAGGAGGATGGGGAAAATGGGGAAAATGGAGAAAAATGAAGCGTGTCGGGTATATTTGCTGTTTACCCGTTCATCCACCCTGCTTTCTCGGGCCATTCACTTCTTTACCGGAGATGGATTTACCCACGTTTCCATAGCCTTTGATGAAAGCCTGAAAACTCTGTGCAGCTTTGCCCGCAGGCATGAGGCGCTGCCGTTACCCGCCGGGCTGGTGCGTGAATCTCTGCAGAGAGGCTTTTACGAGAGTCACCGCTACATTTCCTGTGCGCTGTATGCCGTGAGTGTGGAAGCCGGTGCATTGAGGGGGCTTCGAAACAGGGCGGAAAGAATGTTGGCCTGTGGCAGGCGGTATCGCTACAATCTCTGGGGATTGCCTCTGTGCCGGTTGGGCATTGCCTGGAAGCGGCCCCGGCGCTATTTTTGCTCACAGTTTGTGGCGGAAATGTTGTCAGAGGAGGCTGGAATTTCAATGCCCAAGCTTCCCAGCCTGATGCGGCCGCAGGATCTTTCCCAGTTGAGGGGAATGAACTGCCTGTACCGGGGCAGGCTCTCTGGTCTGATGCATGATCCCCAGAGGCAATTTGGAGGGCAAATGTTGAATTTTGATGATGTCAAGCCAAATAGCTTGACATCTTTGCGCTTTTGGCCTATAATAAATAGGCTGTCAAGTGATTTGGCTTGCGGGGGATGAGCGTATGGCGGATGTTGAGGCTCGGGTGGAGCTGACTTGGCTGATGGATTTTTACGCACCGCTACTCACAGAGCACAGGCGGGAAGTGATGCGCCTGTACTGCGAGGAGGATCTCTCCCTGGCAGAGATTGCCCAACAGATGAAAATTACCCGCCAGGGAGTGAGCGACGCCCTGAAGAAGGCTCGCGCTCAACTGGAGGATTATGAGAATAAACTGGGCCTTGCGGCCCGATATCGTGCACTGGGAGATTCGGCGCAACGCTGTCTGAAAGCTCTGAATTGCATGCGCCCCACAGGGGAGGATGCGACTTATCTGGAGGCGGCCCGGCGCGCTCTGGAAAATATCATCAGCGAGAGGTGAGAGTGGCGTGGCATTTGAAGGATTAACCGATAAATTGCAGGGGGCCTTTAAAAAGCTTTCCAGCAAGGGTAAGCTTACGGAGGCGGATGTCAAGGTAGCGATGCGCGAAGTGCGCATGGCGCTGTTGGAGGCGGACGTCAATTTCACCGTCGTGAAGGATTTTGTCAAAAAAGTCACCGAGCGGGCAGTGGGTTCGGATATCCTTTCCAGCCTCACCCCGGCGCAGCAGGTCATTAAAATTGTCAATGAGGAATTAACCCAGCTCATGGGTGGAAGTAACGCCAAGTTGACATACGCGCCCCAGGCACCTACCATTTACATGCTCTGCGGCCTTCAGGGCGCAGGCAAGACCACTATGGCGGGCAAGCTGGGCAACATGATCAAAAAAGGCGATAAAAAGCCCCTGCTGGTGGCCTGTGACGTCTATCGCCCGGCAGCCATTAAGCAGCTGCAAGTGGTTGGCGGACAGGTAGGTGTGGAGGTATTTGAGCGGGGTCAGGGCAATCCGGTGGAGATTGCCAGGGAAGCTGTAGAGTACGCCCGCTATTATGGCCGGGATCCGGTGATTATCGATACCGCGGGCCGGTTGCACATTGATGAAAACCTCATGCAGGAATTGCGGGATGTGCGTGATACGGTGCACCCGAAGGAGATCCTGCTGGTGGTGGACGCCATGACCGGTCAGGACGCGGTAACCGTAGCCAAGACCTTCAATGACGCTTTGGGCGTGGATGGCGTGATTCTCACCAAGCTGGACGGTGATACCCGCGGCGGCGCGGCCATTTCCGTGCGCGCCGTGACAGGCAAGCCCATCAAGTTTGCCGGCGTGGGCGAAAAACTGACGGATATTGAACCCTTCCATCCCGACCGCATGGCCAGCCGTATATTGGGCATGGGCGATGTGTTGTCTCTGATTGAAAAGGCGCAGGAGAGCTTTGACGAGCAGCAGGCGGTGGATCTGACTCGGAAGATGCGCACCAATGCCTTTACTCTGGAGGATTATCTGGAGCAGATGAAGCAACTCAATAAAATGGGTTCCATTACGGATGTGCTCAAGATGATTCCTGGATTGGGCAGCAAGATCAAGAGCGTAGATATTGACGAAGATAAGATGATCAAGGCCCAAAAGAAAAATGAAGCCATCATCCTTTCCATGACCCGCATGGAGCGGCGCAATCCGGACATTTTAAATGCCAGCCGCAAACGGCGGGTTGCTGCCGGAAGCGGTACAACTGTGCAGGAAGTCAACCTGTTGCTCAAGCAGTTTGAACAGGCCAAGGAAATGATGAAGAACATGATGGGCGGCATGCGCAAGGGGCGCTTGCGGAAAATGCCCTTTGGCGGAAAAGGCGGAATGTAGTCTGTTCACACCTTCTGCGCAGGAATCGCCCAGAAGCGATTCCATTGAACCTAATAACTACGGCAAGTCCGTAATTATATCCATCACCTGAAGATTGTTAGGAGGAAACTCAAATGGTTAAGATTCGTCTCAAGAGAATGGGCATGAAGAAAAAGCCTTTCTATCGCCTTGTGGTTACCGACAGCCGCAATCCCCGTGACGGCCGCTTCATCGAAGAAATCGGCTATTACAATCCCGTTTCTGAGCCCGTGGATCTGAAGATCGATGCGGAGCGCGCCAAGTATTGGCTCGGCACCGGCGCTCAGCCCACCGACACCGTCCGCGGCCTGCTGAAGAAGGGCGGAGTCCTGTAAGCATGTTGGAATTGGTTAAGTATATCGCTACCTCTCTGGTAGATAAGCCGGAAGCCGTGGATGTGCGCGAAGTGGAGAACGAGGAAGGCATCGTAATCGAATTGCGCGTAGATCCGGAAGACATGGGCAAGGTGATCGGCAAGCAGGGCCGCATTGCGAAGGCGATTCGCACGGTGGTCAAGGCTGCTTCTGCCAAGAGCCCCAAGCCGGTGTTCGTGGAGATTATCTAAGGTAAGGCTTGCGCCGTCGCTCCTTGAGCGGCGGTTTTTCTATATTCTTTTTGCGAATTCGACATATTTTTATCAAACAGTCAAAAGGAACAAAAATAAGTTGAAAATTAAGAAAAAGTGCCAAGTGTCCTTTTCTGAATATGTAAAATCTGATAGTATAAAATCATAGAGGTGTTCAATGATTGAGAAAAATAGGGGCACCCAAGCGGGTGAACGTGAAGAAATGAAGAGCGATCAGAACGTTCAACGAACGATGCGTGCCAGAATGCCTCAGCCGCCGGATTGGGTGTTGGTACAGAGCCGGATCATCCGGGTGGAACGGGGCGAGGCGCTACTCAATAGCGGCGATTTATTGCGGTATGTGTATATTGTGCGCCGGGGCCGCGTGATCATTTGCAGTATCAGTGAGAGTGGCCGGGAGAGTAAAGTTGTGATGGTGCCTGAAGGCGGAGTGGTGGGGGAAATGGAGGCCATTGCCGAGGTGGATGGAGTTGTATATTCGGCCAGAGCCTTTGAGGAATGCGAACTGCTGCGGGTACCCAAGGAGTCCTTTTTGCGCTGGGTGCATGGTGATTTTCGAGCCTGTTGGGGCTTGACGCAGATGCTGGCGGAAAAGTTGTATGCGGCTTCGCTGCAATCCAGCCAGTACACGGGTTCCGATGCCATGGAGCGATTTGTGGCACAACTTTTTCAGCTGGGTACCGGTCGAATCAATTATACACGCCAGGAGCTGGCAGAAGCCTGTTCTGTGAGCCTACGAACGATCAATCGCTGTGTCAGGCGATTGCTGGAGGAGGGAGCCATTACCCTCAGCCGAGGCAAAATTGAGATTTCCCAGAGCCAGCATGAAGCTCTGGAAAGGCGCATGAACGATCATCTTTAAAGGGGGTTGAACCGGTGTACAACGTAATAATGGATTGTGATCCCGGCCATGACGACGCCATTGCCCTGCTGCTTGCATCCAGGGCAGAGAATATCCGCATTCTGGGTGTGACCACGGTGGCGGGAAACAGCTATTTGGAGAATGTGACCCGCAATGCGCGCAAGGTGCTGGATTACGCAGACGTGACGGATGTTGATGTCTATGCGGGAGCTCAAAAGCCGATGATGCGCGAACTCTATCGCCTCACTGGGGCCATCATACACGGGGAGGACGGCTTGGGTGGTCCGAAAATTCCGGATGCGGTGACGCCGGTGCGATCAGAGCATGCGGTGGAATTTATGATCCGGACCCTGCGTTCGAGCCGGGAAAAGGTGGTGCTGATTCCCACGGGACCACTGACCAATATTGCCATGTTACTTCTACAGGCGCCAGATGTGAAAGAAAAGATTGACAGGATTGTCATTATGGGCGGCGCGATTTACGATCCGGGCAATGTAACTTCCGCCGCAGAGTTCAACATCTATCAGGACCCGGAGGCGGCGCGCATTGTATTTCAGAGTGGATGCAATATTTATTTAAATACGCTGGATATTTCCATGAAGGCGGTGTTTTATCAGGAGGACAAGGAGCGCATACGCGCTCAAGGGGGGAAGATTCCTACCTTCGTGGCGGAACTACTGGACTTCTTTGGCGCGACGCATGTGGAACATTTCGGATTCTTTGCCTGTCCCATCCATGATGCGCTGTGCGTAGGCGTTCTGATGGACGATCAGTTGGTGGAGTGGGAGAGGACCTATGTGGATATTTCCTGTGCGGAGGAGTTGACCCGCGGTGAGACGGTGGCGGATCTGTGGAAGGTGACTGGAAACGAGCCTAACTGTTACATCTCCAAAAAGGTAAACCGCGAGCGTTTTGTGGATCTGATCAGCAACTATATGGGCAAGCCCTATATTTCCAAGGGCGGCATCTAGTGGAACGCTTTTGCGCCGGGAAGAACGGCGCCGGTATAAAACAATGATAGGAGGTAGACCTAAATGAAGAAGCTCTTTACACTGATTCTTGTGCTTGCAATGTCGCTGACAGTATTTGCAGGCGCGGCAACGGCTCAAGAGGCCCCCTTAAAGGTGATCTGCCTGCTCAACGGCACGTTGGGAGACAAGTCCTTCTTTGATTCCGCAGCGGCGGGCATTGATCTGATCAATGAGAATGTGGAGAATGTGGAAGCCAGTTATGTGGAAATGGGCTATGATTCCTCGGTGTGGGCCACCACGCTGGCAGATGTGTCGGAGGGCGATTACGACATCATCATCGTAGGTACCTATCAGCTGCAGGACGCGCTTCAGGAGATTGCGCCCCAGTACCCGGACAATCGTTACATCATTTTTGACTCCAACGTGGATTATTCCGCTGGCGACTGCGAAAATGTATACTCGATCTCCTTCAAGCAGAACGAGGCTTCCTATCTGGCAGGAGCGTTGGCTGCCATGTTGGCCGAGCAGGAGGGAAAGGACATCATTTCCGCCGTGGGCGCAATGGAAATTCCGGTAATTAACGACTTTATCGTGGGCTACATTCAGGGCGCGACAGACTACAATCCGGATATCAAGGTCATTACTTCTTATGTAGGCAACTTCAACGATACAGCCATTGCAAAGGAACTGGCCGAGATCCAGATCCGGAACGGATCCTGCGTGTGCTTTAACGTTGCTTCTCAGGCGGGCCTAGGCATGATCGAGGCGGCCGCGGCGGGAGATGTGTATGCGATTGGCGTGGATGCGGATCAGGCGGAAGCGCTGGCTGCGGATGGAAGGAGCGACTTCGCAGAGCACATCGTATCCTCTGTAATGAAGAACATCGACCAGGTGTTGCTGCTGTCGGTGCAGCGCCATGTGGAGGGAACTTTACCCTATGGCACCGAAGAGGCGCTGGGAATGGCGGAGAAGGCCGTGGGTCTCGCGGATGCGAATCAGTATTATGAGAGCATGACCACGGAAGAGATGCGCACGGGCATTGTGGAACTGGCCGAAAAGATCAACAGCGGAGAAATTGAGGTTAAGACCGCTTTTGATGCTGAACTGGATGTAGCGGCCTATATTTCTGCGGTTGCGCCGTAATTGGACAGGCGAAGCGGGCGAGGGAGATATTCTTACCTCGCCCGAATGATTTGCTGTCACCTTCTGTAACGCCGGGGGGCTGAGGTGTCCCCCCAATTTGCTCTGGAGCCATGGGAAAGGATGCGAAAAATGACCGCACTGTTGGAATTGAAACACATCTGCAAGGTTTACGGAAACGGCATCTACGCCAACCGAAATGTCAGTTTTTCCGTAAATGCTGGGGAAATCCATGCCCTTGTGGGCGAAAATGGCGCAGGAAAGAGCACGCTGATGAAGGTCATTTACGGCATGGAGCATCCCGATATGGGGGAAATGTATGTCAAGGGGGAGCAGGTCAGTTTTGCATCGCCCCAGGACGCCATGGCAAAGTCCATTGGTATGGTCCATCAGCACTTTATGCTGGTGGATTCCCTGTCGATTGTGGAAAATGTGACGTTGGGTTATGAACCAGCCAAATTGGGGTTCATCAACCGGCGCGAGGCACAATCAAAGGTATCGGAATACATGAAGCTATTCGATTTGGACATGGATCCCAATACCCGGGTGGGCGATCTGAACATGGGCCTGAAACAAAAGGTGGAGATCATTAAGGCGTTATACAGAGGTGCACGGATCCTGATTTTGGATGAACCTACGGCAGTTCTGACGCCGCAGGAGACCGTGGAGCTCTTTTCCCGGCTCAAGGCGCTTAGGGATGACGGATATACGGTTATCTTTATCTCTCACAAGCTGCGGGAGGTTATGGAACTGTGTGATCGGGTGAGCATCATGCGCAGGGGAGAGATGATCGCTACCGTCAACGTGGCGGACGTGACTCAGCAGCAGATTTCCGCGATGATGGTGGGGGCGAACTATTCTGAAAAGCTGGATAAACTACCACCTAGCCCGGGAGAAGTGCGGCTGCGGGTTAAGGACGCCGCATATGTGAACCGGTTTGGGAAGAGAGTTGTGGATGGCGTATCTCTTAGTGTGCGCGCCAGGGAGATTCTTGGCGTTGCAGGGGTGGAGGGGAACGGCCAAAATGAATTGGTAGAAATGATATTTGGGCTCAGGCGCAGGGCTGGCGGATCTATTGAGATCATGGGCAGGGATATTTCCGGCATGAGCATACGGGCGTTACGGGAACTGGGCGTAGCGTATATTCCCGCAGACCGCATTGCCCTTGGGCTGGCTACTACCATGAGCATTGAGGATAATATGCTGGTGACCCAGCTGGGAGATCAGAGTCTCTATAGGGGAGGGCTGATTTGCGCCAGAAAAGTACATGAACGCTCTCAACAGCTGGTAAAGGAGTTCCTGGTGAAGTGCGATTCCCCCATGACGGAGGCAGACATGCTCTCAGGTGGTAATATGCAGAAGGTTGTGGCGGCCAGGGAATTTGGAAAGGACATAAAGTTGTTTATCGCAGAACAGCCGTCTCGAGGAATTGATGTGGGCGCTGCGAAGTTTCTGCATGAAAAGTTGATTGAGATGCGGGATGCGGGGTGTGCGATTCTGTTGGTTTCCGCGGATCTGGACGAACTGTTTAAGCTTTCCGATAGCGCCATCGTGATGTATGAAGGAAAAATCAGCGCATTCTTTCCTGACTTGTCATCGGTGGATGAAAATGAAATTGGAAACTACATGCTGGGCGTAAAGCGACAGAGCAATGAACAGATAGGGAGGGCTTGCCATGAATAAACAGAGTGCGGGCAGACGTTCGGGCGGATGGTTTTCCTTCTTGTTTGTTCGCCATCGGGGCGCTACGCTCAATGCCATTACTACCGTTTTGGCGGTGGGGATTGCGCTGGTGTTGGCGCTTCTGCTGATATTGGCTGTAAGTTCAGATCCAGGCAACGCCATCAGTCAGTTTCTGACGGGGCCGTTGAGTTCCAAGCGCCAATTGGGCAATATTCTGACTACTGCATCGACACTGAGCTTTACCGGAATCGCAGTGTGCATCATGTTTCAGGCATCCATGTTTAATATGGCGGCGGAGGGTGCTTGCTTTCTGGGCGGGCTTGCTGCTGCCGTGGCGGCTACCACAATGAAACTGCCAGCCTTTCTGGCGTTGGTGGTGCCGCTGCTGGTGGGCATCCTGGTGGGCGGCGTCATTGGTCTGATTCCGGGGTTACTTCGAGCGCGGTATGAGGCCAATGAAATGGTGTCCTCGCTTATGCTGAACTATGCCATATTGTATTTTGGCCTCTACATGCTCAAGAATTTTTTTATCGACAAGACAGCGGGGCAGGTAGCCACCGCCAAGCTCCCAGCTGCCAGCCGGCTTTCCAATCTGGTCAAAGGCACAGGCATTCATTCAGGCGTTGTATTGGTGGTTGTGGTGATCCTGCTGGCGTACCTCTTTCTCTATAAGACGCGAAGCGGCTATCATTTGCGGGTGTACGGTCAGAATCCCAATTTTGCACGCTATGCGGGTATCAGCGTGGGTGGAGTAATCGTAACTTCCCAGGTGATCGGTGGCGCCGTGGCAGGGCTTGGAGGTGCTGTGGAAATCATGGGCATGTATCAGCGCTTTCAATGGACGGCCTTGCCAGGCTATGGTTGGGATGGAATTATCATTGCTATATTGGCCCGCAATAAGCCGCAATTTGTGCCTTTGGCAGCTTTGTTCATTGCCTATCTGCGCACTGGCGCAAACTGTATGAATACATACGCGGATGTTCCCAAGGAATTAATCACCGTGATTCAGGCGATTATGATGATTCTAGTTACGGCGGCAGCGCTTTCAGGCGGGTTAAAGCAAAAACTGGCTGTAAAGGAGGCGCTGAGCAATGATCAATAGCTTTTTTGCATCTGTATGGGAGGCGATTGCTCCGGTATTGAGCATCATTACATCGCCCAGTTTTCTGTACTCGGTGCTGCGCCTGACTACGCCCATTCTGTTGGCGACCATGGCGGCACTGGTATCAGATCGGGCCGGTGTAACGAACATCAGTATTGAGGGAACCATGCTGTTTGCGGCGCTGATGGGTGTTGTGGGCAGCGCGTATACTCAGAGCTGTTATCTGGGCTTGCTGGCTGCAATTGCCGCAGGAATGCTGTTTTCACTGTTGTTGGCCTTTTTTCACCTGTGGCTGCGTACTAATCTGGTGCTCACCTGCATTGCCTTAAACAGCCTGTCCAGTGGATTGACTATCTTTTTGCTCTTCATGTTTACCGGTGATCGCGGGGTTTCTACCGCGCTGCCGTCCGTGGATCTTCCCAAGGTGGATCTTCCCTTCCTTGCACAGATCCCATTTCTGGGAGAAGTATTTTCGGGACATAGCGTTTTGACGTACATGGCGGTAATCGTTGTCATTGTAGTGGCGATTCTCCTGTATAAGACCAGGCTAGGTACCTATATTCGTGCCGTGGGAGAAAACCCCAAGGCCATTGAAACCGCGGGCTTTCCGGCGCGGCGGATTCAGTTTCAGGCGTTGCTGATCTCCGGTGCCATTGCAGGCATGGGTGGAGCGTTCATGTCCATGGCTTATGTCAGTGGATTTACCAAGGATATGGTCTCCGGTCGGGGATTTATTGCGCTGGCGGCGGAGGCAATGGGCCGGGGACGTCCGTTGCTGTCCTCATTGGCGGCGCTATTGTTTGGGTTTACCGATTCCATGGCAAACAATCTTCAGGTGTTGGGCTTGTCCAGCGATTTGGCGCGCATGTTTCCCTATGTGATTACTATTGTGGCGCTATCTATCTATGCAGGGCGCGTTTCAAGGCGGCGGGGATTAAAGCGGCATAAATAAACGTTTTTTTTGAATGGGATGGGTTAGTCCTTGCATTTTTAACCTTTTAAGGTTATAATATGCGTATCAAAGTATGGAGGTGTACCCCAATGGCCTATAAGATTACTGACGATTGTGTAATGTGTGGTGCTTGTGCCGAAGAGTGCCCGGTTAATGCGATTTCCGAAGGCGATGGCAAGTATGTGATCGACGCGGATACCTGCATTTCCTGTGGCTCCTGTTCCGGTGTATGCCCGGTTGGCGCACCTGTTGAGGAATAATCGTCAAGAATAGCCTCGCGTCCATGCTTTCATGGAGGAGCGGGGCTATTTTTCTTTTGGTGGGATGGCGAAATAAGAATAGACATGGCGTTGAAGGGAGAGACAGCATGGCGACCTCGAAAAGCTATTTGCAGTATGTGATGGATCAGGCCGGATGTCTGGACCTGCGCTACCGTGCAATGATGGGGGAATATGTGCTTTACTATCGGGACAAGGTCATTGGGGGGCTTTACGACAATTGCCTGATGGTGAAGGATGTGCCGGCCGCTCGGGCCCTGATGCCGGAAGTTCTTCCTCGGGCACCCTATGAGGGGGCTCGGGGGATGCTTGAGGTGGAGCGTTTAGAGGATCGAGAGTTTCTTGAGGAACTGTTTGAAGCCATGTATCCCCAGGTGAATTTACCCAAACCACGAAGGAGGCGAAAAAATGTCCAGTGAAATAAAAGACATTAGATCGAGCCTGTTTGCGCTGGCGGATGCGGGGTATCGCGCTTTTAATGTGAAACTGATTCCTACGGTGCCTCCGGAAACGGTCATCGGTGTTCGCACGCCGGATTTGCGGGCATTGGCCCGTCAACTGCAGGGAACGCCCCAGGCCCGGGACTTTCTTGGGGATCTCCCTCACCAGTATTATGAGGAGAACAATTTACACGCATTTTTACTGGAGGGCATCCGGGATTTTGATCAATGCGTGGAACAAATTAATCGCTTTTTGCCCTACGTGAATAACTGGGCAACCTGCGATCAGCTATTGCCCAAGGCTCTGGCTAGAAATCCCCAAGCGCTGCTGCTGGAAGTGAAGCGCTGGCTGGAAAGCGGAGAACTGTATACGCGTCGCTTTGCCATCGGCATGCTCATGCGCCATTTCCTGGATCAGAATTTTCGGGAGGAATATCTCTATCTGGTGGCCAGCCAGCATTCGGAAGAATATTATCTGCGCATGATGGTGGCCTGGTATTTTGCCACGGCCTTGGCCAAGCAATATGCAGCGGCGATCAAAGTTATTGAGGAGAGAATCTTGGAGCCATGGACACACAATCGGGCTATCCAGAAGGCGCTGGAGAGTTCCCGCATTTCGCAGGAGAAAAAGGCGTATCTGAAAAATTTGAAAATTCCTCTGCGAAAGCAGTCATAATCCGTCGCATAGAGGCATAAATTGTACTGGGATTACCATGCGGAGGATAAATAAATGAGAAAACAAAGGAAAGAGAACCATGTGCAGGTCTCTGAGCAGGTCAAGCGGGTGCGCAAAATGTATTCGGAGATTGGCGAACCCTTGCCGGCCGAACTGATTATCGACCTGTACCAGCATTTGGGAAAGGCCCTGGAGGTTGTGGAAACTATCGAACCCCAGCAGAGCAAGCGGCGCAGAGTCGACGCCTGAAACGCTATTAACTGTCGAAGGAACAGCTGCATTTGTGCCGCAGCTGTTCCCTTCGTTTTGGAGTTTTAACGCAAAACATTAGCCCCTGAGATTGACATGCCCCGCTTGGAAATACTACAATATAAGATGTGAAATTATGGACATGAAGCTGGAGGAATGGGCATGGAGCATCCAGAACTGAAGCGGGAAGTGGCGCGGCGCCGCACGTTTGCCATCATATCCCACCCGGACGCCGGTAAAACCACCCTGACGGAAAAACTTCTGCTCTACGGCGGGGCCATCCGTCTGGCGGGCTCGGTAAAGGCGCGAAAGACGGCACACCACGCCACGTCCGACTGGATGGAAATTGAAAAACAGCGCGGTATTTCAGTCACTTCTTCTGCCATGCAGTTTGATTTTGATGGTTATCGCATCAATATTCTCGATACGCCGGGCCATCAGGACTTTTCGGAAGACACCTATCGTACGCTGGTGGCTGCGGACAGCGCCGTGATGCTCATAGACAACGCCAAGGGCGTGGAGGAGCAAACGGTGAAATTGTTCAAGGTCTGCCGCCTGCGCTCCATTCCCATCTTTACCTTTATCAATAAGATGGATCGTGCCGGGCGAGATCCGTTTGATCTGATGGAGGAAATTGAACAGGTACTGGGTATTCGATCCTGTCCCGTAAACTGGCCTATTGGAATCGATGGAGATTTCAAGGGGCTGTATCATCGGGATACGCGGAAAATTGAACTCTATCGCGGAGGCGACCACGGTCAGACACAGGTAGAGGTCGTAGAGGTGGATATTGACGATCCTCAGTGTGAATCCATCATCGGCAAGCGCTATTATGAAAAACTGGTAGAGGATATCGAATTGCTGGATGTAGCCGGGGACGAATTTGATTTGGATAAGGTTCTCTCCGGTCAGCTTACGCCCATGTTCTTTGGCTCAGCTACCAACAACTTTGGTGTGGAGCCCTTTTTGAAGCGCTTTCTGAGCTATACGCAGGCACCGGCGGCTCGGGTTTCCGATGCGGGTCCCATTCCTCCTGAGGAGGATAAGTTCACCGGGTTCATTTTTAAAATTCAGGCCAATATGAACCCCGCGCACAGAGACCGGTTGGCCTTTATGCGCGTCTGTTCCGGTGTGTTCGAAAAGGGGATGACCGTGTGGCATTCCTCCACCAATAGCATGGTTAAGCTCGCCCAGCCTCAGTCCTTCATGGCCCAGGAACATGAGAGTGTGGATGTGGCCTATCCGGGTGACATCATCGGGCTATTTGACCCGGGAATCTTTCGCTTGGGGGATACCCTCTGCACGGGTAGCCATGTCAAATACAGTGGCATTCCGCTGTTCGCACCGGAATTTTTCTGTCGGGTGAGTCCCGAGGATTCCATGAAGCGAAAGCAGTTTTTAAAGGGAATTGTGCAGCTGTCCCAGGAGGGCGCTGTGCAGACCTTTAAGCGTCCCAACATTGGCCGGGAGGAAATGATTGCCGGCGTGGTGGGCGTGTTGCAGATGGATGTACTGGAGTACCGGCTTAAGACGGAGTATTCCGTCAGCATTGTTCGGGAGAATCTGCCGTTCCGATTTGTGCGTTGGATTGTGGAGACGCCAAAGCCGGTGGACAAGCTGCGCCTGACTTCTACCACAGCAGTGGCGGAGGATCGCAGCGGTCGCAGCGTGTTGATGTTTGAAAACGAGTGGAGTATCCGCCTGGCTTGCGAGAACAATGAGGGACTGGTGCTGGCAGAGACGGCCGACCGCATGACGGCGGACGATATGGAGATTTAAAAGCGATTCAACATTAGAGCTGGGCATGCGCCCGACGAGACGATGAGATAGGAGATCTTGCACTTGAAAATTGTACGGGATGATTTGAGAAATATCGCTATTATTGCCCACGTAGATCATGGCAAGACCACGTTGGTGGATGAAATGCTCAAACAGGGCGGCGTGTTTCGCGCCAACCAGCAGGTGGCTGACCGAGTTATGGATTCCAACGATTTGGAGCGGGAGCGCGGTATTACCATTCTCTCTAAGAATACGGCCGTGCACTATGGTGATGTAAAAATCAACATTGTGGACACCCCCGGCCACGCAGATTTTTCCGGGGAAGTGGAGCGCGTTTTGAAGATGGTCAGCGGCGTGCTACTGCTGGTGGACAGCTTTGAGGGCCCCATGCCGCAGACGCGTTTCGTTCTGAAAAAGGCATTGGAACTGAATTTAAAGGTGATTATCGTTATCAACAAGATGGATCGCCCCGATGCTCGTTGCGAGGAAGTGCTGGATGAGACGCTGGAACTGCTAATTGATTTGGATGCTACGGACGAGCAGCTGGATAGTCCGGTGATTTACGCTTCCGGTCGCGCTGGAACTGCCACCACCGACTGGACTAAGCCCGGAACCGATTTGAGGCCGCTGTTTGATTGCATTATAGAGCATATCCCCGCACCCGAGGGGGACCCGGATGGGAGTCTTCAGCTGCTGATTTCTACCATTGACTACAACGAATATGTGGGGCGCATTGGAGTGGGCCGCGTGGAGCGGGGCACGATACAGGCAAATCGTATGGCTATACGCTGTGTGTATGGTTCCAGCTTCGTTTCAGCGCCCACGCGCATGGCGGGTGTGTTTACCTATGATGGCCTCAAGCGGGTTCCTGCAGAGGAAGTGGGTGTGGGCGATATTGTGGCCATTTCCGGATTCCCGGATTTGCTCATTGGCGACACCATCTGCGATGTAGCCATGGCGGATCCGCTGCCCTTTGTCAAGATTGACGAGCCCACCATCTCCATGGTGTTCTGCGTCAATAATAGTCCCTTTGCGGGTACTGAGGGAACTTATGTCACCTCCCGGCACCTGCGCGCCAGACTGGAGAAGGAAGCGCTCACGGATGTTTCCCTCAGGGTGGAGGAGACGGATTCCACGGATGCATTCCGCGTCTATGGCAGGGGAGAGTTGCATCTCTCCATCCTGATCGAAAACATGCGCCGGCAGGGCTATGAATTCCAGATCACCAAACCGGAAGTGCTGTACAAGGAGATCGACGGGGTAAAGTGCGAGCCTATTGAGCGGCTGGTGGTAGATGTGCCTACGGAGTATTCGGGCACGGTGATTGAAAAGATTGGGCGGCGCAGAGGTACGCTGCTATCCATGCACGGAGAGAGCCGCATGCGTTTGGAATTTGAGGTGCCCTCACGCGGTCTTTTTGGCTATCGCAGCGAGTTTCTCACCGATACCCGGGGTGAAGGCGTCATGAGCAGTATTTTTGACAGCTATCAACCCTATCGTGGGGAAATTCCCAGCCGGAATACCGGCGCACTGGTGGCTTGGGAGGATGGCGTTACTACCAGCTATGCCCTTTTCAGCGTGCAGGATCGAGGCGAACTCTTTGTGGACTCGGGCGTGAAGGTGTACAACGGTATGATCATTGGCCGCAATTCCCGGCCCGGCGACATCGATGTGAACGTATGCAAAAAGAAGCACATGACCAACACTCGAAATGCTGCGTCGGCGGAGGAGACCAACAAGATCACGAACATCCACATTCCCACGTTGGAAGAGGCCATGGAATTCATTGATGACGATGAGCTGGTGGAGATTACCCCCAAATCGGTGCGCATGCGCAAAAAGGTATTGGGTACGGAAGCCCGCAAAAAATTAGAGGCCCGCAAGAAAAACGGCTGATTTTTCGCCGCCGGAGGGTGAAAAATGTTCATCCGATGGCGGCGATTTTCTCTCTGCGGACGGAGAAAGGGGAAGGGCGATGCGCATTATTCGCGCAAAACTGAATCATTATCGCAACTACTTGGGCTGCGAATTTGCGCCCTGTGGTGGCGTAAACGTACTGCTGGGCGACAATGGGCAGGGGAAGACCAACCTGTTGGAGGCCATGTATCTGTGCTGTACGGGCCGCTCTCACCGCACCCATCAGGATCGGGAACTGATTTCCTGGGATGCAGATTTTGCCTCCGTGCAGGTTCATGCGGAGCGCCTGGATGGTTCCCATGAAGTGGAAGTGATTTTGCCAGCAGTGGGAAAGCGCAAAATTAAAATTTCCGGCCGCGAAGCTTCGAGATCCGGTGAATTGATGGGTCACATTACGGGAGTGCTCTTTTCTCCCGAGGACTTGCGTACCGTGAAGGACGGACCCGCTGAGCGCAGGCGCATGGTGGATATGACGCTCTCTCAGCTGCGTCCGGCCTATTATTACGCACTTCAGCGCTACAATCGGGCGTTAAAACAGAGGGGAGAAGTGTTGCGCGCTGCTGCGCTGAATCCGTCTTTAGCTCAGACGTTGGATGTTTGGGATGAGCAGCTCAGTGCTGCGGGAGCGGAACTTATGCGCCATCGCAGAATCTACATAGAGAAACTTTCGCAAATGGCGGAGGAGAGCTACCGAGAAATTGCAGGAGGCCGGGAGAGGCTGCGGGTGCGCTATCAACCCAGTATTGCCGAGGGAGAAGAAGTTTCTGCCTTCTTGACAGCGCTCAGGGACCGGCGAGAACTGGACCTTCGACGGTTGACCACTTCGCTGGGAGCCCACCGGGACGAGGTGGCTCTCACAGTGGAGGATCGAGAAGTGCGTGCATTTGGGTCTCAGGGTCAGCAGCGCACCGCTGCCCTGTCCCTGCGTTTGGCGGAGTTGGGCGTCATGGGTGAGGAGCTGGGGGAGTGGCCCGTGCTGATGTTGGACGATGTGATGAGCGAACTGGACCCTTCCCGCCGCCGTCAGCTCATTGGACGCCTGGAGGGCGTACAGACCATTGTGACCTGTACAGACATGGATGATCTGGCAGGAGCTCAGATTGGTGCCGCATGGCGGGTGCATGAGGGCCGGATCGAAGATATGAAAATCTAAAAAGATGACGGGAGAAGAAGGCCGTTCCTTCTTCCTCCGTCATCTTTTTGTCAATTTCGCTATTAATCCCGATGCTTTCCGAATAATCCGGCGCTCATTTCGCTGGCGCCTCGTTTAAATTTATTCCATGCGGGGCCCAACTTACCTGTGGCTGCCAGAGCATAGATGACCGCACCGACCAATACGATGCCCACGGCCCAGGCGATGCCCTTGGCGGCGGAATTGTTTTTTTCACCGGTAGCAGCCTTGGCACTGGGGCCGAAGAGCACTTCATCGATGACCTCCGCCATGTATTCAGTGGCGGAAATGGCCTTTTCCTTTTCGATCTCATAGGTTCCGAATTCCAAAAGGATGGCTTGGGGGTAGAGCTCCTGGTTATAGTTGCCCTTGCCGATATAGATGTCTTTGATCAGCCCCGGATACGCTTTGTCTGCGGCAGCTTTCAGCCGCTGGGCAAAAGCCTTGTTTTCCGCTGCGTTCTGGTTGGAGCGCCCCACAAATAGGCGCACCATGCTGGTGTCTTCGCCCTCCACCTCGGTTTCATATTCTTCGGCGTCCACACCATCCCGATGAATGTCAATAATGGCGTCGGGCATGCGCTTGGCATAGTCCTCTACGGTGGATCTGGATCGGTTGTAGGCATCTGCATCGTGAGGCAAAAAGGATTTATCCGAATACTCCACAGTGATGCCCAGTTTTTCCAGGTTTTCTTTCAGGGCGTCACCTACATCATAGATTCCTGCGTTGACCCACAGGGAGGAGGCCCCATCGCTGGGCACATAGGATTCATCTGAGTGGGTGGAGTACATGCAGATCAGCTTTTCATTATCCTCATTTTCTTCTGCATGGGCGGAGAGAAAGCTGGCAAAGGCAGCCTCATCCAGTGTGGCTGGACCGAGGTCTTCCGCGGTGGCTACGCAGTTTTCATCATCCACAAAGGCGACGCGATACAGGCGATTGTCGCCGGAGATGTACTCGTCACCCTCATACATGCGTCCGGCGCGGCTCGTGAGCTTTTCGCCGTCGGCATTTACCAGTGCGTAGATGCAATCCCCGTCGTTTTCGGCGAGGGCGCAGGGCAGGGCGGCGCACATCAGTGCCAGAGCCAGCGCGATCAGGAAGCGTTTCATCGCCCATGTTCCCCCTTTACAAATTCTCCGTTTTCAAAATTGCGATTGGGAGCATGGGTGCCTCGCTTCATGCGTTCGATGATTTCACCCATAATTTCCGCAAGCAGCACCGCCAGCAGGCCGGCAATTACAATGCCATCCATGGCGCCTGCGCCGCCCAGCACAAAATCCTGTGGCACACCGCGGCTCCAAACATAGACGGCGTTGGCAGTGTCGGAGAGCATCATGCCGATGACACCAGCAATGAATGCGCAGCGGCGCGAGCGTCCGAACAGGTAGGCAATCAGTCCCGCTGCCAGCCCGTAGAGAATCAGTGGATCAACCATCATGGTGTCCGGCTCGTCCGGCGCGAAGCGCCCGATGGCAAAGATGGCTGCGCCTGTTACCAGGGAGGCTAGTATGGAGCGCCAGCGCTCCCATGCGGAACCTGCCTTAATAAAGAGATAAATGCAAAGGGCCAGAGGAATCACTGCACCGCCCAGATTGAAAGCGAAGACATCTGTCACACGGATATCCGGCACAAAGCCCAATCCGATGATCAGCGCGATGAAGAGCAGCGCCAGTTTATCATTCAGGCGAAGGCGGTCCAATACCCGTTGGCCCACGCCTAAGAGGATCAATAGCGCCACAATGATCAAAAGTATCATGCCTATGGTCATGAAAATCCCTCCAAATGTGAATTTCTTTCCCGAACTTTGGCTGTTTGGAAAGTGAACGGTGTTGATTTTGGGAACAAACCTATTATGACCCATTGCTGGAATTTGAAATCACTAAGGTAAAAATTGACAATTGGATGGGATATGATAATGGTCGACAGCCTGTTTTTTACATTCAAAGGGTATAATGAAAAAAACATTAAAATCAAGATTTGCCCACAGCTAAGGGAGGAAGACAAATGAAGACGGCTTTGATCATCCCTGCTTATAAGCCCGGACGGGAAATGTTGGAGCTTTTAAAGCAATTTCGGGACGATATGAGCTTTTGTCCGGTGGTGGTGGATGATGGCAGTGGCGAGGAATACAGAGAGATTTTTGATGATCTGCCTGATTTCTGTGTATTGCTGCGGCATGAGGTCAACCGGGGTAAGGGAGCAGCGCTGAAAACGGCAATCGGGTATGTACTCCATAATATGCCCAACTGCGAATTGGCCTTGACCGCAGATGCAGATGGACAACACAGATTTGAAGATATCTGTAGGGTGAACGAAGCCGCAAAGGCCCATCCTGGAGCCCTGGTACTGGGGAGCAGGCGCTTCGAGGGGGAAGTTCCTCTGCGAAGCCGTTTGGGCAATGCAGTGACCCGGCAGGTCTTTGCCATTGCCAGCGGTGCCAAGGTATATGATACTCAAACGGGCCTGAGAGTCTTTGATCGAAGTTGCATGGAGCGCTTTTTAAAGGTCCCGGGTGAGCGGTATGAATATGAAATCAACATGCTTCTGGATGCAGCGCAGTCCGGAGTGCCCATCCATGAGGTGGCTATTGAAACGGTATATCTCAATGATAACGAGTCTTCCCATTTCCATCCGTTTAGGGATTCCTTTAAAATCTATCTGTGCATACTCAAATTTGGACTTTCATCGCTGTTGGCCGCCGTCATCGATTATGTATTGGTGCTGTTGATCAGTGCGTTGACATTGAAAATGGGCAGGGAACTATCCTTGGTGGCAAGTGTGGTAGGTGCCCGGCTGGTGAGCGCAACGGTAAACTTCTGTATCAACCGCAGAGTGGTGTTCAAGGGAAGCGAACAACTCGGAAGGGCCATTGCTAAGTATGCTGGATTGGCTCTGTGCATTCTGGCTGCCAACTATGGGCTTATGTACCTTCTCAACATTGTGCTGAACTGGCCGCTTGCCTTGGCAAAAATTTTGGTGGAAGTGTTGCTCTTCTGCGTGAGCTTTCTGGTTCAGGGAAGGTATGTCTATAGGGCAAAGCCACAATAAGTGTTTTTAAGGGCAGAGGTGAATTTGGATTTTAGATAATGCCATGGTATAAGGATACAAGCAGTATTTGTAGGGGTTACCTGCGCTGGCGAAGTCCGATTTGTGAAGCATCGGCAGGTTTGATGAGCCGCACTACATTCTATAAAAAAGAGGCGCCCACTCCAACGGAGTGGGCGCCTTCAATCGAAGCTGGAGAGGCTTACTTGGCTTCTTCAGTCTTGATGATCTCCTGACCATCATAATAGCCGCACGCCTTGCAGACGCGGTGGCTCAGCTTCATCTTGCCGCAACGGGGGCACTTAACGATGCCCGGCATGGACAGCTTCCAATGAGCGCTGCGACGGGAATCTCTTCTCGCCTTGGAGACTTTTCCTTTCGGAGTGGCCATAGTTACACCTCCTCATCGTTTTCCACTAACGCTTTTAATGCCGAAAAGGGGTTCGTAGCGATGGCGCCCTCCTGGCATGTACAGGTGCCCAGATTCAAATTGATGCCGCAGATAGGGCAGAGCCCTTTGCAGTCCTCGCTGCACAGAAAGCGATAGGGCATTTCCAGCAGCAATGCATCCCGAACGGCATCGGTGAGATCGACCTTTGAACCTTCAAAGGTATATAGATCCGGGTCTTCAGGGTCAGCTTGTCGCGCAAAGAGCGAATCAATCTCCGCGGCGAGCTTGAGAGCCACCGGTTCAAGGCACTTGGCGCAACGGGATACCACCGTCGCAGAAACTTGCCCCTTGATACTGACGCGCTCACCGGTGCCGAAGAATTCGCCACTGGCGACAATGTCCTCAAATCGCACCAGATCGCCCAGCACTTCCAATTCATCCAGTTCAGACTCTACCGAAAAGGCATAAACCTGACCAGGATTCTTCAGTGCGTTGGAGACATCCAGCATAGCTGACAAAGCTTTTTCCCCCTAACCTCAGATATTATATACGCTCCGGGCAATTTTGTAAAGTTATTTTTTCGTAGAAATTTCCAGTGTATCCCGAGCGATGGCCAATTCCTCGTTGGTGGGAATGACCCAAACCTGAATGCGAGAATCATCGGTGGAAATTTTGCGCTCCTCGCCGGCGCAGTTGTTGCGCTCGTCGTCGATCTTGATGCCGAAGTAAGAAAGGCCTTCGCACACCCACTTGCGGGCACGGATGTGGTTTTCACCGATGCCTGCGGTAAAGATGATGGCATCACAGCCGTTCATTGCAGCGATATAGGAGCCGATGTACTTCTGCACCGTGTAGGTCCACATGTCAATGGCCAGCTTGGCGTTTTCGTCGCCGTCATCCATCCTCTTGGTTACGTCGCGCATATCGGAAGAACCAGTCAGTCCCACAAGGCCGCTCTTCTTGTTCATCATGTTGAGAACTTCAGATACGCTCTTGTTCTCAGTGTTGGCGATAAATTCCACACAGGCCGGATCCAGCGTGCCGCAGCGGGTGCCCATCAGCAGGCCATCCAGCGGCGTAATGCCCATGGTGGTGTCCACACACTTGCCGTTTACGCAAGCGGACAGGGAAGAACCATTGCCCAGATGGCAGATGATAACCTTCTTGTTTTCTCCAAACAGTTCCGTGGCACGGCCGGCGATGAAGCGGTGAGAAGTGCCGTGGAAGCCATACTTGCGCATGTGCAGGTCGGTGTAATAGTGGTTGGGCAGACCATAGCGGAAGGCCTTGGGCGGCATGGTCTGATGGAAAGCGGTGTCGAATACCGCTACCTGGGGCACATTCGGCAGAACCTTCTGACAGGCACGGATGCCCATGAGGTTGGCAGGATTGTGCAGGGGGCCCAGGGGAATGTTTTCCTCGATGGCGGCGATGCACGCATCGTCGATCAGGCAGGAAGCGGTGAACTTTTCGCCGCCGTGCAGTACGCGATGGCCCACAGCGCCAATCTCCGTAAGGCTCTTAATGACACCCAGATCCTTATCCGTCAGGGTCTTGAGCACGAGCTCCATGGCGGCGTTATGGTCGCCCAGCTTGTCGATTTCGGCCTCGTATTTCTTGCCGTTATACTTGTGGGTGATGTTGGATTTGGGATCCACGGTACCGATGCGTTCCACCAGACCCTTGGCGATGACGGACTCGTTGTCCATATCGATCAACTGATACTTCAGGGAGGAGGAACCGGCGTTGATGACCAGAATTTTCATAGTACTATTCTCCGTTCTCGTATTTTATGGCCGCGCCGCAGTTCTGTCTGCGGCGCGGATAATGCCTGGCAGATTAACCCTGAGCCTGAGCCGCAGTGATGGCCACGGTGGCGACGATGTCTTCCACAGAGCAGCCGCGGGAAAGATCGTTGCAGGGCTTGGCAATGCCCTGCAGAATGGGGCCATAGGCTTCAGCATTGCCCAGACGCTGCACCAGCTTGTAGCCGATGTTGCCCGCTTCCAGAGAGGGGAAGACCAGCGTGTTGGCCTTGCCGGCCACTGCACTGCCGGGTGCTTTGAGCTGGCCAACTTTTTCTACCAGAGCGGCATCCAGCTGAAGTTCGCCGTCCAGCATCAGGTCCGGCGCCATTTCATGGGCAATGCGGGTGGCTTCCTGCACCTTGGTCACCTGATCGTGCTTGGCAGAACCCTTGGTGGAGAAGGAAAGCATGGCGACACGGGGCTCGATGCCGGCCAGCGCACGGGCAGATTCGGCTGCACCCAGAGCGATGTTGGCCAGAGCTTCGGCGTCAGGATCGATATTCACGGCGCAATCCGCGAAAATCATGATGCCGTTATCCCCATATTCACGGTTGGGGCTCTCCATCAGGAAACAGGAGGAAACGGTCTTGATACCGGGCTTGGATTTGATGATCTGCAGGGCCGGGCGCAGCATGTCGCCAGTGGAATGAATGGCGCCGGAGACCAGTCCATCTGCTGCTCCACTCTTGACCATCATGATTCCGTAGTACATGGGATCCTTGACGGTTTCGGCGGCCTTTTCTTCAGTCATTCCCTTAGCCTTGCGCAACTCGTAAAGCGTAGAGGCGTACTCGGCGCATTTATCGCTGGTGGCAGGATCGATGATTTCGATGCCTTCCAGGGAAATGCCATTGGCAACCTCGCGGATCTTTTCAGGATTGCCCAGCAGCGTAAGCTTAGCCAAACCCTGCTCTACGATCTTGGCTGCCGCCTGCACCGTACGGGGTTCGTCGCCCTCGGGCAATACGATGTGCTTCATGTCCGCCTTTGCCTTTGCCTTGATTTTATCAATGATAGCCATGTCTTTTCCCTCCGTTGATATCCGCGAGTCCATGCCCACGGATTATAATAATCATACATATTTATTATACGATATTTTAAAACAAATGGAAAGCTTAAAATGTAAACTTTTAACGCTTTCCATTGGAGATTGTGAGGAAAATCTCCATAAAATGCAGCCCCGGGCCAGGTACTTTGCCTCCCGGCCCGAGACTGTTTTTAAATTCGATCTACTTTTCAACGCACTGGACATACACCGCTGGCACAATCTGCGCCTCCGATGTCCAATTCCGTCTCTTCGTGCTCATATTTTGAAATCAGGGAGGGATTGAAAGGCCGCATCTTTTCTCTGCGTGCTTCATATTCCTCCTGGCTGATGGCCTCATAAGGCAACAACTCGTAGAAGTTTTCATCATAACTCAGGAACGACAGGGCTACCACGTCATCCCAGTGGTTCCAAACCCATTCTTCCACTTGGTCCCATTCGTTTTCCCGCACATGCACGGTGATGGAACAGTTGTGATCCACGTAATGATCCATGAACATCTTATAGTTCTCCAACTGCTCGATGGCGGATACATCGGATTTGACACGACCTTCCGGCGCTTTTACGGGGAATTCAATCACTTTTGTCCGGCAGGTTTCCGCGTCCTGACCTACCTCGGGGAATACAGGATAGCCCAGATCTTCGCAGACGCGGCAAAGGGGGTCTGTGGCGGAAATGCGGATGCGGCGCACGTAATAGGGGGCGTGGGAGTAGTGTATGCCACTGGACACGGTGGGCAGCAGAGACAGCGTACCTTCCGGCTTGACGGTGGTTACCAGCAGTGGTGCATTCAAGCCGAGTGCGTCGGCCATCTTCCGCGCTGCATCATGGGCGGCTTTGCGCAGTTTCTCCAGCAATTCGGCCTGATCTTCCCGGCTAAGGTTGACAGCGTTGACCATGTCCTGCCAGCCGGTGAGGGAGCAGCCCAGCAGGCGATCCCTTTGCTGCACCAGATTCCAGCGGTGCATTTCCAATTCACGGCAGGTCATTCGAAGACCTGCACGAGCGCTCATTCGCTGGGCTTCCAGCAGTTCCGCTTCATTGAGCTTTCCGTCCTGCACAAAGGCCATGACGTTGACGGTGGTGAGGTTGCATAACCCGTGACTATCCAACAGAATTTCCCCGCAGGGATTGCATCCGCAGAAGTTTGGCCTGCGCTTAAGTCCGGCAGCTTCATTGATCCAACCAGGTTCACCGGAGTGACGCATCTGTTGCAGGTTCCAGTGTAGCTGTTCCCGGGTAGGCTTATGTCGATAGAAAATAGAATTGTTACTCATCTGGCGGTGAGCAATGCTCTTATCGATCTGCCAGCGTCCATCGATCTGGCGATAAAGCTTGCTTTTGGCCTGAATACATTCGGTGTCGTCCTGATCGATCAGACCAATTTCCGATGTGCGGCGAACACCGCCGGATACCACGTTTTCACCGATGATATTCGCAATATCCAATAGATCGATGGGACGCAGCTTTGTACGGATGCTGCCGTTGCGGAGTCCTGCGGATGCAATGAGATGATGAATCTTATCCAGCATGGCAAGCATGGATTCATAGCCGCTGGCCGTACCGCCAAACACTTTCAGACGTTCTCCACGCGGACGAATGGAATCGTATTCTACGACGATTTTCCGGATCTTGGCGTATTCCGAATTGGACAGAATGTCAAAGTAGTGTTCGATGGCCTGTGCCCATCCCTCCTTGGAATCGCCGATGGCCAGAGTTGCGGTATCTCCGGAAAAGCTCAGACAGGTATATTCGAGACGTTCAGATTTGGGGCGGGGCTTGTAGGCTTTATGGATGATTTCCAGATTGGTGCGGATGGAAGGCAATTTTTCTGCATCGGACTTGAGTACCCGCACACCGACGCCGCTGCCCACCATGAGCAGATAGAACAGATCGTGATAGGCGTGGTAATCGTCAATTACCTCAAAGGCACAATTGTAATTGGCCATGGGATAGGCCTCTGAAACTGGAGTAGACCCCACCCAAAGGGTGCGCCCAGAGAGAAACTGGCGCAGGTGATACACATTATCATAGAGTTTTTCTGCTTCTTCCCGGGTAGTGGGGGTCAGGGAGCAGTTGTATTCAACGGCCCGGCGCACAGTCTCCCACCAGAATTCCCGGCGGTTTAAGCTGGAAATGTAGCGAGAATAGGTGCGGCTATATACAAAGGAACCCAATTCACCCATGGGATTGGGCGCATGTTTATATTTTGAAAGAAAATCACGGGAGAGCAGACCCTCTTTCCACTCGCTTACGCCGCGGGTTTTTTCTTTGTCCATGCGGTAGAGGATGTAAGCTTTTGCGGTCTTAAAGCGTCCCTGATCAAACAGTGATTCTTCCACATAATCCTGTATGGTTTCAATATCTACAATTTCTTCATTGCGGCTTCTGAGCTTGGCTTCAACTCCACTGACCACCCGCTGGACGGCTTCATCATCATGTTCGCCCGCGGCGGCCGCAGCCAGAGTTACTGCACGCACAATAAATTCCCGCTCGTATTCCACAACATTTCCGTTTCTCTTTTTAACCTGCATTTTCATCACCTGTCGCAATATCTTGTGGTCTGTTAGTGAAACGACCACAAATTATAATACCCCATGGTCGATCAAATGTCAATCGAACATGGGGTAAAAACGGTGGGGTAACGAACTTATTTGTAGGTTAGTCTGAGAAAGGGGTCGGCAGCGGGGGCGGCCGTGGTTTCGCGAACGACCAGGTGGGTATTGAGTACCAGCTGCGCAGGAGGATCGTTTCGATGAGCAATCCGATTCAGCAGTAATTCCACCGACTTTGTGGAGATGGTTCGCTTGGGAAAGTGTACAGTGGTTAACGGCGGAGGAAAGCACATGTGAGACTGTACGTCGTCAAAACCTACCACAGAGATATCTTCAGGAACCCGGATGCCACGGCTGTTGAGCGTATAAATGATTTCCCAGGCGATGTAATCACTGAAGGAGAAAATGGCGGTGAAATCTTTGTGCTTCTCCAGCAGAGCATTGATCATTTCACTGGAATTATACGCCGACGCATCGGACTGAAGGATCAGATCCGGATCTACTGAGATATTAGCCTCGCCCATGGCGCGCTCAAACCCTTGCAAGCGTTCCCGGGAACTGGAGATGTACGGTCCGGCCGTGATCACCAGTGTGCGCCGGTGGCCCAGTTCAGTAAGGTGACGCCCGGCCAGATATCCGCCCAATTCGTCATCGCATACTACATAATCCTCATCGGAATTTTCAAACCGGCGGCCCATGAGTACAAAGGGCATTCCATTTTGTTTGAGAAGCTCAATGCCGGAGGTGGAACGCTGACTGGGGCATAGAAGTACACCGTCCACATTTTTACTCAGCGCGGAGATGATGGCCTTTTCCTCACGCTCAGGACATTCTTCCGTGCCCATGACAATGGCCTGATAGCCTCGTTTCTCCAATTCCTCCACGCAGATTTTAATCTCTATTGCAAAGAGAGGATTGGCGATATCACTGACAATGATGGCGATGGTCTTGCTGGAACCTGAGCGCAATCCGCCTGCCTGTGCGTTGGCGATATAGCCGATTTCCCGGGCGGCCTTAATGATGCTCTTGCGCGTTTCAGGAGAAATTCCCTCCTTGTTTTGAAGAGCCTTGGAGATTGTGCCCACGGTAAAGCCTGTTCGCGCAGCAATGTCTGTCAGCTTTACACGGCGCTTTTCTCGGTCGGCCATGCCTGTCCTCATCCTTTCACATCTTTTTGCATGATTGGTATTGTAGCATACTATTTAAAGAAACGCAACATTGCTGAGCTAACAATGTGACTGAAGGAGAACTGTTTGAAGCTAATCCTGCTGCGCAAAAAACAGGGGCTATATTCATTTTTGATGGAATTTTGCCAGCAGATCGCGAATCTCCTTGGGCCGAGCAATCAGCGGAGTTAAAAAGGACGAAATCACAATGCCTGCTGCTGCTTGTACCATATTGCCTGGAACGGAGGCGATGGCGCCTGATCCATAACTTAAGAATATCCAGGCATAGAACAGATATCCCAACACCATGAGAATTTCACCGGGAATACCGGCAATTATAAAGCGCAGTGTCTGGGGCAATTTTGTGCAGTGGCGGTTCAATGCGCGCAATAGTAGCGCTGCCGTTATGGCTGTGGCCGCTTTAATGATTAGTGTTCCCGGCGCATAGTAAGCGTAACCGGTGATGATGTCCGCCAGTGCAGAGCCGAGGCCTGCCGCTATTGCGCCATATACCGGTCCAAGCAGAAGAGCACTCATCAGCACCAATGCATCCCCTAAATTGATGTATCCTCCCATGGGGGAAGCGATCTGGATGCAAATCGTGCTTACACACACCATGGAAGCAAACATTGCTGTGAGAATCACGCGAAACCCATTATCTCTTTTCATGTCATTATTCCTCCTGACAGATCAATATCATACGCGCCTATTGTTCGATCATTGTGAATATTTACCAAATTCTATGATAATTAGCTCAATTTAAGGAGCCCCTGCAAGCGGCAGGAGCTCCTGTGGATGGATAAACAGCTGGTTCTCAGTTGCCACATTCAATGCTTATGCGGTTAAAAATATCCAGCAGGTCTTCGATTTGGGTATTCTTCTTTTGATCTCCACAGATGTCCAGCACGATCTGTCCACGATCCATCATCAGCATGCGATTGCCATATTCCACTGCGTAGCGCAGGTTGTGCGTGACCATCATGGCAGTCAACTTCTTTTCCTGAACCACTCTATCCGTCAACTCCATAATGATTTCGGCTGTGTGTGGGTCCAGAGCGGCAGTGTGCTCGTCCAGAATCAGAAAGTCCAGCGGGGACAGCGTGACCATCAGCAGGGCTACAGCCTGTCGTTGGCCTCCGGAGAGGGCTCCCATTTTCACGTGCAGCTTGTCTTCCAGCCCCAGATGCAGGGAAGAAAGTTGTTCCCGGAAAAAGTCGATTCGCCTCCGGGATACGGCGCGACTCAGACCGAATGGCTTGCCCTTATTGTCCGCCAGAGACAAATTTTCCAGCATGGTCAGATCAGGACAGGTTCCCATGGCGGGGTTTTGAAATATGCGCCCGATGCGGGCATAGCGTTTGTAATCCGCAGAACGGGTGATATCCTGACCGTCGATGATCACCTGACCACCCTCTACAGGGATGCTGCCGCAGATGATATTCAGCATGGAGGTTTTACCGCTGCCATTGCTGCCTACAATAGATACAAAATCTCCGTTGCCCACCGTCAGGTTAAAGTTTTTAAACAGACAGGATTCAGTTACGGAGCCCTGATTGTAGATTTTCGTGATATTCTTTAATTCAAGCATTTGGTCTCACCCTCCTCCTGTGTCCGTTGCCGATGACGAGGATCAGCAAGAACAGCACGGCGGTCACCAACTTCAGCAGATTGGCCGGAAGGCCCAGGCTGATGGCAACTTGAATGCAGGCCTTGTAGAGAATGCTGCCGCAGATGGCGGCGGTGGTTCCCTTGACAAAACTCATCTTCTTAAAGATTGTGGTTCCGATAATTACGGTGGCCAGACCAAAGACCATCTGGCCGGTACCCATGGTGCTGGAGAAGGAGCGCTGTTCGTGGCAGACTACTGCACCACAGAGAGCTACCAGGGCATTGGCGATGACGAGGCCGAGAATCTTCATTCGTCCCTGGTCTATGGCTAGAGAGGTGACTACGGTGGCGTTATTGCCCGTGGCACGAAGCAGCATGCCGCATTTGGTGGAGAAAAATAGATCTAAAAGCACTTTAAAGATCAATGCAAGAATGAGAGAAACGACCAGTTTTCTATACATCAGCGACATTCCACCAAAGAGTGCCATGACCGGAGCACTGGTAAAAATGGTATCGAAGGAGCGGTCTACCGCCAGATTCGAGCCGGCAATCTGTAAATTGATGGAGAACAAGGCGGTCATGGTGATGATACCTGCCAGCAGATCTCGTACTTTCAAGCGCACGTGAATCAATCCCGTTATTAATCCGGCGATGGCTCCGGTTCCCAGAGCGGCTAAAAGCGTTACAAAGGGATCCACACCCTGAACCAGCAACACCGCCGATACGGCCGCGCCCAAAGGAAAACTCCCGTCTACGCTAAGATCGGGAAAATCTAGTATCTTATAGGTAATAAATATTCCGTAAGAGAGCAGCGCGTAGATCAGTCCCTGCGTGGCGGTGCTCACGGCGAGATCGAGCAATACGTTCATAACTTCCGGCTCCTTCACTGTAGGATTCGTCCGACGGGCGCTGCTGCGCCAGTCGGACAAGAGAATTGGTTTCAGGCTTCGGAGGCTTCGATGGCCTTTTCTGTAAGGCTGTCGGGAAGCTCAATGCCAAAGTTTGCCATGGCCTCGGAATTAATGTAGATACCGTATTCACTGATGGTTTCGTAATCCATATCGTAAGCGCTGGATTCGCCAGTGAGAATTTTGGCGGCCATGCGTCCTGTCTGTCGGCCAAGTTCTACATATTCAATTCCGGCAGAGGCAACGCAGCCCAATTTAACTTGCTCAATTTCGCTTCCATATACGGGAATACCGGCCTCATCCGTCTTTTCTAGCACGGAGCTGAGTACACCTACCACATTATTGTCCGTCAGATTGGACAGACAGTCCACGCCCTTGCCGATCAGCGTATCTGCGGCTTGTGTGACTTCGGACTGTGCCGTTACGCCCAGCGCTTCGATGGTGAAGCCGTATTCGCCAGCCTTTTCCTCATACTCAGCGATGGCGGAAACAGAGTTGGGCTCACTGGTGGTGTAGATGATACCAATAGTCTTCGCATCGGGCTGGAGCTGGCGAATCAGATCCAACTGGGCTTCTACGGGCAATTTATCACTGGTGCCGGTGATGTTGCCCTCCGCGAGACCTGCCTGCACCGGGTCAGTAATGGCCGTGAAAATCACGGGAATATCCTTATCCTCTGCGGCAGCAAAGCAGGCAGTAGCCGAGGGAGTGGCGATGCCGCACATCAGTGCCACGTTATTTGCCGAAAAACTCTGGGCAATCTGAGTGGCAATGGCGTTGTCAAAACCGGCATTCTGATAGATGATTTCATAATCTTCACCTTCCACGAGTCCGGCATCGGTTAATCCCTGCAAGAATCCCTCACGGCAGTTATCCAGGGAGGCGTGTTCTCCATACTGACTGATGCCGATTACCGGAACGGCCAGGGCGGAAGCGGCGAAGGCTATGGTGAGAATGGCGACGATCAAAAGGCAAGTGAGCTTTTTCATTTTGAAATTCTCCTTTTCATTATAAAAATTCGTGCTATCGACAGGGTTAAGATAAAACATTGCGCGCAAAAATTCGCCATCGAAAATCAAGCCTTGTCTTCATATTGCATGCCTCCGAATTCAGGATAAAATAAAAAACCTGTCCCAAATATTTGGGACAGGATAACCTGCGGTGCCACCCAAGTTGATGCGTTTGACGCATCCGCTCGCTTTCTCATACTATTTTTATATTATATGAGCCGCTCTGATAACGGGCGCGGAACCCGTCGGTTGCTACTTGTCTCTCGACTTTCGACCGCCCTCGTAAGCCCATTCCCCCGGACACGACTGCCGCAATCTCACCGCCTGCGACTCTCTGAACGCCATGCGCACCGTGGTACTCCTCTTACTCACTGGTTTGCTTTGCTTGTTGGCATGATTATAAGCGGAGAAAATCACTTTGTCAAGAACTTTTTTTCAGGAAATCCAAAAAAATAGACCCGAACATTATAAAGATAGTACGCGCATAACGTTTGTGAAATGACCGATATTACGGAAGTGTGACACTGCAATGTTCGTATATGACAATATGATGTGACGAAAAAACACAGTTTTGTGTTATTTCCAGATAAACTTACCAAAATCTATTGACAGAATTCGCATTAGTTGCTATAATATCACATGTTGTCGCGAGAGCGGCGGTGCGATCCTTGAAAACGATACAGAGAGAAAGATCAGAGCATCTGCGAGAGCGGATG
>JAHZHZ010000002.1:0-6688 GCA_019419995.1 Clostridiales bacterium
GGCTACAGCGGAAGCGACGGCTACGGTGGAAGCGACGGCTACAGCGGAAGCGACGACTACGGCGGAAATGATGACACAGGCAACTGCCGAAGTGGAACAGGGGGAATCTTTGCCTGTCACAGATGTACAGGGCACTTCTACTATACCGGTGGTGGGATCTGCAATTACGCCCATGCCTGCTTTGGAAACGACGCCGGATGAAGTGGAAGAGGAAGATCAGCAATTTGTGCTGTTAGATAGGTTGCTTGGTGGCGTGGCCCATGCGGAAGATAGCGGAGAAACCCTGGAAGAGTTGCGGGAAGAACTGGCCCGCACGCAGGTGCAGTTGGAAGCGGCGCAGGGGGAAGTGGAGAGGCTCTCTGCCCGCCACGACAGTTTGCGGGAGACCCTGAACGAACAGAACATAGCTCTGGAGGAAGCCAGGGAATCCCTGGCTCTGGTGGAAGATGGCGAAACCAGCGTAGAGAGCCGCATTGAAGCCGCTCGGGCGCAGATTGCCGCCTGCGATGAACGCATTGCAGAGTTGGATGAAGAAATTGCAGAGCTGACACAGGAAATTGAAGGGGGCGGAACCCGGGAACAGCTGGTAGCTCAAATTGCGCAGCTGGACCAGCAAATTGCCCAGATCAAGGCCAGCGAGGCATATCAAGCCTACTTGATGATTTCTGACGGCGAGGCTCTGGAAGCACAGTACGCACAGGCACAGGCTGCAGTGGCCCAGCTGGAGGCGGGAATTGCTCAGATGGATGACATGCTCTCCAAACTAAATCAGGGCATTCTTCCCGGTGGGATGATCGAGGGAATAGACGAGGATACGGATTTAGCGGCTGCCCGGCAACAGTTGGTGGATGCGCGGAAGAAGGCCGAGAGCGGATTCAGCCAGGCATCTTCGGCGCTGCGAGATGCTGAAGACGAGCTTTCTGCTGCCATGAAGGAGTTTCATGATAACCGGGATGAGGCTCTGGAAAACGCAGGCATCGACGGTATTATCACTGTGCAGACCGTTTCCAGCATACTGGGGTCTCAAAATCTAGACCTGCCGGCTGGCTATGTGTCCAATGGTGATGACCTCTATCTGGTGAGCGTAGGTCCGCAATTTGCCTCCCTGGAGGAGCTTAAGCAGGTGAAGCTGTTCTCTCTGGGGTTGGAAACGGTGGATGATGTGCGACTTTTAGATGTGGCTGATGTGCAAATCAGCGACAACAGCGCGGATCTGTTCACTTTGGTGAATGGTGAGAGCGGCATCATGCTATCCTTTGAAAAACAATCTACAGCCTCCACCGCAGAAGTGGCAGAGAATATCAGCGCCGAAAGCGAGGCGTTGATGGCGGAAAATCCGCGCCTGCATGTGACGGAAATGATGAATCAGGGCGATTATATCAATCTGATCGTAGATTCTGTGCTGGACAATCTGGTTTCCGGCGGCGTGCTGGCCATTTTGGTGTTGCTGCTGTTTTTGATGGACTGGCAGCCTACACTGATTGTGGCGCTGTCCATTCCAGCCAGTGTGGTAGTGGCCTTCGTCTGCATGTACTTTACAGGGATTACCCTCAACGTCATGTCCTTGTCGGGATTGGCGTTGGGCGTGGGTATGCTGGTGGATAACTCGATTGTGTCCATTGAAAATATATACAGACTGCGGGACGAAGAGGGATTACCTATTCTCACCGCCAGCATTCGGGGCGTCAATCAGGTGGCAGGCGCGCTGTTCGCGTCCACCCTCACCACCATTTGTGTTTTCCTGCCGGTTATCTTTGTGGAGGGTATGGCTCGGGACTTGTTTAGTGACATGGGGCTCACAATTGCCTTCTCCCTGCTAGCGAGTCTGTTAGTGGCTATGACGGTGGTTCCCTGTTTCTCTGCCACGCTGTTCAAGCGCAGCAAACCCCGGCGGCATCGAATTTTTGAAGCGGTGCAGCGGGTCTATACCCGCCTGCTTCGAGGCGCTCTGCGCTTTAAACCTGTGGTGTTACTGATGGCGATAGCGCTGCTGGTGTATTCTGGTGCACAAGTGATGAATATGCCCATTTCATTCATGCCCAGCGTCAATTCCGAACAAATGAGTGTCACTCTGAGTTTTGAGGATGCTCAGATTCCCCAGTCTCAGCAGGAGTCGGAAGCTTTGGAAATCATGAACGCCATGATGCAAATCGATGCAGTGGTAGATGTGGCCCTCACTCGGGGTTCCAGCATGTCACTGATGTCTTCTGTAGGTGGCGGAGATAGTTTTAGCTACTATGTTTTGGTGGATCCCGAGGCGGGGCGCAGTAATGCTGAAATTGCCGCTGATATGCGTGCAGCTGCGGCTCAGTGGGCGGATGGTGAGAGGGCCGTACTCAGCGTACAGGAAAGTACCATGGATTTGAGTGCTTTCGCTGGGCAGGGCATCAGCATCAATATCAGCGGGGAAGATATTGAAAACCTGCGTACAGCGGCTCGGGAAGTGGCACAACTCTGTGAACAGGTACCGGGAGCACAGGATATCGACGATGGCTCTGAGACCACAGAACCCAAGATCATTGTCACGGTGGACCGCGAGTTGGCCAGTGACAATTCCCTGTCCGTGGCCCAGGTGTATCAGTATGTGGCCCAGCGCCTTTATGGTGCTGCCGAATTGACCAGCGCTACATTGGATGGACGGGACTATACCCTCTATGTTTCCGAAGATCGCAACAGCAATCTCACACCGGAAGACATTGAAGATATGGAAATTGAGGTGGAAACTGCTGAGGAGAGTAAGCTGGTGCGTATCGGCGATATTGCCCAAATTTCTGAGGGAGAGAGCCTATCCAGCATCAGGCGCGAAAACCAGCGGCGCACTGTGAGCGTCAGTTTTGAAATCGCCCAGGGCTATAGTGCCAACCTGGTGAGTCGCGATTTGGAGAAGCTGCTGGCAAATTATCAGCCGCCGGAGGGCTGCTCCATTTCCCTGGGCGGCGAAAATGAATCCGTGATGGGCTATATGAGCGATTTGATAACCATGCTGGGTATCGCCGTGCTGTTTATTTTCCTGATCATGGTGGCGCAGTTCCAGTCCTTTAAATCGCCTATTATCGTCATGTTCACCATTCCTCTGGCCTTTACGGGCGGCTTGTTGGCATTGCTGATCACCAACATGGATCTTTCCATCATTTCCATGGTTGGGTTCCTGGTGCTCTCGGGCGTGGTGGTGAATAACGGCATCGTGTTTATTGATAGCGTCAATCAGATGCGTATTGCCGGAATGTCCAAGCGAGAGGCCTTGGTGGAAACTGGCAGAATTCGCTTGAGACCCATCCTGATGACGGCGTTGACCACCATTCTGGGTATGAGCACCATGGCTCTGGCGCGGGGTATGGGTGCGGAGATGATGCAGCCCATGGCGGTAGTCACCATTGGAGGATTGATTTACGCCACGCTGATGACCCTGTTCGTGGTCCCAGTACTCTACGATCTGTTCAACGGTGAAAAAATGAAATCTCGGGAAATTGAAATGATGAAAGAGGCTGCTGGCATGCATCGGGATGGTTTTGATGACGAAGGCATGGCTTCTGCGGTTGTGGATGTGAAAACCCCTGTGAACCCTGTGCCTGCGGAGGGTCCGTTGTCTCCCGTGGTTCCGGGCACTTCGGAACCTTCCGATGTCCGGAAGAAACGCATTCGCATTCGATTCTAATTTAACCTAAACTCCCTCCCGCAGAGATGCGGGAGGGAGTATTTTGATTTTTGTTTTCTTAGTGGCAGTCCAGCCAATCTGAGGTGCAAGTATGACTTTTGAAGCGCACGGTTATGGAACTGGATGTACTGTTGATTTCGGGATCGAACAGCACAGAATCCAGTAGCCCTTTTCCCGAGCGATGCGTTCTACCTGTTCAAAAATTGTTTCCAGATATCTCTGGGCTGATTCTGCTCCCTGCTGTTTGCGGATTACGATGTACAGCGCACCCTCGGGTTTTAGTCGTCTTGCCGCCTGAGCAAAGAGATCGTAGATCACCTGTTTGCCTGTTCGAATAGGTGGATTGAACACGATGGCATCAAAGAGCCCCTCAAGACTTTCGAAACCGTCGCCCTGAACTACCTGGGCATTTGTAACGCCATTCTGCCGCAGGTTGCGTTCTGCCAGCTCCACAGCCCGCGAATTGATGTCGCTGAGCCACAATTCCAAATGAGGGTATTTTCCCCCCAGTGCAACACCTACGGGACCCCACCCACAGCCCAGATCCAGAACGCGGCCCGACATTTTTGGGAGCGCTTCCAAAAGAATTCGAGTGCCCATATCCAAACCGTCTCGGGAAAAGGTGCCCGCATCAGTAATGCAGCTGAGTCGCTGGTCCAGCACTTCAAAGGTAACCGTTCGCTCGTCGTGGGCGACAGCGGGATTGGGGGTATAGTAATGCTCTGTCATTTTTCTACTCCTGATTGAGATTAGTCAAGGCACGCAGACCAGACAGTTCATCCGCTCTGAGATGGCGGAACTGACCGGGAGCGAGGTCTTCATCCAGGGTTACACATCCGATACGAAGTCGGTGCAAATTAATCAATGGATGCCCTATTGCCGCAAACATGCGCTTGACCTGATGAAATTTGCCCTCTGTGAGAATAACATCTGCCACCGAGTGCTCGCCACACTGAAGAATGTTCAATTGTGCGGGTTGGGCCGTAAAGTCGCTCAGGCGTATTCCGGAGGCAAAGGCCTGAACGTCTAATGGGGTCAGCGCCCCTTCACAGGTGGCGCGGTAACATTTTTCCGCCTTCCAACGGGGAGAAATCAGCCGATGCGCCAGTTGCCCATCAGTAGTGAGCAGCACCAGGCCGGTTACATCCCGATCCAGACGGCCCACAGGGCCGATTTTACGTCGCTGTAGGGCTTCCGGCAGTAGAGATAACACTGTAGGCAGGCGGAGGTCCTGAGTGGCGGTGATTACGCCAGAGGGTTTATTGATCATCAGATACAATTCTTGCTGGGCATTCAGCGGTGCGCCATCCAGCAGTACCTGACCAGTTTCTACGGCCATGCCTGCATCCCGAACAACTTGTCCGTTCACCTGTACCCGGCCCCGGGCGATGATGTTTCTCGCCTCGGAACGGGTGTATCCCGTCAGTGAAAGCGCTTTATCCAGTCGCATGCCCCTATCCCTCCTTAAAATAATTATATCAGTCCCAATGCACTTGCGCAAGGAGGAGTGCATTTGATATAATAAAGTTACACGATATCACATCAATGGAGGCGGAGTATGAACGAGGAATTTGTAAAAAGCATTCCCAAACTGGGCTTTGGCCTGATGCGCCTGCCCCAGAAGGATGGGGAAATTGACCTTCCCCAGACCAGCAAAATGGTGGATATGTTTCTGGAAAAGGGATTTACGTATTTTGATACCGCCTATGGTTACGGCTTCGGCGCCTCTGAACGAGCGGCTAAGATTTGCCTGGTAGATCGTCATCCCCGGGAGAGTTTCTATCTGGCCACCAAGCTGCCCGCCTGGTCGGGCGCCAATAATGCGGAAGAGGCTCGGCAGATGTTCTACACTTCTTTAGAACGCACGGGTGCAGGCTATTTTGATTTCTATTTGTTGCACAATCTGGGTGAGCATCGTACTCATTATTTTGATGATTACGGAATCTGGAATTTTCTGGCCGAGCGCAAGAAAGAGGGACTGATCCGGCATTTGGGCTTTTCCTTCCACGACAAGGCAGATGTGCTGGATCAGCTCCTCAATGCCCATCCTGAGATGGAATTTGTGCAGCTGCAGATTAACTATTTCGATTGGGAAAATCCCTATGTTGAGTCCCGCAAGTGCTACGAAGTGGCTCGCCGCCACGGCAAGCCCGTGATCATTATGGAACCGGTTAAGGGTGGAAATCTTGCGGCACCGCCGGAAGAAGTGGTGAAGCTGATGAATGAGCTTCGTCCGGGCGAATCCCCCGCCAGCTGGGCGCTGCGCTTTGCAGCTTCGCTGGATGGTGTGCTTACTGTGCTCTCAGGCATGTCCAATACCGATCAGATGGCGGATAACCTGGCGCACATGTCCAACTTCAGACCCATGGACAAGGAGGAATATGCCGTCATTGAAAGGGCTCGGGAGATTCTCAATTCCATGGATACCGTGCCTTGCACAGCCTGTGAGTATTGCGTCAAGGGTTGTCCTCAGAATATTCCCATTCCGGGCTGTTTCCAGGCGCTGAACATGTATCTGCGCTTTAATAATCTGGAGCTCGCCCGCAGCAAGTATGAATGGAACACCGATGGCCACCAGCTGAGCCGGGCTTCTGCTTGTGTGGAGTGTGGCCAATGCGAAGAAGTTTGTCCTCAGCACATTTCTATCCGCGATTCCCTCAAACGGGCAGTGGAAATCCTGGAAAAATGAAGGAAAACATCCGCGAAAAGAAGCGAAGCACAGCTTCGCTTCTTTTATTTTTATATATGCGAGCTTACACCGGTTGCAGATTTGCTTGCAGTACCGTTTCTTTTATGGTTTGGGCGCTCTGTTCCAACTGATACTGTTCTTCAGCAGTCAGGCGCAAGGGCAGAATTCGCTCTATACCACCGCGGCCTATTACGCAGGGCAAACTTAGAGCCACATCCCATAGGCCGCACTCTCCATGTAGAGGAGAGGAGACGGTGAGCACCGAATGCTCATCCCGTAGCACTGCTTCCGCAATGCGCCGGACAGCCACCGCTACTGCATGACTGGTGGCGCCTTTCCCCTGG
>JAHZHZ010000002.1:6698-127981 GCA_019419995.1 Clostridiales bacterium
ATCTCGTACCTGGCTGTCAAAATCTGCCCGCAGATGCGCTTCTAGTTCTTCGCAGCAGTCTCCGCTCAGACGGCAGAATTCGTCAATGGGCAATCCGCCTACTCGGGCTACACTCCATGCGGGAACTTCACTGTCACCGTGCTCGCCCAGCACCCATGCGTGTACGTCTCGGGCATCTACGCCCGTGCGTGCGGCGATCATGGCCTGAAAGCGCATGGAATCCAGCACTGTACCCGATCCCATGATACGGCCACGGGGAAAGGAGCAGGCGTTTGCTGCTATACTGGTAAGCATGTCTACTGGATTAGTTACCACCAGCAACACGCAGTCCGGGGCAAAGTGGGCGATTTCCCGGCAGGCACATTCCACCACTACACGATTATGTCCTGCCAAATCCGTGCGGGTTTGCCCGGGCTTCTGATTTGCACCAGCGGTAAGGATTACCAAGTCAGATTTTGTTATTTCTCCATAGTCTCCGGCGTGTACATCCACGGGGCGCATCATGGGCACACCGTGGGCGATGTCTTTGGCAGCGCCCTGCGCACGTGCACCATCCAAATCCACCATTACGATTTCCTCAGCTAGACCTGCGTCGGCCAAGGCAAAGCCCACGGCTGCACCTACCTGGCCTGCACCAATAATAGAAATTTTTGCCATAGAAAAAACACCGCCTTGTAAGGATTGGGCATTGCCCTACAGGTCAGTGTTTTCCAAAAGGAGAAAAATGATACATTATTTTCCCACGTATTCCACTTCGGCTGTCCCTTCCTTTAAAAGGACGCGCACGCCCAGTTTGCTGTCCTGGGTGACGTAAACCTCGCAACCGGAACGCTTTAGATTTTCCACGACTACCTTATCAGGAGTATCGTTCTTTTCCTCACTGTTTGTGGAAATCAAGGCCAGCTGAGGCGAACAGGCAGCAATCAACGAGGGACTGCAGGCATCTCCATCTCCATGATTGGGTACCTTCAGTACGTTGCAGCGCAAATCGGCCCCGGAATTGAGCAAATCCATCTCTTCCAGATATTCCATATCTCCCGTGAGCAAAACGCGCCCATCAGGGGAATCCAGCATCATTACCAGGGAATTATCGTTTTCACTGCCTGGAATTTCCCGAATAGGCGCCAGCACCCGCAGCACTACTTCGGAGTCATTTAGAGCGATTTCGTCTCCGGCGCTGAGCCAATTTACTTCCAAATCCAGTTTTTCAGCCGCTTCCACTGCTTGGTGATCCTTAGTGCTGGTTTCTGGATGGTAGCGGGAGGCGTAAATGGCTCGGATTTCCACGCCGCTCTTGCGCAGTTTTTTTAATCCTCCGGCATGATCCTTGTCGGTGTGAGTGATGAACACGGCATCCAGAGCGTCCACCTGATAATATTTTAGCGCTTCTTCCAACTGTTCGGATGCATTGGATTTTCCCGTATCAATCAGGCAGGTATATCCCTCAGTGCGCAACAGCAGAGCATCTCCCTTGCCTACATTCACGGCGATCAGTTCCACCTCGGCCCAGGCGGGGGCACACAGGCACAGGCAGGCGGCTGCAACAGCAGCGATGCCACGGGTGAGTTTCTTTTTCATGGGTTAAACCTCCACCCAGGCCCCCATGCGGTGGGAGAGAAGGAGTTTATCCATCAAGCATTGAAGCTTTGCGCCGTCTGCAATGTTGCTGTCTGCCATTCTCCCATGGGCAACGGTATCTAGGAAAGTAAAGTAGCAGTGCATGTGTCCTCGCTCCCAGCCAATGGAATTTTTGGGCGGCAGGAAGCTGCCGCCGGGCGCGGGATAGCGGGCGACAGTCTCAATTCGGGTGAAGCCCCGCAGGCCGCCGATAGGTGCGTCTGGCACGGTGGCATCGTAATAATCCAGATAATTGGGGTCCATAGCGTTCCATTTCAGTGCGCCCCGGTCCCCCCGGATTTCCAGGGTCAGATCATCGTTGCTGCCTGTAGCAATCTTACTGGCCTCCACTGTACCCAGTGCGCCGTCCGGCATTTCCAACAACATTAGCGCATGGTCATCAGCGGTGATTTGCTCCATGCCTCCCTCACGGTTGGGACGCTGGGGATAGAGTACTCGCGTACGGCATAGTACACGGCTGGGATAACCTATTAGCCAAGTGACCAGATCCAGCACGTGACTGCCCATGTCCAGCAATGTTCCGGCCTGGGAGCGTTGTTTCCAGCCAATGGGCCGATCCGGGTCCACTGAGCCGGAGTGCAGATAGCGAGCCTCAAAATGCATCACGCGGCCGATGCGTCCCTCTTCTATCAAAGCTTTAGCTCGCATCATGGCGGGCATATAGCGGTTATTGAAAGCCACCCGGCTTTGTCCCGACGCCTGCTGTGCGGCAGCGGCGATGCGCTGGGCGCTTTCACCGGTTACAGCCACAGGTTTGTCCAAATACACGTGCTTGCCCGCTTTCAGAGCTGCAATGGCCATTTCCTCGTGCATTTCATTGGGAGTGCAGATAGAGACCACGTCGATATCATCCATGGCGATTAGTTCCCGCCAGTCGGTACACCATCTGTCAAAGCCGGCGTCCCGGGCAGCCTGCTGGGCCTGTTCTGCCCTTCGCGTGCAGATGCAACCGAGTTTGATCGAAAAGTCGGCTCCCGGATAGAACAGAGGAATGCTTCGCAATGCCTGGGTATGCGTTTTACCCATAAAGCCCCAGCCGATTACGCCAATGGTGAGGGTTTTCATTTCAAATACGGCTCCTTTCATTTCAAAGCAGGAATGTGGTATATTCGGATGTGTGTCTTCATTATAACCGAAAATCTGACGGTTTGACAAGTTTTTTGCGAAATAAGTCGTTAATCTGTGGCCCAATCATAGTGAAATATTCCCTTTTCTCTTGACAGTACCAGAGGGCTAATGATAAAATAAGGTAAATAATATATTGTTTATATGGTTTTCCTATGTAATCAAAATGGACGAAGCGCGGGAAAATGTACCGGCGCTTATCCGTTTTCTGCTGCGAAATTTTGCAGGCAGGGAGGAATATTTTATGCTTCCAGGGAAATTATGCATTGGTATTCTTGAAGAGGACAACCCCCTCAAGTCTTATTTCCGTCTCAAACCCATTTTAATGGAAGAAGAGGGAAGGTATGTCAATTTTGACGGCGGCGAGAGCTATCCTGAGGATGGCTGCATCCGCATTGTACCAGATAAGAATGAATCCAGCCATTTTAAAGCTCGCATGCGCCGCATGGGGAGGTACTGCGTGCTGGATTTGCGGGAACACGCGGGGGAAAACGACAAGATACGCCCGAACAAGAATTATCACAGCGATGAAGCGGAGCGAAACGCCAGCATTGTGTATTCCGATGTGGTGCGGGAGCCTGCTCCAGACATGATTTTCGAAATTTCCGAGGAGCTGGTGCCTGGGGAATGGAAGGGGCTGGCTCCTGCTACGCCACGGTTACTCTCGGAAAAGAATATGGAAACCTGGGTCTATACCGCGGGTGAAGAGGAAGGTGTGCCCGGGCGCATTGCCCCCGATGGAGAGCGGCTTAATGCGCAGGAGCTTCAGATCTTTGAATTATCGGGGTTTTCTGATGAGAAGCTGCATTTTGCGATTCGTTTGCCTGGAACTATGCCCAGTGTGACCATGCCCCTGCCATCAAAGGGTGAAAAGACGGCAGTCACGGCAGTATGCGAGGCAGAAAAGGAAGAAGTGGAGACAATGCCCGCAGCGGAGCGTACGCCCTCTCCCAGATCGCGGCGCCTGTCTCCCCTACAGCTGGCTCTGCAGGCCCAGTCGGGGCTCAATCCCCGGCGTAACCGCAGCCTGCAGGAAATCATTGAAGATAAGTGGAAGCAGTCTCGCCTGGATCAGTTAGGTCACCCGGTGCCGGCCATGGCCATGGGTCAGCCTGCGGAAAATCCGCTGGAGGATGCATTGACGGCTCTGAAATCAGCATGGCGCATTCCCGAGCTTCGGCAACGCTTGGTCAGTTCTATTTGTTCCATGGAAGATTTTGCCCAGTCTTTGGATGATTGCGGCCGTGAAATGATGCAGGATCGTCTGCGCCGGGAACTGGAGGATTTGGAGGCGGAGCGGCTCAAGTCCCTTGGCGAACTGGAGCAGCTTAGAAAAAATCGGGTCAAACTTCGCGAAGAGTTTAAGGAAGAGATCCGACGAGAAGAGGCTAGTGCCTTTGAGGAGGCGGTGCAGCGTACCCAGGCCGCCCGGCAGGAGTGTCTGCGCCAGGAGCAGGCTGCACAGCAGGCCCGGAGGGATGTGGAATTTGCCAAGGATGCTTTTGCGGCTCTGAACGATGGACGCTTTGAAGAAAAATTGCGGGATCTGGCGCTCACCAGCCGAGCGGCAGAACTGCTGCGTCGCCCCGTGGAAAAGGATGCTTCCTCATTGCTGAAGGTCGAAAAACCGGATGCGCAGGCTTGGTTAGAGCGGGGACAGCGCGCCTTTGCCGCAGAAGGTTTTGCATATACCCAGGGCGAAATTTTTAATTTTCTCATCTGTATGGCTTTGAGCGATGCTCTGTTGCTCTCTGGCCGGGCTTCCAGTGACAAGGAGTCGGCAGCCCGGGCGCTGGCAGAAACGTTAGGAATTGCAAGCAGCGGCCGCTATGTGGAAACTTTTGATGGTAAAATTCCAGAGAAGCTGCGTTGTGACAAAGATTTGCCTTCGGTGGTTCTGGTGCGCGGGGCCAATGAAATCGATGCGCCCGTAGATCGAGGGTTGTGGGGAGCATCTGAAAACCTGATCATTGTTTCTGCCCTGGAGGATGAAGGATATCCGCTCAGTGCCAGTCAGTTGGATCGGGGCTTTGTGATTCGAATGGAACCGGCGTCTGCTCAGCAGGAATGGGGCCCGGCGATGCAGAATATAGTTAATTCCCAAGCATCCCTCGCCTCTCTCCGGACCGCGTTGTTGAGGGAAGCTGCGGAATTACCCGCTGGAATTGTACGAAGGTTGAAAAAAATCAGGGAAGCTCTTGCCTTTGACGGCACGCATATTTCCCGGCACAGCTTGAAATTGATGTGGCGCTATTGCGCAGCTATGCTGTCTCTGAGTGGGCTTACAGAGGATGAAGTATTTGATTTGGCCTTTGCGCAGAAAGCTCTGCCCTGTATTCTGGCGGAAGCGCCGGTAGAGGGATTGGTGAAGCTGAAAAATTTGCTTACGGGTATGCCACATTCCCTGGCGCTTTTGGATGCGCCGCTACCCATATTCATCGAATGAGGAGTGAGGGCTCCGATGCAGATGCATTTGCTGGCATCGCAAATTGCTTCCGCCCGCACGGAGGAGGGAGTCGTGGAGGATGCCGTATTTGAGGGCCAGTATTTTGAGGACTTAGATTTAAGACATTTGGAATTTCACCGCGTTCACTTTGTGCGCTGCCGCTTTTCATCATGTGATTCCGGCGGCGCGTTCTTCTGCGATTGTACTTTTGAACGCTGCGATTTTGCCAATGGTCACTTTGAACGGGCTTATTTCAAGGATTGTTTCATGCAAGATTGCAGGGGAGACGGGGCTAGCTTCATTGAGGCGCGGTTTAGCGGCATGGTGCTGGATGCCTGCGCGCTGCGTTACGCAAATTTTTCAGGCAGCCGGTGGAAGAACGGGAAAATTATTGCCTGCCGTCTAATGGATTCCGGCTGGACCCAGGTAAAATTGGAATTGATGAATATGGAACATTGCGATTTGCGCAGAGCGGAATTTTTCCAAACATCTCTCATGGGGCTGGATGTTTCCACGTGTGAAATTGAGGGTATTTGTGTTTCGGAAAGCTGTGAGGAACTCAGGGGAATGAAAATCAGTGCTGCACAGGCTCTCATTGTAGCTGCACTACTGGGAGTAAAGATTCAATAGCGGTATATGGAGTGAGAATTTGTCCATGGATAGTTGCAGGGCTGCTGTAGTAGGGGGAGAACATGAACGCTAATCTTGTTATTTCTGTGATGGGAGTATTCCTGGTACTGGTTAATGTTGCATCCTTTGGGTTGATGGCATGGGATAAATCCTGCGCCAGGCGGGGAAGGCGACGCGTGCCAGAGAAAACGCTGTTTCTGGTAACGGCTTGTTTTGGTGGTTTGGGCGGTGTACTGGGTATGCATTTGATGCGACACAAGACAAGACACTGGAGGTTTCAGTTATTCTTTCCTTTGCTGTTGATTTTGCAGGTGGCGCTATTGGTAGGTTTATTTATCGGGTTTGCCAGGTAGAGTTTTTAAATGCGTAATTTCTATGTAAAAATAGGAGGATATTTACAATTACATCACTCCAAAAGAAATCTTATACACAAAAAAATTTCCCCCTCATACAATCGATGACATACTCCTGAATGGTGTCCTTTCGATGTATGAGGGGTTTGTTATAGGAACGGAAGCTATAAATGATCTGTTCCTTTTTGGGAAATAGATTTATCGTTCCGGAAAGTGTAACACGAAGCGGCTTCCATTTCCGGGATGGCTGAAAAGCTCGATTCGTCCCTTATGTGCTTCCACAATCCACTTAACGATGGGAAGCCCCAAACCAGAACCGCTGCTTTCCGATTTGTCTGCTTGGTAAAAGCGGTTCCAAATCTTAGATTGTTCTTCCTGAGCGATGCCGCAGCCGTCATCCTCTACCCAGAAGAGAATTTCTTCACTTTCTCGTTTGAGCCCTACTTGGACATATCCACCCTCGTATCCATATTGAATGGCATTTTGGATCAGGTTGGTGGCCATGCGCAGCATCAGAAGTTCATCACACAGCATTTCCACATGGGGCGTAATTTCGCTGCGGATTTCAATGTTTCGTTCCTGCGCCTGGGGTTCCAGTTCTTGTACCAGGCTTTCAAAGAGTACGGAGAGGTCCGTATGTTCCAGATTCAGAGGCTGTTTTCGATAATCCATTCGGGAAAGCATCAGCATCTGAGAGAGCATCTCCGCAGCACGGACGCCTCGTTCATAAATGGTGGTGAGGGCGGCGTCCTTTTCCTCCAGGGTACGGCCGGGCATCAGCGCATATTCGCTCTGACCACAGATAACGCTCAGGGGTGTACGCAGTTCGTGGCTAGCGTCGGAGATAAAGCGCTTTTCATTTTCCAGTGACCGTTCCAGTCGGGCAAACATGTCGTTGAAAGTGCTTGCCAGGCGCTCCACTTCATTGCAGGAACGGTTTTTGAGAAGAATGCGCTGCTTTAAGTCGTTGCTGTCAGAAATATTGGCGGCCGTGCAGGCGATTTCATCGATGGGGCGCATGGCATAGTGGGTCATGCGGTATCCGCCCAGTACTGCCGCAGCCAGCAGCAGGGGAAGCATGATGGCCAGTATCATCAAAAGCTTGCCGCTCATGCGCTCGGTCAGTTCCGATGAAACATAGCAGCGCAGCCATACGTTTCTTCCATCGGCGAGGGAGATGGGCTTATCCAACAGATACCAGTTGGCTTGGTGGTTACTGCTGCGCATCCGCAGTTCACCTTGCTTGAGCTTGATGGCAAAGCTTCGCTTTCCCACCAGGAGGTTGCCATCTCCATCCAATACCGTGCAATATACGCCGGAATCATTCTGGGTTTCTAGAAGAATTTTTCCATCCACCACTTCAATACTTTGTTCGGCTTCATCTGCAGCGGTACGTAAAATATTGTAGTAGTAATCTTGAGAAAACAGACGCTGGCTGAGCAACAGAGCCATGAGCATAAGTGCTACGATCAGGAAAATGAAGACGGCGTACCAGAGGGTGATACGCCTTTTAATGGAAGGATTATGCATTATTGTGCACCTCGAATGGTGTATCCCACGGAGCGCACGGTGCGGATGAGCTTAACATCATAATCCGCATCAATTTTCTTGCGCAGGTTTCGAATATACACGTCCACAATATTGCTGTTTCCACCGTATTCATAATTCCAGATGTACTGTTCGATCTGTTCCCGGGAAAGAACCACACCTGCATTGCGCATCAAATATTCCAACAGGGAAAACTCACGGGAACTCAAAGGAATTTCCACATCTCCTCGACGTACGATGTGGCTCTTGATGTCCAATGTCAGATCTTCAATCTGATAGATGTTGTCTCGATGTTCTGTGCGCCGTCGGGTCAGGGCACGTACTCGGGCGGATAGCTCTTCCAGAGCAAAGGGTTTGGTGAGGTAATCGTCTCCACCAGCATCCAATCCATTGACCCGATCTTCAATAGAATCCCGGGCCGTCAAAAACAACACGGGGGTTTCGTTGCCGTCCCTGCGCAATCGACGCACCAGTTCCAGTCCATCCAGGCGGGGAATCATGATGTCCAGCACCGCCACGTCGTAGTGGCCGGGAGCCAACATTTCCAGCGCAGTCATCCCGTCCCGGCAAGCGTCCACCTGGTTGCCATCCGATTGAAGGCGGCGTACCAGTAACCGGTTTAAGTCCCTATCGTCTTCTACAACCAGTATCCGCATGATATTCCCCCCTTTATCTAGCATCATTATACCTATAAAAATGAAAGTTTAATGAAAACCTATGTCCGAGAAAGCCGCCGCAACATCATGCTGCGGCGGCGCATTCCCATAGGACTATTTTTCTCCCGTATAGCGGGGCGCTTCACTTTCGCAATAGATGCAGCGATAAATTTTGCGCTCCGGGTCTACCAAGCGGAATTCCTGGGTCAGTTCCTGCTCAGTGGAGGTAATACAGCGGGGATTTTTACACTTGATGATGCCGCGGATTTGCTCCGGAAGACTCAGACGCTGGCGTTTGATCAGTTCACCATTGCGGATAATATTGACAGTGATGCCTGGATCGATGTAGCCCAGCACGTTAAAGTCCAGATCGATCACCTGGCCGATCTTAATAATGTCCTTTCTTCCGATCTTCTGGCTCTCAGCATTTTTAATCATGGCTACGGTGCAGTCCAGCTTGCCCAAACCAAGGATATTATAAATTTCCATGCAGCGACCGGCTGTAATGTGGTCCAGCACGATGCCGTCCTTGATCTGTCCGATAATCATACGCTCACCTCCAGCAGCTTGAGAATCAGCGCCATGCGCATGTACTTGCCGTTGAGTACCTGTTTGAAATAGCAAGCCCGGGGATCTTCGTCCACGGCTACAGAAATTTCATTGACTCTGGGCAGGGGATGAAGGATGCACAGATCATTCTTGGCCGTACGCAGTTTTTCAGGGGTCAGGATGTAACTGTCCTTTAGGCGAACATAGTCCGCTTCGTTGAAGAAACGTTCTTTCTGTACGCGGGTCATATACAGAATGTCCAGTTGAGGCATAACTTCCTCCAGGCTGCGCACCTCCCGATAGGAGATGCCCCGGGGGTCCAGCACGTCGGTGAGGATGTAGCCGGGGATGCGCAGTTCCTCAGGGGAAATCATTACAAACTTTACGCCTGTGTAACGGGACATGGCGGATACAAGCGAATGCACTGTGCGACCGAACTTCAAATCACCGCACAGCCCTACGGTCATGTCCCCCAAGCGGCTCTTTTCCCGGTAAATGGTCAGCAAGTCTGCCAGAGTCTGGGTAGGATGATTGTGACCGCCGTCGCCCGCATTAATTACGGGAATGCCTGCCTTGCGGCTGGCCACCAGCGGCGCACCCTCCTTGGGGTGGCGCATAGCGATGATGTCCGCATAGCAACCCACTACACGCACGGTGTCAGAAACGCTCTCACCCTTGGCAGCGGAACTGGACTGGGCCTCGGAAAAGCCCAGTACGCTGCCGCCTAATTCATACATGGCGGCTTCAAAGCTTAGCCGCGTGCGAGTGGAAGGCTCGAAGAACAGGGTGGCCAGCTTTTTGCCATGGCAGACCTCGGCATATTTGACGGGATTTTCAATGATGTCCATGGCGCGGTCGATCAGTTCTTTGATCTCGTCCACGCTCAGCTCCATGATATCGATCAGGTGTCTCATTTCGCGCCTCCCGTGATCCAGCTTTCATCGGAGGGACAGTTGCGGAAGGCGATCAGCCGCTCCACGTCGCTTTCCCGAATGTAGCCTTCCTGGGCAGCGATGCGGGCAATGGTGTCAAAATCGGTGAGACTGGTGTTCTCTACCTTGGCCTCTGCCAGGCGCTTGAGGCCCTTTTCCATGCCATAGGTGAAGATGGATACAATGCCCAACACCTGTGCGCCCGCTTGGCGCAGAATGTCTACCACTTCCAGTACGCTGCCGCCAGTGGAGATCAGATCTTCAATTACCACTACTTTTTGGCCTGGCAACAGTTTGCCCTCAATCTGGTTCTTGCGGCCGTGATCCTTGGCGCCGGAGCGTACATAGCCCATGGGCAGCCCCAGCAGGTGGGCAGTGATGGCGGCATGGGCGATGCCTGCGGTGGAAGTGCCCATCAGTACTTCTGCCAGGGGATACTTTTCCTTGACCGTCTGAGCCAGCGCATTTTCCACGTCACCGCGCACGGTTACATCGGAGAGAGTCAGACGGTTGTCACAGTACACGGGGCTTTTGATGCCGCTGGCCCAGATAAAAGGCTCTTCCGGACGGAAAAAAACGGCTTTGATGGACAGAAGATCTTTGGCAATTTGTTCTTTGATAGCGTTCATGGCATCTTATCCTCCTCAACCCACAAATTCGTTCATGCAGCGGCGATAGGCGGCCACCGGATCCGCAGCGGCGGTGATGGGACGACCCACTACAATGTAATCTGAGCCCAGCTCCCGAGCTTTTTCCGGAGTGGTAACTCGGCGCTGATCGCCAGCATCGCCATCGGCAAAGCGCACGCCGGGGGTGACGGTCAGAAAACCCTCACCGCAGCACTGATGCACCTTGCCTGCCTCCAGCGGAGAACACACCACGCCGTCAAGCCCTGCTGTTCTGGCGTTCTGCGCATAGTGCATGATGACCTCATCAATGGGCTTTTCGATCCAGAGGTCCTGTTCCATGTGCTGCTGATCGGTGGAGGTGAGCTGAGTTACGCCGATAAGCAGCGGACGGGTACCATCCGGCCTGGTCAGGCCCTCCAGCGCTGCCTGCATCATGGGAATGGTGCCTGCGCAGTGCAGGTTGCAGATATCCACATCCAGCCGGGAGAGCACCGCCATGGCCTTCTTGACCGTATTGGGAATGTCGTGCAGTTTCAGATCCAGAAAAATTTTGTGGCCCCGGGCTTTGATCTCCCGTACAATTTGAGGACCTTCAGCATAGAACAACTCCATGCCAATTTTCACAAAGGGCTTTTCGCCCGTAAACTTGTCCAAAAAGTTCAGTGTCTGTTCCCGACTGGCAAAGTCGCAGGCAATAATTACGTCGCGTCCCATATCAGTGCGCACCTCCTATGATATCTGTAAGATTTTCAATGCGGTACATTTTCATGACCGCTTCCAGATCGTTAATGATGTCCCGGCAGGCGTAGGGGTTGACCAGATTTGCAGCTCCCACCTCCACTGCCGTGGCTCCACAGAGCATCATTTCAATTACATCCTCAGCGCAGGAAATACCGCCCATGCCTACGATGGGAATCTTCACCGCCTCGTAGACCTGGTACACCATCCGCAATGCCAACGGCAACAGCGCGCCACCGGAGATGCCGCCGGTGCCATTAGCCAGCAAGGGCCGCCGCCGCCGCAGGTCGATGCGCATGCCCATGAGGGTGTTGATCAGGCTTACGGCATCCGCTCCCGCATCCTCGCAGGCCCGGGCGATGGCAACAATATCGCCAACATTGGGGGAGAGCTTCATAATCACCGGCTTGGAGGTCACTTTCTTCACTGCACTAGTGACCTGAGCCGCCATGTGGGGATCGGTGCCGAAACTCATGCCGCCGCCATGCACATTGGGACAACTGATGTTCACTTCCAGCCAACCTACCTGCTCACAGGCATCGAGTTTGGCGCACACCTGTACATATTCGTCAATGGAAAAGCCGCTGACATTGGCCATGACCGGCTTGTGAAAAAAGGCACTCATCTCAGGCAATTCATGAGCAATCACGTGGTCTACACCAGGATTTTGCAGCCCCACGGCGTTGAGCATACCTCCTGGACACTCCGCGATGCGGGGCGTGGGGTTGCCAAAGCGGGGATGGAGCGTTGTGCCCTTGAAAGAAAACGTGCCCAGACAGTTGATGTCGTACAGTTCTGAAAATTCTTGGCCGTAGCCGAAGGTGCCGCTGGCGGGGATGACAGGATTGTCAAGCGTCAGGCCGCAGAGTGTGACGCATGTGTTCACCATATGATTTCCTCCTTCACCAGCACTGGGCCATCCTTGCAGATACGCTTATGGCCGTACTTGGTTTCGCAGCTGCAACCCATGCACGCGCCAAAGCCGCAGCCCATGCGCTCCTCAAAGCTGAACTGGCCGGATGTGGTACAAGCGTTGTAGACGGCTTTGAGCATCGGTTCAGGGCCGCAGGCGCATACATGGCTATAGGCTAGGTCTGCCATGGCATCGGTCACAAAACCTTTTACTCCATAGCTTCCATCCACCGTGCTTACCCGCACCTGCGTGCCCAGAGTGCGGAATTTATCCTCGTAAAAAATTTCATCCTTTGTATTAAAACCCAGGATTACCTGTACGCGTGCGCCCTTTTCCAACAACTGGCGGGCCAACAGGTACATGGGAGGCACGCCTGCGCCGCCACCAATGAGCAGAGGATCCTGCCCACACAGTTCCAGATCATAACCATTGCCCAGTCCCGTGAGCAGGTTGAGCTGTGCACCAGGCGCAAGCATGGTCATGGCCTCGGTGCCCCGACCTACCACCTTGTAAATCAGCGTAAGCGTTTGACCGTCCACGTTGCAGACCGAAATAGGTCTGCGCAGGAAGAAGTTATCCAACTGGATCTGCACGAACTGACCGGGGCGAGTGATGGATGAAGTGTCTCCCCGCAGAGTCAATTCGTACACATTTTTTGCCAACGCCTGGTTTTGCAGAATTTCAAACTTGCCTTCCTGCATGTTTTCACTCCTTGTCGATGGTGGACACGGCAAAGGTCGTCTCTTCCAGCACATCCAGCAGTACCCGTACCGTGTCCAGCGCTGTGAAGACTGTTACGTTGTTTTCCACGGACAGGCGGCGAATCATAAAGCCATCCCGGGCCTGATCCATGGAGCCGATATCCCGGGTGTTGATCACGTAGGCGATGTGGCCTTGGCGCAGGGCGTTGGGGATATCCTCGCTGCCCTCACTGATCTTTTTAAGCACGCGGGTGCGAATGCCATGTTCCCGCAAAAAGCGAGCGGTGCCTTCGGTGGCCTCGATGTTGAAGCCCAGGCGGTAGAAGCGCTCAATCAGCGGCAGAGCTTCCTCCTGATCCTTGTTGGCCACGGTGGCCAGTACGGTACCATAATTCTGCAACTGCATGCCCGAGGCCTGCAAGGCTTTGTACAGGGCGCGATAGAGCTTTTCGTCATATCCTATGGCTTCGCCGGTGGACTTCATTTCAGGCGACAGGTAGGCGTCCAGACCCCGGATTTTAGCGAATGAGAATACAGGCACTTTCACATACCAGCGCTTTTTTTCTGTGGGGTACAGATCAAAGATTCCCTGCTCCTTTAGAGACTTGCCGAGGATTACGTTGGTAGCGATATCCGCCAGAGAGTAACCCGTGGCCTTGGATAGGAAGGGCACGGTGCGGGAAGAGCGGGGATTGACCTCGATGATGTACACTTCATCCTGCTTGTCTACGATAAACTGGATGTTGTACAGGCCCACAATGCCCAGTCCAAGTCCCAGGCGCTTGGAGTAATCCAAAATAGTGCCCTTCACCTTGTTGGAAATGCTGAAGGCAGGATAGACGCTGATGGAGTCGCCGCTGTGGATGCCCGTGCGTTCCACCAGTTCCATGATGCCCGGCACAAATACATCCCGACCGTCGCAGATGGCGTCTACTTCCACTTCTTTACCCAAAATGTAGTGGTCCACCAGCACCGGCTTATCCGTGTCGATTTCTACGGCAGTTTTTAAGTATTGGCGCAGCTGTGCTTCGTTGGCAACGATCTGCATGGCCCGTCCACCAAGCACGAAACTGGGACGCACCAGCACCGGATAGCCGATTTCCGCGGCGGTGCGCACGCCATCTTCAATATTGGTCACGGCTCGGCCCGCGGACTGGGGAATCTTCAATTCCTCCAGAATCTTTTCAAAGGCATCTCGGTTTTCTGCACGGTCGATGGCATCTACATCTGTGCCGATGATCTCTACGCCCCGAGCATGCAGGGGTTCAGCCAGGTTAATGGCGGTTTGACCGCCCAGTGAGGCAATAACCTTCCAGCTGTTTTCATAGCAAAGGATGTTCATTACATCCTCGGTGGTCAACGGCTCGAAGTAGAGCTTGTCCGCGGTAGTGTAGTCGGTAGATACGGTTTCCGGGTTATTATTGATGATGATTGCTTCGTAGCCGGCCTTGCGGATGGTGGTCACTGCGTGCACAGTGGAATAGTCAAACTCTACACCTTGACCAATGCGGATTGGACCCGCGCCCAGCACTACGGTCTTTTGCCGATCGGTGACGATGGACTGATTTTCGCCTGTATAGCTGGAATAGAAGTAGGGAATGTAAGCGCCGGTATGGCAGGTATCCACCATACGGTAGACGGGCATAATGCCTTCCTTGCGGCGCAGATCAAACACCTGTGTTTCCGGTACCTTCCACAACTGGGCGATGTATTTATCAGAGAAGCCCAGTTCCTTGGCCCGGCGCAACAGATGTGCATTCATGGGATTTGCTGCCACTTCCTGCTCGTAAGCAGTGATGCGGCCGATAGCCTCAAGGAAGTAGGGGGTGATGGCAGTGGCGGCGTGTACTTCCTCCACGCTGGCGCCCGTACGCAACAGCTGGGCTACAGCGTAGATGCTGTCGTCACGGAAGGTGGATACGTATTCCAGAAGTTCTTCCTTTGTCTTACCGTCAAACTTGGGCATGTACAGATGGCATACACCGATCTCCAGAGAACGCACGGCCTTGAGCAGGCACTCCTCTAAGGTGCTGCCGATGCCCATGACTTCGCCGGTAGCCTTCATTTGAGTGCCTAGCTTGTTGTTGGCGGAGGTGAATTTGTCAAAGGGGAAGCGGGGTAGCTTTGCTACTACATAGTCCAACTGAGGCTCAAAGGCGGCATTGGTGTTGGCAATTTGAATATCTTCCAAACGCATGCCCACGGCGATTTTTGCCGTCACACGGGCAATGGGATAACCGCTAGCCTTGCTGGCCAAAGCTGAGGAGCGGGATACCCGGGGATTAACCTCAATGAGGAAATATTCGGAGGAGTGGGGGTTCAGGGCAAACTGCACGTTACAACCACCCTCGATTTTCAAGGCGCGGATGATCTTGATGGCGCTATCGTTGAGCATCTTCAAGTCGTGGTCGTTGAGGGTCATGATGGGGGCCACTACAATGGAGTCGCCGGTATGTACGCCCACGGGATCTACATTTTCCATGCCGCAGATGGTGATGGCATGATCTGCACCATCGCGCATGACTTCAAATTCGATCTCCTTGTAGCCCTTGACGCTCTTCTCTACCAGAACTTGATGTACCGGGGACAGGCGGAAGGCGTTGATGGCCGTCTCAATTAATTCCGCCTCATTGTTTGCAAAGCCGCCGCCGGTGCCGCCAAGGGTAAAGGCGGGGCGCAAAACCACCGGATAGCCGATCTCCTGAGCCGCCTGAGCTGCTTCATCCACGGAGTAGGTAATCTTGGAGGGAATGACCGGCTCGCCGATCTCTTGGCAAAGCTCCTTGAACAACTCCCGGTCCTCAGCTCGTTCAATGCTGGCGCTGCTGGTGCCCAGAAGTTCCACCCGGCACTCCTTTAAAATTCCCTTGCGTTCCAGTTGCATGGCCAGGTTTAATCCTGTTTGGCCGCCGATGCCGGGTATAATGGCGTCGGGACGTTCGTAGCGCATAATTCGCGCCACATATTCCAGCGTCAGGGGCTCCATGTACACCTTGTCGGCGATACTGGTATCCGTCATGATGGTGGCTGGGTTGGAATTGACCAAAACCACCTCGTAACCCTCTTCCTTTAGCGCTAGGCATGCCTGAGTACCTGCATAGTCGAACTCCGCTGCCTGACCGATGACGATGGGGCCCGAGCCGATAATCATAATCTTTTTCAAATCTGTACGCTTTGCCATGTTCGTGATCCTCCGCTTTACTCAGTTTTGTGCATCTATCCAGGCAATTTGTCCGCCTGCCACTGTCAGCTTGCAGCGGCCGTAGACGTTCCAGCCCTCAAACGGCGTGCTCCTGCCCAAGGACAGAAATTCTGCCGGATTTATGGTGTAGCCCGCCTCCAGATCAAAGGCGGTAAAGTTGGTAGCCGGGTCCAGTTTGATATCGAAGCGCCGGCAAGGTGCCGTGTGCATCAACTCTATCAGTCGGGCCAGAGAGATAATTCCTTTTCGTACCAGGTTGGTATAGAGCAAGGGAAAGGCTGTCTCCAACCCCACCACACCAAAAGCGCTCTTTTCCAGTCCTCGGGCCTTTTCCTCTGTACTGTGGGGGGCGTGGTCGGTAGCAATCATGTCGATGGTGCCGTCGATTATGCCCTCCAACAGGGCCTCTCGATCCCGCTTGTCTCGCAGGGGTGGGTTCATCTTAAAGCGACCATTTTCCTCAAGCATGCTGTCGTCCATCAGCAGGTAGTGGGGACCGGTCTCGCAGCTTACGTCTACACCTTCGGCTTTTGCCCGACGGATTAGTTCCACGCTCTCCTTCGTGGAAATGTGGCAGACGTGGTATTTGCACCCCGTCTCTCTGGCTAGAGCCAAGTCCCGCTCGATTTGCCGCCACTCACTCTCGGAACAGATACCCCGATGTCCGTGGGTATGGGCGTATTGGCCTTCATGGATATAACCGCCTCGCAGCAGAGCGTTTTCCTCGCAGTGGGCGGCGATTACCTTATTCAAAACCCGGGCGCGTTCCATGGCGGCGCGCATCACATCTGCGTCTTGCACGCCCCGGCCATCGTCTGAAAAGGCACACACGTCTCTGGCCAGATCTTCCATACGGGAGAGTTCCTGTCCGGCTTCTTCCATGGTAATGGCTCCGTAGGGCAGCACATGGATTTGCGCGCTCTGGCGGATGGCTTCCAATTCTATCCCAAGATGCTCCGGGGTATCGGGAACGGGCTTTAAATTGGGCATGGTACACACTGCGCAGTAGCCTCCCCGAGCGGCTGCCCTGCTTCCACTGAGAATCGTTTCCTTATAAGAAAAACCCGGCTCACGGAAGTGCACGTGCACATCCGCAAAGCCGGGAAAAATGGCTAGCCCTTCAAAATCGAGGGAAACATTCGCATCGCTGCGGGGACCAGAAAAAACAATATCCCCGGGAATCAGACGGCCGTTCTCAAACACCTGAGCGTTTTTGATTCTGCACTTCATCAAGCCATTCACGCTCCCTCTTCCAGGAAATTCGATGTAAAAAGCGCCTGCCCCGAGACAGACGCTGCGCACACGTAAATTCAGACGCTGTGCGTCTGTACATTCATTTCGTTGCCCGCCTTGCCGGTCTCTCGGTACCGCCTTAAAGAACGTTTCAGATATTCTATCACTTCTGGAAGGGTCTGTCAACGAAGGGCAGATTAAGTTTTGCATTCGTTCCAGAGAAAGCGGTGTGTTTCAAGGGCACCATAAGAATGTAGAATCGCCATTTACGGCTTTGATGTGAAAAATTGGCAAAGGGAGTTTTGAATTCACAGGGTTTTACTTGACAGGCTTCCGTGGAAAAAGTATAATGATAAGGCTGTATGTTTGGGAAGTTTTACTCCATGGAGTAGACCCGCATAGATTACGATTGAAGGAGATGTTTTCATGTTCCGTACTTACCAGCCCAAAAAGCGTCAGCGTTCTAAGGTGCACGGCTTTCGTGCCCGCATGAAGACCCGTGCCGGTCGCAATGTGCTCAAGGCTCGGCGCGCCCGTGGTCGCAAGGTTCTGACCGTCTGATTTCCATCTGACGATGGAAGGGAAGAAACCCGGCGCAGGTGTAAGCGAGGGCTTTGGGCGCCGCTACAGGCTCGGCGACAATCGCAATTACCGCTATGTCTATCGCCGGGGAAAGTCGTATCCCTCAAGAAACCTGGTATTGATTTATCTGAAGGGACGGGAGCAGCGCTTTGGCTTTTCTGTATCCTCTAAGGTAGGCAATGCCGTCACGCGCAACCGTATCCGGCGGTTTTTGCGCGAAGATGTGCGTAGAATGCGCACGGAGTTGAAATGCGGAAAGTATATTTTCGTAGCGCGTCCGGCGCTGAAGACGGTTCCGCATGAGGAGTTGACGCGGGAGCTCTGGTCTCTGCTTGCGCGGGCAAAACTCCTGAAAGAGGATTTGTGAATGCGGTGGATCATGAATTTGCCCAAGCGGGCTTTATTATGTCTGGTGCGGTTTTACCGCGGAGCCATATCGCCGGCACATCCGCCTTGTTGCCGGTACATTCCCACCTGTTCCCAATACGCTTTGGAGGCCATTGAAAAATACGGTGCAATCAAGGGTGGATATCTGGCGCTGCGCCGGATATTGCGCTGTAACCCGTTCCACAAGGGCGGGTATGACCCCGTTCCATGAACTGCACGGCGCTGAGGAGAATGCCCCGCTGAATCTGGGCGAAGGGCATTCTTTTGTATAATGAATTGCTGTGCAGGCACACCAATTCCCAGGAGGGTATTTAATGAGCGGAATCTTTCGGAGTATCCTGGAATGGATCTTCAGCTGGGTGGGAAATTACGGCTGGTCGGTGGTCGTGTTTACCCTGTTGGTTCGTCTGGTGTTGATGCCGCTGGACATCAAAGGCAAAAAGGGCATGCGCGCCATGAGCAAGGTGCAGCCTAAAGTTCAGGCCCTTCAGGCCAAATATGCCAACGATAAAGAAAAACTCAATCTCAAGCTGAATGAGCTCTATCGCAAGGAGCACGTTAGCCCCATGGCGGGTTGCTTGCCCATGCTTATTTCCCTGCCCATTCTCTGGTGGATGTTTGGAGCCATGCGCGATATGGCCAATGAACACACCATTCAGATGATATTGCAGATTAAGGAGACGGGCGAGGTGCCCGCACTGCAGAGCTGGCTGTGGATTAAAAATGTGTTCCAGCCGGATTCCTTTATGTCCCCCATTTTGCCCAAGGTGGGCGACGCACTGCGCAGTATTACGGCGGTAAAGAATTCTCAGATTCTGACCGAAGCCAATATTACCGCTGCCCGGGAATTCCTGGCCACTGAGCAGTACGCTGCCGTAGCTGCTCAGTACGGTGCCAATGCTTTTACCACGCTGCAGCTGAACCTCTTCGGGCTCTTTAAGCCTACGCTTTCCCTGCCCACTTCCTTTACGGCTCTGTTCCAATATGCAAACGGACTGTTCATTTTGCCGTTGTTGGCGGCGGTGAGCCAGTTCTTCATGACTAAGTTCATGAATGCTACCCAGAATAAGAAAACCGAGGAACTCAGTCAGGAGCAGCAGGCTGCGGCCAATGCCATGAACAATGGCTTCATGAAGTGGGCTTTTCCCCTGTTTTCCCTGTGGATTTGCGCGGGTTACAATGCGGCTTTCGCCATTTACTGGATGGCAGCCAACGTGATTCAGATTGTGCAGCAGCTGTTTGTGAACTGGTATTTTAACCGCAAGGAGAGCCAGGAGGCTTCCGAAGCGGATAACGCACAGATCAAGTGATGAATAAGGAGGCTCACTGCCTTGAAAAGATCAATTGAAGCCAGCGGCAAGACCGTAAAGGATGCCATTCAGAACGGGCTTGCGGAACTGGGATGTACGCAGGACGAAGTGGAAACCAATATTATTGACATGGGAAGTCCCGGACTCTTTGGCATGTTTGGGAAGCCTGCGAAGGTACGCCTGACGGTCAAAGGTGAAGATCATTCCTTAGATATTGAAATGCCCGTATTTAGTCTGGATCAGGGTGGACGCAAGCGCGGAGAGAAGAAAGCGCAGCCTAAGGTCAAGGCGGATGCCCCTATCAAGACAGAAGAAGTTGAAGAATCTAAGGCCACTGAAGAGGAAGTGCAGCAGCCTCCCAAGGAGAAGCGTGAGAGGAAGAAGGGTGGACGCCGGGAAAAGGAAGCTGCTCGGGAGCCCCAGGCTGAACCGGTGACCGTAGCAGCGCCTGCGGAACCTGCCGAGCCATTTGTGGCTGCCGAGGAAGCGGATTTGAGCGATACTGCCCGCAGTGCTCGGGATTTCCTTCAAGGCCTGACCAATCACATGGGCGTGGAAACTCAGATTGCAGTGTGTGAGGGAGAGGAGCAGTTGCGCATGCAGCTCTCCGGTGAGAATATGAGTATACTCATTGGACGTCGGGGCGAGACGCTGGATGCCTTGCAGTACCTCACCAGCCTGAATGTGAACCGGGGTAGGGAAGATTACCTGCGCGTGTCTTTGGATACGGAGAATTATCGGGCTAAGCGCGAGGAAGCCTTGCGGAAATTGGCCGTGCGTATGGCCAATCGTGCTAAGAAAAGTGGACGCCGTGTGGCATTGGAGCCTATGAATCCCAATGAGCGTCGCATTTTGCATTCTGCCCTTCAGAATGATCCGGAAGTGACCACCCATTCCGAGGGCGAGGAACCCTACCGCCGTGTGATCATTACCCTGAAATGAGTTCACTAGTGGAGCGACTTTTGATGTAAGTGGTTCTGCTAATATCTTTCAGCTTAAATGGATGAGGAAGTAAGCCTTGATGCTATGAATACGATATAGAAACGATGCGTGCTTCCCCTGGAAAACTTACGCCCCTACCGCATATCCTGCGGTGGGGGCGTTTTTATGGATTCTAGAGATGCAATTTTGTTGAGAAAGCAACTACTCGTCATGGTTTGCCCATTAAACAGTGATTTTTACTCTCTATTTTTAGGGACATCAACCAATAACTCAATTTTCTGATCCATCGTCCTGTACAGTGCTGCGGATGCTGCCTGTTGCCTGGTTTTTGTGGCGCTCCAGTAGAGCCAATGCTCGAGGATTGTGGGTCAGGCAGGCGGGGCCGCCTACACAGCCGTTTTGGCAGGCCATGCCCTCGATGAAATTCTGCTTGAGCTTTCCGGAACGCGTGATGTTGAGCAGTTTTTTGCATTCTGCAAGTCCATCTCCGATGGCGGGATCCAGTGTGAAATTTTCGGGAGAAACGTTTTGCTCCGTCAGCGCTTCCCGGACTGCGGTGGCCAAGCCGCCACAGCGGGCAAAGCCCCGGCCGTAGGGCGATACACTGCGCAGTTCTGCCTCTTCACAGGTGTCTGGATCAATATCCCTGGCACCAAACATGGCCTGCATCTCTTCAAAGGTCATGGTGTAGTCCACATATTCCCCTGCACGCGTATTGAGAACCTCGCTTTTTTTGGCGATGCAGGGACCGATGAATACGAGATGAGCACCGGGGTCCCGTTCCTTGATTCGTCGGGCGATGTTGGCCATGGGCGAGAGGGTGTGGGAAACGTAATCCTTAAGATTGGGGAATTCTTGCTCTACAAAGGATACAAAGGCGGGACAGCAGCTGGAGGTGAGGAAGCCCTTTTCAGCCAGTTCCCGTGCCTCTTCCCAGGCCGTAAGATCGGCGCCCTCAGCGGCCTCCGCTACGAAGTAAAAGCCCAGCCGGGTGAGTGCCGTCACGATGCGACCTACGGACAGCTTGGGGTACTGGGTAGCTACGGAAGGGGCGAGGATGGCGTAGACGTGGTACTTTTTATTATTTTGCGACTCGCGAATCAAACGGATAATTTCTGGAAGGTAGGATTCATCAGTAATGGCGCCAAAGGGGCACTTTTGCACACAGGCACCGCAGGAGATGCATTTCTCTTCATTGATACGCGCCTTGTGGGTTTCCGGATCAATTTCGATGGCATGGGTTTTGCAGGCTTCTACACAGGGGCGCACTACACGCACGATTGCGGAATAGGAGCAAGAGGAGAGGCATTGACCACATTCCACGCATTTGCTTTTATCAATCTGTGCCCGGAGATTGACGATGGAAATGGCTCCCCTGGGACAGGTGTTCATGCAGTAGTGGGCGATGCAACCTCGGCAGGAGTGGGTAACCTGAATGCCTTCGATGGGGCACTCGTCACAGGCGATGGGCAATACCCTCACCGCCCTGCGGCTGTGGCCTCCGCCACCAATAGCTGCGGCTACCCGCTGGTTAATGATGGCCCGCTCCTTGTAGATACAGCAACGCATGGTGGGCTTACCTTCCGGAATGATTTCTTCGGCGATGCCCAGAGTATTTTCCGGCAAAAGCCGGTCATCATAGGCCAGCTCAGCGACCTTTTTAAGAACCTTATATTTGATTTCCTGCACGGAAGTCTCAAAAAATGGCATGTGATTTCCCCCTCGTCCTGTTTTTTCACAGCTTATTTTTCACCTTAATGCGATCATATTTAAAATACGACAAACCCGACGCGGGTTCCTCCCTGAAGGGAAAGAAACTCTGCGTCGGGCTTCTTAGTTTGAGTTACGCTTGGGAGCTTGTCCCATTTACGGTTGTGCCAGCAGCAGTTTTAAGGTGGCTTCATCAATGAATTGATCTACTGTGGGATCAATGACTGTAAGACCTGCGTCAAGATCTGCATTGGCCATTTCCTGAAAAGCAGCTACGGCTTCCAGCGTACCTTGGTCCAATACGCCTGGTTCAATGGTATCCGTATTGAGTAGACCGCGCTGATATAGAGCCATTTGAACAATTTGGATGTCTTCTGGCAAACTGTTGACGTCAATATAACTGATCTGTGTGCCGGAACCATCCGGGTCTTCAGGCGATTGGGTGGGTGAGGGTTCCTCGGTGGCTTCCGGTTCCGGCACACCGAAGAGCAATTCGGCCCAAATGGTATTATCTTCATCTCCGCCAATGGGCGTGGCACCCACATAGAGCTTGTACAGTCCGGGTTTGAGCTGGCTGGCACTGACAGTCTTGCTGGTGTCGGTGGTAGTGCCCAGGGAATAGCTGGTACCATCCTCATATACCAGATTGACGGTATAGGATTCTACATCACCTTCCGCGGTCCAGCCAAAGATGATGGTAGAGTCATTGATATAGGTTACACCATTGGACTGGTAGACGGAGCTGCCAATATTGATGGTAGGCTTGGACACGCTGGGCGCAGGGGTGTTGGTGGGTTCTGCTGTAGCTTGCTGTGCCAACACTAGCTGCACACTGCGCCATTTAATGTCTTCCTGTGTCCCGTTTACGGGTAGCGCACCAATACGAAGCTCGTAGGTCTCGCCAGAACTCATTTTGCTAGTATCCAGCTTGAAGCCCGTGCGGTCGGTGTTTTCCGTGCTCTGCAAAAGGGTCTGACTTCCGTCGTAGAGGTAGAGGAAGTAGCTTTGCACCTGCCCCGTAGCCTGCCAACTGAAATCGTAGCGACCGGGTTCCAGTTCAATGCGACCACCATCGATTTCCTGGCCAGACAAGCTTACGGTGAAACTATCGATGGTGCCCACTGGTTCCTGAGTGGGCTCCTGGGTAGGTTCATCAACATCCGGTTCGTCGCCATGATCGCCCAGATTCATGCCCTTATCGTAGCTGTATTCCAAGTAGCGCATGGTTTCATTGTCGCAATAACCGGTTACAGCCAGAACCTGCTTGCCGTTATAATCGTTGACCGCCTGCTGCAACTCGCGCACTGCCTGCATAGTAGCTTCAGAGTAGTTGCCGTCAATGTTTTCACTGCTCAGCAGGCCTACGCCATTGAGCAAATCCTGAAGGCGGCGGATGGATTCCGTGCTGGAATCCGGTCCTACCAGATAGTTATCTTCGGGAACCTGGGTAGCAGGGGGCTCGGTAGGATCGATCTCCTCCGGTTCCTGCGTGGGTTCGGAGAGGTCTGGGTCGGTTACGTCGCCCTGATCGCCTACGTTCCAGCCCTGATCGTAACAATACATCAGATATTCCAGCGTTTCGGAATCACACAGACCTGTCACTTCGAGTACCTGTTCGCCCTTCTGTGCATTGACAAATTCCTGTAGAGCGCGAATGGCGGCTTTAGTGTTTTCCCCATAGTTGCCGTCTATGGAATCGGAGTCCAGCAGGCCAATATCCGAGAGCATCTCCTGTACAAAGGTGATGGATTCTACTGGAGATTCCGGTCCAACACCGTTGGGTCCCGCCTGATCATTCGGAGGTACCTCTGTAGGATCAGGTTGCTGGGTTGGCTGCTGAGTGGGTCTATCGGTGGGCAGAATATCCACCACGCGCCCATTTTCCACACAGTAATCCAGATAAGCCCGGGTCAGGGGATCGCATTCACCGGTGACTTCCAGGGTTTGTTCACCTTTGGTCTGGTTAACCCATGCCTGGAAGGCGCTTACCGCGCTGATGGTGCGTTGGCCATATACACCGTCCACGTCGGAAGCATTGAGCAGACCTACCTTTTCCAGCTGTTCCTGCACGGCAGTGATCTGTGCCCGGGAAGAATTGGCGTTGACCGTTCCGGAATCCGGAGTGGCCGTGGGCACGTTGGGTTGAGGCGTGGCTGTAGGCACATTGGGCTGAGGTGTAGCCGTCTGCTTGGGCTGAGAGGCCCACCAGTCCACATAGTAGTTCAAATAGGCCATGGTCAGTTCGTCCACCGTACCCGTGATCTCCAGCACATTGTAGCCCTGAAGCTGGTTGACGCGGATCTGGAAATTCTTCACCGCTGTGGTGGTACCACTGCCGTAGCGGCCGTCATCGCTGCCTTTTTCCATCAGTCCCAGGAAGATTAGCTTCTTTTGCACATCGCGGATTTCGGCAGCGGAGGAATTGGCGTTGATCACCTTGTCGTCAGGTGCAGCGGTCACCAATGGCTTGGGGGTGGGAGTGGGCTTGGTGAGAGAAACAGAGGAATTATAGAGCCATTGCTGCGTCTTCTTTCCGGCAATCCCATCCACGGCCAGTTTCTCTGCCGGAGAGCAGTTTTCGTTGACATAGGTCTGGAAATCCTTCACGGCTTGCCGGGTGGCTGAATCATATTTGCCACTCACCTGGGAAGAACTGAGCCATCCGAGCTTAGCCAGCTGTTGCTGCAGTTTTTTGATGCTGCTGGAGCTGGAATCACCGTTAACAGTGGAATAATCCGTATCGGTGTTGACGGTGGGTTGGCGAGTGGCAGAGGCACTGGCCTGCTGCTGATATTCGCTGTCCACGTTGCCGGGATAGGTATAATCCATCCAGGAAAGCTCCGGATCCTTCAATGCGGCGAAAGTTGCCGTGGCGTAGGGAGTGGGCGTGGGGGTCTGATTAGGCATCCAGGTGGCTCCGGGAGAATTGGAACCCAGAGGCTGGAGCGTTACGTCATCCGGATCACCCATGGAATTGAGGAACCAGATTAAGCCGATAGCCACGGCGAGCACTATGGCAGCGCCGATGGCGATATAGAGAATCAGTTGTTTTCTGCGATCCGCTTCCTCTTCCTCCTGGAAATCTTCTTCCGCAGGGCCGGCGGAACTGCCCGAAGAAGCATTTTTGCGTTGAGCGATGTAGGCGGTGCCATTTTCCTCAAAGAAGAAGTGGCGTTTTTTGGGATCCTCTACGCTGTCAACGCTGGAACGCAATTTGCGGATGCCAGATTCAAAGGCATCTTCCATACCGGCGATGGGGACTACGGTGCCATCGTTGAGGCGTTCGGCACAGTTGCGGGGCAAGTATTCGCGGATACGAATGGTTCCGCCCCGCTTGGTATCCATGGCAATATAGACGATGCCGTTGGCATCTTGGCCCAGGGCGCGGCCGACCAGAAAGCGGTCGTGGTATACCAGCGTACCTGGTAACATTTGGATCTGGGGCACTGCAGCCCGGGAATCGCGGCCGCAGTGAGGACAGACGGTTTCACCGCCCAGATCCTTAAAGCAGTACATGCAGAGATTTTCGTAGGCCATGATTTCCACTCCTTTAGCGGGAAGTTCGGGGAAATGCTCAGTTAAGCAGTTCGTTTACATCGGCGCAGACCTGGGCAAAAATTTCCTCAATAGCTTGATTAGAATTGAACAGGTGCACCCGGTTGGGTTCGTTGGCGTAGATTTCCGCATAAGCCTGATCTACGCGGTGGAAAAAATCTTCCTTTTCCACCTCAATGCGGTCCAGCTCTCCGCTGGCGCGTACGCGCTGAGCGGCGATGGCGCGGTCCCCTACAAAGAGCAGGGTTCGATTGGGGACGACCACACTTGCGGGTACATTTATTTGACGTATAAATTCGTCTCCAAGTTCACGCCCTCGGGCCTGATAGGCAAAACTTGAGTCTAAAAACCGATCGCATAATACAATTTTTCCTGATTTCAGGGCAGGCAGGATCACCTGGCGCACGTGTTCTGCTCGTGCGGCGGCATACAGCAGCGCTTCACATTGGGGCGACATGCCCAACAGACGCACATCCAACACCATTTCGCGAATGCGCTCGGAAATTTCACAGCCACCAGGCTCGCGGCTGACTATGGTCTCGTAGCCCCGTTGCTGAAGATACTGTGCCAATAGATTCATCTGGGTGCTCTTGCCACAACCATCCGTGCCCTCAAAAGTGATTAAAAGGCCCTGTTCCACGGCCTGCCCAGGCAGCAGAATGCGGCGCAGCTCTTCTACAGAAGCAGCAATCTGGTCTGCCCCAGCCTGTTGAAGTTCCTCGCGACTTCCGTAGCCGTAGAGGGCTCCAATTGCGTCAAGCCCACACTTTTTGGCCGCTTCCATGTCAAACAGGCGGTCGCCCACCATAGCGGCGCGACAGTTGCGGTTTTCAGGCAGTGCACGGGAAATGAGAGCGCATTTGTCCGCATGAATATCGTCCAAGGAATTGCCCACAATGCGGTCAAAGTAGCGGTCTATTCCAAAATATTCAGCGATCTGCCGGACAAATACCTCCGGCTTCCCGCTGGCAATGGCCAGATAACAACCCGCAGCTTTCAGGGCTTTGAGCAACGGGGTGATGCCCGGGTAGACTCGGTTTTCCTTCCAGCCTGTAGCACGATAGCGCACCCGATACAATTCAGTCGCCCGAATGGCGTCGCTCTCATCCATATTTCCGTATTTTTCAAAGGACGCTACCAGAGGAGGTCCCACAAAGCGATCTAAGATGTCCTGCCCTGGAACGGGCAGATCCATTTGTTCAAAGGCGTAGGCGACGCTCCGGGTAATTCCCAGACCTGATTCAGTGAGCGTTCCATCAAAGTCAAAAAGAACGACGTCGTAATTCAACAAAACCCCATCCCATCGTAAGTTTGTGAATGTATCCATATTCATTGTAACAATGAAATGTGACATTTCCGGGAAGTCCGCATGAAAACAGCTGGGCAAACGAGGCATGCGGTTGATTCGTTCTGTAGCATATGATAAGATATAATCGAAGGAATATTGAACTTGGAGGTCAGAAATGCTAAATCATTTCTTTGTGCGTGGTGCGCTGCTATTAGAGGCTGCGGCGGGAAAATTTGTCTGGTCGGAGAATTTGTCCAAGGTGATTACTGCTGCGCTGTTGAGCATGGTACCCACATTTGAGGGACGTTACGCTGTGCCGGTGATGCTGGGCATGAAGATGCCCGTGGGCTTTGCTTATGTGCTGGCGGTAGTATTTTCCACACTTCCCATGCCCTTTATATTGCTGTTGCTCCGGCCTGTGCTGGATTGGTTTTATACCCTGCCCATTAAGCCTGTTCGTAGATTTGCCGCATGGTTGGAAAAGCGCAGCGAGCGCAAGCGGGAAAAGATGCACGCAAACAAGGGTACCGGCATTCGCGGCAAGTTGGCAGGGAAGGTGAGCGAGGAAATGTTGGAACTGTTGGGCCTGTACATATTTGTGGCTCTGCCGCTGCCGGGCACGGGTTGCTGGACGGGCAGCGCTATTGCCACGCTGTTTGAAATGCCCCGAGGCAAAGCTGCCGTAGCCATTTTGTTGGGCAATGCCACGGCTTGTGCGCTGATGACGGCGGCGAGCCTTGGAGCCATTTCTCTGTTTTGATTTTTTAAGAGCCGGCGGGGGACGAAACCTCCGCCGGATTTTACTTTGGAGTCGGAGGGGAAGGATTGATGCTTCAGGTTTATACGGGGGACAACCGACAGCTGTCTGAAGCGCTGGTGCGCTGGATTGGAGTAGCCTTGGCGGCTGAGGATGCGGTGCAGTATATTGTCGTTCCCCGCCAGTTGACTTTGTTTACTGAACGGCTCCTGTTGAACGGGTTGAAGCTGAGGGGTTCCTTTCGCCTTCGAGTGTTGAGTCCAGCACGGCTGTGCACGCAGATTTTTGAGGCGGTTGGATCGCCTGATGGCATCCGAGTGGACGAGCAGGGACGGGTGATGCTGGTGCGCCAGGCCATGCGCCAGTTGCGGGATTTGACCATTTATAAAAATGCCGGTCTTCGTCGGGGCTTTGCTGACCGCTGCGCCCGCCAGCTGGAAGTTTTTTTGCAGAGCGGTGTAGCTCCAGAGGATCTGCGCGACTGTGCCCAGGAGAGTACAGGTGCAGCCAGGATGAAGCTGTTGGATCTGGCGGCAATATTGGAGAAATATGTCCAATTGACCCAGGGACGCTATCAGGACGGCGAGCAAGAATTGGTGGAAGCAACGTCGAGGGTGTCCCGGGCGGATTTCATTAAAAGTGGGCGCTTCTGGTTTTTTGGTTTTGATATTACACCTCCAACTCTCACCCGCCTGATGGCGGAAATTGCTGCGGTATGTCCGGAATCGGCGCTATTTTTTCCTTTGCCCAACGATAAAACTGCCCGGGATTACGACTGCTATCGTCCGCTGGAGCAGGCGTTGGGACGCTTGGCTAAGGCCTGCCAGGAGGCGGGGGCCCGAATGCATCGCACACCTTTGCCGAAAGATGAGGGTAGAGAGGAAATCGGGGCGCTGGAGCGGGAACTCTTCGCCTATCCAGTGAAGATCTGGAATAAAAGACCCGAACATGTGCACCTGGCCTTCGCTCGGGATGTGCGCCAGGAGTGCATGCTGGCGGCGGCTACCGCCCGGCGTCTGGCTATAGAGGGCATGCGTTATGGAGAAATGCAGCTGATCTGCTCGGACATGGAAGGTTATCGCCAGAGCTTGATAGAGGCCTTTGAACTTTACGAAATTCCCCTGTTTCTGGAGAATAGCCGCCCCGCATCCCGCATGGCCACCGCAGAGTGCCTGCTGACGGCCCTGCGGATGGTTGAACGGAATTTTCGCAGCGAGGATGTCTTTGCGCTGATGCGCTGTGGATACATGGACTTGAGCCGGGATGAGGCGGACCGCCTTACCAATTACGCCGTGCGAAGGGGCATTGACGGTGGGCGCTGGCTACGGACGCTGAACCGGGGCAATGCTGCAGAAATCGCGGAAATGGAACCGTTGCGGGAACGTTTGATGACACCGGTGATTCAGCTGAAGGAGGATTTGAAAGCTGCACAGAATTTGAGGGAGCAGTTGGCGGCTCTATTTCAATTCCTGATGAGAATTGGAGCTTACGAACGTAGTCAGGAGCATCAGCAGGAACTTATCAATCGGGGACTCCGGGAGGCTGCAGGCGTGTTGGCTCAGAGCTGGAACCGCATTATCGGTGCCATGGATCAGATGGCGGAATTGATGGACGGGGGAAAGCTGGGACTGCGGGAACTGACTCAAACACTGGCGGAATCGCTGGAGGCGGCGGTACTCAAACCTCTGCCCCAGTCCGGAGACGCGGTATACGCTCAAAGTGCTGGACGCATCTTGATGCAGCCGGCAAAGGCGCTGTTTGTGCTGGGTTTGGCGGACAGGAGCACGGGTGCGGAGGATGCCCTGCTGACTCCTGGACAGAGGCATCTGGTGGCTCAGAAGACGAAGGCGTATTTGGGTCCAGATGAGGCGGATGCCGCCCGTTTGCGCCGCTTTTACCTAAAGGCAGCTTTGGGCATGGCCACTGAAAAGATATTTTTCTCCTGTCCCATGAGTGGAAATGATGGCTCGGCCTGTAGAGCTGGGCTTGAGCTGGAACTGATTCGCCAGATCTTCCCTGATCTGGAACCATTGGACGAGGCTTGTATGGATGAGCTGCTCTGCAGTGCTCCAAGAGCAGCCCTGGGAAGCGCTGCCCGGGCCTTGGCCAGCCGGTGGGAGGGGGAACGCCCGAGAGTTGCAGATGTGGCCGCGGCAACTGCACTTCGGGAAGTGGCGGACCAGCTGCCCCAGGTGGGCGGCTTGCTGAACCGGATGGAGACACTGCTGCAGGGAGAAGAGGAACGCGAGGCAGTGGATGTGGAATCCGCTCGAAGACTCTATGGCAGGTTGCAGGCCCAGAGCGTAACCAGCCTGGAACGCTTTGCTCGGTGTCCGTTTTCCTATTTTGTCCGCTATGGGTTACGTCCAGAGAGAGTGGAACCCTTTGAATTTGACCGGCGAGAGGCGGGAAGTTTCCTCCACGAGGCAGTGAATGCCTTTCTGCGTTCCTGTAGTCGTGAATTGAATAATCTCTCCGATGAGGAAGCCCGACAGCGGATGGGGCGCATCGTGGATGGTATGCTGGAGGGACTGAAAGTGGGCACACCTATGGAGGATAGCTTCAGTGCAAGAGCACAGCAGCGTACGCTGCGGGCCACTGCCTGTCGTTGTGCCCAGGTGCTTTGTGCACACATGAGAGGAAGTGCTTTTCATGCCGAGGCGTTGGAACGCAGTTTCGGCAGGGAGGATGGCAAAAATCAATTGCGGGTAGGCGATACGGTGCTGGAAGGTCGCATCGACCGCATGGATCTGTGGGAAGAAGGCAACTGCCTGCGGGTGATCGATTTCAAATTGGGAGGCCGCCCCCTAAATTTGGCAGGCGCCTATTATGGGCTTGAACTTCAACTGCCAGTGTATTTGGGCGCGGCGTTGAAACAGCGCCATGCCCGCAGCGCTGGAGTGTACTATTTTGCACTGGATGAAGGGATCGTCAATACGCAGAGCGTGGATCCCATTCAGGTGGAACGGGAGCGCAGTGAGCGCTTTCGGATGAGTGGCCTGCTTCCTCAGGATCCGGAGTTGATCCGCGCTCAGACCCCTCATCCGGAGGAAGTCTTTCAGGGACGCCTTACCGGGGAGGGCAAACCTTATGCAAATGTGCCCTGTGCGGACGATGTAAATTTTGAACGGCTGGTGCGCCACGTATTGAAGCGGGCTTCGGAACAGCTGGAGCGCATCCGTGCCGGGGCAGCGGACATCAGCCCTGCCAGTTTTGATGGGCGTGAGGCCTGTGCGCTCTGTGATTACCGCAGTGCTTGTCTGTTTGATGCTAAGATGGACGCCCGAAGGCTGCGGAGGTTGAAGAATATAAAATGGAACGAAGTTTTCGAAAAGATAGCCATGGAAGACGGAGAAAAGACACCGCCTCAAGACCAGTGAATCATGATATGACTTGGAACAGTACCCCAGACTCTAGCGAGGGAAGATAAATCAGGGAATCGATTCTTTATTTAGAAAATTGGATCACAAAGGTGGAAGCGTTAAAATTTCCGGGAACGGGGGCTTTCGAAATGAACTTTGAAAAAATGCGGGAACTGGGCTTGCATATGGGTTTTACCCATGTGGTTCCATTGAAGGTGGAAACTATTCTACTTCAGAAGGCCGTTCGTGACATGTGCGCAGCCAACCAGTGTGGCCAGTATGGAAAAAACTGGAGCTGTCCTCCTGCCTGCGGAAGTTTAGAGGAATGTCGAGCAAAGGTGGCTTCTTACAGGGAGGGAATCCTGGTACAAACGGTGGGTAAACTGGAGGATTCCTTTGATTATGAAGGGATGACCCAATTGGAAAAGAGGCACAAAGATCAGTTTAGCCGATTTCAGGATCTGCTTTACCAGGATTACCCATTTATGCTGCCACTGGGTGCAGGATGCTGTACACGCTGCTCTCGTTGTACTTATCCAGATGCTTCCTGCCGGTTGCCCCACAAGCGCATCTCCTCCATGGAGGCCTACGGGATGATGGTCATGCAGGTTTGCAGGGATAATCATCTGGATTACTATTATGGGCCAGATACCCTGGCGTTTACAGGTTGTTTTCTCTTGAAATAACCTGGAGGCCTTTTCACACCGGCCTTGCGGCTCATTAATGGACAATGCTTGCGTGGGCGCGCCAAACGCGCCCCGATTTATCAGGGCGCGTTGAAACCGTGTGGGCAAGGGATACATCAAAGCGAGGGAATCTATTTTTGACGGTGAGTCAAAAGAGATTCATTTTCTCTTAAACAGGGGCTGCTAACTGTTCTTCCACGGCCCCGATATGAGCAGATATGGATTCACAGAAAGGTTCTACTTCCCGGACCCGTTCTTGGGGTGGGAGGGCCAGGAAATCCTTAATCGGCGCGATCAATCCTTCCACCGCGGCTCCCAGCTGTGCGGCATCGCCGCCTCTTTCCCGGAGATATTTGGTGATTACGTCACAAGCTCTGGCCAGCTCTGCGTCGCCTGCGCGTTGAGCGGCGGCGACCATCTGCTCGCAGGAGGCATTCAAATCTGTCCGAACGCGATGGTTTACCTGGGGCGTATCACAATGGATGCCTTCGCTGTTGAGTTTGTCCACCAGCGTGCGCACGTAATCAGGGCGGCTCTTGATCACAGCTCGATATTTGTTCTGGTAGCGCAACATCAGGCTATGATCTCCACCGGAGAGCTTTTGCAGACAGCTGCGTACGCTTTGGCCCTCGGCGCGAGCAATGAGTACCTGTTCCATCAGCCAGTCCACTTCAGGTTGGGTAAAGGGTACGAAGCGGGCGGCAGGTGCCTGACCATCTTCGCGGTTGCGAACCTGTGCATAATAATAATTGCGTATGCTGTTGGGGCGGCGGCCCGTTTGTCGGGCAATTTGTTCAAACACAGCCTTCAGGGGTAAGCCTTGCTGCTGAGCTTCATCCGCAGTTTCCCAAAGGAGCTTGTTTTCACTCTCGCTCCAACCGCTTCTTTTGCTAGTTTTTAAAATTGCCTGCTCCATTTTTTGTTTCCTCCAAACCCTTGATGATTTAGAGTATGCACTTCATGTGCGATAAATATACCGTTGGCTTACATCTTCAAAAGTTTTTCACAAGTTGATTCTCAGTCGCCCTTTTAATGCAAAATCTACCCCGTTTCCCTTGACTTCACTGTCGTTTATGTTAAAATGAAGCTAATGCCGGATTCGCTTGGACGCATCTTCAAAATCTGCTATGTGCGTCCATTTACCGTCAAGGGAGGGAATACAATGCAATATTCATCTAAAGATATGGAAATGCGAGCCGCATTGGAAGCGGCTGCACGGGTGTGTGCCGCAGCACGTACCGCGCCCAAGGCCTGCGGTGTGGACCGTCTGCATACCCTGACCCTCACCGGCGACGACAAGGATGCCGTGGCTGACGAAATGGAGCGCCTGGGCAAGGCGCAGGGTGCTGATTTCTTCCTTCGAGATGCGGGTAATGTACGTGACGCTCAAGTGCTGGTGCTTATGGGCATTGAGGAGGGGCAGCGAGGATTAAATGAGATCTGCGGCTACTGCCATATGGAGAATTGCTCCACATGCCGCAATGAAAACGGTGTATGCGTGTATGATCCCATGGATGTGGGCATTGCGCTGGGCTCCGCTGCAGCAACGGCTGCAGATTGCAGAATGGACAGCCGCATTCTTTTTTCTGCGGGCAGAGCAGCTCTAGCCTTGGGGCTGATGGGGGACAGCGTAAAGCTCATTTATGGGTTGCCTCTAGCCGTTAGTGGCAAGTCGCCCTTCTTTGACCGGAAGAAAAAGGGTTGAGCATGTGGAGCGGAAAGGATTGAAATAATCATGGAGAACCCCACTCTTGTAATTATGGCCGCTGGGCTGGGGAGCCGCTTTGGCGGCTGTAAACAGATGACCCCTGTGGATAATGCCGGACAGGTGATCATCGACTATTCCATCTATGACGCCCTGCGGGCGGGATTTGGCAAGGTGGTTTGCATCATCAAACCGGAGATGGAAACGGATTTCCGTGCTGCCATCGGTGACCGCATTGCCCGTAAGGCAGACATCGTTTACGCCTATCAGACCATCGACCACCTCCCAGATGGCTATCGTGTGCCGGAGGGGCGGGTCAAGCCTTGGGGAACGGCCCATGCGGTGCTCTGCGCCGCGGACAAAATTGAGGGAAGCTTCGCGGCCATCAATGCCGACGATTACTATGGACCCACAGCTTTTCAGGCGGCCAAAGATTTCCTGTGCGAAAATCAAGATGAAAACCTCCACGCTATGGTAGGGTACCGCATTGAAAATACGCTCACGGAAAATGGATACGTCTCTCGCGGCATTTGTGAAGTGGGAGAGGACAACCTTTTGCGAGGAATCACCGAACGGGTACACATTGAACCCAGGCCCGGCGGCGCCGCTTACATGGAGGAAAATGCTCCTGAGGTTTTCATTCCCCGGGGTACGCTGGTCTCCATGAATTTATGGGCTTTCCGACATGGCATATTGGAAGAAATTCGCTCCCGTTTCACTACCTTCCTCAATACCCGAGGTAGGGAAAACCCGTTAAAGGCGGAGTATTATTTACCCAGTGTGCCTGACGAGTTGATTCACGAAGGTCGAGCCAGCGTACGGGTGCTGAACACTCAGGAACGTTGGTATGGGGTTACTTATCATGATGACCTGTCTGCTGTACAAGCCGCCATGGCCCTTAAGCGTCAGCAGGGCATTTATCCTGAGAGGCTCTGGGAAGATTGATAGGGCCAAGAGGGATTTTGCATCGTTTATCTATCGCTGGCAAATCTTCAGGTTTGTCAGCGATAAAATTTCTGTAGAATTTAAGGGTGTTTTGCTACAAATGAATTTAGTAGTTTGAAGAGTAACCGTTGTTCAGAAAGAGAATATCAAAAAAAGGCTTGACAAAAGGAGTATTGTGATGTAAAATAAACAGGTCGGTGAGGGAATAGCGCAACGATTCTCCCCACACAAAAAAATCAGAAAATAAGGTCGCATGGCTCAGTTGGTAGAGCATCGTGTTCACATCGCGAGGGTCACAGGTTCGAGTCCTGTTGCGACCACCATTATTCCTCAATCGGATGATTGAGGAATTTTTTATGATATACGCTCACGGAAAATTAAGCCGCTGTATTCTGTTTATCGAAAGCGCATTGATAGAGAGGAACCTACTTATGAAAAAGCCATTCTTGATCCACATCCTCCCATTTTTATGTGTGGTGCCGGCCGTAGCCATTGGAAGCTTTGTCATGTATGTGCAAGGAGTCGGTTTTCTGATATATGGGCAAAATATTGCAGCGTTAATTCTTGGAAGTGCCATCTCGTTTCTATATTTAGCTACACCGAATTTATTTGTACCGAAGCGAATGGAAGATAGGTGGGTTTATATTTTGGTATTTCTGAGCATTGGCGGGTTATTGTGGACTTTTGCCAATCCAGGATTGGAAGGTGTTCATCGTTGGATCAAGATAGGGCCGGTTTCGATCAATGGGGCATTCATTTTTCTGCCCGTTGCGCTAATTACAATGGATATCCTGTGGTCAGAGGGAAAATGGCTTGTCGTGCTGGTACTGGTTGTTAGCATTGCTGGAATCCTTTTTTTACAGCCCGATGCATCTATGGTAACTGCCCTTACAATGGCAGTGGTACCAATGGTTTTTCTTAGAATTCAATCGAGGAAGGTACAGATGAGCGGCTTTGTGCTGCTTTTACTGCTGACTATTTTTGCCTGGATGAAACCGGATCCACTGGAGCCCGTAGATTATGTCGAAGGCATTCTTCGCATGGCATGGGAGCGCGGCTGGGGTTATTGGCTGGCAGGCATCGTATCACTTTTGATTTTATTTTGTCCATTTGGAATCGCCGCAGTTAATAAAGAGCGGCGTCCATTCTGTGTGGGATGTGCGATGTTTTATCTAGGAACGTTGCTCAGCTCAGTTATAGGCGCATATCCGATTCCGGTCATGGGTTACGGCGTTTCGCCCATCATTGGTTATTTGATATTGGCAAGCTATGAAGTCCAAAGGTTTAATGTACCGCGGCGAGGTTCGGATAAGGACCTTGACGAAGTCCAAACTACTGCATAAACTCCTTCGTCTATAGATTCCACAGGAGGGTACCCGGCGATTGAATCAGCGCAGGGGATGGTCATTTTTAAAATTCATGATTTTACAGGTGTGGGAGGCATATTTCGTTATCGGCTATATTTTATGCTTGGAAAAAACGGGAGACAAAGTGGTTTGACCTGTAAAATCATGGCTTGCTTTACGATAAGTTTGGTCCTGTAGAGTTGGTATCATTTGCTTGAGTGAAGATAATAGATGTGTATAATGTCAAAATGGCAGAAGTATTCGATGGCATAATTGTCTAAGAGGCCGCCAAGTTATTATTGACTGATAATTCTTTTGACGATAGATACGAGGCAACAAAAAGCAGAGAGGCACTTCGAAATCATGCCACTATTGACGAGGGGGGAAAATACCATTGGAGGAACTGTTCGTATATGCAATCCTATGTGTAATTGGATATGATGTGTATAAAGAGTATGAGGACACGCTCGATAAACTTTTTATCGACAATCCAGAGAACGACGATTACTTGGAGTTAGAGGGGTTAAAATACAAAGACGCTATTTTGCATACCATGAAAATCATGGAAAATTACTCGATTAACCATGATATTTTTGGAGAGAAGCTCATGAATGCGCTCAAACCTGTTTATGAACAAAGTGAACTGAAGGATTTTGCCTCAAGAATGTATCAACTGTGGAAACATCTTCCAAGTACAATAGAATATGGCGAGCAGCCTTTTTTTGTGTTTTGTTACGCAGATGAATGTCTGTCGTGGGGAGATGAAAAACAATGTCGAGAATTATATGAATCGGCTATATACCATTATGAGCAGCTGAAAAATTAGAAACAAAGGGGATCTATCGGCCCACAATAGCGACGAAAAGCAAGCTGGTTACATTTTAATGGATAGCGGGAAAATTTCAATGGTTTGACAATAGATTGCCCATCTGGGCCCAGCATCGCGCTTGCCATTGCGAGCATGGCAGGTGTAAGCCCTATGGCAACTGCCGAAAAGAGGTTCCGATATTGTGTTGATATCGAAACCTCTTCTTATATCTTGCTATGATAATATCTTTCGTATTGGCCACATGCTTATATGGAATCAGCTTGTTCCTACGGCTAAATGTGCGTATAAAGGATATGCAGGGGCACAATCCTCTTTTTCATTCCGGCACATGGTTGTGTCAGGTGTACCTGGTGGAATGGTGCACGCGTCATTTTCTGCCTCGCCGTTTGCCCATTCCTCCCTGTGCGCCCATTTGTCCCGGATTGTTTTCTGAGTCGTCATTGGTCATGACTTCTCCACCATTGTTGGAATAGGTTCCGTCGCAATCTAGAGCGGTATCTCCTCTCCCGTTGCAGGTAAGGGTCAGGGTACCGCCATTAATCGTTAGGTCTCCGTTGGAATCGATGCAATCTCCCCCTGAGATAATGGCAAAGGTTCCTCCGTTGATGGTGATAAAGCTGTCCTGATCGGAGGAAAAAAGATCCTGTCCAGGGCGTCCGCCCCCGAAGCCGGAACCATCAGCGCCGCCAGCGGCATTGAGACCGTCGTCAGTTGAGGTAAGTTCGAAGCTGCCATCGTCAATGGTGATGGACAGCCCCTCGATTCCTTCGTAGCAGTAGGCGATGGTGAAAGAACCGCTTTGGATGTCTACGGCATTGTCTGAATGAATGGCATCATCGCCACTGCTCAGGGAAAATGTACCACCTGTGATGAGAATGTTGCCACCTGCGTGAATAGAATCGTCCACGGTATCCGCAACGAAATTGCCCCCTGTAAGAGTAATTCTGCCATCGGCCTTTAGGCCCTTTTGGCTGATGGAGCTATCCTCTTGCGCGGTAGATTGCATCTCAAAGCGGCTCCCGAGATCAAAATTCATGGAATCGGTGTCCGTGGCTACGCTGGCGCTACCCTCTCCTGTGGTAATGGTAAAATCTCCGTCTTCAATCTGAAGATAACTCCCGGCACTCATGCCGTCTCCTCCGGATGTGAGTGAGAAGGTCCCGTCCGCAACATAGAGAAAACCCAGATCAGCATTATCTGTATTTTCAGCGTGAATCGCATCTTTACCGGATGAAATAGTGTATACTCCACCCGATATGCGTACGCTATCCTTTCCGGAGAATCCATGACTTGCGGCTATCACATCATAATTTCCGCTGGTGAAAATCAAATCGTCTTTAGAAACGATGCCATGCCCGGCTGTAGCGGAAACGGTCAGCATACCCGTGCCGTTGAGGGTCAGATCCGCTTTCGAAAAGATTACAGCGTCGATGTTGTTGTCGTCAATAGGAATGTATTCTCCACCATTTACCAGGGTATTCTCAGACTCCGGTGCAGTGGTGATAAATGCCTTGTCCGCTTCCAGAACGTAAATAGCTGCCGAAGTAGAATTTGAAATGGAAACGCCGTCCAAAACCAGCTGAACTTTATCGGTATCTCCGGCGCTGACTACGATCATTCCGTCATCCAATGTGCCGGAAAGAATGTAGGTACCCTCTTTCGTAATCGTAATTGTACCGCCGGAAATTTCCACTGTGTCTGAATCGCTGGAGGCACTTTCCCCCAAAAGTGCAATTTGTGTGCTCGTTTCCTCGTCGTATTCTATTTCCAGATCTCTATCTGTGAACATTTCCGATGCGTTTCCTACCAGAGCAGAATCGGAGGACTGTGCTGTATTGCCTTCTGCAGCTGCGCTCTGCGTTTTTGCTGGCGTCGTGAAACCGCAGCCGGAAAGGGTGAAAAGAAAAGTGAAAATCAATAGAAGCGTGGTGGATCTTTTTTTCATGGTATGCCCTCCTTTTATAATTCGCCTGCCGGCATCTCCTGTTTGGAAACAGAAATTTCCAAATTCCCATTGCGGCAGCGCAACTTGTCGATCATTTCCTTTTCCTGTCCAAGTTTGTTCAGCTTCAGCTGATAGGTGAGTCGAAACAAGCTTCCCATGTTGGCGGTTTTCACCAGAACCAGCTCGCATTCGGATGCATAGCTTTTCAAAATGGGTTCGAAGACGTCCGTATAATCTAAATCTTCGGGAATGGTAATATGGAGTGTTTTATACAGAGCCGTTTTCTTTTTTGTGCCGAAATCAACCTGGGCATACACTGCACTGGCAAAGCCAAGAATGGTTGCGCAGAGGAAAGCATATCCCAGATATCCCATGCCCACGATCAGACCCGTACCCATGGCAAGAAAAATTGCGCCAATTTCTCTTGCAGAACCGGGCACGGAACGAAAGCGTACCAAGCTGAAGGCACCGGCCACTGCCACACCGGTTCCTATATTTCCATTGACCATCATGATTACTACGCATACCACTGCAGGGAGCAGCGCCAGGGTAGCTATAAAGTTTTTTGTATATCGGGTTCGATATCCATAGAATGCAGCCAGAATCAGACCGATGACAAGTGCGCTGCAAATGCAGAGAAGAAAATCAGACAGCGCAATCACGCGTGTCATATCCGAATCAAACAATCCTCGAAAAAAATCAGCCAACATATGTTGTCCTCCTTTGTCCTTTCATGTCGGATCTGTCCATCATACACCGATAGGCCATGCCGTATTTTGAAAAAGATGTGGGATATATTTCCAGTCGGTTGAGCACGCGACTCATCCATAGCGGCAGACTGTAGGCTGTTTTGATTTCCATCAGCGTCTGGTCTTTTTTCAACAGAGAAGACCCGTAGATTTCACTTCCCAGGGAAAAATCATGCTCACGATAAAGGATATTCTCATCGAGAGTCATGCGGAGATCTCCATTGTTCAAGGAGTAGAATGCCTCTCGCGTATAGGAAAGGAAAACTGTGGGGCGTAGGCTTTGGTAATAGCAACGAAAATATTCAATTTCATCGGCGATCTGAGAGCGCACGGGCAGAGGAAGTCCAAGGCGGAAACTGATCATGGCCTGAGCTTCAGGAATAGAGAGCCTGCGCTTATAGACTAGCGACCTGTATTTCTTTTTCAGTTCCACGAATACCGGATCTTCCGGCGCAGCTGGTTTGTAACTGCGAATGCGGAGCTTTTCTTTATACACCGGTTTTTCCAGAGAACGACGGATCAGCCGGTAGGTATCCGTGTCGAAATAGATGTTTCGTATCGTGGTATGTCCATAGTCATCTGGGCTCATATATGGTTGTATGGCCTGTAAAATTGCGTCCTTTTGTTGTCGCGTTATTAGATATTTGATTTCATATCGTTGAAATGTCGCTTGATATGTCATTTTTGTCTCCTTCCATAGGTGTGCAGAGCGTTTGCCGGCGTATATAGCCGCAGTTCTACTCAGAATTTTGCCGAGGTTTGTGTTTTTACGGTCAAAGTATACCAGTGCTTGCTTAGATCAGCTTAAAATGGAGCCTTAAACCAACTTAAAATTTGTGAGGCGCGGATTGTCCGAAGGAGGTCGGACATCAATTGAGATGAGGTTATAACGCTTGACACAGAGGATAATAGGATTATAATTGACATATCAATTATTGATATGTCAATCGGAGGAGTTGGGATGGAACAAACCTTTCACATGTTACTTTATCGGGCGTTTCATGCACAGCGCAGCGCCTTGCGTCCGTATCTGAGTAAGTTGGGACTGGGTTCAGGGCAGCCAAAGATACTGGGATATCTGAGCCGAAATGGGGCCAGTGGCCAGCGGCAGTTGGCCGACTATTACGATGTGGATCCGGCGGCGGTGTGCCGTATGCTGGACAGCCTGCAAAGGGGTGGCTTCGTAAGTCGGCAGTGCGACAGTACGGATAAGCGACGGGATTTGATCGAATTGACGGATCAGGGTCGCAGTGCTTATGATCGGTGGCAGGCCTGTTGCCGGGAAGTGGAGGAACGGATGTTGGAGGGATTTACATCCGAGGAGCGCGTTCAGTTTTCCGATTATCTCATGCGTGCCTATCACAATTTGAAGGCGGAAAGGAGCGTGGACGGTGAAGGACTTTAAGAGGCTGCTGTCCTATCTGGGTGTCTACCGGAGGGACATGATCATCGGCGCTCTGCTGGTGGTGGTGGAAACCTTTTTTGAGTTGATCATACCGGTACTGATGGCGGACCTCATTGATGTGGGGGTAGGAGGACATAACCTTCATTATGTCATCATCAAGGGACTGCAGATGGGGCTTTGTGCCCTGCTGGCCCTTGGAACTGGATTGATGTATGCGCGCTTTGCCGCTCGCAGTGCCTACGGCTGGGGAGCTAACATCCGTCAGGCCCAATATGAGCGGGTGCAGGATTATGCCTTTTCCAATTTGGATAAATTTGAAACTTCTTCACTGGTTACCCGTATGACCACCGATGTGACGGTGCTCCAAAATGCTGTCAACGGTGGGCTGCGCCCTCTGGTTCGCAGCCCTGTGATGCTGGTGATGGGTTTGGGGCTCTCTTTCTGGATGAATGCCAAACTGGCTCTCGTCTTTGTGGTGTGTGCTCCTTTGTTGGGTTTGACGCTCTTTTTTGTGGTTCGCCAGGTAGCACCCATGTATGGGCGGCTTCAGAGGGCGGTGGATCAGCTCAACAATGTGGTTCAGGAATGGCTCACGGGAATACGGGCGGTGAAAGCTTTTGTGCGCGGAACCTATGAGGAGGAGAAATTTCAGAGCGTCAACTGTGAGCTCATGGACACCAGCCAGAGGACCTTTCACTTTGCTGTACTTAATCTGCCGGCCTTTCAACTTACCATGTATTCTGCTACCGTGCTCATCCTGTGGTTTGGCGGCGGAATGATATTGAAGGGACAATTGCAGGTGGGAGAATTGACCGGTTTTCTCAGCTATGTGCTACAGGTTATGAACTCTTTCATGATGATTTCCAACGTATTTCTGCTGCTTACCCGGTCCCTGGCGAGCGCTCACCGAATTGCTCAGGTGTTGGATGAGGATGCGGCGCTGGTATCTCCGGAAAATGCAGTCATGGAAGTGGTGGATGGAAGCATCAATTTTGAGAACGTATCCTTTCGGTATCGGAACGAAGCGAAGGAATATGCGCTGTCCGGGGTGAATTTGCATATCGATGCCGGCCAGACGGTGGGAATCATGGGTGGCACGGGTTCATCGAAAACCACCCTGGTACAGCTCATTCCCCGACTCTATGACGTTACCCAAGGGAGCGTGAAGCTCGGGGGACGGGATGTCAGGGAATATGACTTGGCGACGCTGCGAAATGCCGTGAGTATTGTATTGCAAAAAAATGTGCTCTTTTCCGGAACCGTGCGGGAAAATCTCCAGTGGGGCAACCCCGATGCCGGCGATGATGAACTCTGGAAAGCCTGTCGCATGGCCTGCGCCGATGAATTTCTCCAGCGCATGCCCGGTGGGTTAGATGCCGATTTAGGACAGGGTGGTGTGAATGTGTCAGGAGGTCAGAAACAGCGATTGTGCATTGCGCGTGCGCTGCTGAAAAAGCCGAAAGTGTTGATTTTTGACGATTCTACCAGTGCAGTGGATACAGCTACAGAGGGAAAGATCCGAACAGCTCTGTCTGGGCTTACGGGTGTTACAAAAATCATTATTGCGCAGAGGATCACTTCCGTAATGAATGCTGACCAGATTGTCATATTGGAGGATGGCAAAATTCACGCTGTTGGAACGCACGAGCAGCTGTTGGCTGAAGACCCCATTTACCAGGAAATTTATGCATCCCAAATGAAAGGAGATGACCAGCATGCCGGCACGCGTACTCAGCGCGAAAAAGCCTAAGAACCTGAGCTATACGCTGCACACGTTTTTATCCTATCTAGGGCGGCATAAATATCTTCTGTTATTGGTGGCAGTGTTGGTGGTCATCAGCACTCTGGCCAATCTACTGGGAACTTATATGATTCGACCAGTGGTAAATTCCCTGGCGAATGGAGGTATGCAGGCCCTTCTGAGAGGTGTTCTGCTTACTGCAGGAATTTATCTTTCCGGCGCGCTTGCTTCCCTGGGATATACCCAAACCATGGTCAAGGCCGCTCAAAAGGTGCTCTACGACATCCGGAGAGACCTGTTTGCCCATCTGCAAACATTGCCACTTCGCTTCTTTGATACCCGCCGCCATGGAGATATCATGAGTTATTTTACCAATGACGTGGATACCATTTCTGATGCGCTCAACAACAGTTTTGCTATGGTGATTCAGAGCTTTATTCAAGGAGTGGGAACCCTTGCCATGCTCTTTATTCTCAACTGGCGGCTTACGCTGGTAGTGGCCGTGTGCTACGTGGCAATGTTTCTCTACATTCGTTACAGCGGAGCGCGCAGCAAGACTTACTATCGCAAGCAGCAATATCATCTGGGTGATCTGGATGGATATATTGAAGAGATGGTTGCCGGACAGAAGGTGGTGAAGGTCTTTAATCACGAGAAGGAGAATCTGCGTCTCTTTCGTGAGAAAAACGAAGCCCTGCGTCAATCGGGCACCGGGGCACAGGCCTATGCCGCCACTATGATACCTGCGGTGGTGAGCATTTCCTATATCAATTATGCCATCGTTGCTGCCCTGGGTGGCTTCATGGCTATGAAGGGCATAACCGATGTGGGTAGCCTTGCCAGTTATCTGGTGTTTGTTCGGCAGGCGGCTATGCCCATCAACCAGTTTACTCAGCAAAGTAATTTTCTCTTGGCGGCTCTGGCGGGGGCCGAGCGGGTCTTTGAGGCCATGGATCAATCACCGGAAGTGGACGACGGTCAGGTAAGGCTGGTAAAGGAGATGGAGGGCGGATGGGCCTGGCAGAAGCCCGATGGCACAAAGGTTGCCCTTCGGGGAGATGTCCGGTTTGATCACGTGACTTTTGGCTATGACAGCAAGCGTCCCATCCTCAAGGATATCACGCTCTATGCCAAACCCGGACAGAAAATTGCCTTTGTCGGTTCTACTGGTGCCGGAAAGACCACCATTACCAACCTGATTAATCGTTTCTACGATGTGCAGAAGGGAACCGTGACCTATGATGGCATAGACGTGAAGGACATTCGAAAGGATGATTTGCGCCGCTCTCTGGGTATGGTGCTCCAGGACACACACCTCTTTGCCGGTACCATTGCCGACAATATCCGCTTTGGCAACTTGGATGCTACACTGGAAGAAGTTAAACACGCCGCCCGGATTGCTAACGCCGATTCCTTTATCCGTCGACTTCCGGATGGTTATGATACGATGGTCACTGCGGATGGTGCCAATCTGTCTCAGGGGCAGCGCCAGCTGCTGGCCATTGCACGGGCGGCAGTGGCTGATCCTCCGGTACTGATCCTGGATGAGGCTACTTCTTCCATTGATACCCGTACCGAAGCACTGATTGAAAAGGGAATGGACCAGCTCATGGAGGGAAGGACAGTGTTTGTCATTGCCCATCGCCTCTCCACTGTTCGCAATGCTGCGGCCATCATGGTTTTGGAACATGGGCAAATCGTGGAGAGAGGTAATCATAAGGACCTGTTGGAGCAACAGGGAATGTACTATCAGCTCTATCACGGCATGTTTGAACTTTCCTGAATTCAATAAAAAACCATTTCCTCCCCCGTAAATCGGGGCTCAGGAAATGGTTTTTTAATTGAGTAATGCAGCAGGACGATGTTTTTTGCGTTGTGTTGACAGATTACTTATCTACCCGCAACATGCGGTATCCTACGCCAATGTGCGTCTGGATGTACTGGGGAGCGCTGGAATCTGGCTCAATTTTTTTGCGAAGGGTGGCCATGAATACCCGGAGGGACGCAATATCGTTGTCCCAGCTGTTTCCCCATACGTGTTGAGTGATGTAGGTATGAGTGAGAACTTTTCCAACGTTCTGGGCCAGAATGCACAATAGCTTGTATTCAATGGGAGTCAGGTGCAGCTCAGTATCATCCAGATAAGCGCACCCGGCGGCATAGTCAATGCGCAGCCGTCCGTTAACAAATACGGAACCGGAAGCGTTTTCAGCGTGGAGCATGGACAGGCGACGCTGAGTTACCCGCAACCGGGCCAGTAGTTCTTCTACGGAAAAGGGTTTGGTGAGATAATCGTCTGCACCGGCATCCAGAGCGTCAATCTTGTCCGTATCTTCGCTGCGTGCACTGATGACGATAATGGGGAGATTTGACCAACTGCGGATGCGCCGGATGATTTCAATACCATCCATATCCGGAAGTCCCAAATCCAGCAGCATGATATCAGGATTGTGAGAGCTGGCTTCCAACAGCGCGGTTTCACCATTGGGCGCTTCGATATAGCGGTACTCCCGGGCTTTTAGCGTTGTGGTAATCAGGCTGCGAACAGGTCGGTCGTCCTCGACGACCAGAATCAGGGGTTTATTCATGAAGCTGTACCTCCTCGGCAGGCAGGGTAAATTCAAATATGGCGCCATGGGGCGCATTATCTCTCAGGGAAATGGTTCCACCATGGGCTGTGACGATGGATTTGCACAGACACAGACCCAATCCCAGGCTCCTTCGGCTGTCGGCAACGCGGTTGGCTCCACTGTAAAACATGTCAAATACCCGCTCGTGTGTTTCCGAAGGAATCCCGGGTCCATCATCCGAGATGGAGATGACAGCCCATGTCCCATCCTTGCGGGTGGAGATGGTGATGGTGGAACCGCAGGGAGTATATTTGATGGCATTGTCCACCAAGTTGACCACTACCTGAACGATGAGCCGGGCATCCATGCGTGCCAGCAGCAATTCGTCGCCACTGTGGAAAAGGATGTGATGCTCGCTGGCCTTTCTGCTTAGATGGCGCAAAGCCTCTGCGATAACTTCATCTACCAGTTCTGCAGATAGACGCAGGTTCATGCGTCCTTCCTCTATGCGCGTGATGGACAGCAGATTTTCTACCAGGGAAATCAGCCACATGGAATCGTCGTATATGTCGGTATAGAGGCGTTGCTTGGTTTCTTCGTCAAAGTCTGCACTGTTGGAGATCAGATTGCTGGCATTGCCGGAGATGGAAGTCAACGGTGTGCGTAAATCGTGAGAAATGGCTCGCAACAGGTTGGCCCGCAACTGCTCATTTCGGGCGAGAATGGCGGTTTCCTCCTTTTCGCGGGCGTTTTTTTCATTTTCCAGGGCGAGTGCACCCTCGCCAAGAATGGATAAAAGCACGCTGTGCTCGAAGGCGTCCAAGGGACGTTCCCGGGCATAAATGCCCACCGCGCCATAGACGCTATCATTGACGCGAATAGCCAGATATAGACATCGGGCATCGGAGAAGCTGTCCGTTGTGGCACCTGCATGCTTGTTGTTTTTCATTACCCAACGGGCTACATTCTGCTCACTTTCTTCCAGCAGATGTTCCTCAGGTACGGAACTGTCAGCAGGAAAGATCTGCGGCTGAAGAGGTGTGCGTCCCTCCATGGGGTAGACCACCACCGTCCGTCCCAGGAGTTTTACCAGCTGACTGGCCAATGCGTGAATAATCTCCTCGCGGCCTCTTGCGCGGTTGAGTAGTTGGTCTGTATCAAAGAGGATCTTTGTGCGATGCGCGGCCTGGCTGGACTGATAGGCGTGATTTTTCAATCTCAACGCCAGTGTACTGGCAATGTAAGCTACCATAAACATAATCACAAAGGTGACAAGATGGTTGCTGTCATAGACCCGAAAGGTGAAGCGGGGAACCGTAAAGAGAAAGTTGTATACAAACACGCTGGCAACGGCCGAAAACAGGCTGCAAATCCTGTGACGGGTGGCGATGGCGGTTAGTAATACGCCCAACAGATAGATCATGATCAGATTGGATTCGGTCAATCCAAGGCGATAAAAGACGAGGTTGAGTCCTGTGGTAGCCAATAATATTGCTGCACTGACCAGCACTTCCCTTGAGGAGAGCCTCGTTTGGCGTTGTTGTGTTCGATCAACGCGATAGCCCCCAGGCACATCTCCGTCAGGAATGATGTGTATGTCCATGTCCGGGGCAGCGGCGATGAGCCGGTCCGTAAGGTTGGGTTTGTTTAATAGTCTGCGTCGGTGCTGTGCGGCGCTGCGCCCCAGAACAATTTTGGAAACACCACAAATGTGGGCAAATTCCGCAATCTGCAGAGGAATATCATCGCCGTACACCGTTTCAATGTTTGCACCCAACTGTTGGGCTAGGCGGGTGTTGTCTCGCAGGCGGCGGCGATCTTCATCATTCATTTTGGCGGTTTGGGGTGTCTCCACAAAGAGAGCCGTGAACCGGCTGTGAAAGGCATAGGACATGCGGGCCGCGGTACGGATGATGCGCTGATTGGAGGGTGCGGAGGAAAGGCACACCAGGATATGTTCCCCAGTGCGAGGCCCGGTTTGACCTCGCTGACGGGCACACTCCGTAATCAGATTTACCCGGTCCGCACAGCGCCGCAAAGCGATCTCCCTCAGTGCGGTAAGATTTTCCAGAGTAAATCGTTTTGCAATTGTCTGGCGGGCCTGAGGATCGGCAAAGATATCTCCGTTATTAAAGCGCTCGATCAGCTCGCTGGGTTCAATATCTACCAGTTCTACTTGATCTGCCTGGTCAAAAATTTGATCAGGAATTCGTGCCCTGACCAGTTCGCCAGTGACGGAGAATACCGTGTCAGCCAAACTTTCAATGTGCTGGACATTCACCGTGGTATAGACGTCGATTCCCGCCTTAATCAATTCTTCTACGTCCTGAAAGCGACGGGAATGGCGCAGTTTTCCGGCATTGATGTGTGCCAATTCGTCCAACAGGATCAACTGAGGTCGGCGTCGTAAAGCGGCATCCAGATCAAATTCATGCAAATCTGTTCCGGTAGTCTGCAATGGGGGCAGCTGTTCCAGTCCATCCAGCAGTGCGGCGGTTCCTGGCCGCCCGTGGGATTCTACGCAACCGGCCACTACATCCACACCTCTGTGTTGAGCGGCGTGGGCAGATTGTAGCATGGCGCAGGTCTTGCCTACGCCAGTGGCGTAGCCGAAAAAAATTTTTAAATGACCCCGAGCGGATGTGGAGCTCTGGCTGGCTTGGATGCTCCGAATTGATGCGCTTTGCTGGTAAAGATCCACACAAACACCTCCAGACAGCGATATTATATCATTGCCCGCGCTGTGCGTCATGCGATTTTCGCATTGTTTTCCATGGAAATGCGTGCGCTTATTTCTGCCTTTTTTTGTCGTGTCGTAAAATAATGTCAGGATATTCGTGCCCAGGCTCTGCGTCTTCATCAGGTCTGCGCAGATACTTTTCCAGGCAGCGGTCAAGGCGGGCCATCATTGGAAATCCGGCAAAGGCCAGAGCGAGAAAGCCGATGAGTAGCAATACATCCCTCATGATGAAGCCCCCTTTGAGCTTAAATGTGGAAGCAGCGTTGAATATTGCGGTTGCTTCCCAGCACCAGAATGGTGTCTCCTTCCTGAAGCAGCGTTCCAGAGGATACCGCAGTATCCAAATGCTCATTCCGCTTAACACCTAACAGGTTGATTTCGAATTTTCTGCGGATGTCCAGATTGCCCACTGTCTTACCTATCCAAGCTGCGGGTATGGAAACTTCCACAATGGCAGTCTCAGGGTCCAGTTCGATGTAGTCAAAGATGTGATCAGAACTGTAACGGATAGCGGTCCAAGATGCCAGCTGCTTTTCGGGATATACCACTTCATCCGCGCCGTTGCGCAGCAGAAATTTGGCGTGTACATCTCGGGCAGCGCGAGAGACCACGTACTTGGCACCCAACTCCTTTAACAGAGAGGTGGTTTCCAGAGAGCTTTGAAAATTATCGCCGATAGCCACGATACATAAATCGAAATTTCGAACGCCCAGGGAAGACATAAATTCCGCGTTTTTGCTGTCGCCGATCTGGGCATTGGTCACGTAGGGAAGTACGGCCTGTACGCGTTCTTCCACTTCGTCCACAGCCATGACCTGGTGATGCAATTCGTGAAGTTTAATGGCAATGTGGCGGCCGAAGCGGCCCAGCCCCACCAGAAGAATGGATTTCATGATATTTCCTCCTTAACCTACGGTCATTTTTTCTTTGGGAAGCCTGGCCGCGTACTGACGGCGGTTGGAACTGGCTGCAAAGATCAGCGTAAGCCCACCTACCCGGCCGAAGAACATCAGCGCGATGAGGATCATCTGGGACAGGGAGCACAGCTCGGGTGTGATGCCCAGGGAAAGACCTACCGTGCCAATGGCGGAAGCTGCCTCAAACAGACAAGGCAGAACCGGTAGCTGTTCCATCTGGCTGATAGCCAGGCCGCCCAGCAGGAACAGCGCAATGTACATTAAAAAGATGGCGGCTGCGCTGCGTACAGCTTCAATATCAATGCGCCTGCCAAAGCATTGAGTGGAATCCCTGCGCTTGAATACGGAGATGGCAGAGAGGATCATTACTGCCAGCGTAGTGGTCTTCATACCGCCTGCGGTAGAACCTGGCGAACCGCCCACCAGCATTAGTAGGATCATCAGGCTCAGGCTTACTTCACTCAGCTTTGTGAGATCTACGGTATTAAAGCCCGCCGTTCTCGGCGTGACGCTTTGAAAGAAAGAACTGAGTACCCGTTCCCCAGGACTTATCTCTCCCCATACGCCACGTGAGAATTCTCCGAAATAGAAAAACGTGGCGGGCAGCAAAATCAGCAGTAGCGTAACCATGAGGATGATTTTGCTTTGTAAGCGGTAAGCCTGAATGTGGAATCGATTGGTTTTGATATCTTCCCACGTAAGAAAGCCGATGCCACCCACTACAATCAATAGCATGATCGTCAGGTTAATTATCGGCTGCGCCGAATAGTGGGTCAGAGAGGAAAGGGGCTGAGAATCGCCCATCAAGTCGAAGCCTGCGTTACAAAATGCAGAAATGGAGTGAAAGACTCCGTACCACAAGCCTCGGCCCCATCCAAAGTCCCTAATAAAAACAGTGCTCAACAAGATGGCGCCGATCAGTTCAATGGCTAACGCCGTGCGTAGGATAAAGCTGGTGAGTTTTACGATTCCTCCCACATGGTGAGCGGAAATGGCCTCCTGCATGGTGCTGCGCTGCATCAGGCTGATCTTTTTTCCAGAAACAAGGGCTATGGATACAGCCACTGTCACCACGCCCATGCCGCCGATCTGGATTAAAAACAGGATGACCCCTTCTCCAAAGGAAGACCAATAGGTGGCGGTATCCTGTACTACCAGTCCCGTTACGCATACTGCGGAGGTGGAGGTGAAAAGTGCATCTAAAAAACCCGCGCTTTGTCGGCTCTCCGTGGCAATGGGCAGCATTAAAAGGCAGGTCCCTGTGAAAATTACCAACATAAAGCCCAAAATAATAATTTGAAAGGACGATAAGTGAACGCGGTCCAGGGGTTGATTCAACAAAAATCCCGCTCCTTTCTTTATAGCATCTTTATTATCCCATGCCAGGTATAAAGCCGGCATGAGTAAATGTCAAGAGGTATAAAGACGGCATAAAGATTGAAAGATATAAATGATAGAACTGGATGCTTGTGTTAAAGATTTTATTTGCGAGAAACAACTGTAAACAGGGCTGTTGGCGGGTATTGCAAACACAAGGGATTTGAAGTATAATTTTTTACAGGCAATATTCCCGGAATTAACAATTAATCTATGCCCCACTATTTATGCAAAATATCGTATGTTCCACGAGCTATTGTCACGATGGCGTGAAGATCCAGGTTGGTACCGACCGTATGAAGCGTAAGGAATACGGCAGCGTGGATACTAAATTTCGAAAGGTATCTGTGCTTTTTAGGGTGTATCGCGGATAATTAAGGAGGAAATTTCTATGAACCGAAAGGGTATTTGCTGCGCAGGCAACATGATTGTGGATATCACCTATCCCATTGAAACTTATCCAAAACAAAATGAACTGACTCATATTACAGAGGGAATTCAAAGCACAGTGGGTGGCTCGGTGTGCAACACAATCATAGACCTGGCAAAACTGGACCCTCAATTGCATCTGATGGCCTCAGGGTTTGCGGGGCATGACAGCGAAGGCGATCTGATTCTGGAAGAGATGCATAAATACCCCAACATTGATCTGGACATGGTCCGGCGCAACGGACGAACATCTTTTACAGTGGTGATGTCCAATAATGCCACTAAGGAGCGAACCTTTTTCCAATATGCGGGAGGAAATGCCTCCTATGGTGAGGCAGATATCGACTGGGACAAGTTGGATGTAAATATCTTTCATATCGGTTATATTTTGCTTTTGCCAAATCTGGACCAGACGGATGAGGTGTATGGCACGAAAATGGCCCGCCTGCTCAAGCGGGTGCAGGAGATGGGTGTCAAGACCTCTATCGACGTAGTTTCAGAAACCGGTGACCGCTTTAAGCGTTTGGTGACGCCGGCGCTCAGGTATGCCAATTACTGCATAATCAATGAATTGGAAGCGCAGCAAACCACTGGTATTGTGTTGCGGGATGAGGAAGGAAACTTGCACCCGGAAAATATGCGCAGCGCGTTGCAAGAACTGTTCCGTTTGGGTGTAACCGACTGGGCTGTGATCCACTGTCCGGAGATGGGTTGCGGAATGGACGAGAAGGGCAACTACTATCAGATGCCCAGCCTAAAACTACCCAAGGGCTACATAAAAGGCACAGTGGGTGCTGGGGACGCCTTCTGCGCGGGCGTGCTGTACGCAGCAGAGAAGAGCCTGGGCATGGAATATGCCCTGAAGCTGGCTGTCAGTTCTGCGGCAGCTTCTTTGAGCGAGGTGGGTGCTTCACAAGGACTGCGCTCCGCCGAAGATTGCCTGAAACTTTACGATCTCTATCATCAATAATGCTTCGACATGCCCCCCGACTCGGCCAAGAAGGCCGCCGGGGGTTACTTTTTTAGGTGGATTTCATGGTGCGGTTGTCGCTGAGGGTGCTTTGTGCTATACTGGATGCAGGGATAAGCCGCAAAGAGGCATAATCGAAAGGAGGCGATGGGATGCGCATACACTTTGACCGGGCGCGGATGAGCAGCATTATTAGTAGCTTTTATACCTTGACCAATATTCAGATTGATATCTTTAATGAACGCTATGAGCGGGTGGAAGGTCTGGAAGGCGTGCGCTCGCCCTTTTGCCGCTATGTTCGGTCTGTGCCTGAGATTGACGCCCGGTGCCGCGCTTGCGACCAACGTGCATGTGAGGCCTGCCGGGATCGGGGCAGAGGCTTCAGCTATCATTGCCATTTGGGCTTGGAAGAGAGCATTACGCCCATTAAGTATAATGAATTGATTGTGGGCTACGTACTGTCGGGACAGCGGGTGCCCTTCGGGAAAAAGGAAGAAGTGTGGGCTACGGTGGAGCAAGAAATTGCGCCCTTTGAACTGGATCGGGACATTGCTCGCCAACTCTTTGATTCTCAGCGGGAACTCACGCCCGAGATGCGGGCTGCGGCCTTTGAAGTATTGGAGGCCTGCGCCGGCTACATTTGTCAGAGAGATGGGGTTCGGGTGGAGGAACAGGATCCGTTTTACCGGCTGAACGAATATATTCTGCAAAATCTCTCGGGAGATTTGAGCGTTTCTGCCATTTGCCAGGCCCTATATATGAATAAGAGTACGCTCAACCGCATTGCTCATCAATATCTCAATACCAGCATCCAGCCCTACATTCAGAAGCTACGCATTGAAGAGGCTCAGCGTTACCTGCGCACCACAGCCATGAGCATCAAGGAGATTGCAGTAAACGTGGGTATACCGGATTATAATTATTTTACCAAGGTCTTTACTCGCCTGGTGGGTGTTTCGCCCAGTAAGTATCGTGGGGATACGCAGGGCGTAGCTCCAAGCGAATTTATTCTTTAACCTAGATGGACCCGGTAGTTTGCCCCATAGAGCTGACTGCCGGGTCTCAACCATTTTTACTATATTTTGCATTAATTTAAACTATTATAAAATTCGCAATTATTTTACAATGAAAAAAGGAGATCAGCTGATGTTACGAAAAATACCAGCAATATGAACCAGTAATGTCAATAGTGAAAGGCCGGATGAAAAGCGGATATTGTCAAATTGCGGAATTTGCGTAATGCTTTTCATAAATGCCGGCGGGGGTTGCTCGTCTCGATTTGCCCAAAGGGCATTAATTAAAAGGAGGAAACAAAACATGAAGAAAGCACTTGCAATGGTTCTTGTCCTCTTGATGGTTCTGACCTCGTCGGCTCTGGCTGCCGATCAGCTGGGCTTTTTGCCCCCGGCTATGACCAGCCCCTTCTATGCCAGCTGCATCGAGGGTGCAACTCCTGTGGCGGAAGCGTTGGGCTACGAACTGGTAACTATGGCACCCGAATCTGAGGATGATTATGCCACCCAGACTTCCATGATGGAAGACTTTATCACTCAGGGCGTAAAGGGTATCGCAGTTTGCGGCATCAACCTTGATGCGCTGATCCCCGCTATCAAGAAGGCCAATGAGGCGGGTATTCCGGTAGTCATGTTCAATACTATTACCGAGATTGAAGGCGCGGATGTATATGCCTATTCCGGCTACAACCAGTATAATGGCGGTGCCAAGATCGCTGACTGGGTTAACGAACAGACCGGTGGTGAAGCGGTGGTAGCCATCATTGAAGGCCTTCCTTCCGATTATACCACCCAGCGCATGGGTGGCTTCGTGGACAAGTGCGCCGAAGCCTATCCGGGCATCCAGGTAGTTGCCACTCAGCCGGGTGACTGGGTACGTGAAAAGGGAATGAATGCCGCCATGGATATGATTCAGGCGCATCCCGAAATCAATGTGATCTATGGTCTGTCTGATGAAATGGCGCTGGGAGCAGTGCAGGCTTGCAAGCAGCTCAACCGCGACGACATTATCTGTGTGGGTCTGGACGGCAACCCCAATGCGCTGGAATCCGTGAAGGCTGGCGAATTGGATGCCACGCTGGATTGTGGCCCGGTGGCCATTGGTGCCAATGCCATTAAGGCGCTGGCGGATGCCATCAATGGTGTTGAGCTGGAGAACAAAGTGATCGAGGCAGAAACTACCGTTGTGGATATTACCCTGGTGGACGATTTCATTTAAGAATATCGGCCGCATTGCGGCGGTGAAAAGAGTATGCTGCGGCGGCGCCAATCGCGCCGCCGCCTTGCAATCAGGGCAATCAAGTTTTGATAATGATGGGAGAGGGTCCCGTGGCAGAATTTCTGGAAATGCGCGGCATTGTTAAAAAATTCCCAGGCGTGCTGGCGCTGGATCACGTAAATCTCACAGTGAAAAAGGGTGAGGTTCACGCGCTTTTGGGGGAAAATGGCGCCGGGAAATCGACGCTGATGAAAATACTTTCGGGTGCTTATCAGAAAGATGAAGGCGAAATCTATTTTGATGGTGAAAAGGTGGAGATTCATTCTTCTCACGACGCGCAGCGTCTGTATATCAGCACCATCTATCAGGAACTGAATTTGACAGAACAGCTGACTGTGGCGGAAAACATCTTCATGGGTCGCCAGCTGATGAAAAATCGTCTGATGGTGGATTGGAAAAAGATGTATTCTCAGGCCCAACGTCTGTTGGACGAACTGGGCGTGAATATTGACGCGCATGCGGTGGTACGAGATCTGGGTGTAGCCCACAAGCAAATGGTAGAGGTGGCAAAAGCCCTTTCCATCAATTCTAAGGTGCTGATTATGGATGAGCCCACTGCACCGTTGACCAACCGTGAGATCAAGACGCTGTTTGATACTATAAAGATGCTCAAGGCGAGAGGCGTTTCCATCATCTATATTTCTCACCGCCTGGAAGAAGTGATGGAGATCTGCGATCGTGCTACCATCATGCGGGATGGTTGCAATGTGACGGAATTGAACGTTGCGGACACCAATCTGGATGAAATTATTCGCTACATGGTGGGCCGGGAACTTAAGGAAAAGTTTCCCAAAATTCATGTGGAGCCGAGAGAGGTGCGGTTGCGGGTAGAAAAGATCAACGCCGGAAAGCAGGTGCGCGATATCTCCTTCAGTGTGCGCGGCGGCGAGATTCTGGGCATTGCTGGGCTTGTGGGGGCGGGACGCACGGAAACAGCTCGCGCAATCTTTGGCATGGACCCCAAGGAATCCGGAGAGATCTATGTGGATGAAAAAAAGGTGGAGATCAATCAGCCGCTGGATGCCATTCGCGCGGGCATTGGTTTTGTAACCGAGGACCGCAAAGGCGAAGGACTGGTATTGACAATGTCGGTGGGACAGAACATCACCCTGGCCACATTGGAAAAATTCGGATCGCCCGTGCACATGAATCTGAACAAAGAACGCAGCACAGTGGACGATTTTATTGAGAAGCTCAATATCAAAACGCCATCACCCCTGCAGCTGGCGCGAAATCTTTCCGGCGGCAACCAGCAAAAGATTGTGTTGGCTAAGTGGCTGCTGAGTGATTCCCGTGTCATCATCTTTGATGAGCCCACCCGGGGCATTGACGTGGGCGCGAAGATCGAAGTATACAATATCATTAATGCGCTAGTGCGCCAGGGCGTGGCCGTGGTGATGATTTCTTCGGAACTGCCTGAGGTGCTGGGCATGTCGGATCGGGTAGCTGTGATGCACCAGGGAGAGATTACGGGCGTATTTGACAATGACGCAAGCCTAACCCAGGAAAAGATACTTTATTACGCCACCGGCGGCGACAAGCATACCGCCTGACTTCGCATGAGAGAGGGTTATTGAACCATGAAAAAGAGCCTGAAGATCGTATTTATCATCTGTCTGGTCATCGGTATCGCCGCGGCCGGTGTAAATCTCTTTGCCGCGTCTCAATCTGCGCGACTGGCGGAGGTTGAGGAGCAGCAGGCAGCCCGCAAGCAGGCGCTGGCACAGATTGCAGCAGCGGACGTACTGGGTATTGACCCGGAAACCGTGGTGGTTCCGGACGAAGTGGAAATTTCGGAAATAGACCATCTGGTGATGAGTCTCAATCGCAGCAGTGCCATGATTTGGGTGGTGGCTATCGACCTGATGATCATTGGACTGGGTGGGCTGGTTTATGCCGCCTGCAAGCAACGTCGGCGCCAGCAGGGGGTTAAGAAGCTGGGGTCCAGCAACAATGTTCTGGGCATCGTGATCGCTTTGGCGGCGTTGTGTCTGGATTTGGCCATCGCTTCTCCCGTGTTCTTGACGGTGAGTAACTTTCTGAATGTATTTCAGCAGATTTCCATCAATTTTGTGGTGGCTGTGGGGATGACATTTGTAATCATTTCCGGTGGTATCGACCTCTCCGTGGGTTCAAATATTGCCCTGTCGGGCCTGCTGATGGGTATATTGATGAAGAACTACCATGTGCCGGTGTTCGTCACTATCCTAGTGTGCATCCTATTTTCGGGGCTTATTGGTCTGGTGAATGGTGCACTGATCTCCTTTTTAAATCTTCCGCCTTTCATTGCCACCCTGGGTATGATGTCGATCGTGCGCGGCGCAGCTTATACGGTGACTGCGGGCCAGCCCATCTATACTTTCCCCACGGGCTTTACCGCCGTGTCTAGCCGCATCGGAAATGTGCCGGTGTATTCCACGCTGATCCTGTTGGCGGTATTTATGCTGGGCTGGTATATTTTGCGCTACACAAGGATCGGGCGCTTTACCTATGCCATAGGCGGTAATGAGAATTGTGCCAAGCTTTCCGGCATTAATCTGAAGAAAGTCAAGTGCTTTGTCTATGTGGTCAGCGGCTTGTGCTGCGGTGTGGCAGCGTTGTTGCTTTCCTCCCGTCTGGATTCCGCTGTGCCAACCAATGCTGATGGGCAGGAGATGGATGCCATTGCCGCGGTGGTCATTGGAGGTACCAGTATGTCCGGTGGCGAGGGTTCCATGGTGGGCACGCTTATCGGTATTCTAATCATCGGCATTATTGCCAATGGTTTGAACCTGTTGGGTGTGGCGCAGGGACCTCAGAAGATGGTCAAGGGCCTGATTATTGTGGTGGCGGTCATTATCGACGTCATTCGCCGCAAGGCCAGTGAATCAGCGAAGTAAAGTGTGCCTGTATCTGCCAGTTTCTGCAAGCTGGCACATCGGTAAATGCTGCGCATGTAAGGACCCGGATGCCTGAAAGGGCATTCGGGTTTGAATTTTATTGTGCCAGCGACTTCTTTAGATGTCTTGTACAAGAAGGTGCTGATTTCGGCGTTGGTGTAGTCCAGCGCCACTGTTATGGTAAGCTTAGGCAGTCATGTTGCGTATTCCCAAAGAGAGTCAGCCCCTTCAGACTGCAAATATCCTCCTGCAGCTTTTAGATGGATTCATTATAGGGTCATATGCGGGAGATGTATGTCAGAACTCCAAAGCTTTGTATGGAAAGTCGAGATAAACGGGGTCTGAGGGCAAAAAAGATGCCGTCCAATGGAACGGCACCTCAAATAGAAGTTCAGGTAGCAGTTAAGCTCAATCATCAAATTCCCACAGGACTTCGCGGATAATTTCGCTGACGGTGGGATGTGGGAAGATGATCTGACGGGCGTCCTGCACCCGCAGCTGCATTTCGATCATTTCCGCTGCGCCCCAGATGATTTCGCTGCAATAAGCTCCAATCATGTGTACACCGATGATATTGCGCTTCTTTTTATTAATGAGAATCTTGCACAGTCCGTCGGCGCCTTCGTTTTCTGCTACAAAACGGCCCGAATAACGCATGGATAGCTTTTGCACTTCGTAGTCAATGCCCTTTTCTCGTGCCTCTTCCTCGGTGCGTCCCACGGATGCGATTTCTGGCTGGGTGTAGATCACGGAGGGATTGGCGTGATAGCGCATACTGTCCGGCTTGCCTAGCATGGTATTGACTGCTACTTCTGCCTCCCGATAGGCGGTATGGGCCAGCATATGGTGGCCGTTGACATCACCTACGGCATAGACGTTTTCCACGTTGGTGCGGCCCGTGGCATCGGTGGGAATACCACTGCGCTCAAAGCGTACACCGATCCTTTCCAAACCGATTCCTTCGCAGTTGGCCCGCCGACCGATGGACAGGAGTACTTTGTCCGCATCGATGGAGAGCCGGCTGGAATCCGGCGCCTCTGCCCACACTTTACCAGGTTCCACAGACAGGCACTTGTGGCTCAGCAGGAAGGTCACACCCTTCTTTTCCAATTCCCGCTGGAGTAGAGAAGCAATTTCCCGGTCAGTAGGACCCGCAATATGGTCCAGCATCTCCACTACCGTTACCTGTGCGCCAACTGCAGCATAATAGGCGGCCATTTCCAGTCCGATGACTCCGCCGCCGATAACGGTCAGCTTTGCTGGGATTTCTTCCAGTTCCAAAATTTCCCGGTTGGTGAGTACAAAGCCGCCCAGATTTTCCCGAATGCCTGGAATGGGCGGTACCACGGCGGAAGAACCGGTGGCAATCAATAACCGTTTAGCGCTATAAATATTTTGGCCGGCGGAAACCTGAAACAGATCGGCGTCCCTACCTTCAATTACGGCATTCTCCATTATCGTGGTTACGCCTGCGGCTTTCATTTTGGCTTTGACGCCGTTGACCAGCGTGCGTACCACTCGGCCCCGACGAGCAACTACCGCCTTTTGGTCGATTTGCACATCGGCGCAGCGCACACCATATGGAGCACTGTGCAGGGCGTGCTGATACAATTTTGCAGAATTGAGCAGAGCCTTGGAAGGAACACAACCTTCGTTTAGACATACGCCACCCAGACTACGTTTTTCAAATAACAGGGTACGCAAACCGGCGTGCGCAGCGCGTTCCGCAGCCAGATATCCTGCGGGACCGCCGCCGATGATGATCAGATCATAATTTTCCTGCATGCAATTTACTCCTTTATATATTGGATATTTCAATGAATGGTGTACGATTTATCATCATAATATCCGATGTGTTTGGAAAAGTCAACGAAGAAAGCGAAAAGTTCTTTGGTCAGAATATGAGTGCGTCGAAAAATAAGGGCTGGAGGTTGCAATTTTGGTTGCAATGTGTTAAAATTTACTAAATTAAAATAATGTGAGAGGGAAGCAGCGATGTGAAGGTGAAAACCGGCGTGGGGAACAGACCCAACCGGTGGAATGAGAGAAGCCGTCGCCTTCATAAATTGGTGTAAGAGGGACTGGAAATATCTTAAAAGGCGTTGGGGGCGCCTTTTGTCAGTCCATCCGCATGGGAAGTACGGTTCCATGGGGAATTTTGTTGTGCGCAAATCCCTTCTGATCACGACCGGAGACGGTGGCAAGCCGGATTCGGACATGATAAAAAACCAGGGTTACATTAGATTGGAGGGTCATCAATGGGTAAAATCTTTAAGAGTCTGCCATTCAAGCTGCTGCTTGGATTGGTGATCGGCATAGTGGTCGGTCTGGTAGCACCGGAATGGCTGATGGAGATCGTGGTTACGCTGAAGTACATCATGGGTCAGCTGATCAACTTCTGTGTGCCTCTGATTATCATCGGTTTTATCGCTCCGTCCATTACAAAGTTGGGTTCTAGTGCGTCCCGGATGCTGGGAGTGGCGCTGGTGCTGGCTTACGTTTCGTCCATCTGCGCAGCACTTTTATCCATGTTGGCAGGCTTTGGTATCATCCCCAGCCTGAATATTCTCAACAATGCTGAAGGACTCAAGGAACTGCCGGCCGTGGCGTTCCAGCTGGATATTCCTCAGATCATGTCGGTGATGAGCGCACTGGTATTCTCGGTGCTCATTGGTCTGGCTGCCGTGTGGACCAAATCAAAGACGACCATTAGCCTGCTCAACGAGTTCCAGCAGATTGTGTTGAAAATCGTTACCAAGGTGGTCATTCCAGTACTGCCTTTCTTCATTGCCTCCACCTTCTGTGGCCTGGCCTACGATGGAACCATCACCGGTCAGTTCCCTGTGTTTGTCAAGGTTATTTTAATCGTCATGGTGGGCCATTACATCTGGCTGGCGGTGCTCTATGGCCTGGCAGGCCTCTATAGCCGTACCAATCCCATGGATGTGCTGCGCCACTATGGCCCCGCTTACATCACTGCCGTGGGCACCATGTCCTCTGCGGCGACCTTGTCCGTGGCCCTCAGCTGCGCCAAGAAGAGCAAGACCCTTCGGGGTGACATGGTGGACTTTGGCATTCCGCTGTTTGCAAACATCCATCTGTGCGGTTCCGTATTGACGGAGGTATTCTTCGTCATGGTGGTTTCCAAGATCCTCTACGGCAGCCTTCCGGCTGTGGGCAATATGGTGCTGTTTTGCCTGTTGCTGGGTGTGTTTGCCATTGGCGCACCGGGTGTTCCCGGCGGCACGGTCATGGCTTCCTTGGGCCTGATCACTTCAGTGCTGGGTTTTGATAACACTGGTACTGCGCTGATGTTGACCATTTTTGCACTTCAGGATTCCTTTGGTACGGCATGCAATGTCACCGGCGATGGCGCCCTGACGCTGATGCTCACCGGATATGTCAAGAAGCACAATATACAGGAAGAGAAGATCGACTTCTCACTCTGATGGTCATAAGGAAAGTTTGCACAAAAACAGGCGACAGAACTTTCGTTCTGTCGCCTGTTTTTATGCACTCAATCGTTTGTAGATTTTGGCTCTGCAGCTCTGCCGTTCTCTTCAAGAATTTCCACTTCATGGGGTCGGGAGGAGCGCCGATCCCAGATGGCCCCATGACCGCAGCAATAACAATAGCGTTGCGGAGGCAGAATTTCCAGAAGAGTCTTGCGCTCCTGGGAAGCTCGGGCAGAATCCATGTTTACGCTGGTCATCAGGTAGGGGGCAAGGCGGTTGAAGGCGGCTTGTTCAGGTGTAAAGCCGGAAATATTGACGATAATGTCCCCGGTGAAAGCCAGGTTTTCCGCACGACAGAGGATCACTACTTCTCCGTCCGCATGGCCTCCATTCCCCTGAATCAGTTCAAATTCCAGATCTGAAAACCTAAAGCGGCCCAGAGGGCGCAGAGGCAGGGCGCAGTCCTGTTCTTCCCCAGAAACCACGCGCAGATGGCTTAGTTCAGGTGGTAGATAACGGGAGAGGATGCGGCTGATGGCGCAGTAGGGAGCGTGAGCGGGATTGCGTTCTCGATAATTGGGCTGTCCGGCATTTTCCCATTGGAAGTGTTGAAGAGCCGTAGGACTGACATAGATTTCATCAAAGAGATTCAGTAGTCCGCAGTGATCCATATCTGGATGGGTGATAACCATCTGGCGGGGCATTTCGTCAAAGCCAGGGAAGAGGCGGCGGAAAATGGCCACCATTTCCGGAGCATAGCACGCAAAGCCGCTGTCCACAAACAACAGGTGCCCATCCCGATGCAGTATATAGCAGTTGCTGCCGCAGGGAGGTTCGATGGCGTAAAGCTCGCCGCCTGTCTCCAGAGAGAGGCGGGAAACCCGGGGCAAAAAGGCCGCACCCTTGTAGTGGGCCAGCATGTCTGCAAAACGACCGATGTAATTGAAAGTCTTATAGGGAGGCTCATTGCGCTCATCCAACATTTGCATGATGCGGTTGGATTGGGCCATCAGTTCCCTGGCTTTGCGTGGAGGCAGGCTGAGTTTCTGAGCCATACGGCTGGCAAAGCGCATGTAAAAGACCGTATTGTCCAATACCTGCTCACTTTCATCGTAGTCAATCACGTGGATTTCACACAGAGAAGCCGCTTCCTCCAAAAAGCTGCGGATTAACTCCGGACGCTCCAGAAATAGACCCATGCGAAAGTTTTGATAACCGCTGCCATCCTCATGGGAGTTGATGTAGGAGATATTGAGTTGGTGGCGATGAATCAGTTCCAGAACTGGGAGCACTGCGCCGGGCACATCCTGCAGTATGAACTCCACCAGCAGTACCCGTGCGGTATTTTCGCTGCCGGCAATGTAGCCAATGCGTCGGAGGGCAGCGGTGACGCTCTCCAGCTGTCGCTGGGTTCCCGACACATCGATAAATAGAGTGTGGATGTCTACGGCCCGGTTGTAGCTCACCCGGGTGATATTGGCGCCCGCAGCACTGATTGCCCGGCTGGCCTCCATAAAGGCCCCGGATTTGTCCGGCATAGTGGTGATAAAGGTCTTTTTCAAGGGCGTTCAACTCCGCTTTTGTCATCTCTGAGTGAATAAAGTCATTTTAATACAAAGGCCGCTTCCCGTCAATGCGGAAAGCGGCACTTCGGTTTTCCCTTCAGGCCTGTTCGGCCAAACGTCCTTTGGGCAGGCAGACGCGCATGCGTGTACCCAGTCCCTCGCGAGAGAGCAGCTCAATGTGTCCGCCGTGGCGATCTACAATCCATTTAGCGATGGATAATCCCAGGCCTGTGCCACCGCTGGAGCGGCCTCGCGCAGGATCGGATCGAAAGAAGCGATCAAAAACCCTGGGGAGATCTTGTTGGGAGATGCCGATGCCAGAGTCTTGGACTTCTATACAGGATTCTCCTACCTCATTTTCAAAGGCACGAAGGCGAATTATGCCTCTCTCAGGGGTATATTTCAGTGCATTGTCCGTGAGAATGCGGACGCACTGCTTAAGCATGTCTCGATCGCCCACACAGCGTACATCAGGATTTGCCTCAACGCGCCAGTCATGGCTCCGATCGATCAGCAGACTATCCTCATAAACTTCCTTCATTAATTCCCCAAGATCGATTTCTACAAATTCCAGACGGTTGCGCCCTGTATCTCCCCGGGCAAGGAAGAGCAGCTGCTCCACCAGTTTGTTCATGTAGCTGGCTTCGCCCTTGATGGCGGCAATGGACTCGTCCAGAATTTTTTCGTCCTGCTTGCCCCAGCGATCCAGCATGCCCGCATAGCCTTGAATTACAGCTATGGGCGTACGCAGTTCATGGGAAGCGTCGGAAACGAATTGTGCCTGAAGGCGGTAGGATTCATGCATGCGGCTCAACAGGCCATTGATAGCGTCCTGAAGGCCTTCCAGGTCCTGGTCACCCATGTCTAGGCGCTCCTCAGGCTTATCAGGACGAATGCGACTGATGGCATCCTGTAGATCATGCAGTTTTTCTTCGGAATCCGGTGCAGGAGGCTGGGAGAGATCGGCCATTCGGCCGAGTTCCCGAGCAGCACGGGCCATGCGATCTAGCGGGCGCAGCAAACGGCGGGCCTTTCGGCGCCCCCAGAGAAGCTGTCCTAACAACATAAGGAGCTGAAGACTTAGCACAATGACAGCGGCAGGGCGCAACAGAGCAAAGTAAGGGGCACAGGCAGCGCTATGACGGGTACCGTCAGGAGCATAAAATACGTAATGAGCATCTTCCAGTGCGTCAATAAAATTGCGGGCACTATCCCAGAAGTGAGCACCTTGCACCGGTACGGGCATATCAACCCTGCGCTCCAGAGAGAGTGTCCAATCCGGCCCCAGGACGGCTTTTTCCTGAGAGTAACAAAACAGGAACACGGATAGGGCCAGCAGCACTAGGTTTAATTTGAAAAAAATCCATGCCAGATGCCAAAACCAGGCCCGGCCGATTTTGCGGGCGGTGGAGGTTACCCGCACGGTTTCGTTCATGGACTTTCTCCTCTCTGCTTCCGATTATGAAGCTGGGGATCAATTTTTGGCGCCGGCATCCCGGAACACATAGCCTACGCCTCGAACGGTATGAATGAGCTTGACGCCAAAAGCATCGTCAATTTTGGAGCGCAGATAGCGAATATATACGTCTACCACATTGGTTTCCCCCATGTATTCGTATCCCCAAACCATCTCCAGCAGGCGTTCGCGGCTAAGTACGATGAATCGGTTTTCCATCAGTGCCTGTAACAGGGCGAATTCCCTCAGCGTCAACTCCACAGGCGTGTCACCGTAACTGACCTCATGTCGGGCGGGGTCCAGGCACAGCTGGCCGGAGCAGAGGGGAGGATCGCTCTGTACCTGTGCTGAATGGTGCTTGCGCAGAGCTGCCCGGATGCGAGCCAGAAGCTCCTCAATTTCAAAGGGCTTGGTGATGTAGTCGTCTGCCCCCATATCCAGGCCCGTCACCTTGTCCATCACTTGGTCCCTGGCAGTGACCATAATAACTGGCGTGGCTTTGGTACGCCGCAAGCGACGCAAAAGTTCCAGCCCACTTAATCCAGGTAACATGATATCCAGAAGCAGAAGATCGTACGCTCCCTTTTCAGCCATTTCCAGGCCCTGCCGGCCATCGCAGGCTTTTTCTACCAGATAGCCCTCATGCACCAGTTCCAATTCCACAAATCTGGCCAGTTTCTCCTCATCTTCCACAATCAAAATGTGTTCCGCCATGGGTTTCCTCCAACACGACATGATGGCTTCGGGCGCACGAAAGTTTTTTCGTGCGCCGGATGCCTGTCGATTCCTTTAAAATAAATTCAATTCTCGTCCTCAATGTTTTTTTCCTGCTCGGCATCAATATTTTTGTCGCCACGCAGTTCTTCCTTAACATTTTCTGCCATGTCCGCGGCTCGATCGATAACATTGTTAATGGAGTCTTTGCCCAGATTGGGGCCACGGAAGGAATAGCGCAGGCCGCAGAACAGGCCGATTACCAATGCTGCCGCCAGGAACCAGAAGCCCAGAATCATCAGTACTACAAATACGGTTACGGGTAGGGAAAAGAGCTCCTTTCCCGTACGGGAAACCACGAAAAAGTTGGTATTTCCCATGCGAAGCAACTTGCAGAAGGTCTGCCCCAGCCACTGGAACGCGCCTTGACCGCTACTCTTGTGGTTGACCTTGTTCCTGGTCTTTTCTTCGGCGGGACGGGTGGTGTAACTGCCGCCACCTGCATTAACCTTTCCTTCCTTTTCCAAAAGCAGCATGGCATCCAGTAAATCCCAGTTGCTTCGTTCCAGTGCTGTTTTAGCTTCCTCATAGCTGATGTTTGCTTTTTCTCTGAGAGTTTCTACCATTTCAAAGTTTGTCATATTCGTTCGCTCCTTTTGTTCGTTCCGCTGTGCGCGGAAGTTTTGTTTTCCCTTGGACAGTTATAGCATACGCCATGAAGATTAAACTGGAACTTTCCTAGATTAGAGATAGATTAGAAGCAGATTCAAATTTTCTTGAATTCGTATTTTTCCAGGGTTTGACGGCGGCTTGATCGTTTCATGATGAGGGCATGGTATGCTCATTGCGTACCAAAAAGAAAGGTGAGTGTAGAAAAATGAAACGGATTCTGATCATGATCTGCCTCTTGGCGTTGGTGGTTGCCTGTGTGCCCACTGCCATGGCGGAGGAGGCTCCCCAGACACCCAAGTATGTGTTCATGTTTATTGGTGATGGCATGGGCAATCCTCAGGTGACAGCTACCCAGTATTATCTCGGTTCCATTGAGAATCCCGATTCTGAATTTCCCGTTCCGGCTGATCTGAGCTTTACTCAGTTTGAAGCACTGGGTATGGTAACTACCTACGATGCATCCTCCTTCTGCCCGGATTCTGCATCTACGGCTACATCTCTGGCTTCCGGTGAAAAGACCCTTTCTGGAGTTATCAATTATGATGTAACCCTCACCGAGCCCTTTAAGCTCATTACCGAGTATGCCAAGGAAGCAGGCAAAAAGGTGGGCGTGATCACCAGTGTATCCCTGGATCATGCTACTCCTGCGGCATATTATGCCAAGCAGCCCAGCAGAAAGGATTACTATGAAATTGCCAAGCAGGGTATCACTGGTACTACGTTGGATTATCTGGCAGGCGGTGGACTGCTGGATCTGACTGGTGGAGAGGAAAATCCCCAAACCAATCTGATGGATTTGGCCGTGGAAAATGGCTGGAACATTCCTACCACAAATGAGGAAATCCGTGCCCTAAATGCCGAATCTGGCCGCGTGCTTGCCATCGATCCGACTCTTCAGGATTCCCAGTCCATTCATTATGAGATCGACCGCCAGCGCCTCGTTGCTGAAGGCCAGGATCTGCTCTCTCTGGCGGATTTCGTACAGGCCGGCATCAATGTGCTGGACAATGAAAATGGTTTCTTTATGATGTGTGAGGGCGGCAAGATCGACTGGAGCTGCCACGCCAACGACGCGGCAACCTCCATCCATGACACGCTGGCTCTGAGCGATGCGGTGCAGGTCGCCGTGGACTTCGCTCAGGAGCATCCCGATGAGACCCTTATCATCGTCACCGCGGACCACGAGACCGGCGGCATGACCATCGGCTTCGCTACTACGGCTTACGATACGCACTTCAACTACCTGACCAACCAGAAGATTTCCTTCACAGACTTTGACGGTGTAATCGCGCAAATGCGGGAAAATGGTGCTAGCTTCGAGGATGCCCTGAAGGAAATTGAGACTTACTATGGTCTGACCACTGCTGCCGAGCAGGATCTGAGCCTGACGGAGACTGAACTGTCTAGCCTTGAAAGCGCCTTTGAACTGAGCATGATCCCGGCTGAGGAGCGCAATCTGGGTGAACAGGAAGCTCTGCTCTACGGTGGCTACGAACCCCTGTCCATGGCCGTCAGCCATATCATTAACAACAAGGCAGGCCTGAGCTATACTTCCTACGCCCACACGGGCCTGCAGATCCCGGTGTACGCTACAGGCGTCGGCGCCGAAAATTTCTCCGGTCTGTATGATAACACGGATGTATTCAACCGTACCATGGAGGTTATGGGACTGGCGAAGTAAGGCCGAAGGTTTAGACTTACAGCAGAAATTAGGGGGCTGCCCTGTAGGGCGGCCCCCTTTTCGGGAAAAGGGAGGTGGCCACCGGCCGCTTCAAACAGGAGGAATGCTTGATGAAAAGTGCAAAGCGCAGTAGTTTGATTTTGTGCGCTGTAATGTTGATATTTTGCGCACTTTTGTGCCTGCTGCCGGACAAGTATCTGAATGTCACCAGTGAATTTCCCCGGGCACAGGTGCGTATTGACCGTGTGGATAACAGCCTTCTCAATGCCGTGGGCATTACTTACAATGGCGTACAACCCTGTGAAGTGACTATCCTAACTGGCGAATATAAGGGCCAGCAGGTAGACTCCTATAATTATCTAAATTCTGCTTTAGACAAGGACAAGCTCTTTGAAGTGGGCGATACCGCCTGGGCCATGATTCAACCGACAAACGATGGTCTGTCTGTGACCCTGATTGACCACTACCGCGCCGGCATTCAGGCTTGGGTATTGGCGGCATTGGCAGCGGCGTTGATTCTCTTTGGCGGTGCAATTGGCTGCGGGGCTATGGTTTCTTTGGTAGCCAGCGCTGTGATTGTGTGGAAATTGTTGATTCCCTTGTTGCTGCGTGGCGTGAACCCCATGCTGGCTTCCTTTGTAACGGTTATTGTGTTGACCTTGATTATCGATGTATTGGTGGCGGGGTTCAGTAGAAAATGCCTGGTAGCTGTGCTGGGTTCGCTGGCGGGCACACTGGTTACCTGTGCCTCGGCGGTGTTGCTGACACACGTGCTCAAGCTGGATGGAGGAGACCTTCCCTACGTGGTACCTCTATTGGCCCAGTCTTCCATGGGGGTAGATACTCAGGGTCTCTATATCGGTATGATATTTCTGGCCAATTCCGGTGCGTTGATGGATTTGAGCATGGACATTTCTGCCTCCATGGAGGAAATTCAGTTCCACAAACCGGACATCAGCCGTGGAGCGCTGGTGAAAAGCGGTTTGTCCGTGGGCCGCAGTGTGCTGGGAACCATGACCACTACTCTGATGTTGGCCTATTCGGGCAACTATCTGTCCATGCTGATGTATTTTGTGGGTCAGGGGACGCCGGTAATGGATATTGTGAATTTAAAGTATGTGGCCAGTCAGCTGCTCAATACGCTGGTGGGAAGCTTTGGTCTGGTGGCCGCTGCACCTCTGTCGGCTGTAATCGGAGGGTTCTATTATGCTCGCATAGGCCAAAAAACTGGCCATACCCTTTGACAGTGACTGCAAAAGAAGGTATACTTGTCTCAGCAAATAGTTTAAAGGGGGCGGTGATATATGTTTCGACCCATGCGTCGCAGTGCTCAGGCGCTGGCGGAGACGGAAGCGTGGGAGGTACTGGGACGGGGCAGTTATGGTGTCCTGGCAGTAGCTGGAGACGGAGGATATCCCTATGCCGTTCCCCTGAACTATGCCTGCGTAAATGATAAGATCTATATACACTGTGCGCGGGAAGGGCATAAGCTCGATGCTATCGGCCGGGAAGCACGGGTATCCTTTTGCGTGGTGGATCAGGACCGGGTGGTTCCCCAGGAGTATACTACCCATTATCGGAGTGTTGTTGCCTTTGGACGGGCGCGGATCCTCAGCGAGGATGGCGAATTACGAGAAGCACTTGCGGCCATTGTCCACAGATATTGCCCGGGTATGGAGGAAGCTGCCGCTGGAGAAATTGAAAAAAGCATGGGCCGCGTAGCGGTAATTGAAGTAAGTGTGGAAAAACTCAGCGGTAAGGAAGCACTGCCTCTGGTGCATCAAAGATAGAAATTCAAAGGAGACACAGCTTGCCCACGGGCGCTGCCCGTGGGCAAGCTGTGCGTGGAGAGGGTTGGCATGAAGGGAACATTGCTGGAAGGAAACATCCGAAGAGAGCTGGCCATGCTGGCACTACCGCTGCTGGTGGGTAACGTGTTGCAGCAGCTCTACAATACCGTGGATTCTCTGATCATTGAACGCTATCTGGGCACGGAGGCTTTTTCCGCTGTAGGTATTGCAGGCACGGTAATGAACTTGTTTATCTTTGTCCTTTCCGGCTTCTGTACCGGCGTTTCGGTGATTTTTGCGCAAATGTATGGCGGCGGGGATCGACAGGGATTTCGGCGGGAATTGTTCACTGCGGCTAGTCTGGGCGCTGCTATTACCGTTCTACTCAGCGGGCTATTTATGCTGTTGATGAATCCGGTGCTACGTCTGATTCACTCTCCTCAGGAACTGATCCCTTACATCGAAGATTATCTGACAGTGATCATCGGCGGCATGCTGTGCACCTATTTTTATAACCTCTGTTCTTGCATGCTCAATGCCATTGGGGATACTAGGGCGGCCAGCTTTTTTTTGCTGGTATCAGTGTTAATGAATACAGGTCTGGATATATTGTTTGTAGGCCCTTTAAAGGGTGGTATTGCCGGAGCTGCCTGGGCTACGGTACTGGCTCAGCTATTTTCTGCTCTTTGCTGCATGGTTTACATTTTTCGCAGGGATCGGGATCTGCTCTGTAATCGCCAGGATCTTCGCTATGAAAGGAACTTGGTCCGGCGCACGCTTACCTATGGCTTCAGTTCAGCCTTGCATATGTCCAGCCTCTACATTGGCAAAATATTTGTCCAGGGCGCTGTCAATACGCTGGGTACCCAGGGAATTGCGGCATACACAGCTACTATGCGAATTGAGGGATTTGCCAATTCTTTTGCCACCAGCGGTGGGCAGGCGGTTTCCGTGTTCATTTCCCAGAATTTTGGCGCAGGCAATCATTCTAGGGTGCGCGACGGCTTCAGGCAGGCGATGGTGTTGGGCATTGGTCTGGGATTGACGCTCTCGTTGAGCATGTATCTGGCGGCCCGGCCGGGGGTAAACCTCTTTTTGAGCGGTGGCGAGGGGCAAGCACTGAATTATGGAGTGTCTTATTTGCGCCAGATGGCCCTATTTTATGTGCTATGTTTCACCGGGAATTGTTTTGTGGGCTTTTTTCGGGGCGTGGGGCAGGTGTATATTCCCATGAGCGCTACGATTTTGCACATTACCGTTCGTGCCGTTCTTTCCTATGTATGGGTGGAAAGTTTTGGCCTGCGAGCCGTGGCATTGGCTACTGGCGCGGGATGGGTGGTCATGAGTGCTTTTCAAATTTGCGTGGCTCTGTGGCTATGGCACAAAGGGAGAGTATAGAAAAGCGCAGTCTCCATCGTCCTCATGGGCGACGGAGACTGCGCTTTTTTGATGGAACTCAAAGGCCTTGATGACCATCTGCTTTTAGCACATTTCCTGTTCCAGATTTCGAAAAGCTTCCGTGTCGAAAAATTCCGTTAAACTGATATCCAGGCCATCGCAGATTTGCTTTAAAGTTACGACGCCTGGGTTCTGGCTGCCGCCGTTGATGATATTTTTGACGGTAGATGGGGGCAGACCGGAGGAGCGTATTAATGCGCTGATGGTCATGTTTTTCTGTGCGCAGAGTTCAAGAATGCGATTGACTACGCATTCCCTTACCGCCATGCTTTTCATCTCCCAATCCTATATGGTGAAATGAGCGTATCAGATTCTATGCAGGAAGATAGGCCATATATGGACTTTTTTCTGGGACTGTGCTAAAATTTGGCATAAAGGGCAAAATGGAGAGGAAAGGGCGGGTGAGATCTTCTGAATTATGAAGAAATAGGGCGCCGCGTGAGAAATCTCCGAAAAGAAAAGGGATTGAGCCAGGAAAGACTAGCGGAACGCATGCAGCGTTCAACGGCATTTGTGGGGCACATTGAGCGAGGAACACGAAAAATGAGTCTAGAGACGCTTTGGGAACTGACCCATGTATTGGGTTGTTCGGCAGATGAACTGTTGGGATTTCCGATGGCGGAAGAAAATATAAGGGCAAATGCAAGGGTGCTGTTGGAGATAGCACTTGAGATGGCCAGGAGAGAGCAGTGGGACTGAGGAGCTTTTCATTTTAGGCTGTATGCGTAATTTCGTATGTGATATACTGGATAAAAAGAGGGGGAAGAAGGAGATTATCTATGACACCTCGACAGGTACTCCAGAAATATGTTGATCTTTTCAACCAAGCGGATGCCCGGGCACTGGCAGAGCTTTACCATGAAGATGCAGTTAACCATCAGGTAGCCAATGAACCGGTTGTAGGAAAGGAAAATATCTATCAGATGTTTTTGCAGGAGTTTGCAGGTCCGCCAATGGTGTGCATTGTAGAAAATATGTTTGAAGATGGACAGTGGGCAATGATGGAATGGCGCGATCCCAAGGGATTGAGAGGATGTGGATTTTTTCATGTCGTTAATGATAAAATTCTATTTCAAAGGGGCTACTGGGATAAATTGACTTTCATAAAACAAAATGAACAGACATAAAAGCATGGGGCGGTTTAATTTCCGCCCCATGCTTTTAGGATAATACTGGTTACACGGGAGTCAGACTCACTGGTATGCCGCTTGCTGGCTGGGGGAAGGGGAATGTGATAGATAGCGGATATATTTCTATATTACAGTTTATTTCCCAATAGATGAGTGAACGTTGGATATTCTATGGATGAGAATTTTGGGTTAAACCAAAAGTACTTGACGGAGGCACAGCGGGGATTTACAATAGTAAATGGAAGAATTTGCCCTGTCAGGCGGTGAAAGCAGATGCTGGATGTTGTGGCGGCGCTGATTCGGGACGGAGAACGGTTGCTCATCTGTCGCCGTCCGGAAGGAAAGATGTGCGCCCTTAACTGGGAGTTTCCCGGAGGGAAAGTGGAGATAGGGGAAACCGAAGCTGAGGCAGTTCGCCGGGAGTGCTTGGAGGAACTGGGTGTGGAACTGGCTGTGGGTCGGAAGCTGGGAGAGGTGGTACATGTCTATCCCTACAGGACGGTACATTTGAGCCTCTATGAGTGCCGGATCGTTCGAGGAACACCCCAATGTCTGGAGCACAGTTCGATGCGTTGGATTACGCCGGCGCAGTTGCCGGATTTTGAATTTTGTCCCGCGGATGCGCGGTTGCTTGCACAGTTGCGGGGAAAATCTGATGATTTCACGGAGGTCGCGTTCTGATGCTGAAAAAATGGGTAGAATCTTCCCGGGGCCGGACGTACTATTGGATTGCCCGGAAGCAGAATGCGCCCGTCTTGTTTTTCCTTCATGGCCTGGGTGCGGATCATACCCTGTTTGAACGGCAGGCGGGGTATTTTGGAGAGAAATTTACGTTGTTGGCGTGGGATGCCCCGGGCCAAGGCGCTTCTCGGCCCTACAGCGATGCAACGATGCTACACCAGGCGGTGGAGCTCAAGCGCATACTGGATCAGGAGGGAATTCAGCGCTGTGTGCTTGTGGGGCAGAGTATGGGAGGCATGCTTGCTCAGCTATTTATAGATCACTGGCCGGAGCGGGTAAGAGCTTTTGTGGGCATTGGTACCTGTCCAATGGATCGAAGCTATTATTCCAAATCGGATTTGAAATGGCTCAGCCGGGTGGGCAGCCTGACCAGACTTTTTCCCTTTCGGATGCTGCACTTTAGTTTAGCTCACCGGGCAAGCCGCAGCTTTTATGGCCGTGCAAACATGAGGGCGGCTCTGGAGATATATGACCGGAAGAGCCTGTGTGGCCTGATGGGAGATGCCTATGCTTCGCTTTTGAAGGAGATGGATGAAGCTAAGATTACTTGCCCAGCCATGTTATTGGTGGGGGAAAAGGACAGGGTAGGCAAGGTTCGTGCCCTGTGCATCGCCTGGCACGAACGAATGGGAATCCCTCTGTATCGGGTGCGCGCTGCTGGGCACAACGCTAATGCGGATAATTCCCGTAGCGCAAACCGTCTAATACATGCCTTTTTAAATAGCTTACCTCCGGATGTCGACTGAATTTTGAATAAAAATACAAGCCCTCCGCATCCAGTACGGATCGGAGGGCATCTTTATTGTTTTTTTAATGCGATTCAATCTTCTTTCAACGCTGCGAGCACTTCATCCAGAGTGGGGATGGAAGCGGCAGCACCGGGGCGGGTGACAGAGATGGAGGAAGCCTTGCTGGCTCTGCGCAGGGCTTCGTCTACCTCGACCCCTTCGGCGATAGCCGCGAAGAAAAAGCCGGTGAAGGTGTCTCCCGCAGCAGTAGTATCTACTGCTGTGACTCTATAAGCCGGCTGGCACAACCGACGCCCCTTGCCCGCATACACACTGCCCTCAGAGCCTAGCGTCAGTACAATTTGCGCGTGAGGGTACAGGTCGGTAAGCTTATCCAGGATTGCCTGGGGCTGTGTCTCTCCAGAGAGTTCAGCGCCTTCTATTTCGTTGAGAATAAACCAGGCGATTTTGTCCAGGGGAAGAACCTTGAGGGCATCGGAGATAGGGGAGGGATTGAGCACTACCTGCATTCCCTTTCCCGAAGCTTCCTCAATGATCTTATCCAACATGTTGATTTCGTTTTGCAGCACCAGCAGATCACCCGGCTTGAAGGGATCGAGGGCCTCCTGAATAAATGCTTCGGTAACGCATTGATTGGCACCGCCATAGAGGAAAATACAATTGTTGCCTGCCGGCTCCACCTGGATAACTGCGTGGCCGCTGGGCTGGTCCACGGTTTTAACAAATCGCACGTCCACACCAGCCTCTTGCAGACAGCTGCGCAGCATTTCACCGTCCTCACCTATCAGGCCCGCATGATATACCTGAGCTCCGGCGCGGGCCAGAGCTACGGACTGATTGAGACCCTTTCCACCTACGTTCCGGGTGAAGGAGGTGGAGGACAGGGTTTCACCTGCACGGATAAAGTGAGGCATTTGATAGACAAGATCGAGGTTCAGAGAACCGAAATTGAGAATCTTCATAAGGGCTGACTCCTTTCAAATTCAACTGCCAAAGCGAGAAGTGCGACGGGGTGCGCTTGAGTAAGAAGATGTGGAGCGCGTAGAAGGATGTTGTTTTTGGTCATAGCGCTGAACCGGTTGCGGTTTGACAGACGCGTGTTTGCGGTTCTCTCGTCTGACTTTGTTGCGATTGTCCCCAATAAGAAATATGGAATTGACGATGGAGAGCACGCATAACACAAGCAACAATGCTTTAGTGATGCTGTTATCGATAAAAGACATGGCAGAATTGACCCTGTCAATACAGTAAAATACAATGTACATATTGCACAGTACGATGGTGACGTGTGGAAAGATCTTGCGCAACATGGTTTGCTCCTTTCAGCATCAGCTGATCCGATCTACAATGGTCAGATAATCGCTGCAATTGCGGCCTCCGGTTACAGGGTTGTTGACAATGGTGGTGCCGAAGGCCAGCTGAGCCGTGCGGCCGCCATCCATATTGTAGCATTGCTTGCAGCCCAGGACCATGGCCACTGCACCCAACTGGTCCATAGTTAGCCCTCGGGAATCGTCCGACCGGCCATCGGCAGTGATGAAGCAGTAGTGTCCGGGTTCAAAATATCCTAGTGCGCTACGAGGCTGATTGCCGTAAATTCCTTCGTAGATGGCGTCAAATTCCGGTCGGGGCATGCCGTTTTCATCCAGCATGGCCGGGCCAAAGTTCCAGATCTGATAGGCGCCGTTCTCCATCTCACGCTGGCTGTCAAATTCTTCAGGGGGAAAACACTGAAGGCTTCCATCCCAGTACAGCACGCAGATTTCTCGTACCACTTTATCGGTATAGTATAATTCGCCGTTGCGCATACATACGCCACCCTCGCGAATACCATAGAAATCACCGTTCATAGTTAGTACGCTTTCCTCGCGGTAGGCCACCTTGCGGATGTTTTCAGTGATGTTTCGTCCATATTCATCTTTGGCAAAAGCTGTGCGGAAGCAGGATATATCCCGGATATAGAAATCGGCTACATAATAGCGAATACCATTCTCATAGTACTCAGAAATGGTTACATTCAAATTTTCGCTGACATAGGTGTTTTCCGTAATTACAGGATTGCCTTCAATGAATTTATCTGCAAATTTTTGGGAGAAATCTCCCACTACAGCGGGCTCAGGGGAAGGCGTGGGCGCTATTGCCAAGGTAGAAACTGAACCGCTTCCGGTGGCCGACGTAGGCGCGGCAGATACATCCATAGAAGCGATTGGGCTGGTGGAGGCCACCTGAACTGAGTTACGGGAAGAAGTAACTCCTAGGGAGTCTCTTCCTCTGGGAATGACGTGGTGAAACAGCGAAAAAACAATTAGAGCCAAGCCCAGAGCCAAGAGATGTAGCAAGATGATCAACCACACAGGTTTTGGCCTACGAGCAAGTTGGCTGGAGAGCCATCCATTCCCTCGCCGATTGCGTCGACGGTAAGAGTTCAAGGCAATATCCCCCTCACGATCCATATATAGTTCTATTATACTCTTTTAAAGAAAAAAAGGAATAGACCATAGGATAATTTTACTTATAGGGCAATCAGATTGTGGAAATACACCACGGATTTGTGGTATGTTTTTACGGATTTGCCATGAAATTTTCATGGGGGTCGGGTTACTCTCGGAACGTTTGGCTGTTTGACAAAGGATATAAAACGTGTATAATGATAGTAAATTGTTAGGTGTGTTTTTGCGCACAGAAAGGACAGTCAATTTAATGGCAAAAATGACCAGCATTGGCGGCCAGGCGCTGCTTGAAGGCATCATGATGAGGGGCCCCGAGAAATCGGCGCTTGCTGTTCGCAATATTAATACAAAGGAGATTACGGTGGAGGAGAGCCCGACTAAGGGCAAGGATCGAAGCAAGTTTTGCCGCTTGCCTGTCATTCGCGGACTCTTTGGCCTGTATGATTCTCTGACTTACGGTTATAAGTGCCTGATGCGCTCGGCGGAGCTTTCGGGCATAGAGGAAGAGGAGGAACAGAAGAAGGCGGAAAAAAAGGATTCCAAATGGAATACGGTCTTTGAAAAGCTGATGATGCCTGTAGCCACGGTGCTGGCAGTAGCGCTTGCCTTGGTACTGTTTTTCTATCTGCCCATGCAGCTGTGGAAATGGGTTACCGCAGGCAGTGCAGTGGCGGAGAATTATTTTCTGCGCGCTTGCTTCGAAGGCGTGTTGCGAATTATCATATTTGTGGGTTATGTGTGGGCCACGAGTCTGATGAAGGATATTCGCCGTACGTACATGTACCATGGGGCGGAGCACAAGACCATTTTCTGCTATGAAGCGGGGCTACCTCTGACGGTGGAAAATGTGCGGCGGCAAAAGCGGCTGCATCCCCGTTGTGGCACGTCCTTTCTAATTTTGATGCTGATCGTGGGTATTGTAATTTCCATGTTTATCCGCATTGATTTTCTACCCCTTCGCATGGCAGTGAAACTGCTGACTTTCCCCCTGGTAGTGGGTGTGGGCTACGAACTGATAAAATTTGCGGGACGAAAAAATAATTTGCTGACACGTATCATTTCTGCACCAGGTATGGCGCTGCAGAAAATTACTACTCGTGAACCGGACGACAGCATGATTGAGTGTGCCATCGCCGCTATGGAGCGAGTTATTCCTGGGGATGACAGCGACCGCTGGTAGTTTTAAATGTTTAGGCAGGATTTAAGTGCTTTCCAATCCTGATATGTAGGGGTTGGGAAGCATTTCCAGCTTTACTGATTTGGAGGAAGCAATACATGAAAAACAGGAACGAGCACCGGGAAAAGAAGGTCCGGCCCGTCCGTGAGGATCATGCAACTTTTCTGAGGCGCCTCTTGGCCATGCTGCTATTTTCTGTGGTGGTGGCGCTGATTGTAGAAGGATTTAACCAGGGCAGTGTGCCGCGCATGCTGCAATATCTGGGTCAGCGGCCGCTGTATTTTGTCATTAATTGTTTAATTGTTCTGACTTCTCTGAGCATTTCGGAATTTTTCCGGCGCCGAAAGGCTGTGCTCTGGACGGTTTCGGCATTATGGGTCATTCTGGGCTTTGCCAATTACATGGTGCGGCATAACAGAACCCTTCCCCTGACGGGTGGAGATCTGATGCTGACTTATGAGGTAGTCAGTCTGATCACAGTATATTTTTCCTGGGTGGAAATTATTGCCATGTTCTTGGGCGCGGTTGGGCTGATTGCAGCTATTGCGTGGATGTTTTCTGCCACGGCACGCAGGCCACGGGTGAACTATGCCTTTTCAGCAGGTGTGGTAGCCGTGATGATTTTGGTGGTGTTTGTAACCCACATGTCTGCCATCAAAGCGGGTATTTTGCCAGATGTATTTCCAGATAGGGTAAATTCTTATAGAGAATATGGGTTTACAACTTGCTTTGTCTTTACATTTGGGGAGCGGGGAATTGATAAACCTGAAACCTATTCTCCTGAGACGGTGGAGGATATCATCTATGAAATTGACGATGCACCCCAACCCACGCCTGTTCCGGCGGCCCAGCGCTTTGACCCGGAGGAAGTCAAGCGGCCCAATATCATTTTTGTACAGTTGGAATCATTCTTTGATGTAAATACCATGCTGGATACAAAGCTGTCCAGAGATCCAACTCCGTTCTATCATCAACTGCTGGAGAACTGGCCTACGGCAGAGCTGTATGTGCCTACAGTGGGCGGCGGCACGGCCAATGTGGAATTTGAGGTTATGTCTGGGTTGAATATGGATTTCTTCGGCACAGGAGAGACGCCCTATAGCACCATCATTCATGAAACCAGTTGTGAAACCATCGCCAATACTCTGCGTAAACACGGTTACAGTTCCACAGCACTACACAATAATACAGGTACTTTTTTCGGGCGCAATCAGGTGTATGCCAATCTCGGGTATGATCGCTTTGACTGTCTGGAATATATGCCAGAACCTAAATACAATGAGGTAGGCTGGGCCCATGACACCATACTCACGGGAGAAATTCTGCGGGCCATGGAGACTAGTCAGGAACGAGATCTGATCTTTGCCATCACAGTGGAATCCCACGGCAAGTATAGCGATACCTATGAACCGGAATCGGGGGATGTGGGCGTACTGGCTGCACCGGAAGAGATCTATTTAGCGCCCTTCCAGAATTATGTGAATTTGATTCCTGCGGTGGATGAGTTTATCGAGCAGTTGATTGGAGAACTGGAAAAATTCGATGAGCCTGTGGTGGCCGTCTTCTATGGGGATCATCTCCCGGGTATCGGTTTGGATGAGAACATGCTTACTACAGGGGATTTTTACGCCAGCCGCTATGTAATCTGGAACAATTATGGTGCAGAGTTTGATGCCCAGAACATGCAGGCCTATCGCCTGAGTGCGGAGCTGCTGCGCCAGCTGGGTATTTCCGATGGCGTAATGACACGCTTTCATCAGGCCTATCCCGTAGATGAGGACGGCGAGGATTATCTGGAAAAACTGCGGATTCTGGAATATGACATGCTCTACGGTGATCAGGAGGCCTATGGAGATCAGGGTGCTCCGGAACCCACGCAGCTGCAGCTGGGCATCGAAGCGGTATGTACCACTTCAGCCACTGTGGAATATGGGCGTATGCTGGTAGAGGGAGAAAATTTTACGGAATTCAGCGTGGTGTACGCGGGTGATGAGGCACTTGAGACTCTCTACATCGACGGTGGACAGCTGGCGGTGGAGATGAGCGCATCTGATGCAAAGGAATTGGATGCGCAGATCAGCGTGGCCCAGTGTACGGCTGATGGAAAAGAACTCAGCCGAAGTAATAGTGTAGAGCTGCAGATTCTTCAGGCTTCAAAGTAAATTGAAGGTCCCGGTGCTCCGGCGCCGGGACTTTTTGAAAAAAGCGAGGCTTGTAAGTTGGAAATTCTGCGTTTTATTCCGGGCAGTGGCTTTTTCAATTGTCATTTGCCCCGAAAGAGAGGAGAAGGAGGACGTCAAAGGAATGAAACGTGCACTCGTACTTTCCGGGGGTGGTTCCCGAGGTGCCTATGAGTGTGGTGCCTGGCGGGCACTGCAGGAAATGAATATTCGCCTGGACGCCGTTTATGGTACGTCCATTGGTGCCATGAATGCGGCTCTGGTAGCTCAGGGAGATTATGACGTAGCCCTTCGATTGTGGGAAAACATTCGGGTGGATCAGATCGTGTCCTTAGAAGAGGGAGAAGAGTTTTCTGTGGAACACATGGCATCCCGGAAGCGTGATCTGATTCCCTTCCTGTTGGAGAATGCCCGGAATTTTCTCATGGATATCAGTCCCATGGAGCGCCTGATGGCTGAAAACATAGATGAAGGCCGGGTGCGTGCTTCCGGTATGAATCTTGGGGTGATGATTACTCGCGTTCCCCAGTTCAGTCCTCTGGAAGCTCGCCTGAACGATATTCCCCAGGGCCGTCTGCACGATTATCTGCTGGCTTCCGCAGCCTGTTTCCCCATCTTCCCCCTCAAATCTTTGGATGGGGAATTGACCATGGACGGGGGCTATGTAGATAATCTGCCCATCTCCATGGCCATTTCCGATGGAGCCCAGGAGATCATAGCCATTGATATTCATCCCCAATGCGTGCATCCGGAGTACACGGGTATGCCCTTTCTTACGTTGGTGCATCCTCTGCATGAGTTGTGTGGATTTTTGGATTTCAGACCTGAGCAGTTGCGCCGTGCACGTATGATGGGATATTATGATACTATGAAAGCTTATGGACGCCTTGATGGTATCCGCTATACCTTCGTACGAGTGGATGATTTGAAGATTTCGGCCCAGGCACGGGAATACATTCGCCGTGTGGCGGAGTTTGATGCCTGTTCCCGGGGACGGGGGGGAGACGCAGCGCTTATTCGAGCCCTGAGAGCTGAAATGCCGCTGCGCCGGCTCAGTTGGAAGGAAGGACTGCTTCGAGGGCTGGAACTGTGTGCGCAACTGATGGGTTTTCGGGAGGACGCCATCTATGATGTAGAACAGCTCACTGATCGGATCCTTCGCTTTGTTTGTGCACAAGATATGGGGAAAGCGCCGGAAGAACGGGAGTTTTCCGCAGCCGCTCGGGCAGGAAGTAGAGCGTTGATTGCCTGTCTGTGCACTGGCCTTCGGTGGGATGACGGTTTCTTTGCCCGCTATGCAAGGCGTTTGTGGGATTATCCCATGGAGGCTGCCGCTGCCTTGTATTTGGATACCATGAGGCGTCGGGTGCAATGTCTTCCGGCAGGATAAATATCTTCGAAAATGCAAACCTTGGATAAATGTGAAAAGCTATTGAAATTTGTTTTCCCTTGGGGATTAATTATCTAATGTTTTAATGAGCAGGAGCACATGTGCTCCTGCTCATTAATTTTTAAGTTCACATGGCATTTGAACAGAAGACAACAAAAACATGTTTACGCTATTCTTCTGTAATCCTTGGGCTCATAAAACTGGGTTGTGGAAAAAATCTGTTCAACGAGATCTGCACATTTCCCCAAAGCTACCGGAATATGAAGAGAAAGGTTTTTCTTTTGGAGACCTTTTATTTGCTCTTGGGAGCAATGTGTCTAGAGCCCTCAGAGGAACCCGGAATGGATTATGCTGCCTTTGTTGGTGTATTTTACATAAAGTAAACATTCAAACTATTGACACTGGTTGTATTAATGTATACAATAATCCATAAATACTTAAATGCAAGGAGGGCGTCGTCATGTTGGAGATGTCCGATAAAACCAATCTATTGGAACAAAAGAGCTATAAATATTCCCTTCAGGACGTTCCGGAGCCGAAGCTTTACCGGGACATCTACCCCTATGATGAAATTCCCAGGGTGGCTTTCAACCATCGCCGGGTGCCCATCGGCATGCCGGAGGATATCTGGATCACGGATACCTCTTTCCGGGATGGCCAGCAGTCAGTGGAGCCGTACACAGTGGATCAGATCGTGCATTTGTATCAACTGATGTCTCGCTTGGGTGGTCCCTTTGGCATTATCCGTCAGAGCGAGTTTTTTGTTTATAGCGAAAATGACCGCAAGGCTATTGAGAAATGCCAGGAACTTGGCTGTCGCTTTCCGGAGATTACCACCTGGATTCGGGCCAGCCGGGAGGATTTCAAACTGGTTCGAGATCTGGGCATACGAGAGACGGGTATTTTGGTCTCCTGCAGTGACTATCACATCTTTAAAAAGATGAAGATGACCCGCAAGCAGGTAATGGAATATTATCTGGCCACAGTGGCGGACGCCTTTGAGGCGGGGGTAGTGCCCCGCTGCCACCTGGAGGATATTACCCGGGCAGATTTCTACGGTTTCGTGGTGCCCTTCGTAAACGAACTGATGAAGATGTCCGCAGATGCGGGCATACCTGTGAAAATTCGAGCTTGCGATACCATGGGGTATGGGGTGCCCTACGCGGGTACGGCGTTGCCACGCAGCGTTCCGGGCATCGTCTATGGTTTGCAGCACTATTCCGATGTGCCCAGCCAGCAATTGGAGTGGCACGGTCACAACGATTTTTACAAAGCCGTGGTCAACGCTTCCACGGCGTGGCTGTACGGGGCGTCGGCGGTTAATTGTTCCCTGCTGGGCATCGGTGAGCGGACGGGCAACATTCCGCTGGAGGCCATGGTCATGGAATACGCTTCGCTACGGGGTTCGCTGGACGGCATGGACCCTACGGTTATTACGGAAATTGCGGATTACTTCCGCTATGAGATTGGCTATGAGGCACCCGCCATGACGCCCTTTGTGGGCAAGAGCTTTAACATGACCCGTGCGGGGATTCATGCGGATGGCTTGCTGAAGGATGCGGAGGTCTACAGTATCTTTAATACCGGAAAAATCCTGGGTCGCAATCCGTCGGTGATGCTTGGGCAGAACAGCGGTCTGGCGGGCATCGCCTTTTGGATCAATGAAAACTACCACCTGCCGGCGGAGAAGGCAGTGGATAAGCGGGATCCGTTGGTAGCGGCACTGAAGGAATGGATCGATAGCGAGTATGCCGCAGGGCGGCAGACTTCTCTTTCCACGGCGGAGTTGGAAGGAAAGATTGACGAGCTTTCCAATGGACGCTTTGACGGGCAGTGAGGAGGATGATTATGGAATACAAAACCGTATCCTTGGCGGATCAGGTGTTTGACAGGCTGGAGGCGGACATCCTCAGCGGAAAATATCAGCGTGGGGAGATTATTACTGAGCTTCAGCTGTGCAATGAGCTGGGCGTGAGCCGCACTCCCGTGCGAGAGGCGCTTCGCCGTCTATTTCAGGAGCGACTGATCGAGGATAGTCCCAAGGGCACAGTGGTGCTGGGCATCTCTCGCAAGGACTTTGAAGACATGTCCGCCATTCGCCTGCGCATCGAAGGACTGGCTGTGCGGGGTTTTATGGAGAATATGAATGCGGAGAATCTCAAGGAACTCAAGGAAGCCATTGATTTTCAGGAATTTTATCTCACTCGGGGAGATGCAGACCAGCTCAAAACGCTGGACGGGCGCTTTCATGAGGTCATTTATCGGCACTGCGGCAGCACTATCTTACGGGATACCCTGCTGCCCCTGCATCGAAAGGTGCAGAAGTTTCGCCGGGCGGCTCTGACAGAGCCCACTCGGGCGGAAAAATCGGTGCATGAACATCGAGCTATCTGCAAGGCCATTGAGGCGGGTGATGTGGATCTGGCGGAACAGCTGATGAATGAACATGTGGGCAACGCCATGAGAAACATCATGGATAAGGAGATGTGAAAAATGGGTTACAGCATTGCGGAGAAAATTATCCGAGAGCATCTGGTGGAAGGAGAGATGAAGCCGGGCAGTGAGATCGCCCTGCGCATTGACCAGACGTTGACCCAGGATGCTACGGGCACCATGGCCTATCTAGAATTTGAAACCATGGGCATTGACCGGGTCAGAACCCAGCGCAGCGTGGCCTACATCGACCACAATACCCTTCAGTGCGGCTTTGAAAATGCAGACGACCACCGCTACATTCAAAGTGTGGCCAGTAAGCATGGCATTTATTTTTCTCGGCCTGGAAATGGCATTTGCCATCAGGTGCATTTGGAGCGCTTTGGAATTCCAGGCAGGACGCTCATTGGATCCGACAGTCATACTCCTACAGCAGGCGGGTTGGGCATGCTGGCTTTTGGAGCCGGTGGAATGGATGTGGCCGTAGCCATGGGAGGCGGCCCCTACTACATCAACATGCCTCGCCTGATCAGGGTAGAGTTGACCGGTCGCCTTTCGCCCTTTGTTACGGCGAAAGATGTGAGCCTGGAAATTCTGCGTATTCTTTCCGTGAAGGGAGGGGTAGGCGCCATTATCGAATGGGGAGGCGAAGGCGTAGCGAGTCTGTCCGTACCGGAACGTGCCACCATCACCAATATGGGAGCCGAACTGGGCGCCACCACATCCATCTTTCCCTCCGATGAAGTGACCCGTGCTTTTCTGGAGGCACAGGGGCGAGGGGAAGACTATCGGCCCCTGTACAGCGATGTAGATGCCCGCTATGATCGGGTCATTCCCATCGATTTGTCCGCCCTTACGCCCCTTATTGCCCGGCCCCACAGCCCGGACAACGTGTGTGCTGTGGCAGATCTTAAGGGTACGAGAGTAGATCAGGTGTGCATTGGCTCCTGCACCAATTCCTCCCTGCTGGACATGCTTAAGGTGGCTGCGCTGCTGAAGGGCAGGCGCATAGCCCCTTCAGTGAGCTTGTCCATTTCGCCCGGTTCCCGGCAAGTGCTTTCCATGCTGGCCAATTGTGGAGCGCTGACGGATATTCTCGCCAGCGGAGCCCGAGTGTTGGAATGCGCGTGCGGACCGTGCATCGGCATGGGTTTTTCGCCCAATTCCTCGGGCGTATCCCTGCGAACCTTCAACCGCAACTTTGAGGGGCGCAGCGGAACTGCGGATGCCAAGGTGTATCTGGTGTCTCCGGAGACCGCCGTTGCCGCCGCGCTTACCGGAGAAATAACTGATCCGCGCTTGTTGGGACAAATGCCCCAAGTGCGTCTCCCAGAGCGCTTTCTCATTGATGATAGTGCCATTCTGCCCCCTGTGCCCGCAGCGCAGGCTAGCCGGGTGGAGATCCTTCGTGGACCCAATATCCTCCCGTTTCCCCAGACCCATCCCCTGGGAGATGAAATTCGCGGAGAATTGACGCTGAAGGTAGGCGACAACATCACCACGGACCACATCATGCCGGCGGGGGCAAAGATCTTGCCCTATCGATCCAACATTCCCTATCTGTCTCAATTCTGCTTTGGGGTATGTGACAGCGGCTTCCCACAGCGTGCCAAGGCTGCGGGGTCAAGCATTGTGGTGGGAGGAATGAACTATGGTCAGGGTTCTTCCCGTGAACACGCGGCACTGGTACCCCTGTATCTGGGTGTACGTGCTGTTATCGCCAAGAGCTTTGCCCGAATTCATGCGGCTAACCTCATCAATGCAGGTATTCTTCCCCTGTGCTTTGAAAATGAGGAAGATTATCTACGATTGAATCAGGGGGATGAACTGGTTCTGAGTGGAATTCATGAGGGGATGGCCACGGGGAAATTGACCTTGCTGGATCAGTCCACGGGGGAGAGCATTTCCCTGCGCTGTGAGCTAACCCCACGTCAGGCAAAGATTCTAAAATCTGGAGGTCTGCTGGCCTACACAAAGGAGATGAACGGATGATGGGTGCAAATTCGCAGCAGTTGGATCAGGCGGTGGAGCAGTTTCGGCGCTTGCTCATGGAACAGACGGATCGAGCTGAACGCTTGGAATCGTCCGGTGGCCGTGTAGATTTTAAGAATAAAAAGAAAATTGTCATCGGCATCGCACCTGGTGATGGCATTGGACCTATTATCGTTGCTCAGGCACGTCGGGCACTTCAATGTCTTTTGAGGGAAGAGCTGAATTCAGGCGGCATTGAACTCAGGGATATCCATGGCCTGACACTGGAAAACCGTTTGAAATTGGGCTGTTCTGTGCCACAGGAATGTCTTGAGGCCATTTGCGACTGCGACGTGCTGCTCAAGGGCCCCACCCAAACGCCAAAGGGGGGAACGATGGAGAGCGCAAATGTGACCCTTAGGCGGGAGCTGGACCTGTATGCAAACGTGCGTCCAGTTTCCATACCGGGGGAGGGCATAGACTGGACTTTCTTTCGAGAAAATACCGAGGGCGAATATGTGTTGGGCAGCCGCGGTGTGGAACTGCCGGGGCTGTGGATGGACTTTAAGGTGACGACGTATGCGGGTACTCGACGCATTGCCCGGGCGGCCTTTGAATATGCCCGCAACAATGGAAAGACCCGGGTGGCTGTGGTCACTAAGGCGAATATCATGAAAAAGACGGATGGAAATTTTAGCGCCATCTGCCATGAAGTGGCTTCGGAATATCCGGGCATCGAGGTGGAAGACTGGTATATTGATATCATGACTGCCAACCTGGTTAATCCCCAGATCCGAAACAAATTTGAAGTATTTTTACTGCCCAACCTCTATGGGGACATTATTACCGATGAGGCTGCACAGCTGCAGGGTGGCGTAGGAACAGCGGGCAGCGCTAACATTGGAGACCGTTATGCCATGTTTGAGGCCATTCACGGTTCCGCCCCCAGAATGATGGAGGAAGGTTTGGGAGCGTACGCCAATCCGGAGAGTATACTGCGGGCCTGCGTACTGATGCTCAGGCACATTGCTCGTCCCACAGCAGCTGCCCGGTTGGAAGCCGCGCTGGACAGTTGCACGGTGCAGGCCACTGGCACTCGTGAGGGTGCAACTTGCCGCCAGTATGTGGATGCTCTGCTGGAAATGCTAGAACAAAAGGGCCTTTAAACACGGGGAAAAATGAAACATAGGTGCGCAAGAATTGCGCACCTATGTTTCGTTGCGTTACTCCACTCCCAGTTCCGGGCCATGGACCTTCAACCACTTTTTCCAAAAGGTGTATTCAGGCATCTGCTCTGCTACCAGTGCCCAAAATCGGGGCGAATGGTTAAATTCCATCAGGTGACATAGCTCATGAATCACCACGTAATCCAACACCTCCGGCGGTGCCATGATCAGCTTCCAGTTGAAATTCAGATTGCGCTTTGAGGAACAGCTCCCCCAACGGGATCTCTGATCCCGTACGGTCACTCGTCCAAACTGCACACCCAGGTGCGGTGCATAAAATTCCAGACGTTGGCGCACTCGGTTCAGTGCCCTTTTAGATAGGGCCTGTTTCAATGCGCTGCGCACGGCCTGTTCCTCGTCGGGAGAAGGGAGGGTGAGGACGCAGCAATCCCCCAGCAACTCAATGGCCACTTGTGGGCCCTGAACGCGGTGCAACGCGTACCCCCTGCCCTCTATGCAGATCCGACTGCCCTCCGCCACAGGATGGCGCAGGCGGTTTTCTGACAGGGCCCGTTCCAACTCCGCATGCATCTGCCGGATCTGAGGAATTTGCTGGGCTATCATGGCATCTACTTCTTTGAGATGGGCCTGAGCAGGGGCATAAACGCGGGTCTCTCTGCCAGGCAAAGCACGAATTAAGATATCTTTGCGTTGAGAACGGATCAATATGTATTCTATCTGCTGCCCTGCGGTAGCGGCTAAACGCTTCATTTCGGACTGCTCCTGCGGCTGCTCTGGAGTATCAGGGACTGAGGATATTTTTCAGGGGAGCGCATGATTTCATACATGCCTCGCACGCAACAGCGGGATGGGCTGTCTGCGATGCGGCAGGGTATGCCCAGCGTATCGCCAATGCGCTTATCCAGTCCGGACAGTTCTGCACCGGCACCCACCAGCACTGCGCCGGCGTCATTTAAATCTGCAGCCAGCTCTTCGGGAGCTGAAGTGGTTACGCTTACACACAATCCTGCAATTTCACTGACCACTTCCTCACAGGCATGGAGTACGAGCCGGGTTTCCACATCAAAGGCTTCGGGCAATCTGCGCTCCATGCTGAAGCCGGTCATGTGCATGATGATGTCTTGGGGTGCAGCCTCGGGGAGCGCCGTACCCAGCGTATGTTTAATTTCTCGGGCGGAGTGGATGCCGATCCGGTATCCTTTTTCCGCGGATACGATGCGCTGGATACGTTCATCGATACGGCCCAATCCATAGGGAAGATGGGCGAAGGCGGCAACTCTACCGAAAGTGAACAGTGTGGCGGTAATCTTGCCCGCGCCCACATCCACCACCAGCTTGCCTTCCGGAGCGTTAAGATCCAGTCCCGCACCCAGCGCAGCAGCGGCGTCCGATCGAACCAGTGCCGCTTCGCTGGCACCCGCGTCTATGGCTGCGGTTAGCAGGGCCTCCTGCTGCACGGGGCGGGCAAAGGGCGCGCAGCTGATTAATGCGCCAAAGCGCTTGGACCAGGGTAGATCTTCCGTTTGACGGTAGGCCCAGCGCAGAAGGCGGTCGGCATAGAGGTTGTTGGCCAGTGCGCCATCGCGCAGAGGGGAAACCACCTCTACGCCTTCGCAGCAGCGCCCGGAAATACGAGCCGCCACATCACCACAACATAGGGGGGTATCCCGTTCATCGCGAAAAGCCAGACGTGCAGCCGCTTCCAATGCTGGTCCCTGTCGGTATCCCGCTGTGCGCACATAGTCCGTTCCTAGATCAATTCCGATATCCCAGCGCATAAAGCCATCCTCCCCGATTCTATGCTTTTATTATAGCATAGTTTACAGGCACAGGCTGGAACAATAATTCGACAAATTATGTCTGTGGTTCCCGACGCAGGGCGCAGGGCAAAAAGGCAGCTGCGGACAGCAGGCACACGAGTGCTCCCGCCAGAAACGTGCCACTCAGCCCAAGACGCTGCCCCAACCAGCCACCCAACAGGTTGCCGGCGATGCGCGCTGCGCCAAAGGTAACCATATTGAGCATCCCTTGACCACTGGTTTTAAGTTCTTCAGGCACATGTTCCGCGATCCAGTAAGCCATGGAGACGGTCATGACGATAAATCCGCCACCGTGAAGGATCTGACTGAGCAGGGCCAAATGTGCGCTTTGAGCCAGACTCAGCATCCACCAGCGTAGGGCCAGTAGCATCGCCGCTGCCACCATGGGAAGCTTTGCTCCAAAGCGCCGGTAGATGCGTCCGCTCAATAGCAGATAGGGCGCTTCACAGGCGGCGCTGATGAGGTAACTCAATCCCAACAGAGAACTGGTTCCGCCCTGCAAAGAGCGGAAGTGCGGGGCGTAAAAAGTATAGAAAAATCCCATAGTCATTTGTACTGGAAGCATAAAGCTCAACATAATTACCAGCTGCCGGTTCTTCAGTAGCGTACCCATACCGGTTTTTTTATTTTTTTGTTTTCCGGGAGAATTGGGCAGGCCAAGTGATGCGCATGCAGTGAGCAACAGCAGGGCTGCGCCGGTCCACGGCACACTCGCTGGGCCCAGTTTGGCCTGCATTGCGCCAAAGAGTGCACCGCTCAGGGCGAAGCTGGCTCCTCCGCAGAGCCGGTAGGCGCCGAAAGTGGAACCATCCGCTTCCAGAAGAATAGCATCACCCAGGGGAAGTAGGGCACAGAAAAAGGCGTAAAAGATCATGGCCGATATCAGCTGCACACCAAATCCCGGGTGCAGCAGAGCCAGGGGAAGGGACATGGCGCCCAGCAGGCAGAGAACAAACAGTAGCCGTTTGCGGCTGGATGTGCGGTCACCCAAAAGGCCCCACAGGGGTTGGACCACCAGGGCAGAGACTGCTGTGGCTGCGTTAATGCCACCCAATTGAACGCTTGTGAAGCCCAAATGGGTGTAGTATAGGCTCATAAAGCCTTGATAAACGGCGTTGGTACCGTAGTATCCTATCGGAAATAGCACATGCCGGGGATGAATGCGTTTTTTGCCAGTATACATTTTGCGTTCCTCCCAAGTGTTTTTTTCTCAGTATGGACCCGACCTTGGTGAAAAACACGTCATATGGGAGATTTTACCTTGCGTGCTGCTGGAAAATAGTTTAAAATAAGGAAAGGTGGGTGCAAAAACAGGGCGCACCCATGGGAGGATGGTAGAATTTGATACGAATGATTGTTACCGACCTGGACGGAACGCTTTTGGCCGGAAAAAACAATATTCCGGAAGAGAATATCCGTGCCCTGCGCCGGGCTATGGACGCAGGTGTGCTGGTGGCGCTGGCCAGCGGGCGCATGATAGAGGCTACATTGCCCATCGCTCAACGTATCGGCGTCAACGCTCCCATGTCCTTGTTTAACGGTGGAATGGTATATGACGGGGAGACGGATCGCATTCTGGATGGGGAAACCATCGATTGCGATCTGGCTCGGGCGGTTTTAAAGGAGATAGAAGCAGTGGGCGGCTATGCGCATGCCTTTCCCGGACGGGGATTTTACTATTCGGAGCGCTGCGAATGGACGGATTATTATGAGGACAAGATTGGCATCAAGGGTGTACGAGTGGGCGACAGCTTGTCCAACTGGATCAGCGTACCGGTGTATAAACTGCTCTGCCTGGCCAGTGCGGAGGAACTTGAACGGCTGCGCGATCACCTTGAGCCTCGCTTTGAGCAGCTCAGCTTTGTAAAATCCGCTCCGTGTCACCTGGAAGTAGTGGCCCGGGGCGTGGATAAGGCCAAGGGACTCAAGCAGCTGGGAGCATGCACGGGCGTTCGACCTGAGGAGATGCTGGCCTTTGGAGATGAGATGAACGATTTGCCCATGCTTAAATATGCGGGTACGGCCTACGCCATGGAGAATGCTGTGGAGGGCGTGCGCAGGGAAATTTCTCGCATTGCCCCGGCCAACACTGAGGCAGGCGTGGCTAAAATTGTGAATCTCTATCTGGACGAGGGACGAATGGGAAGGGGTTAGAATCGTGATACGCGAGAAGGACTTTGTGGAAACCCTGGGCCTCAAACGCATCTATGACGCCAAGCTGAAGTATTTGCCCATTGAGGTGAGTAATTCCACCCGTCCCGGGCTTCAGCTGGCGGATTACTGGGATTTTTTTGCCTATGAGCGCCCGCAGTTGCTGGGATTGGTGGAGATGACCTATCTTTCCAGCCTGGATGAGGGCACACGCCGGGCACGGCTCACCAAGCTGTTCAATTATAAATTGCCCTGCATCATCATCTGCCGAGGTATCCCCTGTTATGATGAAATGCTGATTCTGGCGGCGGCGCATCGCATTCCCATCTATTCCACAGCGGAAGAAACCACGAAATTTGAGCTTGAACTGATCAGCTATTTAAATGCCTGTCTGGCACCCAACGAGACGCGCCACGGAGTGTTGGTGAATGTGTTTGGTACGGGCATGCTTATCACCGGAAATTCCGGGGTAGGCAAGAGCGAGGCAGCGCTGGAACTAATCAAGCGTGGTCATCAACTGGTGGCTGATGATGTAGTAATGATCCGGCGTATCAATGACAAGCGTTTGGAGGGAGAATCGCCGGAGCGCGTACGTCATTTCATGGAAATTCGGGGCGTGGGCATTATCAACGTTGCCAACATTTATGGGGCAGGCGCTGTGCAGCGCCGCAAGTCCATTGATATGCAGGTACACCTGGAGATGTGGCAGAACGGAAAGGAGTACGACCGCCTGGGTCTTACAGATAATTACACCGAAATTCTGGGCGTGCGCATTCCTACTCTTTTATTACCCATTCATCCGGGCCGGAATTTGGCCGTGGTGTTGGAAGTGGCGGCTCGTAACTTCAGACAGAAGCAGATGGGATACAATGCTGCCCTGGAACTGGCCCGCCGCAGTCAGGAATTTGCCATGCGCGAGGCCGAGGACGAAGCGGAAGATGAGCAGGAGTAAACACATTACGGAGGCAGACGAACATGTTATATATTGGTATTGATGTCGGTGGAACCACCATCAAGGTGGGCATCGTGGATGAAAATGGAATCATACTGCACAAGGATAATTGCCCCACAGGCGTAGAACGGGGCCATGAACCCGTTATCCGGGACATGGCTCAGCTGGCGCTGCGGGTACTTGAACAAAGCGGTCACAGCCTTGACGAAATTCATTCCGTTGGCGTGGGTATTCCCGGCATACAGGATATCCGTACCGGGCGCGTGCCCTTTTGCACCAACCTGCGCTGGCACGACGTGCCGTTGGTAGAATTGATGCAGAAGTACATTCCCAAGCCCACCTACATTAATAACGATGCTACCGTGGCGGCTCTGGCTGAATCCGTGGCGGGCGTGAGCGTCGGAACCAAGAATTCCGTAGTAGTTACGCTGGGTACCGGCGTGGGCGGTGGCGTGATTATTGATGGAAAAATCTTTATGGGGCCCCACGGCATTGCTACGGAGATTGGACACATGATTACCGTGGCCGGGGGAGAACTGTGCAGTTGTGGAAATAGGGGGTGTTGGGAGCGCTATGCCAGCGCCACGGCCCTTATTCGGGAGGCAAGGAAACTGGCTCAGGCCAAGCCAGATTGTCCTCTGGCTCGCTCGGTAGATTCGGATCTGAGCCAAATTGAAGCCCGAACGGTAATTGATCTGGCCAAAGCAGGAGATGCGGACTGCGAAAAACTGTTTGATGAATACGTATATCACCTGACGGTGGGATTGGTCAATCTGATCAACCTCTACGATCCGGAAGTTATTGCTCTGGGGGGTGGCGTATCCAAAGCTGGAAGCTTCCTTCTGGACAAGGTTAACGCCCTTTTGCCGGAGATGATCTTCTTTAAGACCATGCCGCGGGCGCGCATTGAATTGGCTCGATTGAGCAATGATGCGGGTATCATCGGCGCGGCTATGCTGGGCCGGGAGTTCCATTGACACCCTGGGAAGGAGGAGAGACCGTGCGCTTTACCAAGATGCATGGCATCGGCAACGATTTTATCGTAATGGATGCCATTCATAATCGGATTGAAGAACCTCAAGCCTTGGCCCGGCGCCTGTGCCGGAGGCACTTTGGCGTAGGCGCAGATGGTTTGATTCTCATCTGTGAAAGTTCTCGAGCAGATGCGCAAATGCGCATTTTTAACAGCGACGGCAGCGAGCCAGAAATGTGCGGAAATGGCATACGCTGTGCGGCTAAGTATATTTACGATCAAGGGATCTGCCGTCATCAACGCATGCGCGTGGATACGCTGGCTGGCATCAAGGAAATTGAATTGGCCTGGAATGATGGAATTTGTACCGCTGCGGTGGATATGGGCGCGCCGGAGTTTGTGCCGGAACGTATTCCTGTATCAGCTGCCGAGAATCAAATTGAAGTGGATCTAGATGGTAAAAAACTCTCCTTTTTCTGTGTCTCTATGGGTAATCCCCATGCGGTTACCTTTGACGCTTTTCCAGAGGAGGAACATTTTCGCCGCTGGGGTGCAAAAATGGAGGGGTATCCTCTATTTCCCGCTCGCGCTAACATCGAGTTTTGCCGGGTAGACGGGCCGGAGGATGTGTCCGTAAAGGTCTGGGAACGGGGAGACGGCCCCACGCTGGCTTGCGGGACAGGTTCGTGTGCGGTGTTAGCTGCGGGGGTGAAACTGGGATTGATTCGGTCCGAGGCCCGCATTCATTTGCCAGGAGGCACGCTTTGGGACAGCTGGCGCTCGGATGGTCACATCTGGATGACCGGCCCTGCGGAAACCAGCTTCGAGGGAGAATTTATTTAATAGTGGATTATTGAGACTGAAGCAACATATGATTTAGATTAAACAGCATGCCCTCCGCAAACTTATGCTTGCGGAGGGCATGCTGTTGGTGTACGTCAAATGGAGAAAATCTGTGTAGCAATGGTAAAGAGTACAAACAGAGAAGCGGCGTCCACCAGAGTGGTGATGATGGGGCTGGCCATCAGCGCAGGGTCCAGATGTACGGCTTTGGCCAGAAGGGGCAAAGTACCGCCAATGGATTTGGCGATAATGACCGTAAAGAACATGGCTAATGAAACTACAAAGGCCACGTCCCGGTCATAGGGAGTGAAAAACCAGATGCGCAGGAAGTTCACCAAGCCCAGCACCAATCCCAAAATCAGCGCTACGCGCACTTCCTTCCAGAGCACGCGGCCGATGTCTCTGAATTCAATTTCGCCCAGCGCCAGGCCGCGGATAGCTAGCGTAGAAGCCTGAGAACCGCAATTACCGCCCGTGTCCATCAACATGGGAATACAGGCTGTGAGTGCCACGCCAATGCCTGCGGCAGCAGAGAGCACATCTTCAAAATGGGTGATAATCATACCCGTAAAGGTGGCGGAGATCATCAGAATCAACAGCCAGGGCAGCCGGTTCTTGGCGAGTGTCAATACGCTGCTCTTGAGATATTCGTTATCGGAAGGTAACATAGCCGCCATTTTTTCAAAGTCTTCAGTGTTCTCTTCTTCAATGACGTCCACGATATCATCCACAGTGATGATGCCTACCAGTCGATCTTCATGGTCCACCACGGGGATAGACAGAAGGTCATACTTGCGAACAGTGTCGGCGACTACTTCCTGGTCATCAGTGGTATGAACGGAGATTACCTGGGTGTTCATCAATTCGTCTACCAGCCTGTCATCCGTGGCCAAAAGCAACTTGCGCAGTCCCACTGTACCCATCAATTTGCGGCTGTCGTCCAGAATGTAGAGAGTATTGATGGTCTCTTTATCCACGCCGGTGCGCCGGATCTCTGCCATGGCCTGGCCCACGTTGGTACCCAGGTGGAATTCCATGTATTCAATGGTCATAATTGACCCGGCACTGTTTTCCGGATAGCGAAGGAACTGATTAATCAGCTGCCGCTTTTTTTCATCGCAGCCCTGAAGCATCCGCTTGACGACCCCTGCGGGTAACTCCTCCAGGAAATCAACGGCATCGTCAATAAACATGTCGTCGATCAGGCGCATGGCCTCCGCATCGTCCATGGCTTCCATGATGCGCGTGCGCTGGTCGTTGTCCATGTAGGAAAAAACGTCCGCAGAAACATCCTTGGGCAACAGGCGGAACACCATCAGCATGTGTTCGTTGTCCAGCGTCTCCAGATAATCTGCGATATCTACTTCGTTGAGCATGTTTAATGCGCCGCGAAGCTCTGCCTTGCGGTTGGCCTGTACCAGCGCATCCAAGCGCCCTCTGATTTTTTCGAAATCCATTGGCTCCATCCTCCTTTGCAAATTTACCCTCTTGGGTATCCGCGTGCAGCACAGATCATTTGGGCATCTCTCCGCGCAAAGCGGCGCGCAGCCATGCCAAATAAGGGCACAGAGACTTACGCTCCGCCGGGATGAGTGCCGACCGATGTGACGTTCGGATTTTGTGTGAAGAATGAAGGCCTGCCTGATGATGCCGGCGTATCGTTGGCGACCGTCGGCTCAAAGAAAAGAAGAGCTCAGCGGCGCGGCAATGAACGCATGCTTCGAGGCACGCCATCCATCGACATACTTCTTCCGCCGTCGTCCATGCTTTGCCACCTCCTTAAAAAAGAGCTTTAGAAATCGGGAAAATCCCCATACAACATTGTAGCCGGGAAAGTGTCCTACGTCAAGCCATTCAATGAAATTTTTTCGTCAATTCCAGGGCAAAAGAGCGTCCCCCCGAACCAGTATGGCGCGCTTGGCAACGCGGGCCAGAGGATCGTCTGAGTGAGAATCGGAATAGAAACAATCGATTTCTTCCTCAGGGAAGCGCTGGCGGAATCGGCGCACCTTTTCTTCGCCGTGACAGTTGGGACCGTGGAAAATACCGGTATGTTTGTCTACGGGCGAGCCCATTACCTGGCAAATACCTAACTGTGCGCAGGCGGGTGCGATGAGAAACTCCGGCGAGGCGGAAATTACCACGTCGTCGCTTCGATGCGCCTCTCGATAAAAAGCTTTGACCCGGCAGAAGTTGAGCTTCCAAAAATCTTCTACTGCTGCATCTACATCATCAATGCGTTTGAGGAAGGAAAGCAGCCGCTGCTTAAAGACCTGCTTTTTGCGGATTTTCAGCATAAAGAGCAGGGCATTGACGGCCTGTCCTGGAAGATCTGTCCAGATGGCGGGGTAGCGGCGCAGGCAGTAGGCACAAAAACGGGCTGTACTGTCGCCCCGGAGAATGGTATTGTCAAAATCGTATACGTTCATTTTCAGCCCTCCCAATGGATGATTGTACTGTATCATAGCTGTGGGAATGCTGTCAATCCCTGCTTTTCCATTAACAGCGAACCTTATATTACAAGCGCGCCAGTGCTGAAGAAGGGTGAGAAAATCTAAAATCCTCGTTCATTTTGATTGCTTTTCTGGGTAGAAAAATATCTTAATGGGCCGACTCCAAGAATGATTTTTGCATTCCTGTGAAAACATCAAAAGCCGCTGCGATTAAGCAGTGGCTTTCATGAAGGTACAAAGAATATCACAATTTTCAGGAATTTCCGTTTTCAGAATAGAAACTGAAATTACCGGATCGTGCGATACAGTTTTCGCTGCCCCATGGTGTGCTGACATCATTGGCCTGATAGTACAGGGCATCTGAGGGAAGGGTACGCTTTCCGCTGAGTACTGCGTGGGCCGCTTCCAAGCTATCGTTATCATAGCGGGTACCGCAGGGAAATTGTTGCTGATCCGATAGTACTTCTCCCAGGCTATCGGCAAACCAGTCACTTTCAACCCTGTTCATGACCACACTGCCCAAGGCGAGTTTGGTCTGATAACTTTCATGTTTTCCCAGCGCGTAGATAGTGCGGGCCAGTTGCACGGTATCCCTATCCTCCGTAAAGCTGGAAGATGGACTGAAGATTATCACCACGATCGCTAGCATCGCAATCGCTCCAATCCACTTTCGCATGTGCCCATCCCCCTTTTCTCAGGCAATTATACGACAGTTTATTTCAAAATTCAATACCTGTGTAATAAATTTGAAATATTTGTCTACTTTATAAAATATATTCACAATTCCATACAATTATGACGGCAAAAGGAAAAATTAGCATTTATGGACTAAAAAGATAAAAAACCGCTCGTAGGAGCGGCATGGAATGGTGATAAAATTGAATCAGGAAGCAGGAATTTTATTTGAAAAGCGGTTGAGAATGGGGGAAAGTTTTTAACATACTTCATGGTGTGCGCCGGAAGTAAATGCGAGGGAGGCCGTCAGGGCCGGTTTCTACATCTGCATCTACTTCATAAATTTCCCGAAGGAACTGTCTGGTAAGCAGCTCTGATGGGGTTCCAGAGCCTACCACCCGTCCATCTTTCAGAGCATAGAGGCGGTCACAGTACATGGCGGCCAGATTGAGGTCGTGAATGGCTGCCAGAACGGTACAGTTCAGCTGTCGGATGGTCTCCATCAATTGTAGTTGGTATTTGATGTCCAGGTGATTGGTAGGTTCATCCAGAAGAAGTAAAGCAGTTTGTTGAGCCAGCGCCCGGGCTATGAGTACGCGCTGTTTTTCTCCTCCAGAGAGGGTGGAAAAACAACGCTCCTTCAACTGGCTGAGGCCGCTTTGCTCCAATATGTGCAAAACTAGAGAGCGATCATGTGCGTCGTCCCGTTCCAGCAGGCGTTTGCGAGCCTGTCTGCCCATCATTACCACTTCTTCTACGGTAAAATCAAAGCTGTTTTCTCGTTCCTGTACCACAACGGCCATGCGTTGGGCCATCTGCCGGTTGCTGAGGGAGAGCAGATTTTCGCCCATCAGCAGAATTTCCCCTTGCTGGGGTTTGAAGATCTTATACAGATTTTTCAAAAAAGTGGATTTTCCACTCCCATTGGGGCCAATGAGGCCCACAAATTCTCCCTCTGCCAGGTCAAAATCAATGCCCCGCAGAATTTCACGATCGTGAACGCTGAAAGCCAACCGCCTCGTTTGTAGCATGGCCCATCCTCCTAGTTGAATTCATAGCGGCGTGCCCTGATCATCCACAGAAAGAGCGGGGCCCCCAGAAAAGCGGTGAGGATGCCTACCGGAATTTCCGCAGGACGGTGAAGCATGCGTGCTCCCACGTCCACCCAGATCATAAAAATAGCTCCGCAGAGTGTAGAGATGGGGACCATGCGCCGATGATCTGAGCCCACGACGGAGCGGACGAGATGGGGGACAACCAATCCCACAAAGCCTATGCACCCGCTGACGCACACGGAGCTGGCGGTGAGCAGTGCTGTGATCAGAAGGATCAACCGGCGAACGCGGTTGAGGTTTACGCCCAGTGTCACCGCGGAGCTATCCCCCATCATCATGGCGTTTAGAGGCTTGGCCAGGGCCAGCATTGCCACAAAACAGGGAATCATCAATGCGGCCAGAGGGGGAAGATCTGTCCATTGGGCACTTCCCAGTCCTCCCAACATCCAGAAGGTAGCTTCACGTACGCTGGCATCGTCTGGCGCAGTATACACCAGATAATTGGTTGCTGCACTGAACAGGGAACTGACTGCGATGCCTACCAGGATCAGCCGGATGGGGCTTACTCCGTCCCTGGATGCGGCCAAGGCATACACCAGTGAGATAGAAATCAGGGCTCCCAAAAAAGCGCCTACGGGGATGGATAGTCTGCCGGTGGGCAGGGGAAAAACGCAGAGCATGGCTGCTACGGCCCCCAGAGACGCTCCGGAGGAAATGCCCAGTACATAGGGCTCTGCCAGCGGATTTCGCGTGAAAACCTGCATTCCGGTGCCAGAAAGGGTTAGGCCAGCGCCTACCAGCATTCCCAGAATAACCCTGGGAGCCCGCAGGAACCAGACGATGTTTTCAGTGCTTTCCCTTATGCCGTTTAAATCAATAAGTCCTTCCAAACCAAAGGGAGACAGAAGGCGGTGAAGCATAATCCGCCAGACTTCTGAGAAAGGAATGGTCACAGATCCCAGAGACACTCCAGCTACCACGGAAACGATTAGCAGTGCACTCAGAAACAGGCAGGTCAATAGCGTATGCGCCCTGATGGCGCGGCAAATGTGTTTCATCGTTTATTAAAAACAGTCGGGATGGAAGGCGCGGGCAAGCTTTTCCACCGTATTTCCCGTCATGGAACAGGCGAATACTTCGCTGAGGGTCACGGAAATGATGCGGTCGTTGGCGATGGCGGAAACCGTGGAGAGGGCGGGATTATCCTTTAGTTCGGAAATTTTTTGCTCCAGAGAGGTGCTGCCGTAATCGTTGATGACGATGACCTGAGGATCGCGCTCAACCACTTCTTCCCAACTGACGGTGGCCCAGGTGGCGTCCAGATCGGAAAAGATGTTTTCCCCGCCCGCATGACGGATCAGAGTTGCGGTAAAATTATTGCCGCAGGTGTAAGCGCCCCCTTCCTGAGCCATGTCGTAAACAAATACGCGCACAGCTTCCTGATCTTTCACCGCTTTTTCCGCAGCAGCCACCTGTGCTTTCATAGCGCTTATAATTTCCTCAGCTCGATCTTCTACCTGAAAGATCCTGCCCAGATTATAAAAGTCCTGATAAACCACGTCGAGATCTGCGCCGAGGGTGTAGCTCTCCAAACTGGAGAGAGACATGATGCCGTAGCCCGTCAGTGCGTCGTGGGTGGTGCCACGTTTTTCGCTGAAAGAACTGGAACGGCCATACACAAAGTCAGGTTCCAGAGCGAGAATGGTTTCCAGCTCCAGATAGGTTTCCGCTGCCACGGGAATTTGATCATATTCTGCCTGGTAAAGGGGGTTGATGGGGGAATTATTGTAGGCAGTGGCGATGATCAGATCGCCTAGTCCCAGTGCCATCAGTTCGTCTCCTGCGCAGGCATTGGCGGCGATTACCCGTTGAGGTGTGTGATCAAAGGTTACCTCCATATCCATGTAGGTGGTAAGTGTGAAGGGATACTGCGCCGTTTCGGCCAAAGCGGACGCGCCGCAGCAAAACAGAGCTAAAATGACCATCAGAACCAGCGGATTACGTCTGTTTTTCATAAGTAGTTTCCTCCCCTTGCAGATTGTCTTCATTGCCATCAGGCGCAGTTCCATAATTGCTAAGGTGATAAAATGAAAGTAAAGAAAAGAGGCCATTACCGCATCATACAGCGCGGTAATGGCCCGCATTTGCCAATACAAACAAATGTCGCCGTTTTCCTCCAAAAACCGTGGAGATTTGAAACCGGCTTTGCAGGCAAGTCTTCTGGCTCATGGATCATCACATGCGCAGCCTTCCCAGCTCTGCGGCCAGTGGCGTATTCTGCACCTGTTCACCATTTACAGCGGCGGCACCGCGTGGGTCTTGCACCCAACTTCCTTTTTCAATCCCGCTCCGAAGGAGCTGTGAATACCTGCAATTTCATTATAACATGGGTGCCGCTCGTTTGCAAGCCTGCGCATTAGAGGAATTTACAGTTGCCTTGTAGCTGCTTGCTGAGGGGAAAGGAGTTCACAGAGCCGCCTTAAAGATGGCAACGATGGACTGGGGATCCAATGGCACATAGGAGCCAACGCAACCCTTTGCAGCCTTTTGGGCCATGATTTCAAAGTGCGTCTCATCAATTCCCACTTGCCGCAGGCTGGAGGGGAGATGCATCTTCTGGAACAGGAAATCCCGGGTGCAAGCGATGGCCTCACGAGCGATGGCCCATTCGTCAGTTCCCTGAAGATTCCAGACGTTGCGGCCGTATTCGGCAAATTTCTTTACCGTGGCATCGCTAAGAGCATGATCCATCCACACAGGGGTGAGGATGGCCAGACCTTCACCATGGGTGATGTCATAGAAGGCGGAAAGTTCGTGCTCCATGGGATGTACGCACCATTTCACGTCTGCACCCTCGCTGAGCAAACCGTTGATGGCAAAGGAACCTGCCCACATCAGATTCGCCCGGGCCTCGTAATCGTCGGGCTTTTCCAGGGCTACAGGGCCGTACTGGATGATGGTTTTGAGCAGGGCCTCGCACATTCTCGCCTGCATAGTGGCCCCAGATACGTTTGTAAAGTAATTTTCCAGAATGTGGCTCATAATGTCCGCCGTGCCCGCAGAAGTTTGCTTCGGGGAAACGGTATAGGTGTACTCGGGATCCAGAATGGACATTTTGGGCTTGAGAAGATCCGAAGCGGTACCCCACTTTTCGTTCTTCCCCAGATCAGATATGACAGCGAACTGATCCATTTCGGAACCGGTGGCCGCCAGGGTCAGCACGCAGTAGACGGGTAATGCGCGCTGGATCTTGTTGCCATCCAGTACCAGATCCCATGCATCGCCCGCGTACAAGGCCGCTGCCGCTACCACCTTGGCGCAGTCGATGGTGCTGCCGCCACCGATGGCCAACACCATGTCTATTCCCTGTTCCTTGCACAGAGCCGCGCCCTTGCGCACGGTTTCAATCCGGGGATTGGGTTCCACCCCAGGCAGTTCATAGACGGTCAGTCCTGTCTGACCTAGCAGTTCCAAAGCTCGATCATAGATGCCGGTACGCTTGATGCTGCCGCCGCCATAGACCAGAAGAACCTTTTTGCCGCTCTCGGCAAGCTCCGTCAAATGAGAAATCTGTCCCTTGCCAAAATGAATCCGCGTGGGAACGAAATAAGTAAATGCGTTCATGATAATTCCTCCTTGCAAGCCCGACAATCCTGAAGGGACGGCGCGAAGCGCGGGTCCCGCCACAATTCCCTCAGCAACTGCGAGCCATTTCCAGAACATTTTATCACATCCAGGTTGGCATTTACAAGGGGACGAAACTGAGTTTTGTGGTTTTAGCGTACGAGGGGATGGAAATTGGTCCTGTGGCTTTGGAAAACGCTGCAGCCCTATGGATCAGAGAAAGACAAATTGTTCCCATTTTTGGATCATATCTTCCTGGCGTTCAGCTCTCCGGCGGCCTTTGCCTTAACCCTGCAGGTATTGCCTGCATAATAGGCCAGAGGTACGTCTTCCAATTCCACGATTTCCACAGTCTCCGGGATTGCGCCGGCCTGAACAGCCATCTTTACAGCTTCGTTTCTGGCCAATTCCAGAGCCTGATCCCGGGGCAGTTCATCATAGTTGATCAGTGCTTCATAGCAGCCGCTGACTTTGGAAATGGCCGATCCAATGGCATTGGCCGCGCCAAAGTGAGAAGGCTTGGTGACGGTGCGGGCACCGGCAAGGTCTTCCGGCAGGATGATGGACCCGCCGCCCACCAAAATCACATCCAGATCTTCGCTGGAAACCTTCATGACGTCGATACTGTCTTCGATTAATTCACGGATGGCAGACATAGCTTTTTGAGCCAACTCTTCAGGAATTGAAGCTACCTTTGCGGGATCACCCACCTGTGCCATGCCCAGGCGCACGGCGATGTCTGTGGCAGTGAGGGTATCTCCGCCGAATACCAGTGCCTTGCGGGTAATCTCATAGCCCACACTGTCGGGACCTACGCTTACGCGGCCGTCGGGATATTCCCGGACAATGGAGCCTCCCCCGAGCCCGATGGACATTACGTCCGGCATGCGGAAATTCGTTCGAATTCCCCCGATGGTTACGGCTACGCCCGATTCACGGGGGAAGCCGTTTTGAATGACCCCCAGATCTGTGGTGGTGCCACCCACATCAATGACAATGGCATTGTTCAGGCGGCTCAGATAGCTTGCTCCGCGAATAGAATTGGTGGGCCCGCAAGCGATGGTTAGGATCGGATAGCGGCGAGCATACTCCATGGTCATCAGCGTGCCATCGTTTTGAGAAAGATAGATTTCGGCGCTGGAGACTCCCTGCTGGGAAAGGCTATGAGCAAATCCTTCTGTAAAGCGCTCTGCTACCTGATAGAGCGCAGCGTTCAGAATTGTGGCATTCTCCCGCTCGATCAATCCCATGCTGCCGATTTCGCTGGAAATAGAGATGTGTACGTCATCCCCCATTATCTCCCGACAAATCTGAGCCGCACGAAGCTCATGATCATTGCGCACAGTAGAAAATACACAGGAGATGGCCACAGAATCGATTTTTCCTTTGAGCTCCTCAAAGAACGAGCGTGCCGCTGCCTCATCTAGAGGGGCAATTTCCTTTCCATCGTACTCAAAACCGCCAGAGATTACAGCACATTTTTCACAGATCGAACGAATATCTTCGGCCCAGTCCACCATGGGGGGAACACCCAAGGTGGCCGGTGCACCGATGCGTAACAGGCCAATACGGGCAAGGTGCTTCCGTTCTACGATAGCATTGGTGCACTGTGTGGTGCCCAGCATGGCCTGGGTAATCTGTTTGCGGTTTACTCCTGATTTTTCCAGAACCTGCTCCACTGCGCCCATAATACCGTCAAACACGTTGTCAGATGTGGGGTTTTTTACTTCCGCAACCACGCGCAGATTTTCGTCGATCAAAACGGCGTCGGTGTTAGTGCCGCCCACGTCGATGCCCAACTTATACATTTGCCACACCTTCCTTTACGCGCTCCTCAACGGGGATGTAGTCCGTATCAATACCGAAATATCTCGGCCCTACCAGGTCCAGACCTGCCTGCGTGCGCCACATGGGATAGCATTGCAGTCCCACAGCTAACACTCGCTTGCCGTACTTCAGGCCGTCAGTAGTGACTGGTGTAAAGGTTTCCGTATCTACCAGACAGATCAGATCCGGCACGGTAGCCAGTATGTTGCCTTCCACGCTGGCGCATAGATTTTCGTTTTGAAAGGTAATTTCCCCACTGCGGCCCTTGTACTCACCGATGCCCTCCAGACGAATCCGGCCGAAATTGAACTTTCCGTTGGTGGTGCGCAGCACGTCGCAGATTTTGCCTTTAAACAGTTTGATGCCTTGGGAAATGCGCAAAAAGTTTTCTTCAGGGGTACCCTCGCGCATGTTTTTTACCGTGCGGATGGCTCTGCCCAATTGTTCGCTCCGAGTAACGATCCCGTGAACGGAGTATTGTTTCAGCGTTTTTCCATTCATGATATACAGTGCAATGGTGACGCTTCCACCGCATGCCATGGTCACTGAACGGGCCATTTCTTCAGTCCATTTATTGGTTACAGTTTCAAAGATGACGCTGTTTCCCTTTTCATCGGTGAGTGCCATGGGGGTAGCTGAAACGCCGCCGATGGTGAAAGTGACCATCTGCAATTCAGGGAAAGCCCTGCCCATGCCGTCGCAGTCTACCATCGGCAGGCCCAGACGCGCTGCTGCTGCAATGGGCAGCATGGAATTTACGCCGCCAGCTTCCATGGGCATTGTGGCGTACACTTCTCGACCGAAATACCTGCGAACCATGTGGAAAATGCGCTGGTATTCTGAAGATCCAATACCCTTTTCACAGAGTACTGTGGGTGCACCCATCATGGCAATGGGCATGATCAGCGCGTCATCTGGGACTTCCTCGGGATCAATCAGCGTCACTTCGCCGCATTCTCGCACGGCTCCCATAGCTACTAGTTTGCCTACATAAGGGTCGCCACCGCCCCCAGCGCCCAGCAGCGCTGCACCTAGAGCAATGTCTTCAATTTCCTTTAAACCAATTTTTCTCAATTTTTCCACCTCGTTTTTTTCAATCATGCAGTTTATAAAACCGCTTTCACTCTGCTGCCTTGCCTACAGGATTATCTTTATCATTTTGTGTTTTAACGGTTCTGATAAGAATTGCGTATAGGATCAGGGAGACCAGGATGCCGTTTACCGGCCCCACAAAGAAGGGTAGATTCAGCCAGGCAAGGCCAGGAAAGGAGGCAAAGGTTCCACCTGTCAGACAGGCGATGAACGCTCCTGCCAGATAGGCGATCAAGCCAGGCGCAAATACTCCGCTTTGAATAACGAAGCGCTCCTTTTTTCCCTTGCTTACAATCCAGTAATTGGCGATGATGACGCCGGCCAATGGCGGCAGAAGTGCAGACATCAGATTCAGGAAAGCTTCAAATTTGCTAAGTACTCCGAAGGCGGCCAGCAAGGTTCCGATGCCACCGGCAATGCCTGTGGTGAGCTTAAATTTGCTCTCGTTAAAACCTAAAAGATTGGAGAGAGCCAGGCCACCGGAATAGGCATTGGTGACGTTAGTGGTCCAGGTGGCCAATACCAGAGCCAACAGACCGAAGAAGGGTACGCCCAAGCTGGCTAGAATGGCACTGATATCATATTGGCCGGTGACAATGCTCATTACGCCACCTGTGAGCAACATGAACAGTCCGGCGGGAATTACGCCCAGTATGGAAGATTTTATCACATCTCCCCGGTTGCGGGCAAAGCGGCAATAGTCAGCTGAAATCAATCCGCCCAATGCAAAAGAGGCTACTACCATGCTCATGCCAAAGACCAGCCCACTGGAGGTTTCGGGATGATAGGCAGCGATCATAGCGGTGCCGTTGTTTTTGTCCATGCTGGCAATGATGCCGTACAGGCAGACTATAACCAGCGCGGGAACGGCAATATAATTCAGCCACTTAAGCCCTTTAAAGCCCATGCAGGCGGTCAGCAGCATAATGCCACCCCAGATGATGGAACACAGCGTAACGGCTAGACTTCCTGCCGATTCATAACCCAGCATACTTGCCCCCATGGAGGCAAAGGCGCTCCCACATACGGCGGACTGAATGCCAAACCATCCTACGCAGGCAATAGCCAAAATGGTGCTGATGATATAACGTGCCCCCTTTTCTCCCAGCGCACCGGAGGCCATTACCGATACGGGCAGACCCGTGTCGCAGGCCTGCATGCCAATAAAAATCATATATGCGCAAATCATGCCATAGCCGAGCAGTATGGATAAAATGATTTGAGCAAAACTCAACCCTCCGCTCACCAGCACACCACCGATCATCAAACAGGGCACGCAGATCATTCCCCCTGCCCATACCATGGCGATGGACAACCAGCTCTGCCTCTGGTTTACACCGATCTCAAAACCTGTGGTTTTCTTTTGCATGGATATTTCCCCCTCGATGTTCCGGCGTTACCGGATTTTGAATAGGGAAATTATATCGAAAATAAAGGGGAATGTATTTATCTCTCTGACAGAAAATAGAGGAGGGTATTTTGTCCGTTCGGACAAAATACCCTCCATCTAACTGATGCCGGTGATCAACTGACTGTTCAGGTAAGCGCTTTTCTCAGTGTACTTGCTCTCAAAAATGACGCCTTCACATACCTCGTGTTACTCGACTTTTTTCGCTTCCCGACGCAACAGGCGGATGAGTGCACAGGCGGTAAACAGGGGCATCGTCTCCGGAAATTCTCCCGGTACAAAGCCTAGCCGGTCAGCGATGCGCTGGATTCGGTATTTAATGGTGTTTTTGTGAAGAAACAGCTTCTCCGCTGCCCGGGTTATGCTCATCTGGGCATCCAGAAGAAAACATTCCAGTGTGGGCAAAAGGCCGGTTTCGTCGCAATCTTCCCGCAAATCGCCCAGACTTTTCAATGATTCTTCCACGGCCTGCTCTCCACGTTCAATGCACCTTTGGCATTTCAGGGCAAAATTGATCTGTTCCAACGTAAAGATCCACTGCCCAGGGAAGATTTCCATTGCCGCCTGCAGGCCTGCATGATGACTTAAAAATGCTTCGCGTACCCGAGAAGTCGTGTTCAGCGCATGGCAGCGGGTCAGGGTAGCATGCAGGCCTCGCTGCTCCAGTTCAAAACCGATTACGTCTGTCAATGCACGTATTTCATGGATGCTGCCGGGGCCTGTCATAAACAGTACCAGATTTTCCTCATAGATATCTGCAATAGAAGTGGGGGAATAAGGCTGAGTATCCTTGCAAAGAATATCCACCATTTCGCAGAGCCCGGCCCGATCCCTTGCATCAACGCCACTGATCAGCCACATGGAATTCAGGGAGGCGATGTCTACATGAAAAATGTCCGCTAGCCTTCGCATTTTCATGGGCTCGTCTTGAAGAATAGCTCGAACCAGTTCACCGATGACAATTCGATCGTGTTTGCCGGACCAGATGCTGACCGCCAGTTGTACGACTTCTACAGCCTGACGGGTGATTACCACATCCGGAACGTCACCTTCCCGGAAAATTAGCAGTTCCATGCCATGGCCATCCTGAGTTTGCACTTCGTCTCGATAGACGTTGATGTTGAGTGCCTCGTCATGCCTCCAGCTTGCGCTTTCAGGAAATTCGGAAACAGTCAGTTTCCGCTTGATGGCAGGGTCGAAGGCTCGGGGCCAGGCCGCTTCGTTCAGAACCCTGTGGGAGGTATCCATCAAAACGATGGAGGCCCGTAGCCGATCGGCCAGCATGCGCAGCATACTGTCTACGGTTCTTTGATGAGGGGGCAAACCCGCAGCTTGTTCCAACAGTTCGCTGACAAGGCTGGAACTGCTCATCTGATCCCGGTGAATCAGTTCCATAACTTCGCAGATCACTTCGCTGTAGCGCTGATTCATCTGGCCTTCGGGCATGCAGATCAGCGCAAAATCCAGCTCGTTGGCTACATCAATGAGCCGTTGATCCACTTTTTTCATTACTATACCTACATAGAACAGAATTAGCCCTACTTCACCTACCTCGGCCATGCGCCGGATATTAGCGCATTGCAGATCCACGTCGTCCGGATTATTTAAAAAACCCGTAATGGCTAGTTCGTTACCGGCAAACTCAATATTTTGAAAAAGCTGGGTTTGAACTGAATTGGTCTGCGCGTATTCCAGTACTGAAATAGAGGAAACGATTCTTGTCAGGCCCCGTTCACCGCCGAGAACGCGGGCCCCCCGCATGGAGGGCAGTTTGAACACGTCTGCTACGGTAATGCTCACCGCCATCATCTCCTTGGCCTTTTGGACAATTTATAATGTATTTTATCATGAAAGATCTTCCTGATACAAGAGGCATGAGCTTTATAGGCATTCGTTTGAAGTTCATATGGCAAGTACATTGTGCCGCTGTTCCGCAGGTTGCTTGCACTGTTGGAACAAAAGGGCTATAATGCAACTTAGAATCTGTGAAAGGTAGGGAACCATGAGCAATTTTCTTTATGTATCGACTTCTACAGATGGCTGGCGGAATCTGGGCGTGGATGAATATTTTCTGGATACGCTCGATCCAGAGGACATGATGCTCTATTTTTATATCAATGCAAACGCAGTGATTATTGGTCGTGGACAGAATCCCTGGGCGGAATGTCGCCTGGCGGATATGGAAAGGGATGGCGTACAGCTGGTTCGGCGAATTACTGGCGGTGGTGCTGTATTTCACGACTTGGGAAATCTCAACTTTTCCTTTATAGCGGGCGAGGGTATCTACGATGTGGAACGTCAGTTGGGCATGATCCTCAGAGCAGTGCGTGCCCTTGGTATTGAATGCGAATTCAGCGGGCGGAACGATTTGCTGGCCGGCGGGCGAAAATTCTCAGGCAACGCCTTCTGTAATCGGGGAAAGCTGCGACAGCATCACGGAACGCTGCTGATCCACGCCAATTTAACGCGGCTGCAGAACTATTTAAACGTGGATCCCCGCAAGCTCCAGGCAAAGGGAACGAAATCAGTTCGGGCACGGGTGTGCAATTTAAACGAATTCAAGCCCGAATTGACCTGTAAAAGTATGTTAGAAGCGCTCAAGGGAGCCTATGAGGCAGAGTACGGCCCCTATGAAGAGCTGCAAACAGCCTCTTTGAATGAAGCGACCATTGCTCCCTACGTGGAGAAGCAGGCCGGAACAGAGTGGCGGCTGGGAAAGACGCCCCGCTTTGATATTGAGATTGAAAACCGCTTTCCGTGGGGAAATGTGCAATTGCTGCTGACCCTTCGTCACAGCCGCGTAGAAGAGGTGGATGTCTATTCGGATGCCATTGATGTGGAATTGCCCGGAGAGATTCAAGCGCGCCTGATGGGAGTTCCCTTTGGCTCCAAAACCATGGCGGAAGCGCTGATGGATTCCCCCAGGGAACAGATTCGCCAGGTGGCACAGTTCATATTGGAACAGCAGCTCTAAAAGGTGGATATTCTGGTTTCTGGCCTGGAGAAAGTAAAGGCCCGGCGCTATCTGGCGCCGGGCCTTGAATATTGTCTTTTGTCTCGTTTTTCAAAATAGCCTTTCAACTTGCGATTGTCAGGACTTCCGAGTGGAGATTTCCTCGTTGAGCTTTTCGATCAACGCATCCACGCTCATGATGGTAGTTTGATCGGTATCCCGGTCCCGAACGGATACGGTACCATTTTCCACTTCCTTGGCGCCGATAATCAGCATGTAGGGCACCCGGTCGATTTGACGGGCTTCACGAATCTTGTAGCCGATCTTGTCGCTGCGGTCATCCAGATCCACGCGAATGCGTTGGGCACGCAGCTTTTCATAGACCTGCCTGGCGTAATCGGCACTCTTATCCGATACGGACATCACGCGTACCTGTACCGGGGCAAGCCAGGTGGGGAACTTACCGGCGTAATGCTCGGTGAGAATACCGATAAAGCGCTCGATGGAGCCGAAGCATACCCGGTGAATCATGATGGGGCGTTCCTTCTGACCGTTTTCGGCAGTGTACTCCAGATGGAAGTTCAGGGGCATCTGGAAGTCCAGCTGAATGGTGCCGCATTGCCAGGTGCGCCCGATGCTGTCTTGCAGGTGGAAGTCAATCTTCGGGCCGTAGAAGGCACCGTCACCTTCATTAATGGTGTACTCCAGACCCAGTTTTTCCAGCGCACCCTTCAGGCCGTCGGTTGCTGCCGCCCAATCCTCATCGGAGCCCATGGAATCCTCCGGACGGGTGGAAAGTTCAATGAAGTATTTGAATCCGAACTTGGTGTAGACTTGGTTGATCAGGTGCACCACGTTCATGATTTCATCCGTGATCTGGTCCCGGCGCATGAAGATGTGGGCATCGTCCTGGGTAAAGCAGCGCACCCGGAACAGGCCGTGCAGCGCACCCCGCAACTCGTGGCGATGTACCACGCCCAACTCACCTACCCGCAAGGGCAGTTCTCGGTAGGAGTGGGGTTCGCTGGCGTATACCAGCACGCCACCGGGACAGTTCATGGGCTTGACGCAGTAGATCTCATCATCGATCGTGGTGGAGTACATGTTGTTTTTGTAGTGATCCCAGTGCCCGCTGGTCTCCCACAGATGGCGGTTCATGATCATGGGGGTGGAGACTTCCACATAGCCATTATCCCGGTGTAGCTCACGCCAGTAATCGATGAGGGTATTCTTCAGGATCATGCCGTTGGGCAGGAAAAAGGGGAAACCCGGACCCTCGTCCCGGAGCATGAACAGCTTCATTTCCTTGCCGATCTTGCGGTGATCGCGGCGGGCGGCTTCCTCCATGAGCTTGAGATGGGCATCCAGCTCTTCCTGAGTGGCGAAGGCGATGCCGTTAATGCGGGTGAGCATCTTGTTGTTCTTGTCACCCTTCCAGTAGGCACCGGACTGCTGGGTGATTTTGAAGGCCTTGAGCGCCTTGGTATAAGTCAGATGTGGGCCAATGCACATATCTACGTAATCGCCCTGCTGGAAAAAGCTGATTTCAGCGTCGTCGGGCAGATCGTCAATGTGCTCCAGCTTGTACTTTTCGTGGCGCTCCTCCATCAGCTTTTTGGCTTCCGCACGGGGGAGAATAAAAGGCTTAATGGGCAGGTTTTCCTTGACGATTTTCTTCATCTCTGCCTCAATGGCGGCGAGATCTTCGTCCGTAAGCTTTCTTTCACCCAGGTCAACGTCATAGTAAAAGCCATTTTCCGTGGCGGGGCCATAGGCAAAGTCTGCCTCCGGGTACAGGCGCTGGATGGCCTGAGCCATCACATGAGCTGCGGTATGCCGAATGACGTGCAGTTTTTCCTCTTCAGGGCATTCGGCCACCACGCCGTCCTTGTAGATAATCTTCATGGTTTTGTGCTCCTTCTGTCTTCAGGGGTCAAAAAAGCACCCCTGGATATTTTTCCAAGGGTGCGTTGAATATTGCATTCAAGAGGCACGGTTCCACCTTGACTTTGACTCGCAAGCCCGATAACGGGGGCAAGGCGGCGCGCTTGTTTCACGCGCGACTCTGGAGTGGTCTTCTGCAGCGGCCAAACAGAGCGCTTACAGCAGATACGCTCCTCTCTGGGGATTGGCGGATGCGGCTTCGGTCTCCTTCATTGCCGTATTTACAAGAGTATTTTAGCACGAGGGCCTCCGTTCGTCAATCGAAAAACCGTATTTTTAACCCTTGCCATTTCGAGAAAGCCCAGCGTGTATCCAGACCCTTCATCACGTGGATTTATCTTGACTTTATACTTCTTTCAACTTATAATATAGAGTGATGACTTATGGAATCACGATACTCAACAATATAGTAAGGAGGTCCTTTCATTGAGCATCAAGATGACTTGTGACGGCAATACCGCCGTCAGCCATGTCGCGTATGCATTCAGCGATGTGGCGGCAATTTATCCCATCACCCCCTCCTCTCCCATGGCGGAAGTTGCGGATGAGTGGGCGGCACATGGCCGCACCAACCTGTATGGCCAGAAGGTAAGAGTCGCTGAAATGCAGTCCGAAGCAGGCGCAGCGGGTGCTGTGCACGGCTCTCTGGCCGCGGGCGCGATGACCACCACTTTCACCGCTTCCCAGGGCCTGCTGCTGATGATCCCCAACATGTACAAGATTTCCGGCGAACTGATGCCGTCCGTCTTCCATGTTTCTGCCCGTGCGCTGGCGTATCATGCGCTGTCCATCTTCGGAGATCACTCCGACGTCATGGCCTGCCGTCAGACGGGCTTTGCGATGCTCGCCTCCAACTCTGTTCAGGAAGCGACCGACCTGGCGCTGGTGGCCCATTTGTCCGCCATCAAGGCGTCCGTGCCCTTCCTGCACTTCTTTGACGGCTTCCGCACTAGCCACGAAATCCAGAAGATCGACGCCATTGATCCCAAGGATAGCTACGCGGAGATCAAGGATCTGGTGGATTGGGACAAGATCAAGGCTTTCCGTGAAGGCGGCCTGAACCCGGATCATCCCCACCAGCAGGGCACCGCGCAGAACCCGGACATCTACTTCCAGGGCCGCGAAGCTGCCAATAAGTTCTATGACGCCACTCCCGACATCGTTGAAGCAGTGATGAAGCAGGTGGAGAAGCTCACCGGCCGCTCCTACAAACTGTTTGACTATGTGGGCGCCCCGGATGCCGAGCGCGTGATCATCGCCATGGGTTCCGGCTGCGACGCCATTGAAGAGACCATCAATTACCTCGCTTCCAAGGGCGAAAAGCTGGGCCTGATCAAGGTTCGCCTGTATCGTCCCTTCTCCATGAAGCATTTCCTGGCTGCCATTCCCGCCAGCTGCAAGAAGATTGCTGTGCTGGACCGCACCAAGGAATCTGGTTCTCTGGGCGAGCCCCTGTATCTGGACGTTTGCTCCGCGCTGCTTGAGGCCGGCCGCACCGGTATCAAGGTGGTGGGTGGCCGCTACGGCTTGGGCTCCAAGGAGTTCAATCCCACCATGGTCAAGGCCGTGTTCGACAACCTGGCCAAGGATGAGCCCAAGAATCACTTCACCGTGGGTATCACCGATGACGTGACCGGCACCAGCCTGGAGCTGGGCGAGACCATCGACGCCGCGCCGGCAGGCACTGTGTCCTGCATGTTCTACGGCCTGGGCTCTGACGGTACCGTGGGCGCCAACAAGAACTCCATCAAGATCATCGGCGATCACACCGATAAGTATGTGCAGGCTTACTTCTCCTACGATTCGAAGAAGTCCGGCGGTATCACCGTGTCTCACCTGCGCTTTGGCGACAAGCCGATTCAGTCCACCTATCTGATCGATTCTGCGGACTTTATCGCCTGCCACAATCCGGCGTATGTGACCATGTACGACATGGTTTCCGCGCTGAAGCAGGGCGGTACCTTCCTGCTCAACTGCCCCTGGAGCGCTGAGGAGCTTGACAACCAGCTGCCCGCTTCCATGAAGCGTCTGCTGGCCAAGAAGGAAGCTAAGCTCTATACTGTGGACGCTATCAAGCTGGCTCGCGAGGTAGGCATGGGCAACCGCATCAACACCATCATGCAGGCTGCCTTCTTCAAGCTGGCCAACATCATTCCCTATGATCAGGCGGATGAGTACATGAAGGCCTATGCGAAGAAGACCTACGGCAAGAAGGGCGACGAGGTGGTCAAGAAGAACTGGGATGCTATCGACATCGCTATCTCCGGCCTGAATGAGGTCAAGGTTCCCGCTGAATGGGCGAACGCCACCACTGGCGCAGAAGCCATGAAAGTGGAAGCAACCGAATATTTCGACAAGTTTGTGCATCCGATTCTGGCCCAGGAAGGCAATAAGCTGCCCGTGTCCATGATCGATGCCCAGGGCCGCGTGCCGGTAGGCACCACCAAGTACGAAAAGCGTGGTATCGCCGTCATGGTTCCCCAGTGGAACGTGGATGCCTGCATCCAGTGCGGCAACTGCGCCATGGTCTGCCCCCACGCCTGCATCCGTCCCTATCTGATTGCGGACGGCACGCAGATGCCCGAGGGCTTTGTAACCAAGAATGCTATCGGCAAGAATTTTGCTGGCTATCAGTACCGCATGCAGGTATCCCCCATGGACTGCACCGGCTGCGGCAACTGCGCAGGCGTATGCCCGGTGAATGCCAAGGGCCAGAAGGTGGCTCTGGAAATGAAGCCGCTGGCTACTCAGCGCGATCAGGAAGCCAACTGGGAATTCGCCCAGACGCTGCCTGAGTTCAAGGGCGAGCTGAACCTGAAGCTGGTCAAGGACAGCCAGTTCAAGAAGCCTCTGTTCGAGTTCTCCGGCGCTTGCGCGGGTTGCGGCGAGACGCCCTATGTCAAGCTGGTGACCCAGCTGTTCGGCGACCGCATGATCATTGCCAACGCCACGGGCTGCTCCTCCATTTATGGCGGCAGCGCGCCCACTTGCCCCTACACCACCAATGAAGAAGGCCATGGCCCCGCTTGGGCGAACAGCCTCTTTGAGGATAATGCCGAGTTCGGCTTCGGTATGAACCTGGGCATCACCCAGCGTCGCGAGAAGCTGGCTGAGAACGTGCGCGCTTTGATTGCGGTGGATTGGTGCCAAAGCGCCATTAAGGAAGCCGGCGCTGAGTGGCTGGAAAAGATGAACGATGCAGAAGGCTCCAAGGTTGCCGGTGCCAAGTTGCTGGCTGCCTGCAAGGATGGCATCGATCTCACCGGCACTCCCTATGAGGAGAAGTGGATTGCCAATGGCAAGGTCTGTGACTGCGACGCCTGCAAGTTGGCCCGCGAAGTCATCAAGGATGCCGACCTGCTGACCAAGAAGTCCTTCTGGATCTTTGGCGGCGACGGCTGGGCCTATGACATTGGTTACGGCGGATTGGATCACGTGCTGGCCCAGGGCGAGGATGTCAACGTTCTGGTTCTGGATACCGAGGTGTACTCCAACACCGGCGGACAGGCTTCCAAGTCCTCCCCGCACGCTGCAGTGGCGAAGTTTGCTGCTGCCGGCAAGCGCACCAAGAAGAAGGATCTGGGCATGATGGCCATTTCCTACGGCTATGTTTATGTGGCGCAGGTGGCCATGTCTGATCCGGCGCAGGTGCTCAAGGCCATGCTGGAGGCTGAGGCCTATCATGGTCCGTCTCTGATCATTGCTTATGCGCCCTGCATCAACCATGGTATCCGCATGGATCAGGCTCAGGCAGAGATCAAGAAGGCTGTGGCTGCGGGCTACTGGCAGACCTACCGCTTCAATCCGGCCGCCGAGGGCAAGAAGTTCACGCTGGATTCCAAGGATCCCACTGAGGACTATCAGGCCTTCATCAAGGGCGAGAACCGCTATGCTTCCCTGCTGCGTCAGTTCCCGGACATCGCGCCCGAGCTGTTCGAAGCCAATCAGAAGGATGCGGCGGCCCGTCTGGAATCTTACAAGAAGATGGCCGAATAAGCCGTTATCTTCCGGGGAATTTTCCTCTGGATGTAGCAAAGTCCCACCCCTGCAAAGGGGTGGGATATTTTTATGCCCATCGTCAATCGATGCATAAAAGCTTTTTGACATGTGCCGGGATTTCCATTATAATGAAAATGGTAACAAAACAAAGAAAGGCGGTTGAATCACCATGACGAAAAAGTTGCTGACTCTACTTCTGGTTGTTTCCATGCTGATCTTCGGTTTTGCGGTAGCAGAGGAGACGGAGCATCCCCCAGTAGCGGTGCTCTATACCAACGACGTGCATTGCGGCATCGATGAAACGATTGGCTATGCAGGATTGAAGGCCTATGAGCGGGCTTTGGAAGATGCAGGCTATCAGGTAGCTATTGTGGACAATGGCGACGCTGTTCAGGGTGGCCCTGTGGGAACTCTGTCCAAGGGAAGCTACATTATCGACATCATGAATTATGTGGGTTACGATGTGGCCACCATTGGTAATCATGAGTTTGATTACGGCATGGATCAGTTCATGGCCCTGAGGGAAAAGGCGCAGTTTCCCTATGTTTCTGCCAACTTCTGCGATATGGAAGGTAATCCTGTGTTGGATCCCTACGTGATATTGGAGCTGGGCGATTGGAAGATTGCTTTTGTGGGTGCGTCTACCCCGGAAACCTTCACCAAGTCCACGCCTACGTACTTCCAGGACGAGGCAGGCAATTATATTTATAGCTTCTGTCAGGGTGAGGAGGGAGAAAACCTCTATGCGGCCGTGCAAAAGGCTGTGGATGCAGCCCGTGCAGAGGGTGCAGACTATGTGTTTGTGCTAAGCCATCTGGGCATAGAAGCTTCCAGCATCCCCTATACTTCCAGCGATTTGATCGTCAATACCCGGGGAATCGATGCTGTGCTGGATGGACATTCCCATTCTGTGATCGAACAGGAAATGGTGAAAAATGCAGATGGCGAGGAGGTATTGCTGACTTCTACGGGCACAAAGCTGGAAAATGTAGGCGTTTTGACGATTGCTGCGGATGGAAGTCTTTCCACGGCACTGCATGGTGAATCTCTGTTCAAGGATGCAGAAGCGGTGGGATACATTAAGGCCATCCAGAGCCAGTACGAAGATACACTCAATCAGGTGGTAGCTACCACGGAAGTGGAGCTTACGGTGAATGATCCAGCTACCGGTGAGCGCGCCGTGCGCAGTGCCGAGACCAATCTGGGTGATTTGTGCGCCGATGCCTACCGCTATGTGTTGGGCGCAGATATTGCCTTTGTCAATGGTGGAGGTGTGCGTGCTAACATTGAAGCTGGGGAAATTACATATGGAGATATTCTCAACGTGCATCCCTTTGGAAATATGGCCTGCGTGGTGGAGACTACTGGTCAGCAGATTCTGGATGCGCTGGAGATGAGCGTAAAAAATCTGCCCGCGGAGAGCGGAGGATTTTTACAGGTGTCTGGTTTGAGTTTCGAAATCGATATGGGCGTGGATTCCACAGTGGTCGTGGATGACAAGGAGAATTTTGTAGAAGTGAGTGGAGAACGCCGTGTACGCAACGTATTGGTAAATGGTGAACCCATTGATCCCGATGGGACCTATACGCTGGCTTCCCACAATTATATGCTCAAGAGTGGCGGCGATGGTATGAACATGTTCATAAATGATGCGCTGCTACAGGACGAAGTGCTCATCGATAATCAGGTGCTGATCAATTATATCATCGATACGCTCGGTGGCGCAGTGGGCGAGGAATACGCAGATCCCTATGGACAGGGACGCATTGTATTTGTTGAGTAAATATTGTTCTTGCAGGTGAGAACGCTGCAACACCCGGAAATTCGCATGAATTTCCGGGTGTTTTTGGCAGTTGGGGTGCTCTTTTAACCAAGGTAGCTGTAAAGAGATTTGATTTTTCGAATCCGAGATCCCCAATAAGTTCTTGTCTGCCTGTCATTCTTTTTCGCGGCTTGCCAAATCCATAATCATTGATAGGTTAGATATATGCTGCGGGGGCATTTCCGTGGCCTGTTTTAGCATGGCACAGATTAGCCACCAAACTAATTAACCGGTAGATCCTAGCTTTAGGTCTTCATTCATACGGGTAGTTTTTCTCGCAGCAGTATCTCGGAATTTGCAGCTATTCGATGTACATAACTATTCTTAGTTGGCTATCTCCGGCCCAACGGGAGAATTTTCATGGAACAATATCAGCTATGTGCGCCCCTTCGATACATATCGTTGCGAACGGAATCCAGACACGAATCAGGAACAATGCCGTGAGATCGGAATGAAGCTACGGCTTCGCTCATTGCATGGAAATTGAGGGCTGTGCCCTCGCTATCCGGCACATAGTCGGCGGCGCGGGTGGGATTAATTCCGAACCGTTCTGCAGTACCCACGGCGTCGATGTTCGCTCCCAGAAAAATAAATTCCCACCCATATTTGGACTTTTGACGCTCAATCAGTTTTTTTATTTGGGAGACAGAGTATTCTCGGCTTGCGTTTTCCTCACCGTCTGTGATGATGACGAACAGTACTCTTTCCGCACGGAACGCTCTTGCCGTGTTCTTCTGCACAGTTGTGATTTTATGGATACTCCTGCCGATGGCGTCCAACAATGCGGTGGAACCGCCTACATGATATTCTTTCTCTGTCATGGGCTGTACAGCTCGGATATCAATGCGGTCGTGAAGTAGCTCATAGTGGTGGTCAAAGAGCACTGTTGTGATTTTACATTCACCTTCAAGTGCCCGTTGTCTTTGCATCATGGCGTTAAATCCGCCGATGGTGTCCCGCTCCAGTCCTGCCATGGAACCGCTCTTGTCCAGGATAAATACCAATTCCGTTAGCTTTTTCTTCATTATGAAAACCTCCCGCTCTCTAAGATGGCTACATTATAGAGCGGGACAGTTTGTTAAAGGTCGCTTTAAAAGCGACATCAGCAGGAACCCAGCAGGGGTTGATCGTATTGGAACAGGGTTTCATTAATCGTAAAGATATTATATTCTCTGTGAACAATAAAGTATTCTACTATTACATCAAACTTTTGGCTGTGAGATAGCGCATAACCAGCTCGCTCCAGAAGATCATCCGTCTCTTTTAAATTTAGTTCCAACGCAACGGCTAAAGCCAGCACAGTGCGTTTTCCGGGTAGATACCCCTTACCTGTCCGTATTTTGGAAAATAGCTTGCGGTCAATGTTGGCTCGCTTGTAAACCTCTACGTCCGTCTTTCCACTGGCATCAATCAGCCGCAGAAGGGCAATATGAAACGGTTCATCCAGATTTCCGATCAGATCATCTAAGCCCGCCGTCGTTCCTTGAGACGGAGCTATCGCAGCGCTCAATGCCTCACTTTCAACATTTAGCAGCCCACGCCGCGGGGTGCTGTGTGCCGAGATATAGTTCTCATCAATATAGCTTTCAATTACGCCCAGCAACTCTTTGCTGATGACAAAGGATGCCTTGTCAAATACGGCTAGATAAATATCCATATCATACTGTTCCAGGAAATTCCCAATGGCGCTAGTGGCAACCTGTAGTGCCTCCTCCTTGGGATATCCATAGATTCCGCTTGAAATCAGAGGGAAAGCGATGCTGGTGCACTTGTGCTTTAAAGCAAGATTGAGAGATGCTGTGTAGGCTGAGCGGAGCAGACGTTCACTCTGCCGGGGATCCCAATGGCTGTATACGGGACCTGCAGCATGGATAATATATTTTGCTGGGAGATTAAATCCGCGGGTGATGGCAGCTTCGCCCGTCTGAATGGGGGCGAGTTTTCTACAGGCTGCCTGCAAAGAATTGGAGCCCGCTGCTTGGAAAATTGCACCGCATACACCACCACCCACGGCTAGTTCAGTGTTGGCAGCATTGACAATGGCATCCACGTGCATTTTGGTAATGTCTTGGCGCACGATGGTAAAAGGCATGCTATACCTCCTCTTTCGTAACTTAGTATGATGAGCGTTTTTCCTTGCCTGAGGCGAGAACTTTCGATATATTCCGGCAAATTTATCCCGTCCCTTCCAGCGTATCATTTGCGACTTCAACTGTCAAGATCATGCTAGCTTAATTGAAATCGTTAAATTGAAAGCAGCTTTTTATCGCTGGTCACTGACGGTAGCGTTGCTGTTGCTGGCTTCCAGCGTTGCGAGCGGATCATATGGTGCTCCCGTTGCCGTACCTGGTAGCAGTGCTAAATCAACCGCGTTTGTCGGATTTCCCCAGGAATTGCCCGAAAATAAAAAAGTTGCCTGGTCCACCACATAACCGCGAGAGTTATATGCAACGTTGTTAATAATCGTTCCAGTGGAACCTGGGTTTAAATACGCCGGTTGACGTAGAGTATGAAAAACATTGCCGCGTACCAGCAGGTTTGTTGCGCCCCCTTGTGTCACAAATCCCCGGTTTACGACCCATGTTGAGGAATCACCGGGTTGATTTGGTCCATAAATTATACAATTTATAATCTGGTTGCCGTCTCCGGAAACCTGAATGAATTCTACGGGATATGGATTATCGCTGGTGATGGTGAGCCCATTAATGGTATCGTCTCCTCCGTTTAATAAAAATGGTACGATAGGAGCTTGAAGCAAAATAACTGTCCCTGCTGTACCTTGGATGGTTATCCCTGGCGTGTTCACTGTGATTTGCTGTACGATGGGATAGGTGCCCCGCAAAACATGTATAACGCCGCCGGGTGGGACAACTGTCAGGGCCTGCTCTATGGTTTGAAATGGCGCATTTTGACTGCCATTTCCATCCGGAATTGCACCTGCCTGCACATATAAATCATAAGGATTTTGACCGATGCCTCCGGCGGGTCCCGTGGGTCCAGTGGGTCCGGGGAGTCCGGTAGGGCCGGTAGGACCGGTAGGGCCGGGGAGCCCAGTTGCTCCGACTGGTCCGGTGGGTCCGGGGAGTCCGGCTGTGCCGGTGGGTCCGGTGGGTCCGGGGAGTCCGGCTGTGCCCGTGGGTCCGGTGGGTCCGGGGAGTCCGGCTGCGCCAGTGGGTCCGGTGGGGCCAGGAAGTCCGACAGGACCGGTGGGTCCTGTTGGCCCTAAAACAGGATACATCTGGCAACATGATATACAGCAGTTCTTGCAGAATCTGTTTTTGTTATTACAATACATAGAAACTTGAACCCTCCAGTTTGAGCCTTGCAATATTCTATGGTATTGAAAAAAATTAGTTCCGACTTTTTTATGACAATTGATATGCATCAAAAAAAGTTTGAAGGGGCAAATTTGGATTAATTTATCAAAATGAATTTAATAACATTTCGGGGATAAAAAATTGGATATGCGGGTTAGGTTTAGAGTGGTAGCTTTGGCATGGAAAAATTACGAGAATGAATCGTATCGGCAAGGCTAAAAATGACAAAGCTAGATGCTGGTGTTTACAAAAAAACGCTCTCTCTTTCATGCCAGAGAGAGCGTGTCAGGTTTTCTACAAAAATCACGCCATGCCCAATTCATGAATGGCTTTCAAGAATGTTTCGGCTTCCCCATTGACATTAGCTTTTTGTGTTGCTTCAATTTCATACGACGCATATTCAAATCCGTGAATGATGATGGGAAGCTTTTTGCCGAACTTCTTTTCGAGAAAACTCTCTTCCTGCAAACGTTTTGCTACTTCGCAAACCAGTGTTATCAATTCAAAATGTCCAATAGGCCCCTTTCCGATGTACTGATAATTATCGTCGTAGCAATCCTCGTCTTCTTCACCAAGATTTGAAATACCATTTTCGAGGTACCAGTCAAACAATAAATCAGTCAGTTCATTTGGCTCGTCTGGATCAATAATGAAGGTTTCGTTCTGTCGCCAGTAAGCATAGTTCCAACGTTCCTCGTCGTATGGACCTGCATTGCCGCAATCCTTTTCTGTATTATAACTGATGACAAAGGAGGATACATTATTAAAGCCCCTGTATTCGTAAACCTCGTTTGAATAAACGAAGAAAGAAACGGCGTAAATGTCGTCTTCACATCAGGTTTTCATGATTGATTTTACTTTTAGGTATAGCTTCTCGGATATATCGATCATAAATCCCCCTCCTTTTGCCCGAATTTTAGCATAATGGGTAGAAAAATGCAACTTTTATATATAATGGGTGCAATATACACCTTTTAATTTGGGGATTAATAAAACACAGTAAAATTATAGGAACAGATGGATTTGCGTTAAACATGTTTTGTACACAGGACATGAAAAATAGTTTGGATTAGAAGCTGTCGTAATTGCCAGTAGAGAAGTCACCTATTCGCATTCGATTTATCATCGAATTGATAGGTGACTTGAAAATTATACCAACGGGAGACTTGCTGCGGCGATGCTTTGCCCCACGCGACGCATATTTTCGTCTGGCAGCATTACATGGATGTTTTGTGCCAACAGTGGGTATTCTTCTGTAAGTATTCTCTTACACTCGGAAACGATTATTTCACCACCAATGCCAGAAGCGACTCGACCAAGCACCAGTAAATGGCATATGGAGTATAGTTGCGCGTATAGAGGAATTGTGTGAGCCAGATAAGCGCCAATACTTCGAAAAATTGCTAGAACACCGGGTAAACCATCCTCAGCCAGTTTTTGAATGTATTTGAGTTTTTCTGCAGGGCTAAGGTTATCATCCAGTGTAATCCCCGAAGCAGGGGCCATTTTAATAACGGCATCCTGTGAAAAGTATTTGCAACCTACGCCAATATCCCCAGACCACTCATCCATCATGGCGTTGTCATTTAGATCCACAGGAGCAAAAGCCAGTTCATTGAACCAGCCCAGAACATTGCGGTCCGGCGTTACATATCCGGCAGCTTCTGATGTACCCATGGCAATGCCAAGAACGGCTCCGGAGTTGAGTGAGATACTGCCGGCAAGGGCTGTAACGTCTCCATCATTGGCGACAACCACGGGAATATCTTTGCCGATTTCTTTTGCAGCCCGGTCATAGATCGTCTTGACATACTCCCGATATTTATCTGGGACTTTGATGAAGAGAGAGGACACCATAGGGCTGTTGCCGATGAATACACCTGCGGAAGAAATACCGATTGCATCGACGCGAGGCATTTTGGAAGCGGCAGTTTTAAGTGCATCTACTATGCCTTTGTATTGATATCGGGGATCTTCGGATTGTTTTGGAAACCAAACGACTTCCTCAGAGTAAACAGTTTTTCCGTCGATTACGGCAGAGACTTTTCGATCACTGCCGCCCGCGTCAAATCCAATCCTGCAACCATTTAAATGTCCCCCGATAGGTCTGGAGATTTCGCGAGCTTTCGGAAAGAGTTCTGGATCGGTGATAATTACCTCTAAGGGACGTTCATAGACGGTGCGCATGAAATTAAAATCAAAGGCACGGGCGCCTGATTCCGTATAGGTATTTTTTATTGTCTGCGCATACTCGTCGCAACCAGCAAGGTAAATGCGATAACCACCAATTCCCCAAAGAAGAAATTTAACGAAACGTTCTAGAAAGCGCAGATTGGCTTCGGCATAGCTCTTTCCCCGGAGAAAAGAATGGAATACGGTGATTTGTCCATCTTCTCGTTCGATGGCGAGTGAAAAAGGATGTGTAGCCTCTGAGAGAAAGGATTTAGCCCAAAGGCCAAATGGTATAAAATTAGGATCAAGCTCTGGCGGGTTTTTTATTTGATATTCAATATCCAAATATTTCATATGAATTACCTCGTTTGCCCTGTCACAATTAGGAAGGCTACACTTAAACCAATGCTGCTTCCCGATCGCAGATTAGCGTAACATCATGATGAAATTGAAGGACCGAAGCGGGCACATGGGGGGTTACGGGATCAAAGAAGGCGCGATGAAGAATGTCGGCCTTATCTCTGCCGGTAACGAGGATAATAATTTTACGTGCTGCCATGATCGTTCCGATGCCCATCGTATATGCATGAAGAGGTACTTCGTCCAGTGTATGGAAGAAGCGCTTATTGGCTTGGCGGGTTAACTCCGTAAGGGTAACTTTGTGTGTAAGGCTTGGGAAAAAAGAACTGGGCTCATTAAAACCGATGTGGCCATCGTGACCAATTCCCAGCAGCTGAAGATCAATGCCACCGCAATTACTGATTTGACGTTCATAATTTACAAACATCGCTTCACAGTCTTGAGTGAGTCCATCTGGTACATGTGTATTTTCTGGCTTGATATTGATGTGGTTAAAAAGGTTTTCCTGCATAAAATGGCGGTAACTTTGGGGGTGCTCGGGGGAAAGTCCCTCGTATTCATCCAGGTTGAAGGTTTTTACCTGAGAAAAGTCAATTCGCTGTGCCCGATTTCGTTCAATAAGTTGGCGATAGAGGGGAAGGGGCGTTGACCCTGTCGCTAATCCAAGCACACAGTTGGGTTTGGCGCTTATTTCCAGTTCAAAGAGATCAGCAGCAAGATTTCCAACGTCTTCGGGGGTTTCAAGTGCAATCATTTTGATGGATGACATTTTTGAGTTCCTCCTTTTCATGTTCATGCCATAAAGCATTACCCCATTGTTGAAAAACTAATCAGTTTTATTAATAAAACAATTATTTATATTATAAATCATAAAATCATGAAAAGCAACTGAGAAACATGTTAAATTATAAGTTAAGTGTTATTCCACGTTGC
>JAHZHZ010000002.1:127991-128231 GCA_019419995.1 Clostridiales bacterium
AAAAATTAAACTATAATTAAAATACTGAAAAAAATAAAAATGTATTTATATAAAACATGATGTTATAATAGACATGTTTAAAAACCAAGTGGAAGGAATAGAAAGAATGTCGCAAAAAAATCTAAAAGATGTTAGGACGATGAATCGAGCGAATGTTTTTCGTATTATCTGCGAACAAAAATCCTTGTCCAGACAGGTTATTGCAGATAAACTTGGCTTGTCGAAAATGTCAGCGGTAAA
>JAHZHZ010000002.1:128241-220226 GCA_019419995.1 Clostridiales bacterium
CTCTGAGTATGTTGACAAAGGATATTTTGCAGAAAAAATAGAAATTGCTGGAGGAAACAATCGGCCTAATGTCGGTCGACCTTCCTTTAAGGTCTCGGTTGTACCGGATTCGGTGATTGCAATGGGAATTTATATATCCGAAGTAGAGGTCACTTGTTCGTTGATTGATCTTGAATGCAGAATTCTGGTTTCGCACACAGTGATTCCCACTACTAAGGAGAACAACGAGGAATTGTTTGCTATTATCGATGATCTCGTCGGGAAAGTTTTAAATGAGGGAGGAAAATATACAAAAAATCTGTTTGGGATTGGCATAGCATCAGTTGGGTTGATTGATGTGGAAGCTGGTGTGATCCTCTGCGCTGATAATTTCCCCAATGTAGAGGATATGAATCTCAAAGAGCATTATACCAAACTTTTTGGGTTGCCTGTGGTTGTCGCAAATGATATGGATGCATCTACCATTGCGGAGAAACACTATGGAGCGGCGATAGATACCCGGGATTTTCTCTACATTGGTACCGGTGGAAACAGCGTCGGTGTCGGAATGTGTATCAACGATCGCATTTATTATGGGCATAATGGATTTGCTGGAGAACTGGGTTATACCACCATCAAATTTGATGGCAGCAAGTCCAAGCTCGGGAACCCCGGACAATTGGAATCCTATATACGTTTGGACAATTATGTGAGACAAGCAAATCTTGATTGGGAAAACCATTGCCCGGGAATGCCTGATTTTCCAATGGATCGACCTATCCAATGGAGCGATATCATTCAGGAAGCCCACAATGGAAATGCCTATTGCGTCAATATCATTTATACGATTGGTGATTATCTGTCCATTGCAATCGTGAATTGTATTAATATCTTTGATCCGGAGAAAGTTGTGCTTGGTGGACAATTACTGGCGGCAGGGTCGCTGCTGTTGGATTATGTAAAGCAAAGGACATATAATCGTTCCGTCAGATCTTTGCTTGTGAAGCATAACATTAGAAACCGATACCCCAAAACAGAATTGGTAATGTCCAGTTTCGGGGATCGGACGATGGTGATTGGTTCTGGAGCACTCGTCTATGACGCCATATTCCAGGGCCGCTTAAGTTTGCTCTAAGAAGAAATGATGGGGAAAATAAAATACTAAGCGAATAGTGGGAGACGATATGTTGCAGACATTTCGTCTCTCATTTTTTATGTAAATTAAGTTCTATTTCGGCACATTTGATGGCTGATTGCGGGACTAGGACGCCTTCGGCATATAGGACAGATGAATGTTGAAGTGCAATTAAATAAAACATTTGTTATAAAAATTAACATTAGATAAATAAAACTATATTGACTTTCTATACATCAGCTGATAGAATGTGGTCAAAGAGGCAATAATATGCTGAATCTAAGAAATACAAAATAATTAAATAAATTATTTGTTATATATATGCGAGAGAAAAAAGCGTCCAGGAAAGGAGTTATTCTATGCAAGAAAAAGCAGAAATCAAGCTTGAATTGCGGAACATTTCTAAGGCGTTCGTGGGCGTACAGGCTCTGGATGATGTTTCATTCAAGCTAAGGAAAGGTACGACCCATGTGCTATGCGGGGAAAATGGAGCGGGAAAATCTACGCTGATGAAAATTATCAATGGTTTTTATAAGCCGGATGCTGGAACAATTTTCATTGACGGCAGGGAAGTATCCATCAAGAGCCCTCTGGATGCGCGGGCACATGGAATCGCGATGATTCATCAGGAGCTTTCTTATGTGCCAGACTTGGACTTAGAAGAGAACATTATTCTTGGAGATTGGCCAACTAATAAATTTGGCTGCATCAGTTGGAAGAAAGTTCGCCAGCGGACCAAAGCGCTGTTGGCAGAAGAACATATGGACTATGACCCTGAGCAGAAGTTACGTAGCATGTCTACATCTGATATTCAGATGATTGAGATCCTAAAGGCTGTATCGCACGATGCTGAGATTGTCATCATGGATGAACCTACTTCTGCAATCACCGAAAATGAGGTCGAGCAATTATTTTTCAAGATCAGAGAATTAAATTCAAAAGGCGTCAGTATCATTTATATTTCACATAAGCTAAATGAAGTTTTCCGCATCGCAGACGATATTAGTATTCTCAGAGACGGCAAACTAATCGAGACAAAAACGGCAGACCAGTTTGATGAAAAGACAATCGTAGAGGCAATGGTCGGCCGACGAATTGATAATCAATATCCTAAAGAACAAGTACCAATTGGCGATGTAGTTTTGAAGGTGGAAAAACTTTCAAGCAACATGTTGTTTAAAGATATCAATTTTGAGGTGCATGCAGGAGAAATCGTCGGGTTTGCCGGGCTGATGGGTGCGGGAAGGACAGAAGTCATGCGTGCGATTTATGGCCTAGATCGCTATGACTCCGGCAGTGTGACCTTTAAAGGGAAAAAGCTCACAGGAATTAAGGATGCAATTCAAAATGGTGTGGTGATGCTCTCTGAGGATCGCGCCCGTGAGGGTATCATTCCAATTTTAAGCGTACAGATTAACACTGCGATTGCTTCTCTGGATCGCTTTTTTAAGAAAGGAAGGTGGCTTCGTAGGGAAGAGGAGGGGGCGTGTGTTCAAATGTGCAAAAGAATGCGCGTGAGAACCCCGTCGATGGAAACTCCGATCATGTCGCTTTCGGGGGGCAATCAGCAAAAGGTATTGTTAGCTAGATGGATGGTCCGTGATCCTAATTTGCTTATTCTTGATGAACCTACTAGGGGAATAGATGTGGGCGCAAAGAATGAGATCTATCAACTTATGGTCGAGCTTGCAAGGGAAGGCAAGGGCCTGGTCATGATTTCATCGGAGTTGCCGGAATTGGTTGGAATGTGCGACTGCGTCTATGTGATGCATGAAGGGCGAATCACAGGAAAGATCACCCGGGAAGAGGGCCTTTCTCAGGATGCGATCATGGCACTGGCAATTAAAACGGCGGGCTAGGAGGAAACAAATGATGGAAAGATCAATTATCAGGCGAATCATCAATAAGTATAGTCTTGTCTTTATCCTAATTGCATTCATGATTGTGTTTTGGATCATTTCGCCGCATTTTTTGACTACTACCAATTTGGTCAACGTGCTTAGACAACAATCTGTGGTGATTCTTCTGGCCTTTGGTGAAATGGTACTCATTGTCAGCGGTATGATTGACTTGGCTGCTGGTTCGGTACTAGCACTTTCCGGGTGTGTGTCAATTTATGTGTATAAAGCTGTTCCCAGCATGGCTTTGGCATTCGGTGCGGCGATAGGTGTGGCGGTGTTCTGCAATATTCTGTCGGGGTTGATGGTAACGCGCTTTAATATGCCACCGTTCATTGCCACTCTAGCGATGCAAACGATGGGACGAGGTGCGGCGCTGTATATCACAGGCGGACAGAATATTTACGAAATAGGGGAATATGTCCGAGTTGGTCAAGGTGATATTCTGGGGGTTCCTACGCCGATCATTATCATGCTGTGTGCATTTTTGATTATGCATTACATCATGCGTTATACAAAGTTCGGCCGTTCAACGTATGCGGTGGGCGGAAATCAGCTGGCTGCTACTGCCGCAGGCATCAAGGCAAATACTATCAAAATAAAAGCATACGTGTTGCATGGTGTACTTGTAGGTATTGCGGCGGTAGTATTTATGTCGCGTGTCAATGGAGGATTACCAAATGGCGCCCAGCAATACGAAAGTGAAGCCATTACTGCCACCATCGTCGGCGGCACCAGTTTTTCCGGTGGTGCGGGAACCCCATTTGGCACATTGTTGGGTGCGTTGATCGTGGGCTTTATGAACAATGTGATGAACTTGTTGTCAATTGACTCTTACATCCAGCAGATCGTTCGTGGTTTAATCATTGCTTTTGCAGTGGCGTTGGATATCATGACGCGCAGCAGACAGAACTATAAGCGTAAAATCCTTAAGAGCTAAGCGTTGAGGGTTGGAATGGGAATATTTCCCTGTACAGGGAAAAAATAAAGAGGAGGAAACTCGAATGAAGAAAATTGTTGCCATGGTATTGCTGGTCATGATGCTGGTGTGCAGCGTTGCAGTGGGTGAGGCTGCGGAGCCGAAAAAGGCAGTTCTCGTCATGCGTGCACTGCACGATCCCTTTGCTGCTACATTTGCCAACGAACTGATGGAGCAGGCAGAAGCGTATTCCGACATCTTTAGCATGGAAGTGCTGGATGCACAGGGCGATCCGGAAAAGTCCAATGCTTTGATTGAAAACTGTATTACCAAGGGCTATGACCTGGTAATCATCTGTCCAGTCGATAGTGAGATGCAGAAGCCCTATGCTCAGATGGTTATCGATGCTGGCATACATTGTATTACTACAAGTGCAAAGATTGACGGGCTCAATGGTGGTTCTACAGTCGATGCAGATCCATACGAACAGGGAAAAATGTTGGCTGAACTGGCCTGTGAGCAGGTGCCGGAAAATGGCCGCGTGGTTATTATGAGTTGCCAGCCAGGTAACTTCCATCCCGCACAGCGCTATAAGGCATTTCAGGAGTGCTTTGTAGCTGCACGCCCTGATGTCACCGTGCTGGCTGAGAAAGTGCTTCAGAATGCAAGTGAGGCAGAAGCGATGGCGCTGATGGAGGACTGGATGCAGGCATATGGTGAGATTGATGCTGTACTCACGTGTGCAGATGCCGTCGGATTGGGCTGCATGGAGGCCGTTCGCGACAACGAAGCCTATGCGGATATGCAGATTTATGGTGTTGACGGTTTGGAGGCCGCTGTGCAGGGAATTATCGATGGCACGTATACCGCTACTGTTTTCCAGGATGCACGAATGTTGGCAGAACAGAACCTTATTGCTGCCAGCAAGTTGTTGACGGGCGAAGTGGATAATATTGATCTGGTTTACAATGATACGCTGGTTACCGCTGAAAATGCAGAGGAAGTATTGCCTTATGCGAACTAAGCAGAAGCTTTTTAAAAAAGCTCCTGCCTGTAGAAAGTGAGGCCAATACTCTAAGATCTAATCCACAATATCGCCGTTCTTGATTATAGAGTATGAGAAATTTGGGCAAGCGGTTTGCCGGTCTGTTAGGTTTGAACGGAACTTCTGCCGGTGGACTGTTTGCCCGTAAATATTCCATTATGTCATATCTAAGCAAATAACGAAATATGAGGAAACAGTCATGAAAAATAATTTCGACCTTTCTGGAAAGATTGCGCTTGTGACGGGAGCTGGACAGGGGCTGGGAAAAGAGTTTGCCCGCAGTCTTGCCAGAGCCCATGCCCAAGTGTACATTATGGCCCGTGATGTTAAGCGCGCTGCTGCCGCTGCAGAAGAAATACACAATGAAACTGGTTCAACCCTTTATACACATTTTATTGATGTCACGGATGAAAATAGTGTAAAAGTAGCTGTTGAATACGTCAAGTCGAAAACGGGACGCTTGGATATATTGGTCAACAATGCTGCTTTAGGCCGTGGTTGTACTCATCTACAGGATACGCTCCTGGAGGAGTGGAATGAGACGATGAATACAAATCTTAATGGTACATTTCTCTGTATGAAGCACTTTGGGCGCATGATGATTGCACAGAAGTCTGGGTGTATCATAAATTTGGCGTCCCTTGGTGGTAAAGTTTGCCTGAAGAACTGCTGTACGGGAGCCTACGATGTTTCCAAGGCTGCTGTGGAAGCGTTAACGCGTTGTATGGCAGGGGAGTGGGCGCAGTATAACATTCGTGTCAATTCGATCTGTCCAGGTTATATTCTGACGGACATCAACAAAGCTTTTATTGCAGAGAATGGGGATTTCTACGAAAAATCTTTGGAACACATTCCTACTCGGAAGTGGGGGAATCCGGAACAAATGGGTGATATTGCCGTATTCCTGGCATCAGAGGCGGCGAGCTACATTAATGGCTCGAATCTGGTTGCTGATGGCGGGTATACGATCTTCTGATCCGATCTGACGAAGTTAGGAGGAAAGAAAATGAGACTGCAGGATAAAATTGTGGTAGTGACGGGCGCAGGCAGCGGCATTGGACGTGAAGCGACCAAAATCTTCTCCCGTGAGGGGGCAACTGTGTTAATGATCGACCTTAATTCTGCGGGTATGGAAGAGACCAAGGCTATGATTGAACCGCAGAATGATAGGATATTCGGGTATGTTTGCGATATTTCCGATTGGACTTCAGTGGAAAAGGTCTTTGAAACGATAAAGGCACAGTTTGGAGGCATTGATGTTCTCTACAATAATGCCTCTGTATTCTGGGGGACAAAAGACAATCGAATTGATGTGCTGGAGCAAGAGGTTTTTCAGAGAATTATTGCCATCAATCTGTTTGGCACTATGAATTGCACAAAGGCTGCGATTCCGTTGATGCGTCTGCGCGGAGGTGGATCCATCATCACCACCGGGTCTAGTTGTGGCGTGATTGGTATCCCTGATTGCGATGCCTATTCTGCCTCCAAGGGAGCTACGATATCATTGACGCGTGCATGGGCTGTGGAATATGGCCCAGAGCATATTCGTGCAAACTGCATTGCACCGGCAGCTATTCTTACACCTATGGTTTATGAGAGCGACCTAAACAAACCTACTTTTGATGAACAGAAATTCCTTACGAGTGGAACGCCATTGCGCCGTTGGGGCAAGCCAGAGGACATAGCTAATATAGCATTGTTCTTGGCTAGCGATGAAAGCAGTTATTTAAATGGCGCAATTATCGTTGCTGACGGCGGCATCACTGTTAGTTGATACGAGATGGGTAAAGGCAAGGACTTTATTTTGAAGGAAGAAGGGAGTACAGATGAAAACTCTCAAAATGGTGATTGTAGGCGCGGGTACATGGGGTGCGAACCATGCCCGCATTTATAAGGCGCATCCTTTTGCAGATATTGTCGCGATTTGCGATATGAATAGGGCAAAGGCGGAAAAGGTAGCCCGGGAAGAAGGCATTTCACAGGTATACAGTGATTATAATGAGATGTTTGAGAAATGCGATTGCGATGCGGTTGCGATTGTTACACCGGATTTTGCCCATGCAGATATAGCTGTTGCAGCGGCGAATTCTGGCAAACATGTTTTAATTGAAAAACCGCTTGCGACGACCTCTGAGGATGCCATGCGCATATTGGAAGCCTGCGAAAAAAACGGTGTTAGGGGTATGGTAGACCTTCACAATCGGTGGAATCCACCAATTCATTCTGCATATCAGTCTGTGCGCAGTGGTGAACTTGGTCAGGTGTACAGCGGTTACTACCGGCTGAATGATGTGCGTTGGGTTGCTACAGATATGTTACCTTGGGCGGCAAAATCATCGATTATGTGGTTCCTGGGCAGCCATAGCCTTGATACATTAATGTGGATGTTTAATTCTCGCCCCAAACGCGTTTATTGCGTCAGTAAAAAGGGCGTTCTAAGTAAGCCTGGCGTACTGAATAGGGCGGGAGAACCTATTCAAAACGGGATCGATACGGTGGATGAATATCTCTCTACAATAGAGTTTGAAAATGGCGCAGTTGCACAAATGGAGAACGGATGGGTTACTCCTAATGCCAATCCTTGCGTAAATGATATCAAGTTCACAATTCTGGGAGACAAAGGAATGATCTCAGTGGATGCTTCCAATCATAATATGATTCAGAAGTACACTGATACGCAGGTCATAGTACCAGATGTGATCGTGCAAAATGAGATATTTGGACAACCCAAAGGCTTTGCGTTTGAGAGCATCCGTGCATTTGTAGATTGCCTGATTTCTGGTAAGGAATTTCCGGTTACGTTGCGCGAATCAGCGTATGGAGTGCTGGCAATTTTGGCAATTATGAAATCTGCTGAAACTCGTATGCCTGTAGAGGTAGATTATGGCATATTGCAAGACGATCGTTATGGCGATGCATAATAGTCCATCCTGAATTTCATGATAAAAAGTTTAAGAGAGGAAAACATTTTAAGCATGGTGGCGTAACCTCAGCAACGCCACCACTTTTTCCTTCAACAAGCCATAATCCACTTAATTATGTAGGCTTAGTATAACAGAAGCATCAATTTCATGTATTTTTCCGCTGTGTCTGACGTGAAATATTATGATAAGTGTAAAGGGGGCGACAATATGCAGAGAGGAAACACGAGAATCGCATTGCGACTGGATGTGGAAATGGTGGAACGCTTAAAGCGCATCGGGCAAGATATGGGAATGTCCCTGTCGGAGCTGATTCGGGAAGTGCTACAGGATTATTTGGACGGGGAATAGACAAGCTCACAGCAAGAAACGCTGTGAGCTTGTCAAAAGGAGTCGATGCGACTCAAACACCGTATGGCGGAGAAGGAGGGATTCGAACCCTCGAGACGCTTTTGACGCCTACACGATTTCCAGTCGTGCGCCCTCGACCAAGCTAGGCGACTTCTCCACAATAAAATATAAAGTTATCCGTAAGTGAAAGGTCAGTTCACTTACCGTCAACAGCTAATATTATAGCATAAATAGCTAAGAAAAGTCAATACCTGCAATATAAAAATTCAGAATATTTCAGCCTTGAGTGTTTACGGTCGGCGAAGATAAGCTCATTACCTTGACATAGTACCATTGAAATGCTATATTTTGTTTCAGGGGAAATCAACTGTAGAGAGTAAATTACGCCGCTTGAATTTGGGGAAATGGCCAACCGGTTTGCTGATTTGTGCACGGTTTCCTTTTGGCAAGGCGCGTATGAACCTCTGGGTGTAAAAACAGGTATCTCAGGAGGTGCGATTTTATGTTGTATGGTTCTCTTCCTCAGGTAGATAAACCTATTTCCAGAATCGTTTTTGGAACGGCCATGCCGACTATGTTTGCAGCGTTCAGATCGGTATATGAGAATGCGCCGGATTTTCAGCAGCGATTGGATGCTGCTTTTCAACTTCTGGATTCGGCTCATGCACTGGGAATTAATTGCTTTGACTGTTCAGATCATTATGGTGAAGAACCGTTGGGCGAGTGGATGGAGGCACGTGGTTTGCGCAATGAGGTGGTGATTCTCACCAAGGGTGCGCACCATAACCGCTGGCGCAAGAGAGTGACGGATTTTGATATCCTTCACGATGTGCACAATTCTCTGGCCAAGCTTAAGACTCGTCATTTGGATATTTATATGTTGCATCGGGATGATCCAGAAGTGCCGGTCGCTCCTCTGGTGGATGTTCTAAACCGCGTGTATGATGAGGGCAAGATTGGAGCTTTTGGCGTTTCCAACTGGTCGGTGGAACGCTTTGAGGAGGCCAATAATTATGCGCTGCAGCATGGACTTCAGCCTTTTACCGTAGTCAGCCCGAATTTTGGCTTGGCGGATCAGGTGGAAGATCCATGGGGAGGCGGATGTGTGACAATCTCAGGTCCGTCTAATCGAGCAGCTCGCCGGTACTACGCCGAGCATCATGTCCCTGTCTTTGCCTATTCTGCTATGGCACGAGGTTTTTTTTCAGGAAAGTTGCACAGTGACCATCCTGAACAGGCGCAGGAGCTGATGGATCCTCCGGGAATCAAGGGATATTGTTGCCCGGAGAACTTCGAGCGTCTGCATCGCTGCGAAATATTGGCTGAAGAGAAGGGTGTTCCCGTACCGCAGATTGCGATGGCATGGATTTTTAATCAGCCGGATTTGGATGTGTATGCTCTGGTCAGTTCCACTAGTCCGGAAAGAATGCGCATGAATATTGTGGCCAGTGAGCTTAAGCTTACGCCTCGGGAGTGTGCCTGGCTGGACTTGGATGGGGAGCGCTAAATCTACGGGCGTGTAACCGCCTGCTCGTGAAAAGCAGGCGGTTATTTCAATCTGGCGCTGTGAAAGTTTTCGATGGCCTAAATTCTTTACGCCCGAGACCTTTACAAGAGAGAAAAATGCCGGTATAATGAAAAAAGAATTTGCGTTGATGAGGAGCGCCTGCGCAATGCCCCGCGAAGCGAGCCGGAGATTGGTGAAAGTCCGGACGGCGGCGGGTGCAGGGAATCACCTCGGAGCAGCGAACCGAAAGCGTATGCGACTAGGCTTCGCCGGGTCGCCCGTTACAGCGATGAACAAGTGGGCGCGGAAAGCCGCGTCAATTTGGGTGGTACCGCGAAGCGCCTTCGTCCCAAGGGATGAGGGCGAATTTTTATTTTGGAGGAATGCGCAAATGTTTGAAAAAGTTTCCACTTCAATGGACTTCCTTGCCCGGGAAAAGGAAGTGCTGAAGTTCTGGAAGGAAAATGAAATCTTCAAAAAGTCCCTTGATTTGCGTAAGGGAAAGGATACTTTTACTTTCTTTGATGGTCCGCCCACGGCCAATGGCAAGCCCCATATTGGGCACATTGAGACTCGTGCTATCAAGGATCTGATTCCTCGCTATCAGACCATGAAGGGCAAGAACGTGCTGCGCAAGGCCGGCTGGGATACCCATGGCTTGCCGGTGGAGTTGGAAGTGGAAAAGCAGCTGGGCTTGGACGGCAAGGAGCAGATTGAGCGCTATGGGTTGGAGCCTTTCATTAAAAAGTGCAAAGAGTCCGTATGGAAGTATAAGGGCATGTGGGAGGAAATGTCCGACCGAGTAGGCTTCTGGTGCGACATGGAAAATCCCTATGTCACCTACGAAGACAACTATATTGAATCTGAGTGGTGGAGCCTGAAAGAAATTGCCAAGAAGGGGCTTTTGTACAAGGGGCACAAGATTGTACCGTACTGCCCTCGTTGCGGTACTGCCCTGTCCAGTCATGAAGTTTCCCAGGGCTATAAAACCGTCAAGGAAAAGAGTGCTGTGGTGCGCTTCAAGGCGTTGGATCAGGAAAATACTTATTTATATGCTTGGACCACTACGCCCTGGACGTTACCCAGTAATGTGGCTCTGTGCGTAAATCCCGATGAGACCTACGCCCGCTTTGACTATGAGGGCCGCACCATTATCATGGGCGATGCCCTGATTGAAAAGGTGCTGGGCGAGGGTGTAAAAGTGGAAAATAAAGTCACTTTCCCTGGCCGGGATTTGGTAGGCATGCGCTATATGCCGTTGTTTGATTTCCAGCGCGCTGCTCTGGGCAATGTCCCCAACGCCGGCAATGCCTTCCAAGTGGTAGCGGACGGTTATGTCACTATGTCCGACGGTACGGGTATTGTGCATATTGCTCCTGCTTTCGGTGAAGATGATGCCAGGGTGGGACGGGAGAATGATATTCCCATGCTCCAGTTGGTGGATGCAAAGGGTGAGATGACTGGGGAAACTCCCTGGGCAGGCACCTTTGTGAAGAAGGCCGATCCAATGATTCTGGAACAGCTTCAGGCGGAAGACAAGCTGGTTTCTGCGCCGGTGTTTGAGCATGATTATCCCTTCTGCTGGCGGTGTGATACGCCTTTGATCTATTACGCTCGGGGTGGCTGGTTCATTCGCATGACCGCTATGCACGATCAACTGATGGCTAACAACCAGACCGTCAACTGGATGCCCGAAAATATCAAGGACGGACGTTTTGGTAATTTCCTGGACAACGTAATTGACTGGGCCCTATCCCGTGAACGTTACTGGGGTACGCCGTTGCCGGTATGGGTGTGTGAATGCGGCCACCAGCATGTCATCGGCTCTCGCCAGGAACTGATCGAGCTGGGGGACAACGTGAATCCCAATATTGAACTGCATCGTCCCTACATTGATGAAGTGACCATTACCTGTCCCAAGTGCGGCAAAAAGATGCACCGTACTCCGGAAGTCATTGACTGTTGGTACGATTCCGGTTCTATGCCCTTTGCTCAGTGGCATTATCCCTTTGAGAACAAAGAGGTGTTCGAGCAGCGCTTCCCGGCAGATTTTATTTCTGAGGCCATCGACCAAACACGGGGCTGGTTCTACTCCCTGATTGCGATTTCCACGCTGATCTTCGACCAGAGCCCCTACAAAAACTGCCTGGTTATGGGACACGTGCAGGACGCCGAGGGCCGCAAGATGTCCAAACATATTGGCAATGTGGTCGATCCGTGGGAGGTATTGGACAAGCAGGGCGCAGATGCTGTGCGCTGGTACTTCTATGCTTCGGGTTCTCCCTGGCTGCCTACTCGCTTCTCAGGAGAACTGGTCAGCGAAATGCAGTCCAAGTTCATGGGAACTTTGTGGAATACCTATGCGTTCTTTACCATGTACGCCTCCATTGACGATTATCGGCCTTCAGAGCACAAGTGCCGCCCCGAGGACTATACGCTGATGGATAGGTGGGCTCTTTCCAAGCTCAACACGCTGGTGAAGTTGGTGGATGAAGGCTTATCTCAGTATAAGATCACCGAACCCGCCCGTGCTATCCAGAGCTTTGTGGAAGAACTATCCAATTGGTATGTGCGCCTTTCCAAGGCCCGCTTCTGGGGCAAGGATTGGACGGGGGATAAGCTGGCTGCCTACGATACCCTGTATACAGTATTGACTACCCTGTGCGGCCTGTGTGCGCCCTTCATTCCCTTTATGGCGGAGAGCATGTATCAAAACCTGGTGGTAGGCAATGTGGCGGGTGCGCCGGAATCGGTGCATTTGTCTGACTTCCCCGTATGCCAGTCCCAGTGGATTAATCCTGAGTTAGAAGAGCAGATGGAGGAAGTAATGCAGGCTGTTCAGCTGGGTCGTGCCTGCCGAAGCACTGCCAACATCAAGGTTCGCCAGGCGCTAGGTACCTTGTATATTAAGGGCAGCGAGCTTTCTGACGCCTGTGCTGAACTGATCCGCAGTGAACTGAATGTGGAAAAGGTCCAGTTTATTTCCGATGCTCGAGCGTTCACAGCTTACCAGATCAAGCCTCAGATGCGCACGTTAGGCCCCAAGTATGGGAAATTGCTGGGTAAAATCGGTTCCTACCTGAAGGAAGCGGATTGCTGCGCTATTGTGGATTGCTTTGAACGGGGTGAGTGCTGGAAGTGTGAAATTGACGGTACGGAAGTGGTGCTCAGCAAGGATGATGCGCTGATTTCGCCTGCCCAGAAGCCCGGTTTTGTGGCTGAGAGCGAAGGTGGCATGACCGTGGTTATCGATACAAATCTGACCCCCGAACTGATTGAGAAGGGCTTTGTGCGCGAAGTGATTTCCAAGCTGCAGACTATGCGCAAGGAGGCAGGATTTGACGTGGTGGACCGGATTCAGGTGAGCTACCAGACCACGGATGTTCTGGCAGAAGTAATCCGGCGCAACCAGGAGGAGATTGCTGCCGCTACATTGGCCACAGAGATTAGCTGCGGCGCTGCTCCACAGGGAGCTTACGCGAAGGACTGGAACATCAATGGTGAAAAGGCCAATCTGAGTGTCAAAAAATAAACCCGGACAAAAACCGGACTGAAAGAGTGTTGCTTTCAGTCCGGTTTTCCATGGGTATAGGGTGCAAATAGAGAAAGGGATATCAGAAATGCCAGCGCTGCACAGAGCACTGGCATTTCTCGAAAGGCGTAATTTCTCAAAGAAATAGATTTCCCAATCAATGGCTATATTCTTTGCCTTAATTAGTAAAACTAAAGCCTGTGCGCATTCCGGTCAGTACAAAATATGCCACCAGAACCACAGCCAGTACGATCACCATGGTGGTGCGTAATTTGGGCGCACGACGCATTCCCTGTTTTTCAATAATATTAGGTACCGCCAGCGCAACTACCACGGCAATAATCAGAGAATAGGAAAAAGCTCCTTCACTCTTGCCATTATCCATGAACAAGGCGACACCTGCAATGAGGCCCAACAATGCGCCGGTAATGCGTTGGGCTAGTGTCCAACGACGTTCATCCATTCTGGCTATAAACTTTTGAAAGCCGTTCATTCCAGAATCTTCCAGAATGCTCTCCTGAAGCTCGTCATCCGTCATGGTTTCAACGGGATCGGGATCGAGCGTTGCATCGCGCTCAACGAAATCACTGTGCTGCTTGTCTTCCATGAAAGCCCTCCATCTGTGGAAATTCTAATTCTATTATGCCTGAAAATCCGCATCCATGCAAGTACTTTTTTCCGTGAAACCATTTCCGTTGATTTCCCGATAGATATCCTGCATTTCTGCATCTAGTGCGGCACTGGCTTCGGCGCATTTTTGCAGGCGCTGGCGCAGCTTCTGAGTGGTTTCCTGATCGGATTTGTAGCGCAGCTGATGTTCCAGAGAAGCCCAGAAGTCCATGGCTATAGTGCGGATCTGCACTTCAACGGGCACCAGCTCTGTGTGGCTGGAGAGAAATACCGGAATGCGGATCACCAGGTGCAAACTGCGATAGCCGGATTCCTTGGGCTGCTGAATGTAATCTCGTTTTCGTACCAGTTCCACATCGCGCTGGTGGAGCAGCAGTTCAGCCACATGATAAATGTCCTCTAAATAGTTGCATACAATGCGTACACCCGCTATGTCTGTCAAATGTTCCTCGGCCGCCTCCAGGGTAGGAGGATAACCCTTGCGTTGTAATTTTTCAATGATGCTGGCGGGCGTTTTGAGCCGTGTATCGATGTGATGAATGGGATTGCGGGAATAACGCACGCGAAATTCGCTGTCCAATACCTCCAACTTGGTTCGAACTTCCCTTACTGCTCCATCGTAGAGCTGCATCAATTCCCTGTATTGCTGTTGAACGGCTGCGGCTGAGGCCTGTACAGCCGGTATTAAAGCGTCAGTCATGGTTTTCAAACCTCCGAATATGATTTTATGTTATGTTTTTAAACCTTTTATAAACAAAATGGTATCGCAATTTGGAAGAAAATCCGGTATAATGAACTTTGTATGGATATGGACGGTGTTTTCCTGTGGTTAATGTCCGGTTCATACCTACACCCCACAATAGTGAAAATGAGGTGAGAGAATGTTTCATATTTTGGTGGTGGAGGATAACGACAACACGAGAAAATTGATGCAGGCGGTCCTATCTCAAAATGGTTATGAACCTATTCCGGCTCGAGATGGTGAAGAAGCACTGGAAATTTTGGATCGCAAACATGTGGATTTAATTGTGCTGGACATTATGATGCCTCGCATGGATGGCTATGAATTCACTGAAACGCTTCGGGCTTCCGGCTGTGAACTGCCCATTTTAATGGTTACTGCAAAGGAAAAACCAGCTGACAAGCATAAGGGCTTTTTGATTGGCACGGACGATTATATGGTCAAACCGGTGGATGAGGAAGAGATGCTGCTGCGAATTGCTGCACTGTTGCGCCGTTCTCGAATAGTTAACGAGCATCGTCTGGAGATCGGCAATACCGTGTTGGATTACGATTCACTCACAGTCACCTGTCCCCAGGGTGTTCTAGAATTGCCCAAGAAGGAATTCATGTTGCTGTTCAAGCTTCTATCGTATCAAAACAAAATATTTACCCGCCGGCAATTGATGGATGAAATATGGGATATGGACAGTGAATCCGATGAGCGGACTGTAGACGTGCACATCAATCGATTGAGAGATCACTTTCGTGGAAACGATGATTTTGAAATTATTACTGTGCGTGGATTGGGTTACAAGGCGGTGAAGCGGGGATGAACCGCAGGCGGCATAATCCTCGGCGAAAGAAATACAGAAATCGTTCACGGCCGGCATCTCTGAATTGGTTGATGATCAGCTTCATCGTGGCCATTCTTATTAATGCCGGCTTGATGACCAGTTCGTCCTACATGCTCTTGCTGCGGACGGGCGTGCTTGTACCTCTGATGCGTACGGCATTCTGGCCGCTGCTGCTGGTATTGATGTGTATTTTGTTTGCGGTGGTACTTACTGCCAGTTTTGGCATGCAGAAAGTGCGCCCCATTCATAAAGTCAACAAGGCTATGCAGAAGGTGGCGGAGGGAGATTTTTCCATTCGCTTGGATGAAAATGAGGGCGTGGGGGAGATTCGGGAACTGGTGTCCAGCTATAACCATATGGCTGAGGAGCTCAGTGGCATCGAATTGTTCCGCACAGATTTCATCAACAATTTCAGCCATGAATTCAAGACTCCCATCGTGTCCATTCGAGGTTTTGCCAAGCAGTTGCAGCGGGAAGATCTGACCGATGAACAACGTGCGGAGTATACCCGCATTATTGTAACCGAGAGCGAACGCCTGGCCAACATGTCTGCCAATGTGTTGCTGCTGACCAAGTTGGAAAACCAGCAGATCATTACGGATAAGACGGTTTATCATCTGGACGAACAGCTGCGAAGTTGTATCTTGCTGCTGGAAAAGCAGTGGTCGGAAAAGGATATTGACTTGCGCTTGGAACTGGATGAACTGGAATACGAGGGCAATGAGGAAATGATGTCCCATGTTTGGGTCAATCTGATCAACAATGCCATTAAATTTTCTCCTCCTGGAGGCATATTGGAGATTGGCTGCATGCGCCTGCAATCCTTTATTGTGGTGCATGTGACCGATCAGGGCGAGGGAATGAGCCCTGAAACGCAGGCGAGGATATTTGAAAAATTCTATCAGGGAGATAGCGCTCATGCCACCGAGGGCAATGGGTTGGGCCTGTCCCTGGCTAAGCGCATTGTAGACCTTTGTCGGGGTAAGATTACTGTAGATAGCATGCCCGGACGGGGCACTACTTTCTCTGTCTATTTGCCCGTGGAGGAACGGGAAGAAGAACATTAATGGAGTGAATCATCATGCACAACCGTTTCAGGGGAACAACTCGATCCTGCTTTGTGGGCTATATTGTCCAAGCTGTTGTCAATAACTTTGCTCCCCTGCTGTTTCTCACCTTTCAGCACACGTATTCAATTCCACTTTCTAAAATTACTCTCTTGGTAACCTTGAATTTTCTACTCCAGCTGTGCATTGATGCGGCTTCAGTCAAGCTCATTGACCGTATCGGTTATCGCCTGGGTGCCGTATTGGCTCATGTCTTTTCTGCGCTGGGGTTGATTCTTCTGACGGTGCTCCCTGAAGTTACCGCTGATCCCTTTGTGGGGCTGGTGATTTCCATGGGAGTCTATGCTACGGGTGGCGGTTTGCTGGAGGTCCTTATCAGTCCCATCGTGGAAGCATGTCCATCTGATAATAAGGAGAAAGCGATGAGCATGCTTCATTCCTTCTACTGTATGAGTCATATGGGCGTGGTACTCTTTTCCACGTTGTTTTTTGCGGCCTTCGGCATTGAAAACTGGAAGATCCTTTCCTGGATCTGGGCGTTGGTGCCCATCGTTAACGCAATTTGTTTCCTTAAGGTGCCGATTGTTCCCCTTTTAAAAGAGGGGGAGAAGGGTATGTCTCTTCGAGAGCTTGCGGGGCAAAAGCTATTCTGGCTTTTGCTATTGGCCATGCTCTGCGGTGGAGCAAGCGAACAGACGGTAGCTCAGTGGGCATCAGTGTTAGCAGAAAAGGGGATGGGTGTAAGCAAGACACTGGGCGATTTAATGGGTCCTATGCTCTTTGCACTGGCCATGGGCATATCTAGGACGATTTATGGCCGAAAGGGCGACAGCCTTCCGCTGGAAAAATATATGTTAGCCAGTTGTGTTCTGTGCGTGTTGTCCTATCTGCTTATTGCTCTTACACCCTGGCCTGCCGTCGGTCTGCTGAGTTGTGGGCTTTGTGGTTTCTCTGTGGGCATTTTCTGGCCGGGGACTTTGAGCCTTGCTTCCGCTGCTTTGCGTCGGGGCGGCATGGCATTGTTTTCTCTGCTGGCGCTTGCCGGAGATTTGGGATGCTCAGTAGGGCCTACCCTGGCGGGACTGGTATCCAGTGCGGCAGATGATAATCTCAAACTGGGCGTTTTGGCGGCTCTGATCTTTCCACTGTTGTTGCTTGTCAGTCTGCGAATTCAACGTCGGATGGCGAGATAATGCGGACGTGGTAAAATCATTCATTATGTGTTTTTCGTGCCGTTGATCTTCAGCAAGTGCCGGGATCGGCGGCATTGTTTTGATGATAAAATTGTTCGGCAAGATATTTCTTTTACAAAAGGTGTTTCAAATTCTGCTGAATGGGTAAAAATAATTAGGAGCTCCAAACTGAAGGAGAATCCAAATAAACAATGGAAAAGAGGGTTGCACATGAAGATAAATGCTGCGGGAAAAATGAAGGGCTTTGCTATGCTGGGGATTGGCAAGACGGGCTGGATTGAAAAGGAGATTCCTTCCTGTGGGCCGTTGGATGCAATTGTGAAGCCGTTGGCTGTTTCTCCCTGTACTTCGGATATACACACTGTTTGGGAAGGTGCCATTGGCGAACGCACGGATATGATTCTCGGACATGAGGCTGTGGGCGAAATTGTCGAGGTGGGCAACCTTGTCAAGACATTGAAACCCGGCGATCGGGTAATTGTTCCTGCTATCACGCCAGATTGGGGTTCATTGGAAGCACAGGCAGGTTATTCCATGCATTCCGGTGGAATGCTGGCCGGTTGGAAATTTTCGAATTTCAAAGATGGCGTTTTTGCAGAGTATTTCCACGTCAATGAGGCAGATGCAAATTTGGCGCCCTTGCCGGACGCGCTGAATCCTGCGGAGGCGGTGATGCTTAGCGACATGGTGCCTACAGGTTTCCACGGCGTAGAATTGGCAGATGTACAGTTCGGTGACGACGTATGTGTAATTGGTATTGGTCCGGTGGGCTTGATGTCGGTAGCTGGTGCTGCGTTGCGAGGGGCCTCCCACCTGTATGCGGTGGGTTCCCGCAAGGTGTGCGCTGATGCAGCCAGAAATTATGGCGCTACGGACATTATCAATTACCGCGAAGGCGATATTGTGGAGCAAATTCTGGAAAAGACCCATGGTCGAGGCGTAGATCGGGTTATCGTGGCAGGAGGCGACAACGATACCTTCATTCAGGCTATTCGGATGCTTAAACCCGGTGGAAAGATTGGCAATGTCAACTATCTGGGCAGCGGCGACTATGTTCGCATTCCCCGTGTAGAGTGGGGATGTGGAATGGGGCACAAGCAGATTGCCGGTGGACTCATGCCTGGGGGACGGCTGCGCATGGAAAAACTGGCTTCTCTGATGGAAACAGGTCGCCTAAATACGGCACCACTGCTCACCCATCACTTTAAGGGATTCGAGCATATGGAGGAGGCTCTGATGTTGATGAAGGACAAGCCTCGGGATTTGATCAAGCCTGTGGTGGTAATCTAAGGCGTCGCGATTTTAAAGGAAATACTGATATGGAGGCGGCAACCCATCGGGTTGCCGCTTTTTATGCATGAGAAGTCCATGTTCTTTTTCGCACTTGTGCGAGGATAAAATTTCTCCTTGCGGTATGGATAGACAGGGGTTATAATATCCCTCGTGTACAAATGAAACGGGGGAATCAATCATGACGAAGCCATTTGCCGCTTGTGAACCAGGTGTAAAGGGTAGGGCCCTGCGCGCGGCCCTGCCTCATACTTTGCCTATCCTTGCAGGTTTTCTATTTCTGGGAATGACCTATGGAGTGTTGATGAACGTTTCAGGGTTCAGCTTCTGGTATCCCATGTTGATGAGCCTGCTGATCTTTGCGGGTTCCATGGAATTTGTCACCGTTGATCTGCTTCTGGGCACGTTCAATCCACTCCAGGCTTTGGTTATGACGCTGATGATTAACGCCAGGCATCTCTTTTATGGAATTTCCATGCTGGATAAATATCGAGGAACTGGTATTAAAAAGCTATATCTGATATTTGGCCTCTGTGATGAAAGCTTTTCTGTAAACTATACAGCGGTGATTCCGGAAGATGTGGATCGAGGATGGTTTATGTTCTTCGTTACGTTGCTCAACCATTTTTACTGGTTTTTGGGGTCGACTTTAGGCGGCATTTTTGGTTCTTTGATCCATTTTAATACAGAGGGGCTGGATTTTGTCATGACGGCCATGTTTGTTGTCATCTTTCTGGAGCAGTGGCTTAAGGAGGAGCGTCACGAGAGTGCGCTGCTGGGACTGGGGCTGTCGCTGATCTGTCGGATCGCTCTTGGCCCAGATAATTTTATAGTTGCCTCCATGATCATGATATTGGCGCTGCTGACGCTATTGCGCAAGCCATTGGAGGGAGGCGCACACAAATGACCATTACGCAGAGAATAATTACCATTGCCGTTGTGGCGTTGGCCACCGTCTTTACCCGGTTTCTGCCCTTTATACTCTTCCCCGCAGGGAAGCCTACGCCCAAATACATTCAGTATCTGGGCAAGGTTCTGCCCGGAGCTGTCTTTGGAATGTTGGTGGTCTATTGCCTCAAGGGTGTCAGCTTCGTGGCTGGAAGCCATGGTTTGCCAGAACTGATTTCCATTGGAGTAATTGTTGCGTTGCACTTGTGGAAGCGACAGATGTTGATTTCCATAGCAGGTGGAACTCTGTGCTATATGTTGCTGGTACAATTGGTGTTTTAGCCCTTTGGAACCGATGGATGCATCGATCTATGCTTTTGAACCAAAAAGGTATATAAAAATTCAGGAGTATCTCTTATATTCTTTCCGGTTTTAAATGTGCAAGCAAAATTGGTAAACTCAAACCGCTGTCTGCATGAGACAGCGGTTTTGTATAATATCAACGAAAACGACGAATACGAGCCAATAGCTTATCCCGCACACAGGGCTGAGCGCGCTCGGCTTCTTTCAGGGCGCGGGCATACTTGGCATTTTTAGGTTGCTGCCGCGCTGCTACGCTGAGATAGATGAGTGCTTTCTGCAATTCATGCGTCTTAAATAAAATCGCACCAAAGAGATAATTCCATTCTGCACATCGAGTACCGATACTCATCAACATCCGCCTTGCTAGAGGATATTGTCCACCATTAATGAGCTCTTCAATACGACGTAGCGTACGGTTGTCTGCATCTTCTTCCAAGCGCTGAACGGGTTCCTTCAGGCACATGCGATAAGCCGCGTTGATTTCCGCCATTTTTTCATTGGCCCAATCCCGTTCAGGGCCTTCCATAAAGCGGTCCGGATGCCAACGCCGGGCCAGAGCTCGATAGGCCGAGCGGACTTCCGCCTTTGTTGCCGTAGGAGGCAGGTTAAGCACAGCATATGCGTTCAAAGGATCTCACCTCAGATCTATGCTATCCAGAATCGAAACAAATCATCTCTATTATAAGAAAATTCCAATTTACTGTCAAGCAGGTTGGGTTAAACGGAGGTTGTCTAATAAAATATTTCTGAAGTGTTTCTTTTATTCTGCAAAAGATACGAAAGATTGAAACTTTTGAACATCGCTTTACACTGGAACATACTGGGGGTAAAATGAAAAGGTACATATGGATTTTGTCGGATTGATGAGGTTTAGGAGCGTGAGGGTCTTGCAGAGTCGGGCAAAGGGTCGAAAGAGCGCGAGAAAACGTCGCAACGGTAGGCGAGCTTATGTGTGGTTTGCATTGGCGGCGACGGCTCTGGTGGCCGTGTTGGTTTGCCCGTCGCCTTATCCAGGCAAGCGAGGTGGAATTGAACTCCACGGCGACGATCCTACGGCGGAGATTTATGGTCCGGAATTGCCTCAGACGGTTGTGGGCGGATATACGGTTCCTGTGGTTCAGTCGGTAGTGTTGTCGGATGTGGATGACAGTGCTGAGAATGATCCGGAATCCTACGTCTATGCTTCATCGGATCAGAAGCGCTATCACAGCTATACTTGCAAGTATGCCTACGCCAGTTCTCAGAAATTGACATTGTACGAAGCTTACTATCTGGGCTATGAGCCTTGCGGTGTCTGCAATCCGCCGGTGTATACGGGAGAGGCTCAATAGAAGGATGTTTTAGAGGGGCAGCCGGTAAAGTCCGGCTGCCCCTCTTGTCATCAGGAAACTACGTTTACAGGATGACCCGATAAATAAGACTTTATATTCTCTACAGCGATATCCATCAGTCGCACCCGAGCTTCCTTTGTAGCCCATGCAATGTGGGGTGTGATAATAGCATTATCCAACCCCAACAGAGGATTATTTGCATCCATGGGTTCTACTGCGGCTACATCCAGGCCGGCTGCATAAATCTTTCCGGACTGTAACGCCGCAGCGAGGTCCGCATCTTGGATGACTGGGCCTCGGGAGGTGTTGATAAGGATTACGCCGTCCTTCATCTGCGATATGGTGTTTTTGTTAATCAGGCCCTGAGTCTCGGGAAAGAGCGGACAATGCAGTGAGATCACATCGCTTTCCTGCAACAGTTGTTCCAGAGAGACGCACTCGGGATCTTTGGGAGTGCGCGTCCAGGCAATTACCTTCATGCCAAAGCAGCGGGCGATTTCAGCTACTCGGCGGCCGATGCGTCCATAGCCGATGATCCCCATAGTCTTGCCGCTGAGTTCAATCAGAGGACTATCCCAAAAACAGAAGTCGGGGCAGGATGACCAACGTCCCGCATGAACGGAGCGGCTGTGATCGCCCACGTGGTGGCAGATTTCCAACAGCAGCGCAAATACCAGCTGGGCCACGGAGTCCGTGCTGTAGGCGGGTATATTAGTTACGATAATTCCCAATTCTCGGGCTGCTTGTACATCCACTACGTTATAGCCGGTGGCCAGCACGCCTATATACTTTAGATCTTTTGCCTGGGTCAGCAGTGTACGATTGAATACAACTTTGTTGGTCAACACCATTTCCGCGCCGGCAATGCGTGCCGCTACATCCTCAGGGGCTGTGCGGTCGTATACCGTAAGTTCCCCCAGTGCTTCCAGCGGTGCCCAGCTCAAATCTCCCGGATTGGCGGCGTAGCCATCCAATACCACAATTTTCATGCCTGAAGACCTCCTGTAAATGTGCTTTTCTCTATTATAGGGCAAATGACTGCCGGACGCAAGGCAGGAATTCTACATAAACTTAATCTGGCAATCACTTTGCTGCGCTATAATGAAACCAGTTTAAGAAAACAGAGGTGTCCAGTATGAAACCGGTCAACTGTAATTATCGCCTTGCCAACTATCATAGCCATACCACGCGCTGCCAGCATGCAGTGGGTGCGGAGGAGGAATATGTGCGCCGGGCAATTGATTCCGGTTTTGAAATTCTGGGTTTTGCGGATCACAGCGCCTGGCCCTATCGTTCCAACTTTGTGGCGGGCATGCGCATGCACATTTCTCAACTGGATGATTACGTAACTACGGTCAAGGCTTTGAGGGAAAAGTACATGGAGAAAATCCGCATTCATCTGGGAATGGAATGCGAGGCCTTTGGCGAATTTTATCCATGGCTTGAAGAGATCCGGGCGGAAAAGGGTTTTGATTATTTTATTCTGGGCAATCATTACGATACCAGTGATGAAAGGGGCGGCGAGTATTTTGGGAATTGTTCTACGCCCCAGAGCGCTCGGCGTTATCTTGAAGCTACAATCTCTGGCATGGAGAGCGGCTTGTTTGTCTATCTGGCCCATCCGGATCTGTTTCTGAACCGCTACCCCCGTTTTGATGGGGAGGCACGTGCGATCAGTCAGGAACTGTGCAGGGCTGCAAAAGCGCTAGACATGCCTTTGGAATATAATTTACTGGGGCGGCGGCGCAATCCAGGTGCACGTGCGCGGGGTTGTGTGGGCTATACCAGCCGGGAATTCTGGGAGATTGCCGCGGAAAATGGAAATAAGGCAATCATAGGCGTAGATGCCCATGCCCCTGCTGATTTAGATTGTGTGGGGGTTTACCAGCAAGTACGAGGTGAATTGAGACAAATGGGTATTGAGGTGCTGGATGTACTAAGTGAAGTGGAAGGCATAACGGATAACATTAACGGAAACATAGCCTAAAGGACACGGGGACGCAAGGCGTCCCCGTGTCCTGATATTTTCAGCATGGCAAGGCTCCGTAAGGGATAAAGAAAAAGAAATTGCCCACTTGAGCTCAACTGGATTCCCAAATGCTCCCAGCACGCATTGTGCGGGGAAAAACACGGCCGCCCCACTAAATTTAATGGAGTGGCCGTGTGAATGGAATTTCCATCAGCGGATAACCACTGTAGTACCTTCGGGGCAATTGTCAAAGATCCACTTGGCATTTTCTTCGGCCAAACGTACACAACCATGCGAAACTCGCTTGCCCAGATTGCGCACTGATGAGCTGGTGGGTCCCTTCTTATTGGAATTGTAGAGCACTGAATGGAATAGGATACCGCCAACGATGCGATAGGCATATTTGGCATAGCAATTGTACTGGGTGAAGTAGTACCATTCCCCATAGGTGACTTTGCCGCCGGACTGATATGTACCCACGGGAGTTTCATAACCGTCCATACCCGTGGAACATTTAAACTTTTTAACTTCTACATTGTAGCCTGAGCCGTCCCAGCCATAGACATAGGTCATCTGAGAGGAGAGATCGATGCCAATCTTATAGGGGAAGACGTATTCTTCTGAAGCAATGGCGTCAGCGGAAAAGAGTTTGGTTTGCGTGGCTTCATCGGCAATTCCACTCTCTGGAAGTCCGTTTTTCTTCTGGAAATACTTCAGCGCATATTCGGTCAGACTTCCATAGCTGCCATCCGGCTTGTAGAGATATTTGAGTTGGCGCAGACGGCGCTGTACCCGCCAGACTTCCGGACCGCTGCTGCCGTTCTGCAAGGTCATTTGATAGGCCTGGAAGGGATATTCGCCATTGACAAATTTCATCAAATCCTCGGTGATCTCTCCCGTATAGCCATTTACAGAATTATCCTGGGCGTCCAGAGGTACATCCAGGGCTATGGGTTGCTCACCGGGAGCGAGGGTGGTTTCCGGCGCAGGTGTGGGAGAGGTGTAGGCTGCATAGACCGCACGATTGGTTTCATAAATATAATTCTTAAACTCTGCGACGGCACTTTCCGTGGCATTTCCGGATACGCCATCCACGCTGCCCACCAGAAAGCCCCAGCGGGAGAGTGCCTGCTGCACGCGCAGAATTTCCGAATCCTCGGAGGCTTCAACGGGGGCGCTCTTGGCAGAGCTGGAATAGAGAAGGCTCTGGGTAGAGTCATCGGCAATGCCTGTGGGGGTCAGACCATTAGTTTCCTGAAAGCTGACAATGGCGCTCTCTGTCATGCTGCCAAACTGGCCATCTGCGGCGCTGGTAAGGTAACCCAATTCCTGCAGTCGGTTTTGCAGCATGACCACGTAGGCTCCCGCATCATCGCCATCCCGAGAACCAATTTGAAGGGTTGGATAGGAAGAGGACAGCCCTGAGCCGGCTGATTCTTCATTGTCCACCAGACCCAGTGCCTCCTCAGCGGTGAGGGCAAGGGCAGCAGTGGACAGGCAGCTAATGAGGAGACAGAACGTTACCAGGGCACAGAGTATTCGTTTCAATGAAAAACCTTCTTTCGTATCTTGTTGAACGGCAGATTTAAAATGGAGGCTTTCCCACCCGATGCAACTGTACTTCATCGATGACTGCATTGCCCCGATGACAAAGTAAAAATTCCATCACATCTGCCAAGTCTTCGGGGGCGATGAGAGCATCCATATCGATGTCCGGGCGGGAGATGGTTTGAGCCATTTGCGTGTTGACCGCTCCGGGGCAGAGAATGTGCACCCGTATGCCTTCCTGATAGACTTCTGCGCTCAGGGCCTTGGTCATGCCCATCAGTGCGTGTTTTGCAGCACTATAAGCCGATTGTGTGGCATAGCCCTTGTGGCTGACCACCGATCCAATGTTGATGATGGTGGCACAATCGGAGTGACGCAGAGGCGCGATGGCGTCTCGGCTGAGGATATAGGGAGCGTAGACGTTGATTTTCATCATGGTGTCCAGTTCGGAATAGAGGGTATGTTCCATACCTTTGACGAAACAGATGCCCGCATTGTTCACAAGAACATCCAATCTTCCCATTTTTTTCAATACTTTGTCAACAATTCCCTGCAAAAAGAGCGGATCAGCCAAATCGCCAGCCAGAAATAGTGCACGATCTTCGCAACCGGCCTGAGCGGCAGCAGCGCGCAGTTTATCCATGCTCCGGCCCACCAGAACCACATCAAAACCCAATTGGCTCAGCCTTGCGCAGAGCGCTCTGCCAATACCTCCGCCTGCACCCGTCAGCAAGGCCACTCGGCCTTGAAATTTTTCTCGTTTCACTGCTTCCGCTCACCTCCATAGAAATTCCCCGATACCTTTTATATCGGGGAATGTCGCTTTGCGGAATTAAAAGAGTATCTTGGCGTCATCGGCGGTGTGCAGGAAATCGCGGATCAACTCGCGGCAGCGGGTGTAAACGCACTCGCGAGCATATTCCACATCGTTCTTTTCCCGCATGGCCTTTTCATAGGGCTGGCGCAGCTCCGTGCCCACGTTGATCTTGGCAATACCGGCTTTGATTCCCCGAGTAATATAGTCGTTTTCAATGCCGGAGCCACCATGCAGCACCAGAGGAATATTTAAAGCTTCGCGCAGCTCGGAAATGCGCTCAATGTCCAACTTCGCTGCGGGCTTTTTCTTATCCAGCAGATTGTCAGCGATAGCACCATGTACGCTGCCTACGGCCACAGACAGCCAGTCGCACTCAGACTCTTTGACGAACTTTACGGCCTCATCCACCTGAGTGAAGCCCATCTTTTTGGCGAAGATTTCTTCGTAGGGGATGGAAGTCTGCTGGGTTTCATGGCCCATAACCGCACCCAGTTCCGCTTCTACCGGGATGCCGGCGGCATGAGCGATGTCTGCCACGGAGCGGGTAGCCTTGATGTTTCCCTCCAGATCCAGACGGGAGGCATCTACCATTACAGAGCCGTAGCCGGCAGCAATGGCGCGACGAATGATGGGGATGTAATCCACTTCTTGATGATCCTCATCAATGACAGGCACGTGATCCAGATGCAGCAGGGTGTGACCCTCCACTGCATATTTGGCGTATTCTTCTGCAATATTTTCCAGACTACGGGCCTCAAATTTTTCCCACTCCAGGCGAGCAACCTGAATCATAGCCACACTGTTCTCATCTACGATGGCCTGCACAATGGGCTTGAGCATTGGCGGGTGGGGAATATTAAAAGCAGGAACCACCAGACCATTTTCAAGAGCCTTGCGAACAATAATTCTCGTCTCCATCGTAATCCTCCATTCTATTTGTCGCATTTAAATTAATGAGCAAACGTTTTCGACCTCATGAAACGTATTGTACCACGATCTGACATACTTTACAAGCACAGCTGTGTGATTCACTGAATTTTCCAATTTCCCCTTGCAGGACAGCGGGCAAGCTGCTATCATGACATCACAGGAGCGTGAGGAGAGATGAAGAAGTTGATCGTCGCGGAAAAACCATCCGTCGCCCGGGACATTGCCCGCGTGCTGGGTGTGAAGGAGCGCTCGGAAGGATTTCTCTACGGCGAGGAATATGTGATTACTTGGGCGCTGGGACATCTGGTATCCCTCTGCGAGCCGGGAGAAGTCAATTCCAGGTGGCAGAAGTGGAATATGGGAGATCTTCCCATGCTTCCCGAAAAAATCCCCCTGAAGGTATTGCCGGATACCCGAAAGCAGTATGAAATTGTCCGCAAATTGATGTGTTCGGACAAGATTTCTTCCATTATCTGCGCTACAGATAGTGCCCGAGAGGGAGAACTGATCTTTCGAAATATTTATCAGCTTAGCGGGTGTACCAAACCGGTGGAGCGCCTATGGATTTCTTCCATGACGGATGCGGCGATTCGCCAGGGGTTTGCCTCGCTCAAAAGTGCGCAGGCGTACGATGCCCTCTATGAGAGTGCTCGCTGTCGCAGCGTAGCGGACTGGCTGGTGGGCATGAATGCGTCCCGGGCCTATTCCCTGAAATATAACGCGCATCTCTCCGTAGGCCGGGTACAAACGCCCACCCTGAATCTGATCGTGCGAAGAGATTTGGAAATCGAGCGTTTTGTACCGGAGGAATACTGGGAGGTTCGAGCCAATTTCGGGGATTACGAGGGACTGTGGATCAACCCGGATACCCAGGAGACTCGCGCTTCCAGCCGGGAACAGGCGGATGCAATTAAGGCGCAGGTTCAAAAGAAGGAGGCTCAGGTAAGCCAGAGCACGGCAGAAATTAAGCGCGTGCCCCCGCCTCAGTTGTATGACCTGACATCGCTTCAGCAGGACGCCAATAAGAAATACGGTTATTCCGCGGACAGAACCTTGAAGATTGCCCAAGCGCTCTATGAGCGCCATAAATTGCTCACCTATCCACGCACAGACAGTCGCTATCTGAGTGAGGACATGCGGCCCAAGGTGCAGGCAATTCTTAAAAAGCTGCCCGCACCCTACGATGCCTTTGTATCTGCACCTCAGATGGACTTCTCCATGCACGGCAGCCGTTTTTATGACGACACAAAGATTAGCGACCACCATGCCATTGTTCCCACAGAAAAGCGGCCGGAGCTGGATCGTTTGGCTGCCGACGAGCGCAATGTGTATGACCTGGTGGCGCGCCGGCTCATTGCCGCTCACTATCCTTCCTACGAATATGAGGCGGCCAAGATCATCACTCAGGTGGCGGACCACAGCTTTAAATCTACCGGTTCTTCACCGGTGGCAGAGGGCTGGCGGGCGCTCTACAGGGATGAAAAGCCGCCACGGGGGGAAGTACTCTTGCCCCGACTGGAAGTGGGACAAGTGCGACGAGTGGAAAAGGTGTCCATCAAAACCTGCAAAACCAAGCCGCCTCAGCGGCATACCGATGCGTCCATTCTCAGGATGATGGAAAATGCGGGAAGAGACATTGAGGATGAGGCTTTGCGGGAACAGATGAAGGATTCTGGACTGGGTACGCCGGCTACCCGGGCGGCCATCATTGAACGACTGATTCAGATGGGATATGCCCGCCGTAGCGGAAAGAGCCTTACCTCCACTGAGAAAGGGCGCAAGCTTATCAGCGTCGTGCCGGAACAGATTGCCTCCGCAGTGACCACCGGCAAGTGGGAGAGGGCCTTGTCGGCAATGGCCGGATTTGAAGATCCACAGTTACGGGGGGCAAAGTCGGCTCGCTTTTTGGAGGGCATCAATCGCTTTTCTGATTTTCTGGTGAGCGCAGCGCGCAGTGCCAGCCTGGATGTGCGCTTTGAAGATGAATTTGGCGGGAAAAAAGTTCTTGGGAAAAAAGGCACGAAAAAAATTCAACCGGAGCAAGAAAAAAGAGAAAGACAGGCAGGAAAACGTTAAGAAATGTAGAAATTCTATGTATGGCCGGTTAATTGTATTGAGGACGGGCCAAATTCCATGATAAAGGAGCGATGATTTTATGAAGTTTGTCTATGCTAGCAAAGATATGGCCATCTCTGATAGCCTGAAATCCAGAGTGGAAAAGAAGCTTGGCAAGTTTGAACGCTATTTCCGCGAGGAGCCGGAAGCTACCATTCGCTTTAAGGTACAGAAGGGCGCCCGCAACATCGCTGAAATTACGGTAAATGCCGGCGGAGTAATTTTGCGCGCCGAAGAATCTTCCAACGATATGTATCTTTCCATCGACCGGGCGGTGGATAAGCTGGAGAGCCAGTTGCGCCGGCACCGCACCAAGCTGGAAAAGCGCATTCGCGCCAGCGAATTGGAATCCTTTACGGAGGCCGTGGAATACGAAGAACCCAGCTACGACATCGTGCGCGTGAAGAAATTCTCTGTAAAACCGATGTCTGTGGAAGATGCTATTACCCAGATGGAACTGCTGGGGCACGATTTCTTCCTGTTCATGAACGAGGAAAACGAGGACATGAACGTACTATACCGCCGGCATGATGGAAGCTATGGTTTGCTTCAGCCGGATATCTGATGCTTATTTTTAAAGGCATACAAAGCCAATTCTGGGGGTGGGCAATATTGCCCGCCCCCAGAATCTATGTTGAAGGATCGTTAATTATTGACGGCGATAGTTTTGCAACATGGAATTTTTCAGCATCCACAGACTGTCCGAAAGATCCACTTTATAGCGATGCGGGTTGAGCAGGCGCTTGTACTGGTCCCAGAAGGTAGATAGATCGTGGGCACAGTATTGCTGAATCTCCTTAAGCGTAGGAGACTGGTATACCTTCTTACCCTTGTCAAAAATCTGCACTTGCAGCTCCTTCATGCTGTAATCCGTTAGCGTCATGCTTTTCCAGGTATTGACTGGATCGTAGATGGTCAAGGGTTTGCTGCAATCGTAAGTTTCGTAGGCCAGGGAAATCAGATCAGCCACAGCTTTGCCGCTTTTGTTGTCGTAAATGCGCCAGAGTTTTTTGATGCCTGGGTTGGTAATCTTCACGGGGTTTTCGGAGATCTTAATCTTGGGCACCACTTTGCCGTCGATGGTTTCGGCGCTCATCTTGTACACGCCGCCCAGGGAGGGGCAGTCTTCGCTGGTGATGAGCTTTGTGCCCACGCCCCAAGTATTTATGCAGGCGCCCTGAAGCTTCAAATCCCGAATCAGATTTTCATCCAGGTCGCCGGAAGCGCAAATGATGGTGTCGGGGAAGCCGGCGGCGTCCAACATTTTCCGGGCCTCGCGACTGAGATAAGCCAAATCTCCACTGTCCAGACGAATGCCAACGGGTTCGTGGCCGGCGGCGCGCAATTCGTTGAATACGGTGATGGCATTGGGAACGCCGCTGCGCAGGGTATCGTAAGTATCCACCAGCAGCAAACAACTGGTGGGGAACATCTCCGCATACTTGCGGAAGGCAGTCAATTCATCGGGAAACGACATGACCCAGCTGTGGGCGTGGGTGCCTGCAATGGGAATGGAATACATTTCCCCGGTGAGCACGTTGCTGGTGCTGCGGCAACCTCCAATGATGGCGGCCCGGGCGCCATAGATGCCCGCATCCGGGCCTTGGGCCCGCCGCAAGCCAAATTCCATTACCGTGTCGTTTTCAGCGGCTTGTACCACACGGCTTGCTTTGGTGGCAATCAACGTCTGATGATTGATGATATTCAGTAGAGCTGTTTCCACCAGCTGGGCCTCAAAAATGGGCGCTGTAATGCGGATCAACGGCTCATTTGGAAAGACAATGGTACCTTCAGGTACGGCATAGACGTCTCCGTGGAATTGAAAGTTTTGCAGCTGATGCATAAATTCTTCGTCAAAGATATTCAAGCTGCGCAGATAATTCAAGGAGTCTACATCAAAGTGAAGGTTTTCCAGATAGTCGATCAGCTGTTCCAATCCAGCCATAATGGCATAGTGAGTGGATTCGTCTTTGCTGCGATAGAACATGTCAAATGTGGCAATGTTGTCGCGCATACCTGATTTCAGATAACCGTACATCATAGTCAGCTGGTACAGGTCCGTGAGCATGGTTAGATTTCTCATGTAATTCACCTCATGACTGCCGCGTTTGTGTTGATTTTTCTCCTATATATATTCTCGTCGTGACCCCCAACAGAGCTATGGAGAAGAGGACGGGTACATAATTGAGTTTCAGCGCAATGGTGATGCCCAGCACCACGGTGCCCATTACTGCCGCCAGGCAAAGGGGTGTGCGCCGCCGGTGGAGAAGCAACAGGGAGACAACCAGCAGCACCGACAAGCTCAGCAACTGGGATATGCGTATGGGCCCCAGATATAAACTGTCGGTTCGCAATCCTTCCACCAGGGTGCGCTCCAAGGCATAGAGATAAAGGTAGGCCCCAAAGACATCGCCTCTTCGATGAAAGAATTTTTTCCGTTCACCTATTAAGAGAAATACTACAATCAGTGCGCACCACAATGACTCATAGAAAAATGTGGCATAGTGCCAACCGCTCCCGGGAATCTGCACTGCCATGGGGAAAAAACGCAGCGCCGAATTTTCCACCAGACAACCGTAGGCCTCTTGATTGAGAAAATTGCCCCAACGTCCCACTGCCTGTCCCAGTGCCAGAGAGGGCGCTACCAGATCCAGACAGACTGGTACGCTTAGCTTTTTAATCCTACAATAGATGTATCCTGCCAGAATACCGCCGATGATTCCGCCGTAAATGGCCATGCCGCCTTGGCGGATGTTAAGAATATCCTCAGGGTGTGCTGCGTAATAGTCCCAGGAGAAGACTACATAGTAGATCCGGGCACAGAGTATGGACGCTGGAATGCCGACCAGAGCAAGATTTAGAGTGGTATCTGACGGCAAACCCAGCTTTTTTTCCCGGGCATAAGCCAGTAAGACGCCGCCCAGAACGCCCAGTGTAATTAAAACGCCATACCAGCGGATTTCCAGAGAAAACAGGGTGATGGCGGTGCGAGTGATTTCGAACATAGCTTGCCTCCATTGGGCGCATTCAGAAATGTATGCGCAGTAGTTTTGCCAATTTATTCCCGGATACGTGCAGTTTAATCCACTCAAGCCCCGCTCAAACGTGAGTTTTTTCAATTAAAATGCAGGAAAAATTGCTTCTGTATGCACCTATCTGTGCGCAAAAAGCACTCGAATCTTTACCTATTATAATCATTTTGGCATGAAATTGTCAATACATCATCATTGCACCCGGGGCATTTTTCAGGTATAATACACAATAGGCTTTCATTGGTGGATCTATGTCCTTTTTCGCGGATGAGGGCACAAAAATATTTTTCACGTTCGGGGCGAGGCTTATGCACAGGAAAAGGCGGGTGACAGGGAGATTTTATATCTTTCTGTTGGCGGTATTGCTGATCGTCTTTCTGATTGTCCGCCCATACTTGGATTTCGGCAGCAAAGAAGCCGTCATCATGACGGGCAATACCCAGTATTCGCAGATGATGGACTGCGTGCTGATTCGGGATGAGAGCGTGGTAACCTCCGGCTCGACGGCGAGGATAGAATACATAGCTCCAGAAAATACGCTGGTGAGCCAGGGAGATACTGTGGCCTATGTTTACACGGCCGGATATTCTGAAAGTCTGTTGCAGCGTCTGGAGGATACCCGTTCAGAAATTCAGCAGTATCACAAGGATGTCATCCTGCAGAATATTAAGGATGAAACGCTTGAACGCTACGATACCATCGTGGACATGATGGTCCTGGAGTTTAAGCGCCTGGTGAACCATGAAACGCGAGGCAGCTTGCTCACTGCGGCAAATCAGTTGGAGACAGCTATGGTAAACCGCCAGGAGTATCTCCGCCAGAATAAGCGCGAAGACACCAAGCTGACCAAGCTTTACGAGGAAGAAAACACTCGGATGACCAGCATTCAGTCCTGGAGAAAGGTGGAGACCGCGGCCGAAAGTGGGATCGTCTCCTTTTATCTGGATGGATATGAAGATAATTTGACGGTGGACAACCTTTCCTCTCTCTCTGTTTCCGATGTGCGCACCGTGTTGGCGGGGGGCAGCTTGAGTGATGCGAGCCCTTCCAACACTACGGGTGTGTACCGTATTATCAATCAGGATAAATGGTATGTGGCCATCGTAACCAATTCTGAGGGATGGATTCCCGTAGTGGGGCAGGAGTATTTTCTGCAGGTGCAGGGGTTTGAGGATTTGTCCTTTACGGCTTCTGTTTCCAATGTTCAGAAGGAAGGAAATACGCTGTTGGCTGTTTTCGAGATCGACGATCCTGCAGGGCCGCTGATCTACCAGCGCACGGGTAAGGCCATGCTCAGTGCGACTATATCCGGGCTTTCCGTTACTTCCAAGGCCATCTATGAGCAGAACGGTCAAATGGGTGTGTGGCTCTACGATGTGCCGGGCGGTACCTTTATTCCCGTCAATGTGCTTTCAGACGATGGCTCCAATGCGTTGATTCAGCCGCTGGTAGAAGGTGCGCTGGATGTGGGCCAGCGAGTGCTGATCAAGTGAGAGAGGCGATGGATATGGATCGCGAGACGGTATTAAAGAATGTTAAAGACTGGCAGCAGCGCATTGGCGAGGCTTCACAAAAATGGGGCGGCGCGCAGATCTGCGCCGTCACCAAAACTCAGGATCCCCATACCATCAATTTGGCATGGGAGGCGGGCATACAGGTCATCGGGGAAAATCGCGTCCAGGAATTGATGGAGAAGCGCAGCCAATTGCACCCTGGATTCCGGGTGCATCTCATTGGCGGACTTCAGACAAATAAGGTTAAATACATTGCTGACTGGGTAGATATGGTCCAGTCTCTGGATCGGGATGCCTTGGCCGAGGAACTCTCCCGGCGTGCGGCGCCTGTGCGGACACTACCGGTGTTGGTTCAGGTTAACATTGCTCGAGAGCCGCAGAAAGGCGGCGTGATGGAGGAAGATCTGGAGGATAGTGTGCGCCGTTGGGCGCGTCTGCCGGGTATACAGATTCATGGCTTGATGGCCATCATGCCATTGACTGGGGATCCGGAGGAATTGCGTCCCTATTTCCGGCGTATGCGCACGTGGTTTGATCGGCTTCGAGAGGAAAACATTGAAAATACTGCCGTGGACACGCTCTCAATGGGCATGTCAGGCGATTGCATCGTAGCCGCCCAGGAGGGCGCTACGATGGTGCGGCTGGGCCGGGCCCTGTTCGGCGAGCGGCCGCCAAAGAACGAATACAGGGGGTTATCACATGGCGCGTAAAAAAAGCGGTGGTTTCGGCAGGGTTCTAGAATTTATTGGCCTAGTCGATGACGAGCCGCAGGACATGTATGAAGATGAATATGAATCCGGCAATTATGGACGGCCGCAGGCCTATACACCTCAGCGCACACAGCGCACACAGTCCCGCAGCCGTCAGGAAATGACCACTACGCGCCGGACGGTTTCCTCCTATGAGCCAACCCGTACTCCACGGATGAGCCGGAGTTCCAATAGCCGCTTTGACCAGCCGCAGCGTGGAACTCAGAGCACGCAGCGTCGCAGCGGTGCTTTTGTGGAGCGGGTGGACGATCGGGTTGACCGCTATGATTATTCGCCGCGCACGTCTCGTTTCGACAGTGCAGACGGGGCGCTGGAACGTTACAGCGATGTTCCGGCACGTACATCCCGTTCCACCGCCGTGCGGCAGCGTACTGTGATGTATTCTTTGCACAGTTTGGAAGATTGTTGCGATGTCATTGATAATTTGATTCTCAACAATACCGTGGTGCTGACGCTGGATGATTTGGATACTCAATTGATGCAGCGGGCTGTGGACACTCTCTCTGGAGCAGTTTTTGCCCTGCATGCTACCATCCGCAAGGCATCTGAAAGAACCTATCTTATTGCTCCGTCTGGAGTGGAGGTCAATGAAACTGATGATTTTGACCGCCGCTTCTGATTGGAAGACAGAAAAGGAGGCGTGATCTTTATGACGCTTTTTCAAGTCTTTCGAGCTGGTTCCGCCTTCTTGAGAATCGTCAGCTTTGCGATTCTTGTGTACTGCATTCTTTCATGGTTTCGCCCTCGCCATCAGTTGTATCTGTGGCTGGGAAGCTTCATACGGCCGTTTGTAGCGCCGTTTCGCCGCCTGAGCGTGTGGCTAATGAGCCGTACGCGGATGCCTTTGGATTTTTCCTGCTGGTTTGCAGTGCTGGGATTAGAATTGATTAACAGCCTGTGGTGGGTGCTGTACAGGCTTTTGGCTGGGATTCACTGATGAAGGACGGAATCGGGCTGGAAGAGAAGCGCTTGGAAGAACTGGCGCTACGGGCCCAATATGGGGGCGGTCCCTGCTATACGCGTTTTCTTGAACCCTCCTTGAAATTCCGTATGCAGGCAGTTGGGATAGAAGTAGGGGTTAAGATCTGCCTGTGGGGCGGGTATGCAGACGCGGAGCGCTGCATTGGAGCTTTCTGGAGGGATGTGCCACCGGAAATGGAAAATTTTCCGGTAGCCTGCATTGAGTTGAACTGGAATCCCAAGTATGCCTGCCCTGCCCATCGGGATCTGTTAGGGGCCGTAATGGGACTGGGATTGGAGCGCGATAGTGTGGGCGATATTGCTGCCGGTGAGAAGGAAGGCAGCGCCTATCTGTTTGTACACCGGGACGTGGAGATGTATGTTTGTGGAAATCTTGACTCTGCCGGTCGTGCGCAGTTGAAGGTGAAATCTTTTGGAGGGACTCCCATCCTCCGGCCTCCCCAGGGAGTGGCGCTGCGTGTGACAGTATCAAGCCTGCGGTTAGATGCAGTGCTGGCTGCGGGATACCGGCTTTCGAGGAGTGAGGCCCAGAGGCTCATCGAAAGCGGCCAGGTTAAGTGCAATCATGAGGAGATTTTGCGCGGAGATGTGCGTCTGGACAGTGGTGATCTTCTCTCCGTGCGCGGCCATGGCCGAATGCTTGTGGAGGGCTTAGAGGGCGCCACCCGAAAGGGTCGTCAGGCGCTGCGCCTCTTTAAATATACGGGATAACCCCTAGAACACAAAGAAAAGGAGATTGAACCTATGGCAATCAGTGTGAAGGATATTCAGGAGAAAGAGTTTTCCACCCAGAACGCCAACGGTTATGATGTGGAGCAGGTGGATGATTTTCTGGATGAGCTGGCAGATCAGCTGGGCGCGTTGATCCGGGAGAACCTGGCGCTGAACGGCCAGGTGAAGCAGTTGGAAGAATCCCTGGCGTCCGCGGAGGCAGCCAAGGCGGAAATGGAAAAGAAGCTTCCGGATTATAACGAGAACGGTTACTTTAAGAATCTGGAAAGCGCCATGCGTGAATCGCTGATTGGTGCCCAGCGCATTGCCGACGAAACCATTTCTGAAGCCAACAAAAAGGCGCAGCAAACCATTGACGATGCCAATGCTCAGGCAGAAAAGACTTTGGCGGATGCTGATGCCCAGGCCAAGACCCTTACGGAAAATGCTCAACGTGCTGCGGCGGAAATGAAGGCGGAGACTGAACGTCTGCGCGCTGTGGTGATGGATTATCGGGCCAACTTCAAGAAGTTGCTGGATGAACAGCTTGCGGCGTTGAAGGCGGGAGAAGCCCTGCTGAAGTGAGCTGGCGTTGAAGAAAGCGGGTGCATCGGTGGGGGTGCGCTCATCATAAGTTGTATACCTCGTGGCCGGCGCTTCAGTCGGCCACGATTTTGACTCTAAGCATGCACACATAATATGACGGAGAAAAGGAAAAAATCTCCGTGGAGGTGTGGGCATGAAAGAACATGATCGTCGTCTGATCGAAAAGTTGGTGGGCACCCTGGAACGGATGAATCTGGAAGACTATGTGGAACACGTGAGCAATCGTCGCAGGATGATCTTTGATAACCTGTTTTATGGTATTCTGCGGGGATTGGGATTTTCCATTGGATTTACCGTGCTGGGTGCAGTGGTTATTGTGATTCTCCAGCGCATCGTTACCGAAAATCTCCCGCACATTGGCGGGTTTATTGCGGAGGTCATACATGCAATTGAGGCGAGGATGTAGGCTCTGGTGGTTGGTTATTCCAGTGTTGGCCGCAGATCGGCTGACGAAGGAACTGGTTGAGCAGGTTCTGGCACCCCATGGAGTGCGTACTGCCATACCTGGATTGCTCAGCTGGGCCTATACGCAAAACCGTGGTGCAGCTTTCAGCTTGTTGTCAGGGCGCAGCGTGTTTTTGATCTTGCTCACAGCTGTGCTTGTGGCGGGAATCGTTTTATATCAGTTACGCAAATGGGAGAATCCGCTGCTGGAGCGCATAGGGCTGTGGCTGGTGGCAGCTGGCGGGTTGGGGAATCTCTGGGATCGCTTGGTCTATGGGTATGTGGTTGATTTCATTCGACTGGATTTTGTTCATTTTGCTGTATTTAATCTTGCCGATGTGTTTGTCAGCATAGGGGCCGCGATGGTGCTTGTATCCGTGTTGGCCGGCGAATGGAGGACGCATAGGCATGGCTGATTTTACCATCTGTTCCCATACCGTGGCAGCGTGTGAAACCGGAGAGAGGCTGGACGTATTGGTAGCCTCTGCAGCGCAATTGACGCGCTCTCGAGCCGGAACGCTGATTCGGGACGGATTTGTGTGCGTCAATGGTGAACGGCAGGCTAAGGCGGGGTTCAGGCCGAGAGAAGGAGACAGCCTGGAAATTAAATTGCCCTCAGTGGCACCGGCTTGCACTCAGGCGCAGGATATCCCATTGAATATACTTTATCAGGATGCGGATCTGGCGGTAGTTTATAAACCTTCGGGGATGGTGGTACATCCGGCGGCGGGTAACCCGGATGGAACACTGGTCAATGCTCTACTAGCGAGGCTGGATCATCTCTCCGGCATCGGTGGGGAAATCCGGCCGGGCATTGTGCATCGCATTGATAAGGACACTTCTGGTCTGCTGTTGGTGGCCAAAAATGACTTCAGCCATCTGGCACTTTCGGAGCAAATTCGAGTGCACAGCGTTCAACGTGCCTACATGGCAATTGTCCAGGGACATATGAGGGAACCCTCTGGAACGGTGGAGGGTCCCATTGGCCGCCATCCCGTGGACCGGAAGAAGATGGCCATTGTGCCCGATGGTCGGGAAGCCGTGACCCATTGGAGGGTATTGGAGGAACTGCGGGGTGCGACGTTGTTGGAGTGTCGTTTAACCACGGGGCGCACCCATCAGATCCGTGTACATATGGCTTCCATTGGCCATCCGTTATTGGGAGATCCACTATATGGCCCCAAGAAATCGCCCTGGGCCGTAACAGGCGGACAATTGCTTCACGCTTTTCGGCTGGGTTTCGTTCATCCCCGCAGTGGAGAAGAAATGCTCTTTGAGGCGCCCCCGGAGGAGCGCTTTAACCATTGGCGGCAAAAGTTGCGGCTGCCATGATCTTGATTTATATGGGGTTTGCCCACAATATGGAGGTTGATGTGGTGTGAGTCGTTTGGGAGACGCGATTAGGAAGGCGCGGTTGAATGCAAAAATGTCGGAAAAGGCGCTGGGACGCAAGTGCGGCATGGCAGAGAGCGTGATTAAAGACATTGAGTCTGGCAGGCGCATTGTTTCAGACGACCAGGCGCAACGAATTTTGAAGTTGTTAGGGGCGGAAAACCCAGTTTCTACAGAATTGGAAGTAGCTGCGGAACCGGAGGTAAAACTCAGACCCAGACCTCGTGCTTACATATTACCTGCCCGGGATGTGGAAGCTGATCAACAAAAAGCAGTTGATGAATCCACAGATGCCTGGTTGGATGCGCTGGGCGGTGTAGTGCGCCGCGTGCCAGTTATGGGACCTGACAGCGTGGTGGTGGAACACGTGCTTACCCCCATCATTGGCGGAAAGATTGAGGGTGGCGCTCCAGACAAAGTATTGTTTTTTCGCGTCCCGGATGATAGCCTGCGGGGATTCAGGGTATATTCGGGAGATCTGTTGCTGACCGTTCCAGAAACCCGGGCACAAGATGGGGCACTCATGTTGGTGGAATATAAGGGCGTGCGCATGGTGCGCAAATTGTTGAAATTGGATGGCATGCGCATTCAGATGCAGTCATTTGACCGGGAGTTTGATGCCGTGGCTGCACCTGCACCCCAGGTACGGGTTCTGGGCCGATGCGTGCGGTTAATGCGCATGCTGTAGGCTTGGCTTTAATAAGCTTTGCAAAGAAACTAAAAAAGCGTCGGGGCTTCTGCGGAAGCCCCGACGCTTTTTCATTGGCTCAATCAGATTCCTTTTCCTCATTGGATTTGTTTCCCAAGATGTAGTAAGTTTTCACAGAGGCAACGCCTTCCAAGCTTGCTATGGAGCGGTGTACCTGACGAAATTCTTCTGTAGATACCGCATAAATAGAGGCTAGGTAATCTAAATCCCCCGTCAGTATGTAGAAGGATACTACATGTGGATCGCTGGAAATGATATTTGCCAGCTTGTCAATATAACGAGTATGCTCAATCTTAATGCCGATCATGGCGGTAATGCCGCCTTCGATCTTGCTATTGTCCACAATTGCCGTATATTGAAGAATTACCCCTTGATTCTCCAGACGTCGAATGCGCTCAGTCACGGAGGATACCGCCAGGCCGACTTCCTTGGCGATAGCAGAAGCTGAAACACGTGCATTCTTCTTGAGCATGGATACAATTTTGAGATCAATACTGTCCATATTTCTGTAATACCTCCGATTTTCTCCTCGTCTATCATACCGTTTCGGAAGCTGTTTGTCAAGAATTGCAACTATATTCAAGAAATTATGTCAACTTGCATAATTTATTTGCTTTATATATTCACAAATAGATGAAAAAATCCGCCCAAAAGCATTCTGGGCGGGGAAATGGAGATGGGAAAAAATTTACAGTTTGCAGGCGATTTGTGCGGCCAAACGGGCATTGTTGTATACAAGCTGTATGTTGGAGGATAAACTGTGGCCGCCGGTGATATCCTTGATTTTTGCCAATAAAAATGGTGTGATATTCTTTCCTTGTATACCCTGGGCATGGGCTTCATCTAGAGCCTGATCAATGGCTTTGTTGATAACATTGGGGTCCATGGAATATTCTTCCGGAATGGGGTTGGCAATCAAAATGCCTCCTTTGAGGCCCATATTCAGTTTTGCACGGAAAGTGGCAGCGATTTCCTCGGGCGTATCCATTTGGTAGTCTACGCTAAAGCCGCTTTTGCGGGTATAAAACGCGGGCAACTCTTTTGTTCTGTAGCCCACTACCGGCACGCCCTTGGTTTCCAAGTATTCCAGGGTTAAACCCAGATCTAATATGGATTTTGCACCTGCACATACTACCATTACACTGGTTTGCGCCAATTCTTCCAGATCCGCGGAAATATCCATAGTGGTTTCTGCACCCCGGTGTACGCCTCCAATACCACCTGTGGCAAATATCCGGATTCCTGCCATGTTGGCTATAATCATAGTGGTGGCTACTGTGGTAGCTCCATCTTTACCCTGAGCAACTAGGGCTGGCAGGTCCCTGCGGGAAGTCTTGTTTACTGCATAACCTTTTTGCCCAAGGTAGCGTATTTCTTCTTCAGATAAACCGGCTTTGAGCCGTCCGCCGATAATGGCAATGGTAGCGGGTGTGGCGCCGTTTTCCCGGATGATTTTTTCAACGTTTAGAGCTGTATCCACATTTTGCGGATAGGGCATGCCATGAGAAATGATGGTGGATTCAAGGGCCACCACAGGTTTGGATGCCTGTAACGCCTCTTTAACTTCGGTGGAGATATCCAGATAGGGGCACAAACTCATAAGTCTTTTTCCTCCTGCTTTTAAAGTTTAGCGGATAGTTCACGCATTTTTTCGATCAGGTGAGCACGACTCATTTCCGGATTGACTGTATCCATGGAATTGACTGCGATCATGGCTGCCGCTGTGCCTGCAATGCCACTTTCGCGCACGCTTAACCCCTCACAATAGGCCCATACCAATGCCGCCGTAAAGGCATCACCTGCGCCTGTGGCATTGACTGCATTACAGGAAGTGTAAGGCAGAAAACCGCATCGGCCGTTTTCTGCATAGAGAGCCCCCTGGGTACCCATCGTTAGATAGACGCGCTTTGCACCGGCTAGATTGAGTTGCCGGGCTGCTTCAGAAGCATCCATTGCATCCCGAATGGGAATGCCCGCAAGAAGTTCAGCCTCCATGCGATTGGGTTTCAAACAAAAGATTCGGGGCAGAGCACGACGCAGCCGAATTGCTTTGGCAGCGGAAACTGTATCGGCAAATATGGGTACGTGCAGCTCCTTGGACAGATAGAAGATGGTTTCCTCAGGAAGGTTGGCGTCGATAACCACTGCATCCATGGCATTGAGCATGGTAAGATATGGGGCAATGCGATCAGGAATCAGGATATTCTGAATTTCCATATCGCTGATGGCACAACACATATCGCCCCGAGCATCATCAATAAACAAATATACGGAAGTATGGCCTTCTGAAACAGTGATACAACCTTTTGTTCCAATGCCTTTGGAACGGCAATCCTCCAGCAACATGCGCCCATTGGAGTCGTTGCCCAATGCCGTGAACAATTCAACTTCCAATCCCAAGCGAGCAGCATTTTCTGCAATATTCCGCCCCGCCCCACCGGGAGATAGGCGAACCTGGCCAGGGTTGGAATCTTTCTGTATTAAAACGCCGTCGGGGAAGCCGCCGATATCAACATTTGATCCACCAATTACTGCGATTCGTTGCCGCATTTCAGCCATCTAATCACTTCCTTTTGCTCTATATTTTCATTATACCTTCACATAAATGGGTTTGCAAGTGCTTGGTAATATGCGATTGCAAAGCAATTTTAGACATATTTAGGGCAATATGATGTTAATTACATTTTAATAGATTAATGATTGGGTAAATTTATTCATTTGAAGAATAAAAACCTTGATTTTGACATAATATTGTAATATAATAAATGCGGTTTAGTGGCAAATACGATGAATCGGGTGATTTGATGAAAGCGACAAAGATGTTACGCCGGTTGCTGGTTATAACGTTGAGCGTTATGCTCCTGTCGGCTACTTGCGCTCCGGCACTAGCAGCATCCTTTAAGGCCAAGATCAATTCCGCTTCAGCGCGGGTCTACAGTGGGCCTTCTAAATCCAGCAAATACAGTGTTTCTGCGCCCAAAGGTGCGACGGTTACGGTTACGGGTTATGCCAAAGGGTGGGCACGCATTGAGCACAAGGGCAATGTAGGATACATACCCGTGAAGTATCTCAACCTGACTGAGCGGATTAAGGCGTATACCATCAAGTCAACATCAGTATATAAGGGAGATAGTTCATCATCTACCAAACTGGGCACTATTCCCAAGGCAACCGTGGTTTATGTAGTGGGTTATAGCAATGGATACTGCCGAGTCCAAAATAGTTCAGGGTCCATCACCGGTTATGTGGATAAGGACAGATTGGCCAGCGAATCTGAAGTGCGCCAGGCCTATAAAGCGTACAAAGAGTATCTCGAATGGAAGGAAAACCAGTCCGGGAGCTCTTCTGGATCAGGTGGGAGCAGTGGTTCAGGTAGTGGTGGTTCGGGCAGTTCCAGTGGGTCGGGCTCGCAGACTCCTGCAAGCAGCATCGACAAGGTAATTGCGCTGGCAAAGGCTTTGGTGGGCCGTCCCTACGCTTTGGATGCCAATCCTCCGGCCAGCTTCAACTGTTCTGCTTTTGTAGAGTATTGCATGGAAAAGTGTGGGTATTCTATGAATGGTACAGCTGCAAGTCAGGCCTCAGATAGTCGCCACGAAAAGGTTAGCGATGTTTCCGATATTAAGAAGGGCGATGTTCTCTGCTTTGATACCGACGAAGATGGGGTTTGTGATCATACGGCGATATATCTGGGCAGTGGAAAATTTATAGAAGCTTCTCAAAACGCGGGAAAGGTGCAAACCAATTCGATTGATGATTGGTATGAGGAGCACTTCATGTTTGCTCGCCGCCCTCAAAAGTAGGCGTATAGGGCGGAAGGAGTAGCCAACTTAAATTTAGAAAAACAGAATCAATGATTTTCTGATAAATCATTAGCTTAATTAAAAGCGGCGCTACGTTTAGCGCCGCTTTTATGTGGGGAGATACTTTTATTTATTGGAGTTCTCATTACGGCCAGTGACGCATCAGTCAGGCTCTTGATGTAGGTGGGGTAGGTGATATAAGGTTTTCCATAATTTGTGTAATGGCCTTTGTAAACATTTTTTCTTGCGAGGAAAATGTACAAATGTGCCTGTTCGTATCAATGAGCAGAAAAAGTTCCGCGCTATGCGATCAGACATAGCGCGGAGCTTTTTAGATTAAAACTATGTCTATTGGAGGGATTTTTCCCTCCAATAGTAGCTTGAATCAACTGCTTATTACTTAGCGTTCTTCTCGTTGATCGCGGCCTGTGCAGCAGCCAAGCGAGCGATCGGTACGCGGAAGGGAGAGCAAGAGACGTAGTTCAAACCAATCTTGTGGCAGAACTCTACGCTCGACGGATCGCCACCGTGCTCACCGCAAATACCCAGCTTAATGTTGGGACGTACAGAGCGGCCCTTTTCGGAGGCCATCTGCACCATTGCGCCGACGCCTGCCTGATCCAGTTTGGCGAAAGGATCAAACTCGTAAATCTTGTGATCGTAGTAGGCACCCAGGAACTTCGCGGCATCGTCGCGGCTGAAGCCGAAAGTCATCTGAGTCAGGTCGTTAGTGCCGAAGGAGAAGAATTCAGCTTCCTTGGCGATGGCATCGGCGGTAATGGCAGCACGAGGAATCTCAATCATGGTGCCGATATGGTATTCCAGCTCAACGCCTGCTTCCTTGATGAGCTTATCAGCGGTAGCGACTACCACATCTTTGACGAACTTCAGTTCCTTTGCTTCGCCTACCAGCGGAATCATGATCTCGGGCACAATCTTGTACTCGGGATACTTGCGATTGACGTTGATAGCGGCGGCAATGACAGCCTGCGTCTGCATCTCGGCAATTTCCGGATAGGTGACAGCCAGACGGCAGCCGCGATGGCCCATCATCGGGTTAAACTCGTGTAGTGCAGCCACAGTCTCCTTGATGTCTTCGACGGTGACGTTCATATCCTTGGCCAGTTCCGCCATTTCTTCTTCTTTGGTGGGCAGGAACTCATGGAGTGGCGGATCCAGATAGCGCACGGTCATGGGACGACCCTCAAGTACGCGATACATGGCTTCAAAGTCACCCTGCTGATAGGGACGCAGCTTGGCCAGAGCAGCCTTGCGGCCCTCCACATCCTTGGCCAAAATCATTTCGCGAACGGCCTTAATGCGGTCGCCTTCAAAGAACATGTGCTCCGTACGGCACAGGCCGATACCTTCAGCACCAAACTTGACTGCCTGCGCGGCGTCGCGGGGATTATCGGCATTGGTGCGCACCTGCAGCTTGCGCGCAGCATCAGCCCACGCCATAAAGCGGCCGAAATCGCCGGAAATGGTGGCTTCAGCAGTGGGCAGGGCTTCACCATAGATCTTACCGGTGGAGCCATCCAGAGAAATCCAGTCGCCCTCGTGATAGTCCCGACCATTTAGGGTGAAGTACTTTTCTTCAGCATGCATCTTGATTTCGGAGCAGCCGGATACACAGCAAGTACCCATGCCACGGGCCACAACTGCCGCGTGGGAAGTCATTCCGCCGCGCACAGTCAGGATACCCTGAGAGGCTACCATGCCTTCGATGTCTTCCGGAGAGGTTTCCAGACGAACCAACACTACGCGCTGGCCGCGCTCAGCCCAGGTTTTGGCATCTTCAGCGGTAAAGACAATCTGACCGCAGGCAGCGCCCGGAGAAGCGGCCAGACCCTGGCCCACCGGTGTGGCGGCTTTGAGGGCCTTGGCATCAAAGGTGGGGTGAAGCAGAGAATCCAGCTGTTTTGGCTCTACGCGCAACACAGCTTCTTCTTCAGAAATCATACCTTCATCCACCAGATCAACAGCGATCTTCAGAGCGGCGGCGGCAGTACGCTTGCCGTTGCGAGTCTGCAGCATGTAAAGCTTGCCGTTTTCGATGGTGAACTCCATGTCCTGCATGTCGCGATAGTGGTTTTCGAGATTGTTGGCAATGGTCTTGAACTGCTCATAGACCTCAGGCATATCGTTCTGAAGCTGGGAAATATGGCTGGGGGTACGGATACCGGCAACCACGTCTTCGCCCTGAGCATTGATCAGGTACTCACCGAAGAGCGCTTTTTCACCTGTGGCGGGATCGCGGGTAAAGGCAACACCAGTACCGGATTTCTCATTCAGGTTACCAAACACCATGGGCTGTACGTTGACAGCGGTACCCCAGGAATAGGGGATATCGTTCATGCGGCGATAGACATTGGCGCGGGGGTTGTCCCAAGAACGGAATACGGCTTTTACAGCCTCCATTAGCTGTACTTTGGGATCCACGGGGAAGTCTTCGCCCTTCTCTTCACGGTAGAAAGCTTTGAAGCGCTTAACCAGCGTCTTCATATCCTCGGTGTCCAGATCGATGTCCTGGGTGATGCCTTTAGCTTCCTTCACTTCATCGATGATCACTTCGAAGCGCTTCTTGGAAAGCTCCATGACCACGTCGGAGAACATCTGAATGAAGCGGCGATAGGAGTCATAAACGAAGCGCTCAAACTTGGGATCGGGGTTGCCAGCGATCAGGCCCGCGGCCACTTCGTCGTTCAGACCCAGGTTCAGGATGGTATCCATCATACCCGGCATGGAGGCGCGGGCGCCGGAACGAACGGAGACCAGCAGCGGATTTTTGGTATCGCCAAACTTCTTGCCGTTGATTTCCTCAATTTTGGAAAGTGCTGCGTTGATCTGTTCAAGAATGTCATCGCCAATGCTGCGGCCATCATCATAATAGCGCGTGCATGCTTCCGTGGTGATGGTGAAACCCTGAGGAACGGGCATACCCAGGGAGGTCATCTCCGCCAGGTTGGCGCCCTTTCCGCCGAGCAGGTTTCGCATGGTAGCGTTGCCTTCGCTGAACAGATATACGTACTTCTGTGCCATGTCAATTCCTCCTATGCAAATTCAGTTCTACCTTTCAACCTAATCTCGAATAAGCAATTTATTATAGTAGTATTTTGGGTGATTAAGCAAGCACCGTTTTGTTAATTTGCACCAAAAGAGCTTGAATTAAACGTTATATATTGAAATTGGGACGGGAAATTTGCAATTTGGTTGTTGACTCAAAAATGTTTTTGCGAGATAATAAAATTGGTTGAATTTTGAATTGTTTTAACCTGTCGAGGCATGTAAAGGGGAAGAGATGGCACAGAAAATACTTTCAGTTGAGCGAGGCAGTCCGGCACAGCGAGCTGGATTGCTGGCAGGTGATGAAATCCTGCGCATCGGCGGGGAGACAATAATTGATTTCCTGGATTATCAGGCGCTTACTGCGGAGGGCAGACTGCGAATGGACGTGCGCCGCAACGGTCGGGAACGTGTTGTATATGTGCGCAAGGAGGAGTATGAACCTCTGGGCCTGAATTTTGAAAAACCCATGATGTCCGGCATGCGCATGTGCTGTAACCACTGTCTGTTCTGCTTTGTAGATCAGCTTCCTGCGCATGTACGGCCCAGTATGCGCTTAAAGGATGACGACTGGCGCATGTCACTGATGATGGGCAACTATGTGACACTGACCAACGTTTCCGATCGGGAGATCGAGCGCATCATTCGCCGCCATGCTTCGCCCCTGTATATTTCCGTGCACGCTGTGGATCCGGAGTTGCGCGCACGCGTCCTTGGGCAGAGCCGAGGTGCGCGGCTGATGGATCAGCTTCGTCGGCTGTCAGAGGGCGGGATTGAATTCCATACCCAGGCGGTGCTGTGTCCAGGTATTAACGATGGGCCGGCATTGGAACAGACGATTCTGCGCCTGGCGGAGATTCCTGGAACACTTTCGCTGGCACTGGTTCCCGTGGGACTGACGGGCCATCGGGAGGGCTTGCATCCATTGCGTCCCTATATGCCGCAAGAGGCTCAGTCAGTGATAGATACCGCCAATCATTATCGGGAAAAGCTGCTGAAGGAGAGGGGTACTCGCTTTGTCTTCCCGGCAGATGAATTTTATCTGATTGCAGGTATGGATCTTCCTGGGGATGAAGAATATGAGGGCTATGCCCAGATTGATGATGGTGTGGGACTCTTGCGACTACTGGAAACGGAATTTGACGAGGCGTGGCGAGGGCTGGAGGCACAACAGCGCCGCTCGGATGGAGAGAAAAAACGGGTGCTAATTGGTTGTGGAATCTCCGCTGCGCCGTTTTTGCGGCGGCTCTTGGAGGAGCATCCCCTAACGGGAGTTCAGGCGCGGGTGATCGGTGTGGAGAATCGCTTTTTTGGGTCCACGGTGACGGTTTCTGGCCTGGTAACGGGCGGTGATCTGTGTCGTTGCCTGCAGGCAGAAGAAGGGGAACGGATTCTGATTACCGGCTGCATGTTGCGTAGTGAGGGCGATCGCTTCCTGGATGATATGACCCTGGAAGAGGTTCAGGCGCGGCTGGGGCGCAGGGTTGTACCCGTGGGCCGCAGTGGAGAGGATCTTTTGCAGGCGCTGCTGGATGTGCGCTGATGAAATTGGAGGAATTGACGGCATATGGCAAAACCCCTTGTAGCAATCGTCGGTCGCCCCAATGTGGGCAAATCCACCTTTTTTAACACCATGGCCGGGCGACGCGTGGCCATTGTGGAGGATACGCCCGGCGTGACCCGTGATCGGGTCTATCTGGACTGTGAATGGCAGAACTATGCTTTTACACTGATCGATACCGGCGGTATTGATCCGCTCAGTGAAGATCCATTGCTGACGCAGATGCGCCGCCAGGCGGAAATCGCCATTGAGACCTGTGATGTAATTCTATTCTTTGTGGATGGTAAGACAGGGATGACGGCGGATGATCAGAGCGTGGCGGATATGCTGCGCAAAACTCGAAAGCCCATCCTGCTTGTGGTCAACAAGATTGATCATATTCGCTCCATGGATAATATCTATGAATTTTATAACCTTGGTTTGGGCGATCCCATTGGCATTTCGTCGGTAAACCTGTTGAATTTGGGTGATTTACTGGAGGAGTTGTGCCGGTATTTTCCGGACCCCGAGGAGGAACCCGAGCAGTCTCAGGCTATTTCTCTGGCGGTATGTGGCAAGCCCAACGTAGGTAAGAGTTCGCTGGTCAACCGCATACTGGGTCAGGAGCGGGTGATGGTCTCTGATATTGCGGGTACTACCCGGGATGCTATCGATACTCGCTTTACCGACGAAGCAGGAGACGATTTTATCATCATTGATACGGCGGGTATTCGCCGCAAGAGGGCTATTGGCTATCAGACGCTGGAGCGTTTTTCTATCGTGCGGGCACTGGCGGCAATCGACCGTTGCGATGTGGCACTGTTGGTAATTGACGCCACCCAGGGGGTGACGGAGCAGGATGCCAAGATTGCAGGCTACATCGATGAACAGGGTAAGGCAGCGGTGATCGTTGTCAATAAGTGGGACGCGGTGGTGAAGAATGACCGCACCATGAACGAATTTACCGCTCAGGTGCGGGAAAATTTGAAATTCATGGCCTATGCACCGGTTCTGTACATCTCCGCGCTCACTGGTCAGCGGGTTAATCGGGTGCTGGAAGCGGTTAAAGCCGCGTGTAGTGAGGCTAGAAGGCGGATCGGTACGGGCTTGCTCAACGACATACTTGCCGATGCACAGGCGGCGCTGCAGCCTCCGGCCACCTCGGGCCGCCGGCTCAAGATCTATTACGCCACTCAGCAGGGAGTGCAGCCGCCCACGTTTGTGATGTTTGTCAACGACGAGAAGCTAATGCACTTTTCCTACGAGCGGTATCTGGAAAAGCAGTTCAGGAAGTCCTTTGGCTTTGAGGGTACGCCCCTCAGGTTCATACTTCGTGAAAAGAAGAGGGATGATGCGTAATGGTGCTGTGGCTGAAGCATCTTTTGATTGCCGTGGTAGGCTATTTTCTGGGCAATATTTCCGTGGGCATACTGATTTCCAGAGCCTACGGTGTTAAAGACATACGGACCCGGGGCAGTGGTAATGCGGGAACTACCAATGTTCTGCGCACGTTGGGCTGGGTTCCCAGCGTGTTGACACTGGTGGGAGACTGCCTCAAGGGTTTTCTGGCGGCGGAACTAGGCAACATACTGGGTGGGGAGATCGGCATGCTCATTGGTGGCACGTGTGCCATCATCGGCCACGATTTTCCCGTGGTGTTTCACTTTAAAGGTGGGAAGGGGATTGCCACTTCCCTGGGGCTGATTCTGGCGCTGAATCCGTGGATCGCACTGGTGCTGACGGTTCTGGTGGTGGGTGTAGCGGCCACGCTGAGGTATATGTCTGTGGGTAGTGTGGCGGCGGCGGTGTTGTATACGCCGCTGATAGCTATTTTTATGCGCGGCAGCGCGTACTATGGGGCGCAGCTGGGCTTTGCTGCTTTTGCCAGCTTGCTCGCCCTGTTCTGCCATAGAAAGAATATCGCCCGCCTCATTCGGGGCGAGGAGAATCGGCTGGACTTTGAAAAAATCAGCCGCATTTCTCAGAAGCTGAAAAACATTCGGAAGTAAAGGAGTGTTGACATAATGAAATATCTGATTGGATTGGATGTGGGTACCTCTGGTGCGAAGTGCATCATGATCGATGAGACGGGCAAAGTGGTGGCATCTTCTACCCAGGAATATCCCCTTTCTACGCCCCGGCCCGGCTGGGCGGAACAAAATCCTGAGGATTGGTGGCAGGGTGTGGTTCGCGGCCTGAAGGTCATCATGAAAGAGGCCCAGGTTAACCCGGGGGATATCGCCGGATTGAGCTATTCCGGTCAAATGCACGGCCTGGTGGCGCTGGATGAAAACAACCAGGTGATTCGTCCCGCTATTCTCTGGTGCGATCAGCGCACTCAAAAACAGTGCGACTGGATCACCGAGCAGGCAGGCGGCTTAAAGGGCCTGCTAAAACTCACCAATAATCGCATGCTCACCGGCTATACCGGCGGCAAGATTCTTTGGCTGCGGGATGAGGAGCCGGAGAACTTCAAGCGCATGAAGGTTTTCGTTTGTCCCAAGGATTATATCCGCTACCGCATGACGGGAGAAGTCATGATCGATGTTTCAGATGCTTCCGGAACGGGTTTCTTCGATACGAAAAATCGGGTTTGGAGTGACGAGCTGATCAAAATCGCCGGCCTGGATAAATCCATTTTCCCAAAGGCGGTGGAATCCACCACGCTGGCTGGCTATGTCACATGCGACGTGGCGCAGCTGACGGGTCTGCCTGAGGGTCTGCCCTGCTATGCGGGTGGCGGTGACGCGGTGATCCAAGCTGTGGGTTCTGGATTGGTTAAGCCCGGCGTTCTGGGTGTGGTGATTGGCACCAGCGGAAATGTGACCATGGGTCTGGACCACTACGAGGACAATCCCAACGGCGATTTGCAGATGTTCTGCGGAAATGAACCGGGCCTGTGGACGGACTTTGGATGCACTCTGTCTGCTGGAGGTTCTTACCGCTGGTATCGGGATACCCTTTGTGAAGGCGCAATAAAGGAGGCTTCCGAAACCGGCAGGAATGTCTATGATATCATGGGCGAGCAGGCAGAAAGCTCCGTGCCCGGCTCCAATGGCGTGGTCTTTACGCCCTATTTGGCGGGTGAACGCTGTCCCTATCCGGATCCCAATGCCCGGGGCAGTTTCTATGGCATGAGTTTGAGCACCACCCGGGGCGATCTCACCCGGGCTGTGATGGAAGGGGTTACCTATTCCCTGTGCCAGCTGGTGGATATCTTTGGTTCCATGACCCAAAATGAAAAAATCTATACCTCTGGCGGCGGTGCTGCCAGCGCTCTGTGGCGGCAGATGCAGGCGGATATTTTTGATCTGCCGGTGTACACCATGTCTGCGGCCAGCGAAGGTGGCGCTTACGGAGCCGTTCTGGTGGCCGGAGTGGGTGCGGGCCTGTGGAAGAACCTGACGGAGGCCGTGCAGGTGATTCATCCCGAAACCGAATGCCATCCCGATCCGACCAATCAGCCGCTCTACCGCAAGAGCTATGCTATTTATAAAAAACTCTATCCGGCTCTGAAGGACGTGTATGCAGCGGGTGCTGAACTGGGCTATTGAGCGGGGAAAATATGTGAGGTATGCTACAGGGAGCTGCCGTTTTTTCGGCAGCTCCCTGTATTTGGGAACCGGGAGGACAAAAGACGCGTCCAAGCACTATTTACTGAAAGGAGAGAAGGAAATATGAAAAAGAAAATAATTATTTGCGCGGCGATAGTCCTTTTATTGGCTTTGCTGCCCTTTGCCTTTTCTCAGAAACTGATAGTGCGCACCTACCGAATTGAAAGCCCCAAGTTGAAATCTTCCACCACATTGGCGGTGGTGAGCGATTTGCATAACTCCCGATATGGCGAAAACGAAGCGGAGCTGATAGATGCCGTACTAGCTGCCGCGCCCGACGCTTTACTCATGGTGGGAGATATGGCCGATGGCCCGGACGAACTGCGGGGAGCATTGGCGCTGGTTCGTGGCGTGGCAGATCGGATGCCTGTGTACTATGTCAGCGGAAATCATGAGCACGACGATGGAGATGAGGGCATGGAAAAGATCAAAACCCTACTGGCGGAGGCAGGCGCTCGGATATTGGAGGGAGAGAGCACAATGTTGGGTGAGGTGCGCATCTGCGGAGTAGATGATCCCATTTTCCTCTACCGTCAGCAATGGCTGGATCAGCTGGAAAATTGTCGAGCGGAAGACGATACTTTTACCGTGCTAATGAGCCATCGTCCTGAGCGCGTGGAGCGATACACCCCAGGCTTTGACCTGGTGTTGGCGGGGCATGCCCATGGGGGCCAGCTTCGTCTGCCTCCTTTGATCAATGGCCTTTGGGCTCCCAATCAGGGTTGGTTCCCCCACTATGCGGGGGGCGAATATGAGATTGGCGAGGGCCGGATGATTGTCAGCCGGGGCCTCGCCAAGGGGTGGCTGCCCCGGCTGTTCAACCGGCCGGAGCTGGTAATTGTGCAGCTGCAGGGAGCTCAGGATTCGATGAGTTGAAAGCGGGTCCAGCGATCGCCCCGGAAGCGGTGGAGAAAGAGCAGACCCCGCACGGTCCAATCTGTAAACATGCCGATCCAGACCGCCAAAGGACCGAAGTGGAAGACTCGGATGAGGACGATAGCTACGATTACCCTCAATATCCACATGGTCAGAGTGGAAAGGATCATGGAGTAACGCACGTCGCCCGCAGCCCGCAGGCCGTAGGCGGGGATGAAGGCCAGGGACCAGAATAGAGGTTTATAAATACAGATCACATAAGTCAACTGTACGGTCAGTGCAGCAGCATCAGGTTCCATACCGGCAATGCGGGTGATGGGAAGTACCAATAGGGCTGTCAGGCCACAGGCAATGATGGTGGTGATCTCACCATAGAGAGTGAGTTGGCGGATGTGCTTTCGGGCTTCATCTACTCTGCCTGCACCCATGCACTGGCCCACGATTGTCATCAGGCCCAGACCAATGCCAATTTGAGCGTTGCTGTTCATGGCTTCGAGTATAGCTGTCATGGCCTGAGCGGCGATGGCAGTGGTGCCCAGTGTAGAAACTGTGGATTGAATGGCCAGCTTGCCGAACTGAAACATGCCGTTTTCAATGCCTGTGGGAATGCCGATGGCCATGATGCGCAGTATACGCTTGAAATCGGGGCGAAAGTGCAGATAGCCTTTTACGACGATGGCCTGGCGGGGCAAGCTCAAATAGAAGAGAATACACGCGGCGCACAGTACCCGAGAAATGAGCGTTGCCAGCGCCGCACCGGCAACTCCCATGTTCATGGAAAAGATGAATACTGCATTGAGAATAATGTTGACCAGATTGGAAACGGTGGATACTGCCATGGGCAGACGTGAATTCCCATCCACTCGGAAAAGTGCCGCACCTGCGTTATACAGGGCGATAAAGGGATAGGACAGGGCGGTGATAAACAGATAGATTTCCGCGTTGTTCATTACATCGGGTTCTACGGAACCAAAGATTAATTTGAGTACAGGACCGCGAAAAAATACCAGCGCCAGCATGACCAGCGTGGAAATGGCCGTGACGGTGAAGATCAATTGCCGGCCTGTTTCCTGAGCCTGTTGCTGCTGACCTCGGCCCAGATGCTGGGCGCAGAGGATAGCACCTCCGGTGGCCATGGCCGAAAAGATGTAGATGAGCAATACATTGATAGAGTCCACCAGGGAAACGGCGGAGATGGCGGCAGAGCCGGCGTTGGAAACCATCATGGTGTCGGCAGTACCCATCAGAGAGGTGAGTACTTGTTCGATCATCAGGGGGATCAGCAGGCTCCAGATTTGTTTTCGATTAAACATTGGTATTTACGCTCCGTGGTTTTCGATAAAGGCGGATGCGGGGATAAGCTATAATCCGCGTAATTTGACGGAAAGAGGTCCCGGAACCTTATAGGCTTCCGGGACAAACAATACCTTTTGATGGGCGATTACAGTTGCCCGATTGCAGCATCCAAGCGACGCAAAGTTTCCTGCCTGCCCAACAGATAGGCGATTTCAAAGGCTCCTCCGGGAGTGGACATCTGACCGGAGATGGCGATGCGCAACGGCCATAGTATCTGTCCGTTTTTCATGCCCGTCTGGGGAATGGCCGCCATCATGACGTCGTGCAGGGACTGTTCCGTCCAGTCTTCCATGCCCTCCAGCACATCTTTGGCAAAATTCAGGGCTGCCTTGGCGCTCTCCAAGGTGCTCTTTTGTTTTTTGTTTACATACAGAGCGTTGTCCAATACAGGCATTTGCGCCAGGAAGTGAACCATTTCTGGAAGCTGATTGAAAACTTCCGTGCGGCCCTGAAGCAGCTGGCCCAGGCGTATGAAATCAAATTTTTCGGGATCCAATACCTTCTCGAGCCATGGGGTGGCCAATTCAAGGTATTTTTCCGGTGTCAGTTTGCGGATATATTCTGCATTAAACCAGTTGAGCTTTGCTTGGTCAAATACAGAGGGACTCTTGGACAAGCCCTCCAGATCAAAGCATTCCTCCAGTTCCTTCAGGGTAAAGAATTCCCTTTCGCTGCGAGGACTCCAACCCAGCAGAACCAGGTAATTGATAATGGCATCACAGAGATAACCCTGAGCCAGCAGGTCCTCAAATGACGGATCCCCCTTGCGCTTGGACATTTTCCGCTTGATTTTTTCGCCGTTTTCACCCTCTACTTCCACCATGACCGGGGTTAGATGTACATAAGTGGGCGGCGTCCAACCGAAGGCCTCATAGAGGAGGTTATACTTGGGCGCAGAGGAGAGGTATTCGTTGCCGCGCATTACGTGGGTAATGCCCATCAGATGATCGTCTACCACATTTGCAAAGTTGTAAGTGGGTAGTCCGTCGGCCTTGATCAGCACGTTGTCATCCAATGTGTCGCAATCTACCTCTACGTGTCCGTAAATCACATCGTCAAAGCTCGCTTTACCGGTGGATGGAATATTCTGACGAATGACGTAGGGCTCGCCTGCATCCAGCTTTCTCTGAATTTCTTCCGGACTCAGGTGCAGACAGTGCTTGTCATATTTGAAGGTTTCACCCTTTGCTTCCGCCCGGGCGCGCTCCTCTTCCAGCCTTTCCCGGGTGCAGAAACAGTAGTAGGCGTGACCGGATTCTACCAGTTGCTTTGCGTAGGGCAGGTAGCTATCCTTGCGCTGAGACTGGATGTAGGGCCCGCAGGGACCGCCCACATCCGGTCCTTCGTCGTGAGTAAGTCCGGCGGTGCGCAGGGAATTGTAAATGACATCCACCGCGCCTTCCACTTCGCGCTCCTGATCAGTGTCCTCAATGCGCAGGATAAATTTTCCTCCGCAGCGGCGGGCATAGAGATAGGTGTACAGCGCGGTGCGCAAATTGCCCAGATGCATATAGCCCGTGGGGCTGGGGGCAAAACGGGTGCGAACCTCCATGTTGACAAAACTCCTTTTCTTGCGCCTGGCTGGAGCCGGGCGTTGCTGATTTCAAATGTGCTGGAAAGGGAGAGGCGCTCAGTCCTCATCCTCTACAGTATCAAAGGCAAATACGGTGGTAAAGTCGTACTTTTCACCGGCATAGAGCACACTGTCCGGGAAATTAGGGTGGTTGATGGAATCCGGTGCATACTGAGTTTCCAGACAGAAGCCTTCAAAATGTTCGTACTTGCGTCCGCAGGAGCCGGGGTTGATGCTCTCCAGACAACAACCTGCGTAGAATTGCATGGCAGGCATATCGGTGAACACATCCATGATCCGTCCGCTGACGGGTGCGGTGACGCTTGCAGCGAAGCGCAGACCTGCTTCCGGATCGTTGATGTTGAAATTGTGATCCACTCCATGGCCGGCCTTCAGTTGATCATTGCTCTCAGTCTGGGCAATTACGTCGCCCAGACGCACACCCTGGCGGAAGTCAAAGGGACTGCCTGTCACATCCCGCTGTTCTCCCGTGGGAATCAGTTCGCTGTCTCCCACGGTGAAGGTATCAGCGTTGATTTCAAAAATGTGATCTAGCACCTTGCCGCTGCCTTCGCCCTCCAGGTTGAAATAGGCGTGGTTAGTGAGATTACAGAGTGTGTCCTTGTCGCTGACGGCTTCATAGCGGATAACCAGTTCGTTTTCATCCGTCCAGGTGTAAGTCACCATCACTTTCAGCTGCCCTGGATAGCCCTCTTCTCCATCAGGACTGGTGTACTTAAGAATCAGAGAATCTTCACAGATGCCCTCCAAGGGCGTAGCCTGCCACAGCTTCAGGTTGAAGCCCTCGGTACCCCCATGCAGATGGTTTTTGCCGTTTTCATTGCATGCCAGATACAGTTTCTGCCCGCTCACTTCGCATTCGCCCCGGGCGATGCGGTTGCCTACCCGGCCGATCAGCGCGCCCAGATAGCCGCAGCAGGGCTCATAGCCGGAAACTTCGTCGTAGCCCAACAGCACATTGCCCAGCTCTCCATTTTTATCGGGGACATTAATGGCGCGCAGAATGCCACCGTAGTTGGTGATTTCCACAGAAGCGCCTGCTACGTTCTTTAATATGTATAGATCCGCCTCACGGCCGTCTGCCAGGCGGCCGAAACTGGTTTTAGTAATGCTCATGCGCGATACTCCCTTCCATAAATGATTAAACCCCGTCTACATGATACAACCATTTTGCCCTAATTTCAAGCCCCGGCAGGGATTTGCGGCGCTTGACTTTTGGTTTGGCTCAAACGTATAATAGGGAGGTAAACGCACAGGAGGGATAAAAAAATGTTCAGATACAAGACCCAGGGTACCTGTTCCCAACAGATTCTCATTTCCACCGATGGCGATCGGATCGCCCACGTGGAGTTTATTGGCGGTTGCCATGGCAATACCCAGGGGCTCTCCCGGCTGGTAGAGGGCATGAAGATCGACGAAGTTATCGAAAAATGCAAGGGTATTCAATGTCGTGCAGGTACTTCTTGCCCCGATCAGCTGGCTCAGGCGCTGGAACAGATTCGCGCAGAAGGAAAGGAAGCCTGATCCCATGAAGGAAAGAAGTACGACTGGTGCCAATGCCGCTTACACGCCCAATATGGACGTGCCCAGTGGGAAGCGGGGCAGCCGTCGCGCCGTTTTTGGATTGATTCTAACCCTGCTGTTGCCGCCTGTGGGATTGGCTTTCCTGTGGCGACAGGGAGTATTCCGCACCCGGGGGAGAATGCTGGTGTCTGCACTGGCTACGGTGGAAATGGCGCTCATTTGTATATGGATGCTGCCTTCTCAGCAGCTCAGCCAGGCTGTGCCCGTTCCAGTGGCTCCACCTTCGGTTACTGTTGCACCCGACGATGGCGTAGTATCTGCCCTCTCCAATTTGGATGAACTGTTGGCACAACGTCAGGCTGAGCGGGATGCTGCCGCGGGAATTACGCCTACGCCTCAGGCTACTGACAGTGCTGCTTTTATGGCCGAACAGGAGGCTATCTACAATACTATCGTGTATTCCGTCATTGGCAGCGGTGCCAAGTACTATCATACCGGTCCGGTGTGTAATACTCAGAGCAATCGCAGGCAGCTGACTGTGCGCGAGGCGCTGGAAGAGGGTTTGGCGGTCTGCCCCGAATGCAACCCGCCTGTCCCGTCGGTACAGATCTTCAATTGAATTTGACAGCAATTGTCTAACTAAAGTCACAATATTATTCTTGACGTACACATGGAACCATTTTATCATGTATAATAGAATGGTTCTATGTGTTTTTATGCCTATTTAGATGGCTGGCGGAAAGGCATGGAACAAATGAGGAGGACAGGCTATGTTTTGTTCGAAGTGCGGGAAGACCATCCATGCGGGCGATTCCGTTTGCCCGAACTGTCAGGCGCCCATCGGCGACAACCGTTTTGGCGGCATCCCGTATACCTCTGCTCAGTTTACCATTGCTCCGGGTCAGACTTCGTTTGAACCGCTGAATAATTACACGCGCACGACTTATACCAGTATGAAGGATGCGGACCAGGTTGATGGCGAGGTGGATAGCCGCACTACGTACCGCCCCGTATATGAAGGAGCGTCGGCGCCGGAGGATGTGCGGCGGGATATGAGGGCTGCGGTTGCTTCCGCTGAGGGTGGACAGACAGGCAGCCAGCAGACGGAGGCAGCTGAAAATGGGCCTCGAGCGTCGCAGGATGTTCCCATGTCTCAGGCAGCTCGGGAAACGTTGGAGGAATTGGACGAGGAGCTGCGCCCGGACGAGGAGATCGATTTGTCTCAGTTCCGCAGCCGGCCCATTCAGTCCAACGGACGGGCGGGTATCTCCCGGGATGTGAGTGAATATATCCGCAAGCTGGAGGATAACCAGGGACGCAGGGGAGCTTCCCGGCGCAGGGCGCAGGGTGAGGTATATGATGACTACGCCCAGCCTCAGGAGGACTATGATGCTGGAGACTATGTGCAGGAAGATGCCTACGACGATATTAGCGATGAGGAATATGAAGCCTATAGCCGTCGTGCGCCCCGCTTTGGAATTGGCCAGATCGTCAAAATTGTGGTTGCATTGGCAGTGGTTGCAGGTCTCGCGGTGGGCATTCCTGCCTGGATTCGCTATGTGAGGGGGAATCAGAGCTCCTCTCCTATCGTGGGTGTAAGTGAGTCTTTGTATGAGCAGGGCATTGCGCTGATCAAGAGCCATGTGGAAAGTACTTATATCAACGATCTGATTTCCAAATATACCACCGATGGAGTGTTGTCCCTTTCCACCAGCCTGGAGCAGAGCAGGAGCGCCATTAGCGCCCTGATGCCCGCTGAGCCCGCAGCTAACGATCAGACCTTCATGGATGCTCTGCTGGCTATTGAGGACAACATCGGCAATGCCGTGACTATGGATGCCTTGGCGGTGGCTAATCCCAGTGATACCTCGGTGCAGGATTCCGAAGCCCGGTGGCAGATTGTGAATAATTCTATTGCACAGTTGGAGGCTGCTACTTCCGCGGAGGAGCTTACCGGCGTGATCAATGGCCAGACCATCACGGTGCAAACCCAGACGCCCGCACCTACAGAGGCACCTGTTACCTACGCCACCCTGCAGAAGGGAGATGAAGGCGTTACCGTTCAGCAGTTGCAGGTGCGCCTGTACGTTCTAGGTTATCTCAACGACAACCGGGATGGCGTGTTTGGTAGCAAGACACAAACGGCGATCAAGCTCTTCCAGGAAACGGTGGGGCTTAATCCCACTGGCATAGCCGACAATGAGACTCAGACGCGCCTGTATGCAGACGATGCGCCCTATGCGCCTGGCGCTACCACGCCCACGCCTGCACCTACCGCGGAGCCCACGCCTGCGCCTACGGAAGCGCTGATTCAGCCTGCTGAGGCGGATGGAACCGGCAGCTCTGACAATGGGACACAGGCCGCCTAAGGCAGGGCAAATATATGGAGCGATCTTCGTCATGAAGATCGCTCTGTTTCACTGATGTGAAGCCGCTTGAGAGGAGAGGATTTCCTTGCCCAGACCCATCGTAGCGCTGATTTATGATTTTGATAAGACGCTTTCGCCCCGAGATATGCAGGAATACACCTTTTTGCCGGGCATCAATGTGGAACCGGGAGAATTTTGGGGCGCATGCCGAGACTTTGCCCTGAAGCATCAGATGGACAGTGTGCTGACCTATCTCTATTTGATGAAGCATATGGCAGGGGATAGTATGCCCCTCACCAGGGAACAGCTGCGTCAATTGGGCCGAGGTGTGGAGTTTTTTCCCGGAGTGGAGGAGTGGTTCGGACGCATACGGCAGATTGGCAATTCGTTGGATGTGGATGTAGAGCATTACATCATTTCTTCTGGACAGACGGAAATTATTGAGGGCTCACGTATAGGCCACGAATTTAAGGCCATATTTGCCAGTTGCTTTTGTTATGATGAGGCAGGGCATCCTGTATGGCCGTCCTCGGCAGTGAACTATACATCTAAGACGCAGTATTTGTTCCGCATCAACAAGGGTATACTGGATGTGACCAACGATAGGGATCTCAACGCCTTCACGCCCGAATATATGCGTCGGATTCCCTTTTCAAATATGATTTATATTGCCGATGGGTTGACGGACGTACCCTGCATGAAGATGACCAAACAGAAGGGCGGTTTTTCCATTGTGGTACACCCGCCTGGCCAGACAGAACTGGCAGATGATTTGCTGCTTCAGGGGCGTGCGGATTTTTCAGCAGAAACCGATTATCGATCCGGAAGTGAAATTGAGCGTATAGTAACTATGCTCATGCGCCGCATCCGGGCTTCCAGCGAGGTTTCCATGGAACATGCAATTCAGGTGCAGCGTGCCCGAGGTCGAAGGGGAGAATACGTGCCGCTGGATATTCCCATGCGGGGCGGCATCGATGGGGAAACTGAATTGGAATAACAGAGAAATAGCTTATAAATTTGCCACGCTGCCAGAAGGGAGAATCCGGCGGCGGATGGTGTCGGAGGTGGAAGAATTGATTCGGAAAATAAAAGCGGAAGACCGAAAAGAGTATCTTGCAATGGCGGAGGAATTTTATCATTCCAATGCCGTGCTGCATCCCGTGCCGAAGAAGCATTTTGAAGATGCTTTTGACGAAATGATGCGCTCTGAGGAGTACCTTATGGGATTTATTCTTGAGCAGGAGGGCGAGACGGCCGGTTATTGTCTTTTGTGCCGTACCTATACTCAGGAAGCGGGCGGCCCTGTGATCTGGGTGGATGAAATTTATGTGCGGCCACGGTTTCAGGGGCATGGACTGGGAAAGACGCTATTTGCTGCCTTGCGGGAAATTGCACCCGCCGCACGTTACCGGCTTGAAATCGAACCGGATAATGCTCGGGCCGAAAAGCTCTACCGCAGTCTGGGATTTGAGGACTTGCCATACCGGCAGATGATGTGGGAGCCGCGTTGAAGGTAAAGTGGAGTTTGCATCTGGAATTTTTTTGAGGCTCTAACTGCATAAAACCGAATGAAAATGCCGACGATAGAGACAGATTTTCCTGAAAGAGGAGGAATTGTCTTGTATCGCCGGTTTTTTTGTGCGTTGCTGATGGCAACGTTGATCTTTGGAGGGGCCAGGGCCGAGGCACCGATGGATCTGGTGCGCCTGCAGGTGGTGGCTACGGATGATAGTCCAGAGGCTCAGGCACTGAAGCTGGAATTGCGGGATGTGTGCCTGCGGGGGGCGGAATTGTGTTTGGCGGATGCTCCAGACGCGGACGCAGCTTACATGGCATTGCAAAATCATCTGGAGGATTTCCAGTCTGCCTGCGAGAAGCGCGCCCGGGAATTGGGCTGGGATGTGGAAATCTGTGCTGAAGCGGGGGTGTTTGACTTCCCAGATCGAATTTATGGCAAATTACTGGTGCCTGCGGGCGAGTACCGTGCCCTGAGGGTGACTATTGGCGAAGGGAAAGGTCGCAACTGGTGGTGCGTATTGTATCCGTCGCTGTGCACACTCAATGAAGTGGATGCGGATGGGGATACAAATGTAGGCGGTGTGCTTGCCTGGTTGAAAGCCAAGATTGGAGGAATTTTATGAAAAGCAATAGAAAACTATCGCTGATTTTAGCGTTGATGCTGGCACTGATGAGCTTTTCCCCCGCCCATGCAGCTACGGTGCTGGAGGTGGGTTCCAGGGGCGATGATGTGGTGAAGGTGCAAAAACGCCTGATTCAATTTGATTATTTGAAAGGAACGGCGGATGGCAGATATGGAGAAGCAACCCGCAATGCCGTGCTGCGCTTTCAACGCAATAATGGGCTCACAGCAGATGGTCGTGTAGGGCCCAAAACTGCGGCAGCATTGGGCGTAACCCTGTCTGGCTCGTCCGGAGGAAGCTCTTCCACCACAGCCAGTACTTCATCTACAAGCTATGTGTCCTCGGATCACCGCCTGCTGTCCAAGCTGGTGTACGCAGAAGCTCGGGGAGAGAGTTACAAGGGACAGGTGGCAGTGGCAGCGGTAGTACTCAACCGGGTGGCCAGTTCCTCCTTTCCTAACACGATTTCGGGAGTAATCTATCAGGCGGGCGCATTCAGCTGCGTGGACAACGGCTCCATCAATAACACTCCGGATTCCAGTTGCATTCGCGCTGCCTTGGATGCGCTCAATGGCTGGGATCCTACTGGAGGGTGTCTGTACTACTATAATGCGCGCACGGCTCAGGATAAGTGGATTTTTTCCCGTACCGTGCAGACGGTTATTGGCAATCATTCCTTTGCCATTTGAGGAGGATACGGTATGGATAAAATCAGCAGGCGAAATTGGATGCGTGCGGCATTAGTGGCTCTGTCAGCTCTGCTTGTTTCCATGGTTGTGATGAATATTGCCCGCTCGGAACAGCTTGTGGACGCTCAGAGTCGCATCAATGCCGTCTATGAAAAGGCTTTTTACGAAACTTGTGAATTGACGGAAGCGATTTCCTCCAACTACCGCAAATTGCTGGTAGCGGCAGATGAAATGCAGATGCAGGTGCTACTGGGAGAGATTAGCAGGGAAACCCAGGGGGCTGCGGGCAATCTGGCACTGTTACCTTTGGGAGAGCAGACCATATCCGCTACGATCAAATTTATCAATCAGGCGGAAGACTTTGCAGAGAGCTTGTCCCAAAAAATTGCTGAAGGCAGTGGAGTGTCCGAATCGGATTATGCCACCATGGAAACGCTCTCGGAGAGCGCCGCTGAATTCTCCGTGAGTTTGAGTAAACTGTTGGAGAGGTACGAACGGGGAGAGGCGGTATTTGACGCTACGGATTACGCAGAGACAGGCAACGAGAGCCTCTATCCACTTACCAGCGAAGCGGGAGAATACCCTGTGCTTTTGTATGACGGCCCATTCTCCGATGGGGCCACTACGGGCCAATATGAGGCGCTGAGCACTCTTGGTAAGATCAGTGTGGAGCAGGCGGAAGAAAAATTGCGGGCGTTTATTCCTGTGGATGAACTCAGTTATACTGGAGAGAGCCATCCTGAGGTAGATTGCTATGAGTTCCGGATACGCAGTGGAGATTATGAAATTTCTGCGGGACTGACGCAGAACGGTGGCGAAGTGCTCTATTTGTTGCCCGAGACGGGGGAGAGTCAGATCAATTACACGGAGCAGGAACTCTGTGACATTGCCCGGGCATTTCTGATCTCCCGGGGTTACGGCGCCATGGAAATGAGTTATTATTCTCGCTTTGGAGGAATACTGACCATCAATTATGCGGCCGTGCAGGATGGCGTGGTACTTTACCCGGATCTGGTAAAAATTCAGTTGTCCATGAAGGATGGCCGGATCATCGGCCTGGACGCTAAAAATTATCTGAAGAATCACCGCACCCGCAGTCTTGCTACCCCTGCATTGACTCAAGAGGAGGCTATGTTGCGCATCAGTCCCCGGCTGGCGGCTACTTCTGCCCGCCTGTGCTTGATTCCCCAAAACCAGAAGGAATATCTATGCTACGAAATAAGCGCCACAGATGGGAACGATGAATTCCTGGTGTATGTGGATGCGCGTACAGGTGTGGAACGGGATTTGATGCAGGTGTTGTCCCGAAACAATGGAACGTTGGTGATGTGAGCATGGAATACTCAAGACCTTCACCTAGGCGCGGGGAGCTGCATAACATGCAGCAGACCCTCTATGCGGAGCGTGATCCAATGATAATGCGCGGAGATCTATTCAGCGCCTGTCTGGATCCGGTGGTTGGCTCGGAGCAGGGTGGAATTCGCCCTGTGCTCATCGTGCAGAACGATGTAGGCAATCGCTACAGCCCCACGGTGATCGTACTTGCGGTCACGGGTCAGATCAACAAGACGCGCCTGCCCACCCATGTGCCGGTGGCCGCCGGCAGCACCGGGCTTCAGAAGGATAGCGTGATCCTCGCGGAACAGATTCGGACGCTGGATAAGCGCCGCCTGCGGGAAAAAATTGGTTCGCTGAAACCCGAGGTGATGCAGAAGGTGAGCGAGGCCATGCTGATCTCGCTGGGCTTCACCATCCATTGACAGACGCAGCCGGCGCCGCGCACTTTAAGTGCGCGGCGCATTTTTTATGGGTAAGGATTTTACCAGCGGGTATTTATCTAAAGCAATGGATGTGTCACGATTATAAGCTTAAACTTGAGACAGATGTGGGCGTTGTCTTTGGGCGAAATTTGTGCTATCATAAAATCACCTGTTGAAATGAGGGGATTTTATGCCTTTTTGCAGTTTTTCCGAGGGTGCGGCCATGTTTGATGTCACGCCTGTTGAAAACATGTTCCTGTTGGAATACCTTCCTACGGCCCCGGACGGCTTTCTGCGGGTCTATCTCTATGCGCGCATGCTGTGCCTGCACCCGGAGCTGGGTGGAGAGATTTCAGATTTGGCGAAGGCGCTGCACATGGAGGAGGATGCGGTGTACAATGCCTTTCAGTATTGGGAACAACAGGGACTGGTGGAAAAACTCAGTGATCGTCCGGCCAGCTATGCCATTTGTCCGCTGCGAAGCGGTGCTGCCGTACACGCACAAGCCGATCGGGATTACTATAAATACCGGGAATATAATGCTTCTCTCCAAGAACTGTTTGGCACGGAACTTTTGGAACCCCGGCATTACAAGATGGCCAACGACTGGCTGAATGTATTGGGCTTCCCGGAGGAATCTGCATTGAAAATTTTGGAATTTGAGTTGCGCCTGCCAGGGGGACGTAAGGCCAACTCCGTATTCCGAAGAGCAGATAAACGTGCGGTAGAATGGGCGGAGCGGGGAATTCGCAGCCCTGAAGAAGTGCAGCGTGCTATTGATTATGATGATCAGGTTTATGCCGTAGCTAGCGCCGTCATGAAACAATTGTCCATGAACCGCAGGCCTACCGCCAATGAACTGGATTGTGTGCGCCGCTGGGTACGGGATTGGAAGCTGTCGAAGGAGGACGTGTTGCAGGCTTGTGGACAGACTACCCGGTCCAGGGCGCCATCCATCGCCTATCTGGATGCCATCTTAAAGGAACAGGTCGTCGGCGGTGAGGGTGAGCACTTTGCTGCGGTGAAAGCGGTGCTCCGGGAGCTGGGAGTGGGCAGTGGTACGCCCACCCCGGATCAGATGAAAAAGTATGCCGGTATGCTCGAGGCGGGATTTGAGCCGGAGACTATTTTACTGGCGGCGGTGCAATGTGCACGCAAACGCAAGAACAGCTTTGAAGAATTGGAATGGATGCTGGGCAAGTGGGGCGAAGTGGGTGTACATACCCGCGCTCAGGCGGAAAAGTATATTAGCGATATGCAGCAGGCCACCCATCGGGTGAGAAATGTGCTCGAAGCAGCAGGGCTCACCCGCAGGCCTAATATGGACGATCTCGAAAAGTACTCCCGTTGGAACAGCGCGTTCAGTGAGGATGTGATTGCCTGTGCCGCCCAGCGTGCCCGAGGGACCCGTGCCCCCATGCAATACATGGATAAATTGCTGGAACAGTGGAAGGTGGAGGGGATTGTCACGCTGCAGGATGCCCAGGCCAGCATTGCTGCCCGAAATCAGGCCCGGCAGGCGCAGACTTGCGAAAGCGGTGGAAATACTCAACACAATTACCAGCAGCACAGCTACACCGAAGCGGACTTTGGAGATGACTTCTATTACGATCCGGCTCGGGACTATGGAGAGGAGGGCAAGGCGTGACGAAATCGGACTGCATCCGGGATTTGCTGGCCGAGTATCAGGTTCAGCGTGCAAAAAATGAACAGGAACTTGCCGGACGCATTCAACGGGCGGAGGAACTGGACCCTGAAATTGCGCGTCTGCGGGAGGAAAATCGCAACCTGGCCTTTGAAACTGTGCGCAGGGTGATGAGCCTTCAGGACCCCCTTCAATGTCGCGAGGCTGCCGAACAGATGAAGCAGAGGGGGATTTTTAACAATCATGAAATTCGCCGGCGCTTGAAAGCAGCGGGTTTGGACGAAGACTACCTTGAATTGCGTTATCGTTGTCCGGTTTGCAGGGATACCGGTTACGTGGGAGATGCGCCTTCTCGATTCTGCGATTGCTTCGAAACCCGCCTGAGGATGAAGTTGTATGAGGATGGTACCATGTCCGGCCTGGATGAGCAAAGCTTTGCCCGCTTTGATTTGGAGCGCTTTCCTGAGGAGGGCGGCCAACGGGCACAGATGAAGCTGGTGCGCCAGAGCTGCGAAGATTACGCCAACAGTTTTCCCCATACCCGTTTTTTAAATCTTTTGCTCACCGGTGCGGGAGGACTGGGAAAGACCTATCTGCTCAACTGTATTTATGGCCAGGTGATCGGACGTGGCTATTCAGCCGTGCGCATTACAGCTTTTCGCATGTTTCAGAGCATGCGCCAGCAGCACTTTTCGGGGGGCGACGAGGAAATGAGCTTTGATCAGCTGATCGAGGTGCCTCTGCTGCTGATTGATGATCTGGGTTCCGAGCCCAAGATGCGCAATATCACCGTGGAATATCTCTTTACGCTGCTCAACGAGCGCTTGGCCACTGGTCGCCATACGGTGGTGGCTACCAATCTTTCGCCTCTGCAGTTACAGGAAACCTATGGGGAGCGGGTGGCTTCCAGATTGCTTGATCGTAGCCGCTGCGCTACCATTCGCCTGTCGGGGAAGGATCTGAGAAGGTTATGACGGAAACTGCTCAGGGACTGTTAAAACAGCTTGAAAGCTTGAATATTCCCTTTGACTTTATTAGTCATTCGCCGGTGCAGACTATTGAGGATTGCGCATTACCGGCAGGAATCTTGCATGCACTCATGCCTAAAAATTATTTTCTTGCTACACGGAACCAGAAACGTTTCTTCCTATGCCTGGCGAGGCCTGAGGCCCACTTTTGCAGTTCCGATATTTCTCATCAGGCAGGGTCATCCCGGCTTAGTTTCGGCTCTGAAGATCAGCTTAGGGATCTTTTGAAAACCTTTGCCGGTGCGGTTAGCCCACTGGGGTTGGCCTTTGATGTACAAAATCGCGTGGAGCTGTTGGTAGATCAGCGTTTAATTGGGGTCCAACGCCTTGCTTTTCACCCCTGTGACAATTGTGCGACCATCGCCGTTTCGGGTGCCGATTTCTTTGAACGTTTTCTTCCCGCCGTGCATCATACCTACCGCACGGTGCAATTTCATAATTTTTGAAATAGTTTTGAAATATAATCGAAATAAGCATATATAATTTCCGACCTTGACTTTGATTCGACAGAATTGTACAATAGAATTGTGATCGGATCAAAAAAGGTCGGATTTTATTTATAATCTAAAAGGCATGTGCCTTGGAAGGAAAAAGAGATGCGGAAAATGTTCAAAATGGCAAAGGTGTTGGTAGTATTGACGTTGTTGGCGGCGTTGCTCTGTTCGAGTGCGTTGGCAGCTTCCTATGGTGCACAGGTGCTAATGCCGTCTATGAATGTATATGGCGTTTCCGGCTCTCAAAAGGTGAAAATTGGGCAGTTGAAACAGGGCACAGATTTTACTGTGACTGCGATTTCTGGCAACTGGGCTCGCATTTCCTATAAGGGCAAGACTGGTTACGCCAAACTGGAAGACATGATTTTCGACAAAAAGATTAAAGCAGTGGCTTCCGAGGATACGGCAATTAAATTTGTAACTCGCAAATCATATGAAGAGGGAACCTATTATAAGGCCACGCTGGAAGCTGGTACGACGGTGTATGTAGTGGGTAAGAAGGGCAGCTATGCGTTGGTTAAGAATGCTTCGGGTTCTGCGCTGGGTTATGTAAAGGCTTCCGATTTGAAAAAGAAGTAAGTAGTATAAAGAGGTTTGAAGTAACTTGGGGGAAGCGCAAGGGACATCCGCAAAGGCGGATGTCCCTTCGTTGTTAAAGAAGGAAGAATGTCCACAATAAATAGGGGGCATTGGCTTGACAGGAGAGACACCGTGTGGTATGTTTTAGTTTAAAGGCTGGGGGGATCGGTATGCGCTTTGAAGAAAGTTATTTTGCGGAACAGATGAAGGGAATTACGGGGAGTGCCATTCGGGACATTTTCAAATTGCTGGGCAAGCCGGGGATGATTTCTTTTGCGGGAGGCAATCCCTCTAACAATGCGCTGGAGCCAGAACGGATCGGTGAGCTTGCACAGGAGGCGTTGGAACGTTACGGCACGAATCTGTTGCAGTACGGAGGAACGGAAGGGCTCAATGGATTGCGCAGCGGTATCGCAGCTTACCTGCGAGATACGGCACAGGTGCGCTGTACGGCAGAAAACATCCTTCCTGTGCAGGGCTCTTCTCAGGCTTTTGACTTGTTGCTCAAGGCTTTGATCAACCCGGGAGACGTAATTCTGGTGGAAAGTCCTACCTTCCTGGGGGCCATTCAGGCCATGCGCATTTATCAGGCTCGATTGATCTCCATGCCCATGGATGAGGATGGCGTGATCATTGAGGCGGTGGAGGAATTGGTAAAGAAGCATCATCCTAAGATGATGTACATCATTCCTACTTTTCAGAATCCAACGGGCCGCACGCTGGCGCTGGATCGTCGCCAGGCGCTGGCAGCCATGGCGGGCAAGTATGGCTTTGTGATCGCAGAGGATGATCCCTATCGGGATTTGCGTTACGAAGGGGAGCCCCTTGCATCCATTTCTTCCTTCGATGAGGAAGGCTGGGTGGTGTACATGTCCAGCTTTTCCAAATACATTGCGCCAGGTTTGCGAGTAGGCGCGGCGGCGGTGCCGGATGGGCGCCTGCTGCGCAAGATGGTGATCGGAAAGCAGTCTGCGGATGTCCACTCGCCGCTGATTACCCAGGCCATTGTGGAACTGTATTTGGAAAAGGGGTTGCTGCCAGAACACCTCAAGCGTATCTGTGGAGAGTATCGCATGCAGATGGAGGCCATGCTGGACGGTTTTGTTCATTTCCCGGAGGGTACGCGCCATACGCGGCCTCAGGGCGGCCTGTTTGTGTGGGCACAGTTGCCGGAAGGCATGGATGCCTCAACAGCCTTAGAGCGGGCGATTGCGCGGAATGTAGCATATGTGCCCGGTGCGCACTTCTATCCGGAGGGTGGTCACGGGAATACTTTGCGCTTGAATTTCTCCATGCAACCTGTGGATATCATCCGAGAAGGCATGCGGAGGCTGGGCGAGGCATTGAAGGGATAAATAAAGGGAAAAAACAGTTTGGAGCGATGAATTTATGAATGCACTGGATCTTTTGAAGGAGCGCGGATTTGTAAAACAGATCACTTTTGAGGAGGATTTGTACAAGGCCTTTGACAGTGAAATGGTTCCTTTTTATGTGGGGTTTGATCCCACAGCAGATTCCCTGCACATTGGCCATTATATTCCTATCATGGCGATGGCCCATCTGCAGCGGGCCGGGCACAAGCCCTTTGCGCTGATGGGCGGCGGTACGGGCATGATCGGCGATCCCTCGGGTAAGAGTGATCTGCGAAAGGTGCTGACTGTGGAGGACATCGACAATAATGTCGCTCACATCAGGGCTCAGATGGAGCGCTTCCTGGATTTTGATCCGTCCCGGGAAAACTGCGCCGTAATTGTCAATAATGCGGACTGGCTGCGCAACCTCAACTACATCGATTTTTTGAGAGACGTAGGTGCGCTGTTCTCGGTTAACCGTATGCTCACTGCTGAGTGCTATAAGCAGCGCCTGGAGCGGGGATTGACTTTTCTGGAATTCAATTACATGTTGATGCAGAGCTATGATTTTCTGGAGTTGAATCATCGCTACGGAGTCAAGCTTCAGTGCGGTGGCGACGACCAGTGGTCCAACATGCTCTCCGGTGCGGATTTGATCCGTCGCAAGGATCAGAAGGATGCTTTTGCGCTGACCTTCCAGCTGCTTCTGACTCACGATGGCCGGAAGATGGGCAAGACGGAGAAAGGTGCGCTGTGGCTGGATCCCCAGAAGTGCTCTCCCTACGATTTTTACCAGTATTGGAGAAACGTGGACGATCAGGACGTGGAAAAATGTCTGGGTCTGCTGACATTCCTTCCCATGGACGAGGTACGCCGCCTGGGTGCTTTGGAAGGCAGTGCTATCAATGAGGCCAAGCGAGTGCTGGCCTTTGAAGTGACGAAGAATGTGCACGGGGAGGAAGAAGCGATAAAGGCCCAGCAGGCGGCTGAGGCGCTCTTCGGCGGCGGAGCACTGGCAGGTTCCGTGCCTACCACGGCGCTGACGGCGGCGGAATTGGAGGCGGATAACCGACTGCTCTCCCTGGTGGCCAAGGTGGGCTTGTGTAAGTCCAACGGCGAGGCCCGCAAGACCATTCAGGCTGGTGGCCTCTATATCGGCGAGGAGAAGATTACGGACATCGATTTCCGGGTCACACCTGAATTGCTGGAGGGCGAGGGTCTGTTGATCCGCAAGGGCAAAAAAAGTTATCACAGATTTATAAAGGCATAATTGGGAAGGCGCCGCCGGTCATTTTGACCGGCGGCGCCACCGCGCATGGCGCATGCTGACATGAAAGCACTCCCGTTGTGTGCTCTACGGGCCGTGGAGCAGGACGACAGAATGCCTTTTTCTCCGCGCTCTTGACGGGCGAACGGAATTTGCTCTATAATGAAAAGGATTTTGAAGGGCGGGAGGGATAAATGTGGCGCTCAAGGCCTATAAGACCCTGCTGAGGCAGGCACAGGATAGTTTTATCATTCATAAATCCCGCTTTATTGGTCATGGCTGCCCCTGCGAAACGGAGGAGGAGGCCCTTGCCTTTCTGTCAGAAATACGGGAAAGGCACAAGGACGCCAATCATAATTGCTATGCCTACATTATTGGTCCCAACATGGGTGTGATGCGCTATAGTGACGACGGAGAACCGGGCGGCACAGCGGGTATGCCCATCATTGAAGTGATGAAGGCTAGGGGCGTGACTAACTGCGCCGTGGTGGTTACCCGCTGCAGCGGCAGCCCTTGGGGCATGTGGCGTAGGTGTGATGCACCCTACCGCTCGGTACTTGATGGAAATTCCTTATCCTATGCTCAATCGCATGGATTACTTTTTGAAGGACGCTCCAGTGCTGGTGGAGGATAAAAGCTATACCGATGTAATTAGCTATACTTTTGTGATTCGCTCGCAGGATGAGGAGAGCTTTTTTAAGCAGCTAACCGATTTTAGCGAGGGCCGGGTGGAACCGTTGCGGGTGGAGGAAATTTATATGCCCTGGCCGGAGGAGGAAGTGTGATTCGGCATGAGATTCCCGCTGAGTTGCCCCGAGAAGAATTGTTTCGCTATCTGCGTCGGGCTTGGCCCCTGTTGCCGGGACATGTACTTCGGGATTTGCTCAAGGGACGGAATGTGCGCGTCAATGGCGTGCGTACAGGCCGCGATGGGCAAGTGACAGGCGGCGACATTTTGGAAATTTACGGCGATGCGCGCTTTTTTGAGCCATCAGCGGAACTGATTTTTGATGATGGTCACCTGATGGCGGCGGTCAAGCCCCAGGGATTGCCCTCCCTGCCAGATCGGGACGGCGTGGGTGCCGATACCATGGAGTCGCGGCTGCAGCGAGTACATCCGCAAGCCAGGCTGTGCCACCGGTTGGATGTGGCTACCGGCGGCGTAATCTTGGCAGCGGTGGACGAGGATACACAGCGACGTGCCTTTGAGGCATTTAAGGATCACGCCCTGTGCAAGCGATACCGAGCGGTGTTGTGTGCCCGGCCCAAGGCAGTGGAGATGACCCTGCGAGCTTACCTGATTAAGGATGCAAAGCGGGCTTGCGTGCGCGTATTGCCTTCGATGGCTCCAGGGGCGAGGGAGATCGTTACGCGCCTGCACTGCCTGGAAGAAGCGGCTCCGGGGCTGTGGGCTGTGGAACTGGAGCCTGTGACCGGACGTACCCACCAGCTTCGGGCCCACATGGCGTACATGGGTTGGCCCATTCTGGGGGACGACCGGTATGGCGACCGAGAACGTAACCGTCGGGAAGGCTTCGCCGGACACCTGTGCCTGTGGTGCGAGAGGATGCGCTTTTCTCCGGACGGGCCTATGGCCGATTATGCAAGTATGGAATTTTACAGGGAGGCGCCCTCATGGCTGAAGAAGTAAAGAAACTCCCCGTTCAAATGTTGTGCTTGGACATTGATGGCACGTTGATGAACGCAGACAAGCGCTTTCCTGAAATCAACGTACGCTCGTTGCAAGCCTGTGAGCGGCGGGGCATTCGCGTGGCGCTGGTCAGTGGCCGCAGCTTTGAGCTGATGCGCATGTTCGCCGCGCAGCTGGGTATTCATCCCATGATGGCGGCCTGCAACGGTGCGCGCATTGAGGCGGGAGAAAATGGACCTACTTTGGGGGAATATCCCCTTTGTCGGGCTGCGGCGGAACGCATTTGTGGTACGTTGGAGCGGAGCGGCATGTATTTTAACGCTTATCGCAGGGGTAAGTGCTATCAGGGCAATCCTCAGGCAAGGACAGCCCTCGGCCCCCGCTATGCCCACCACATTCCCGGCATCAGTGGGGAGGCACCCTACTTGTACGAAACTATTTGCGACCGGGACCTGCTCTGGGGCGAAGGGATGGAGGACGTGTACAAGTTTGTGGTAATGGGTGCACCCTATGATCCCGGATTTGAAAAGATCCGGTTGGAACTTTCTGACATGGGTCTTTCAGTGTCCAGCGCATCCAGGAGGAATATTGAATTTATGGCCCCGGGTGTAGATAAGGGCAGCGCGGTAAGAGCGCTGTGCTTGGCGGCAGGCGTTGATCCCCGGCAGGCGATGGCCTTTGGCGATCAGACCAACGACATCCCCATGCTGAAGGCCTGCGGTTGGAGTGTGGCCATGGAAAATGGCGAGGACGTAGTCAAGGCTGCAGCAGATATCATCGCTCCGGATCATAATCTGGGCGGCGTGGGGCTGACGTTGCAAAAATATGTGCTTGGAGATGAGATAACATGATGCATGTGGTGCTGGTTAATCCGGAGATTCCCCAGAATACGGGCAATATTGCCCGCACCTGTGCGGCTACGGGAGCCGTACTGCACTTGATTAAACCTCTGGGATTTGAACTCTCAGACAAGTACCTCAAACGTGCAGGGTTGGATTACTGGCATCTGATGACGCTGGAAATTCATGAAAACTGGGCGGACTTTCTTGCCCATTATCCCGGGGCCAGGTTGCACCTGGCTACCACCAAGGCGCCCAGGGACTATTGCGCCGTGAAGTATGAAGATGGGGATTTTCTGGTATTTGGCCGGGAAACCCGGGGGCTAGATGAGACCCTGTTGGCGGCCAATTACGAAAAGTGCGTGCGCATTCCCATGAGGAGTGACGCTCGAAGCCTGAATCTGTCTAATTCGGTGGCTGTTGTGCTCTATGAAGCACTCCGCCAGCAGGATTTTCCCGGTCTTGAGGGAAGTGGCCGGCTGCACGGCACCCAGCCCGAGGGCGAGAAATGGACGGATTACGTCTAACCTGCTCTGGCACAATGGAATTTTTAGCTGATAGAAAGGGGGCGCAGCGCCGTGCCCATTAAAATACCTAATAATCTGCCGGCGGCGGAGATTTTATTGAAGGAGAACATCTTTGTCATGACTCAGACGCGGGCCATGACCCAGGATATCCGTCCGCTGCGCATATTGCTGCTGAACCTCATGCCCAAAAAGATCGAAACGGAGACACAGCTTACCCGGCTTCTGGGTAATACACCCTTGCAGATTGAACTGGACCTGCTGCGCATGAGGGGGCATCAATCCCAGAATACTTCCCAGGAACACTTGCTGTCCTTCTACCGGACTTTTGATCAGGTGCGGGATACCTATTACGATGGTATGGTCATTACCGGCGCGCCGGTGGAGCACTTGCCCTTTGAGGAAGTAGATTACTGGCAGGAATTGTGCGAGATTATGGATTGGACTTTAAGCCACGTGCACAGCACCATGCACATTTGCTGGGGTGCGCAGGCGGGATTGTACCATCACTACGGTGTGGAAAAGCGAGTGTTGGAGAAAAAGCTTTTCGGCGTGTTTGAACATCGGGCCGAATACCGTGAGTCTATGCTGCTGAGGGGGTTTGATGACACCTTTCTGCTGCCCCATTCCCGGCATACCACAGTGCTACGGGAGGATGTGGAGAAAATACCGGGCTTGCAGATTTTGGTTTCCTCTCCTGAAGCAGGGGTGGTGCTGGTGCGCCACAAGGAGGACAGGCAGTTTTTCATCATGGGGCATCCTGAGTATGACGCTCACACGCTGGAAAATGAATACAAGCGTGACCTGGCGGCGGGAAAGCCTATCGAGGTGCCGAAAAATTATTATCCGCAGGACGATCCTAGTCGGGAACCCATGGTGCGCTGGCGCAGCCATGCCAATTTGTTCTACTCCAATTGGTTGAACTATTTCGTCTATCAGACCACACCCTACGATGTTACCAAGGTGGGCGTGGAGCATACCTGAGGAAAAATTGAGGCGGTGGGCGCATATAACGCCCACCGCCTCAATTTTTAGAACCTGGATTGCCGGTTGAAAGTACCGCCATAATATGTTTTTTAAAAGCTCCTGCCGTTTCAATGTTCTGTATTTGCGGGAAGGCCACTGGAATCCCGGATGGAGTTCAACAAACCACTTAGTTCTTGGGAATTCAGGGGTCGCCATTGGCCTGGTTGGAGATTGCCAATGCGCAGATTGTTAATGCGTACCCGCCGCAGCTTGCGCACATTGTAGCCCAGCGCTTCGCACATTCGGCGGATCTGTCGGTTTAGTCCCTGCACCAGGATCAGGTTGAAGGAACGATCACCTGTGCGCCGCAGCTTGCATGGGAGGGTTACCGTGCCCAGAATGGATACTCCAGAGACCATCTTTTGCATAAATTCCCGGCTGAGCGGCCGATCCACTTCCACCTCGTACTCCTTCTCGTGGCCACCCGCAGCCCTGAGCAGGCGATTGACAATTTCTCCATCGCTGGTGAGCAGCAGCAAACCCTCGGAATCCTTGTCCAGGCGCCCTACAGGGAATACACGTATGGGATAGTTGATATAATCTACCACGTTCATCGGTTCCCGGGGATCAGCGGTGCAGACGATGCCCCGGGGCTTGTTGAGCATCAGGTACACCTTTTCTCCACGGCCAGAGAGTCTGTGACCATCGCAGACTACTTCCATGCCCGGCATCACCCGGTCGCCCAGCACGCCTGTGCGCCCGTCAATCTTTACCCGCCCTTCCTGAATCAGGCGGTCGGCCTCTCGTCGGGAGCAATAGCCGCTGTCGGCAAGATATTTGTTCAGGCGCGTGCCCATGTTTTCGCGCTTTTCCAAGGAAAATCCCTCTTTCAAGACCATTTTCTCCATTATAGCACGAATCTTCACGCTGGACAAGTTTACAAGAAGAGGGTAAACTGGTACACAGCAATCCATGAGTTCTGGAGGGAAATATGGCAACAGTAACGCTTCGCAAAACCCGGGAGACTCGCGTTCGCGGCGGTCATCCCTGGATTTATGCTTCTGAAATTGAAAAGGTGGACGGAGAATTTGAAAACGGCGATATCGTGGATGTGTGCGATTTCCGGGGCAAGTTCATTGGTCGGGGTTTTTATAACCCTGCTTCACAGATTTCCCTGCGCATCCTGACGCGCAATGACGAGGCTTGCGACAGGGATTTTTTTGCCCGGCGCATCCGCGATGCCTGGAATTACCGGCGTCGCCTGTGTGATCCGATGAGCTGCCGTCTGATTTATTCCGAATCTGATTTTCTTCCTGGTCTGGTGGTGGACAAGTATGCGGATGTGCTGGTACTTCAGTCCTTGTCCCTGGGCATGGAGCGCATCAAAGATCAGATCGCTGATTTGTTGATGGAAATTGTCCAACCTGTGGGTATTTATGAGCGCAGCGACGTGCCCGTGCGCCGCCTGGAGGGCATGGAACAAACCACTGGCCTGCTTAGGGGCCAGGTGCCCGATCTGGTGGAAATGAGGGAAAACGGCATCCGCTTCCAGGTGGACGTCAAGAACGGTCAGAAGACCGGTTTTTTCCTGGACCAGAAGGAGAACCGCGCCGCTATTGCACCCCTATGCCCCGGTTCACGGGTGTTGGACTGCTTTTGCCACAATGGTTCCTTCTCTCTGCACGCCGCAAAATACGGCGCCGAAAGCGTGCTGGGCGTGGATATTTCCGAGGAGGCGCTGGAAGTTGCCCGGCAAAATGCCGCGCTCAACGGCTTGGAAAACGTGCGCTTTGAGGCCCACAATTGCTTTGATCTTCTGCGGGAGCTGACCGAAGCGGGCGAACACTTTGATCTGGTCATTTTGGACCCACCCGCCTTTACCAAGAACAAGGCTGCGCTTCAGAGTGCGCTGCGAGGCTATAAAGAAATCAACCTGCGGGGACTAAAGCTGGTCCGTCCAGGTGGATTCCTGGTTACTTGCTCCTGTTCGCAGCATGTGCTCACGGAGATGTTTCAGGATATGGTTAACCAGGCAGCTAGGGATGCTAAAAAGCGCATCCGCCTGGTTGAGTACCGCACTCAGGGACGCGATCATCCCATTATTCCCCAGAGTATTGAGACTAAGTACCTGAAGTGCATGATCCTTCAGGTGTTGGAGTGAGGAAATAAGGGCGCTAAAACGGGGGCAGACGGAATTGCGCTTCAATTTCCGCCCAGCGGGTAAGAAAGGCTTCTCCCTCGGGATCAGAAGCGATTAGGGAAGCGGAATGTGCAGCCCGGCGCACAAACTCCGGGTCTAGCGCCCGCAGGCCGCTGCGAGTCAGAGGACAGGCACTTCTAGCCCGGGCATCCATGCGCACCGTCCAGCGTCCATCTTTTCCTTTCACTGGACATAGGGGAAAGACGCGGCACAGATAGGGACGTAACTCTCGCTGGCAAGGCCCATCGCACAGAAGCATGGGTGCGTCCATGGAGTCGTCTCGGTCAAGTTTTCCCCAAGATGGATTTGCAAGCAGCTCTGCTTCCGCAGGCAGCAGAGCCACCCCACCCTGGCCATCAGCATCGCACTGGCAGCAGGCAGCGCCACACAGTGCTCCGCAATCGGTTTTCAGTGGCGTAAAATTGCCGAGAATTGCGCAAGCTTTTTGTAGAATTTCCCTGTTCATGCCGAATCTCCCCCTCAAAGATTGCTTTCATGGTAACACGATTGAGCACCTTTGTCAAAGGGCGGATTCGGATATCCTGGACAGGCGGGGAGGAAAAATCATGGTTATCCTTGGAATTGACCCAGGTCTGGCGACGCTGGGCTACGGCGTCATTGAGGCCGAAGGGAGCAATTGCCGCTTGATCCAGTATGGCACCATCAACACCGCTCCAGGGCAGAGCATGCCTGTACGGTTGAGATCCATCTTTGAAGGAATGGGGCAGCTGATGGAGATCTATCAGCCTCAGGACGTGGCTTTTGAGGAATTGTTCTTTTGCAAAAATATCACTACCGGCATGGCGGTGAGTGCGGCCAGGGGAGTGGCGCTGGTTGCTGTGGCGCAGCGCACGGAAAATATCTATGAATATACGCCCATGCAGATCAAACAGGCAGTAACCGGCTACGGGGGCGCAGACAAGCATCAGGTGCAGCATATGGTGAAGTTGCTGTTGCACATGCGGGAGATCGCTCGCCCGGATGATGCTGCTGATGCCATTGCAGTGGCACTGACTCATGCCAACAGCATTCATGCCAAGCAAATGTTTAAAATACGTTAGGAGGCTGGCTATGTACGCGCACATCGAGGGAATTATTGCGGAAAAGGATCAGGACAGCATCGTGCTGGACGTGGGTGGCGTGGGTTATCTGCTCAGCGTCAGCGGGGCGACTCTATCTATGGCGGGCGCCGTGGGAGAAAAAATGAAGCTGTATTGCGTGCTCAACGTGCGGGAGGACGCTATGGAACTGTGCGGATTCTACAGTAGGGAGGAAAAGCACATGTACGAGCGCCTGCGCAGTGTCAGCGGCGTGGGATCCCGGACTGCTCTGCAAATTCTTTCCGCACTCAGCGTGCGGGATTTGTCCATTGCCCTGGTGACCGGGGATGCAGGAGCTCTAACCCGGGTGCCGGGTATCGGCAAAAAGACGGCTCAGCGCCTGGTGCTGGAGCTTAAGGATAAGGTGGAGGATGCCCAACTCACGGGAACAGGCGCCACTGCATCTCCGGCGCCGGGCAGCAGTGGGCCTGAAGCTGAAGCAATCGCCGCATTGATTTCTCTGGGATATTCCAGTGCCGAAGCGGCCAAGGCGGTTTCCCAGGTGGCGGGGCAGAGCCAGGAACCCGATAAACTGATCTTTCTGGCGCTGCGTGGCCTGGGCGGTTGAGCATATACAAAAAATAAATGGCATAAACCATCCCCTCGTTGCATAAATTATGTCAGAAAAGGGGATGGATTTTTATGGATATGCAGTCGATGGAATTTGCCCACGACTTGAAGATGCCCATTCAACTGATCTACAGCTGTGTCCAACTGCTGGAGATGGAATTGAGCAGCAACGCACGGGTTGAGGGATATTTAAAACTGTTGGCCCAGAGCGCCGACCAATTGCAGAGCATGGTTCGCAGTGCGTTGGTAGAAAGGCCGGATTCTGGCAGTGAAGAGTTGCACCTTGTTTCCGGAGATGTGGTGGCCAGAGTCAGGAGCCTGGGACGACAGTGTGCCCTCTGTGCCCGGGAGAAGGGGGTGCGGTTTGGCTTTCACACAAACGTATCTTCCTTTTCCATGCTTATTGATGGAGAAAAATTAGACCGCATGCTGCAAAACCTGCTGTCCAATGCCCTACGCTTCACATCTTCCGGAGGTCACATTGTCCTGTCCGTGTTGGTTCGGGGCGATGCAGTGGATTTTTCGGTGGAGGACGATGGTTGTGGAATAGCATACGACCGCCAGAGGCGGATCTTTGAGCGTGGCGAGAGTCAGGGAGGAACCGGCTATGGCCTCGCTATCGTGCGCAACTATGCCCGGCAGCTGGGAGGAGAGGTGATGCTGGAATCTGCGCCCAATGTGGGAAGCCGCTTTACTCTGCATCTTCCAGTGAGAGGTATAAAAGAACGGAAAGAATAAAACAAGGGCCGCAAAGCTTGCTTTGCGGCCCTTGTTTTAAATTACCGGTAAGACCATAATCATCGATAAAAGAGTAGAGTTGGACATTGGATAAGAGTGGAAGGCTGGAGATAGCATCTTAAAACTCCAGCGGATGATGCATATACTTGTCGAGGCAAACTATCAGATTTGCAGCCAACGAGAGATGGCCAACGTCCGCCTGAGTCCTTCCTGTAGATTATATGCAGGGCGCCAGCCCAGGCCCAGAAGTCGATCCGCCTTAAGGACGGCCCGTTTTACTGCGGAATATCCCTCCCGTTCTGCATCCGGCGGGAGTTCAAAGTGCACTTCTACCCCGGCAAGTTCCGCCAAAATTTCCGCGTAGCGCCGAATGCTGGCTTCGCAACCGGGTGCAGATACATTGTAGGCGGTGGCTGCTTGCCCGCGAAACATCAAGGTGATCAGCGCTGATGTGGCATCGGCGGCATAACAATAGGAGCGGAACTGATTGCCCAAACTCTTGAGCACGATATTTTCACCATTAGCTGCCCTGCGCAGAAATTGGGCGTCGGCTCGGCTGTTTTCTTTGGTGATGAGTGCTCCGTAGACATAGGTGAGCCGAGCAGCCAGAGCATCTACGCCATACTGGCGGGCATAGGCTGCGCACAGCGTTTCCGCGGCTCGCTTGCTCTCCGGATAACAGGAACGAAAGGCCATGGGGTCTATGCTGCCGAAGTGCATCTCATCAAACCCGTCAGTCAAGCGGGGATCTTCACCATAGATTTCGCCGGTAGAGAGCAGAATCAAGCGACCGCCTCCCTGGCGGATCTGTTCCAGAAGATTCATGGTGCCCAGCAGATTGGCCTGCATGGTGCCTACAGGATCGCCGGAAAAGGAAAGGGGATGAGCATTGGAAGCTGCGTGAAAAATATAATTGGCCTCAAGAGCTAGGTCCAGCTTTCGGCGTGCGTCGTAGGGCAGAAATTCTGCATTTTCCACATCTTCTAGCCGACGGCGAGCCATTTCCGGATCTCGGCAGAGCAGAATAAGACGTAAATTTAAATGGTGTGCCTGCCGTACCGCATCCAGTGCTCGAACCAGATAGCCGCCTACCAGCCCTGTGGCGCCGGTGACAGCTATGGCTTTATTCTGCAGCTGTTCATAAGGCAGTTCCAGAGCGGCAATATGAGCCAATTCCTCCCTTAGCAGAGGATGCTGTGCTTTCATGGGCTTGTTTTCACCGCCTCTGTTCCAGCGCCAGCAGGGCGCGGAAAATATCAATGTCCTCCGGTGTGGTGAGCTTGAGATTCTTTTCAGAGCCATGGGAAAAGTAGATGGTACGGCCCAATTCCACCATCAATGTACAGGAAGCGATGGAATTGGTGATCCCTTTCTGCAGAGCTTCTCGATGGGCTTCTGCCAGCACTCCGATGGGAAAAGCTTGGGGAGTCTGGGTGCGTTTAAGGTTTTCCCGAGGGTAGCTGGAATGCGTGGAAATCTGATCATCTGTTTCCAACATGGCTTCCTGACAGGGAATGGTGGCAATAGCCGAACCGTATTGGGTAGCCGTGGCAATGCAGTCGGAAATAATGTCCGCAGAGAGCATGGGACGGATAGCATCATGTACCAGCACCAGATCATCCCGACTATAGATTTTCTCCAGGGCATAGACGCCGTTGCGGATAGACCCCTGACCGTTTTCTCCACCGGGGATGATGTGTTTGAGTTTAGTAATGCCGTACTGGCGGGCATAGGCACTCAAGATATTTTCCCATCCTGCAATGCACACTACGGCGATGGCGTCGATGTCGGCGTGCTTTTCAAAGGCCTCCATGGTGTAGACGATGACCGGTTTTTCATTGACGGTGAGAAACTGCTTGGGGATTTCCTGGTTCATGCGCACGCCCTTGCCGCCGGCAATGATTAATGCGATGTTCACGTGGGTGCCTCCCTTTCCTTATCGACGCAACAGAGCCTCGCGCAGCTGGGTACTGCTGGTGCCCTGAGTGTAGGGGAAGTAGATGATCTTTACGCCCAGCGGGCCCAGTTTCGCTTCATAGCGATTGAAACGCTCGGTGCCCTTGTAATCGCTCCCCACAAACAGGTAGTCGTAGGGATAGAGTTCATACATGGCGTCATCCTCATCCAATGTGACGACCACTTTATCCACATATTTAATACTGCCCACAATCTCCATGCGTTCCTCCAGGGGAATGAAAGTGGGCTTGTTTTTGTGGGAGGAGCCCGGCGGATGTACCCCCACGATCAGATAGTCGCAATACTGTTTGGCCCGCCTCAAGAGGTTCAGATGACCAATGTGGAACAAATCGAAGGTACCACTGAGAAAGCCCACCTTCAGGCGAGGTTTTTCGCCGGTACGGCCGCTCTCCTGTTTGTACTTCCAACTATCGATGCCGAAACCCATGGGATCATTCCGGTAACGTTCCAGAACGCCCTTATACGTCTCTTCATACCGGGGGATCCACAGCATCTCCCGGTTCATCATGCGGCGCACGATCTCCAGTGCCATTTCCCGAGTCTGATCTGGCACATCTTCGCCGCCGTAAAAGCGGGTTCCCTGAAGGGCGCCGGGTGCCACCTCAAATATGCGGTTCACTGCGCCTTGAGCGGCGAGTTCAGCATTGACCGATTCGCACAAACTGCGCATGGCTGCTTTACTGGAACCGTAAGCAGCAAACATTGGGGAGGATAGGTGCCCTGCGATGGAACCGATAGCCGCGCAGTAGAAGTCCTTGTCCCCCAGCAATCGAGGCTGGAAGAGCCGCAGTACCCGGGCGAAGCCCTCGGCATTGGCACGGTACAGAGTCTGGATTTCTCCATCGGTGAGCTGCTCGAAGGGGGCAATGCGTCCCAATCCGGCGGCATAGATCAAGCAATCCACATCCACAAGTGCTTCCAGGGGAGCCAGATCTCCGCACAGCAGGTTCAGTTGATGATAAGTGACACCTGTCTCCTTTGTTTCAGGTAGGTTCCGTCCGAAAGCGGTTACATTTGCCCCCATTTCTGCCAGTACCCTGGCGATGGACCGGCCCAAGCCACTGGTGCCGCCAATGATGGCGGCGCTTTTAATCCGGTTCATTTATGCTCCTTCCCCGCGGCGTCCAGCCGGGCCACGATGTATTCCGCTATGGATTGGGCCGCGTGACCGGTCTCTGCTTCGCCGTAGAAACGCAAAATGGCGTCGCAGTTTTCCCTCGCCTGCTCTGGTGTGGTCGCTTCAATCAGCGCATCGAGTTCATCCGGAGTGGTGGCGATCCAGTAGGGAGAATCTTTCATGTCAAAGTACAGGGCGCGGCTGCGCGCCTTATAATCTTCTAAATCATCCTGATAGAGGTAAATGGGGCGCCGGCAGAGGGCGAAGTCTCCAGCGCAGGAGGAGTAATCGGTGATCAATGCATCAGAAATGAGCAGCAGTTCCGCCATTTCCGGATAGTCGCTCACAGGAATCAGGCGTCCGGAACCGTCATTGAGATCCAGACCCAAGGACATATAATGGGCGCGAACAAGGCACTTCCAGGGCTTGCCTGTGGTGCGCTCTAGCGTATCCAACACCCTGTGAAGATCCAGCCGGACCTTCTGCTGCTTAAAGGCGCGCTTTTCCACGTCGCGGAAGGTGGGCGCATAGAGCAATACGCCTATGCCATCATCTAATTGGAGCCGGGCCCGCACCGCTGCCTTTTCCTCGGGATCGTTGCGGATTAAAATGTCGTTTCGGGGATAACCCACTTTCATCAGCTCGCCCTTGTAGTGAAAGGCGGACCGAAACTGCATATCTCCATAGTCGGAGCCGGTGATGCCCAAGGTGCAATGCTCCTCCAGCATGCGAATGTGCTGTCCTACATTGTCGTAGCCCACTTTTTTAAAGGCTCGGTCTCCGTGCCAGGTCTGAATATAGATCTGTTTCGGTGCGGGAAAATTCAGATAGAAGCGCTTGTTGAAGTTATCTACCACTACTCGTGCCCGCGCCATGGCCGATACACCCTTGCGATCGATAGAATTGAGGATGCGCACGTAATCTGGAATGTTGTAATGCTCCCGGACATCCTTCTCCCGGGCGAAGAGCCACACGATGTCTGTCTGGGGACGCAGTCTGTGCAGTTCTTCGGAAATATAGCGGGGGTTATCGTTGTAGGAGAGGTTATCAAAGGAGCTGAATACCACCATGTTATTATCAAAACCCCGAAGGTGCAACGCAAACCACATCACCGCATTGCGGTAAAAGCCGAATATGAAGCCCAAAAACAGATAGAGCTTTCGATGGTGACGAATCAGGCGCTTCAGGCGCAGAATCAGATTGTGCATGGGAGGAAAACCACCTTCATTGCTGCAGGATTACCGGCCGATATTGTTCGGCGCAGAGCAGACATTTGTAAATATACCTATAAACCCACATTTGAGTATAGCATCGACACATTGGCTTGTCAAGGCAGTGTGCGGCGGGCCAAAACCATAAAAAAACGCCCCGAAGGGCGTCCAAATTATTCAATTGGAAACATAGCGGATCTCGCCAGGTAAAAGCATATTCAATTCATCCCGGGCGACTTGTTCTATGTATTCGTCCGTGCGCACGTAACTTAGATGTTCTGTCAGATCCTTTACCTGCTCCATTAGTACCGCTTTCTCCTGATTGAGCTGGTTCAGATGTTCACTGACCTGATGGTAGCGCAGTTGGGCCACCGCACAGCTTGTGCCAAAGCAAACGAGCATCAGCAGAATGACGAACACATAGAAGCGCGGACGTACGCTGATTCTACGGTGCACGGCGCTCACCTCCGACGAAAAGTTAAGTTTTCAATTCGACGTGCTTCCGGAAAATCCTGTCATTTAAATATGACCTTAATGAGATGATTTTTAGCCAGATAAGCCATAATTTTGCGTAGCACGCGGACGATGACGCGTCCCAACGCCCGCAGCGGAGGGACCAGACCGAAACCGAACAGTGCGGCGCCCAGCAAGGCGCCCAGCAATTCAAAGGGCCGGGCTTGCCCGTAATTGCCTGCCACAAGGGCGGCGATGAGGATTGCAGCACATCCCAGCGCAAAGAGCAAATCACAGGCCAGGGATAGACAGAAACCTGCCTGAATGAAGCGCCGCAACAGGGCTGTGAGCATATACCAGACGCCCACTGCCACGCCCGCTGCCATCATCCAGACGAACAGCTGGGCCTGATTCATGGTGGCAAATAGCATTTCAACGCAACAGTCGGGCGAAGAAACCGCCCTTGCCGCCACGGGCTTTACCGGAATATTCGATGGCGTCAAATTCGCCGTCCACGATCAGTCGCCCCTCCTCTTTATTGAGGTGGGAAATGTTCAGGGAATTTCCGCTGATGGTCATAGAGCCGAGGCTGGTGAGTAGCACGATTAACTGTTCATTGAAGCAATCCACGTCGCTGACGCCGGTGATTTCCGCGTGGGAGCGATCTATCAGAGTGAAGCTGTGGCCGCTGGAAATTGCCGATTGCATGGTTTATCCGCCTCCCGGTTTTTTCCATTTCAAGGATGGGGCATTGTATGCGATGGCGTGGCGCAGCATGCCAACAGAAACAAAACATCGCCGCGCTGGCAAACTGCCGGCGCGGCGGTAAGGGCGTTTAAAATTTTAGTGTCTGGTTTGCTGGCCGAAGGCAGAGAAGGCGGCAATGCGCTCATTCAGATCGGGCCACTTTTGAATGCTCTGTTCCGAGAAGAAGCCGTCGGCCGGATTCTCGGTCGTACGCCGTTCGTGGGCGATGAGAGCCCAGGTAGCGTCGTAGAGATTGCTGAATTCCGGGTCCCGCTGGGCCTCACAGACGAAGCTCTGGCGGGGCTGATTGATGTCCTCACCACTGATCTGGAAGAGCTTATATTCTTCGCACAGAGCGCGCAGGCGCCGCAGCTGGGCCTTAGTGTTGCGGGAAGGCATGTAGGTGACTGCCCGGTATCCAAGTTGAGCCACGTAGGCAATCAGTTCATCAAGGAAATCGTCCTCGAACTTCTGAGCACGCTTGTCGCCGGTCACACTGTCGCCTACGTCGCCCAGGTAGGCATAGGCAGAAATGGCGCCCATCCGGTCGGACATGGCCAAAATTTCGCGAACGTCGGGACATTCGTCGGTAGCATCGATGTAGAAGCGGGAAATCAACTGGCTCTTGATCCAACCCAGCAGATCATACATCATGTGGGGATTATTCTCATCGGTGAGATATCCTTCGATCTTACCTGAGAGGGGCAGGCGGATTTCGTCGTGAATGAAGCGAACCAGCTTCTCGCCCTTGCCGATGACTTCCAACATGCGATATGCCAAAGCGCTGGAGATGTGGCGCTCAGTGACAGAGCCACCCTTGTGGAAGTTAGAAAGGGGCAGTACGTCGGCGTCAAAATCAATGGTTACGCCGTACCGGCTCATCATCTCGTTTACGCCAGCCACCATTTTGCGGTTGCGCTCGTTGCGGCGAGCCCGATAGGGAGCGAAAAACTCATTGATTTCAGCGGCGCGGTTGTGGGGAACGCCGTGCAGAGCCATATAGGCCACACCTTTTTGATCCGGATTATTGAGCTTTCTGTCGGCGAAAGGTGTGTTGAGGAAACTTGCCCGGCATTCGATACCGATGGTGGCATCCATATGGGCCAGTTCTGCTGCTGCTAGAAATTCCGGAGCGCCGGCGATAGAATCATGATCCATCAGTCCGCAGGTACACAGGCCCGCGGCCCGGGCAAACCAAACTGCTGCTGTGGGAGAATAGGGAGAGAAGGAGTACGTGGTATGAATATGGTTATTCACATCTCGGCCCGTCTGAGGGACGGGTTCGCTGTCCAGAAGTGATTTCAGGTTTTCCAGGGCGTCGGGGCCGTTAAGCAGGCGAAGCAGTTCTTCGCGGGTCTTTGCCATGGCTGTAACATCCTTTCGGTAGTAATCTTTACCTTTATTTTATCATGTAGAAGGCCGGGTTTCAAGGGGACGGTTGGTAGAAGAGTGCTTTTTTATCCATCGGGAGCAGGGCTTTTCTACAATATAGGTGAGAATCAGCGCGGTCAGCAGGGCAGCACCAAAGCACAGGAGGGTATACTGATTTTGCCAGGGTTGCTGTCCCTCCCGGTTGGGTGCGTCCCCGGTATAGGCGGGGATGTGCCACTGTTTTAGCTTGACAGCTAAAAATTGATGCCATATGTAAAAGTTGAAGCTTAGCCCAGATAAAAAACGGGTGATGCGATTGGAAAATAGGGCGCGGAACAGGCGAATGGATCGACTGCCACACAGCAAAAATATACCGCCCAAAGCTGAAAGGGGAAAGCGCCACAACATCTGGCCCAGGCGTACGCTTTCTCCGCCTGACCGCCCCAGCTGGCGGTCCAGGATCTGATAGATGAGCATGCCGCTGAGCACTGTTAGTGCTGTGGACAGCCAGGCCCTCCAGGGCTTTTGGGGGGCAGAGGCCAAACGATGATAGACGCAGGCCGCCAGCATGCCATTGGCATACACGTCCAGCATGGCGCTGAGGCGGTTGACATAGATGGTGGTATCTTCTACGAACAGGGCCATAATGATGCGGCTGCATGCACCCAGGGCCACCATGGCGCAATAAACGCTGGCTGTGTGTCGCTCAAAGGCCCGGGCCAGATAAGGAAAGATCAGATAGAACTGTACTTCCACGGCCAGCGTCCACAGTGCGCCGTTCAAGTGGGTGTAACTGTAGGAGTCTTTGAACAGATTGTGGGTGAAGGAAAGGTGAGCCAACAGGTCTGTCCACATGTGCCTGGCGCTGCCGTAGAGGCCTTCCGGCAAGGCAAAAACGAAAAGCATAATGAAAATACACAGCAAGTAACTGGGCAAAATTCGGGCGGCTCGAGCTGCATAAAAAGTTCTTGGATTCCTCCCCCGCCCGGATAGATAGCCCAGCATCAGTAGAAAACCGCTGAGCAGCAGCATCAGATCTACAAACATGTAGCCGCAGGCTACCAGTGGATACAGACGAAGTGTCGTTTTCCCCAATGCCAGGTTGGGATTGAGCCAGGATTGTTGCCAGATGTGATACCAGCCGATGAAGAATACGCATAGTACCCGCAACAGATCTCCTGCATCGGCATAATCTGTCCGCAGCTTAGCGGGTAAAAAGGCGGATTTGAGCCGCTTCATAAATTGATCATTCCCCTTTGATTTAAATGTGTACAAGGCAGGCACCCAGGAAATTAAATCCCAACCCAAAGCACATCAGTACGCATTCCCAGCGAGTGAGCTTGCGGCGGTCTGGACTGAGCAGGAGATAGGCGAAACAGAGAGGTACCAATTCCAGAGCGTAGCGGGCCCCGAACTGATGGCCGCCTAACGTGCGATGCATCAGCAAAAGAAAAATATTGATGGCTCCCATCAGCAATATCAGGGCCTTGGCTGGGCGAAAACGGTGGTGAATCAAATCAGAAATTAGCCACAGCAGATTGCATAAAAAGATGGGACAGCTCAAAAACATCGAAAAGCCGAACTGATTAAAATGCAGCGATGCGCCCTCCACCTGGAAGGGTGCTCCAAAAAACAGGGTGCGCCAGTTGTCCAGAATGTAGATTAGAGATAGCTGACCGTGCTCGCTCCGGGTAAATTCAGGCAAATAATTGTGCCCGAATTCAAAGGGGTTATCGAAGCGCACATAATTGTAGATGCCGTAACCGGCGGCTACGGTCAGGCCCACTATCACGCCCGGAATCAGGCGAAGCAGGGCAGTGCGAAGATTTACACCTTGCTGTCGAGCCTGGGCCAGGTGCAGTGCCAGCAGTACTGGGCCCAAACAGACGCTGAAGGGCCGGCAACCTACACTCAGCGCATAGCACAGACAGGCTAGGGTGGGACGGCCCCGACGCACGGCGGCAATGGCGGCTATGCTGAACAAAAAGGCCAGAATCTGCGCCTCGTACCACACGCCACCCACCAGACTTATGGGCAGCATGGCGCTGGCCAGGCAGAGAAAGATGGCCCAGGCGATACAATCCTCGCTGCGCATACGCCGGGTACGCTGGAGTTCGGACAGGACAATTAAACAGGCGATGAGCAGATAGAGCTTTTGAAATAGTCCCCCGGGAACGTCATCGCCCCAGATTAGGGTATAGAGCACCATGGGGATGGAGGGAACCGGTGGAAAGCTGACATAATAGCGGCCTTGATAGATTGCCAGTTCTAAATATTCATAATTCTGGTCAAGGGCGCATTCTCCTCGGAGCCATGCCTGCGCTTGAAGCAGGTAACTTTTGTATATATAGCTGGTGGGATTGACACCGCTGGCCAGGGATAGAGCAGCGTACAGAAGAATCACCAACATTGCGGTGATGAGGGCCGCATACAGGCGCCGTTGCGCCGGAGTTTTTGCGAGGAATCGATTCACAAACGGTTTTCCTCCTGACGGGAGATTGATCACTTTTATTATTGTAAGGCATGGACAGAAAAATGTAAATAGCTCCCGTGGAAGGCTTTCGATGGTATTTTTGCGGAAAGAGCAGAAAGAATTGTGGTTTTGCATAGCTAAACTTTTGGTTGCATAAAACGTGTACATACATTTAACACGCCAGACTGGCCAAAATCGGTTGACATCTGCGCGCTTTGGTGGTTTAATAGAACAGCTTTAAGAGTTTAGTAATCTTAAACTTCCGTCGCGGCAAAATGAAAGGGAGGAACGGCTGTGCAGATCGGCGATAAAATCCGAAGGATGCGCCTGCAGCGCGGATTGACGCAGGAAGAATTGGCGGATCGCTGCGAACTCTCCAAGGGGTTTATCTCCCTGTTGGAGCGGGATTTGACCTCGCCTTCGCTGGATACGCTGGCAGATATCCTGGAATCCCTGGGTACGGATCTGACTTCTTTCTTTGCGAAAAACGGCGAAGAGAAGATCGTCTTTGGTGAGGACGACATTTTTGTGAAGGAAGACGCGGAACAATTGCGAGGACGCATTCGCTGGTTGGTGCCATCCGCACAGAAAAATCGCATGGAACCGATTTTGGTGGAGATGGCGCCTGGTGGAGAGACGGAGGAAGACGATCCCCACGAGGGCGAGGAATTCGGCTATGTGCTCTCCGGAACAGTGAAAATCGTAGTAGGTGATCGCACAGAGAGGGTGCGCAAGGATGAAAGTTTTTATTTTCTCCCTACGGCGCCCCATAAGTTAGTCAATGCATCCAAGGCGGTTTGCCGGGTACTGTGGGTCAGTACACCGCCATCTTTCTAAGGAAAGGCGGAGGTAATTTCCGAAAGGGTGTCGGCCTGCGACTCGGGCGTAGAGCCGGGCAACGAAAGCATATTTTCCTGCAAGGGGTGGGCGAACATGGTACAGGATACCCGATTGATTGAAATTAAGGATATCTGCAAAAGCTTTGGGGATACAGAAGTTTTGCACGATATCAATCTCTATATTCGCAAATGTGAATTTGTTACGCTGTTGGGCCCTTCAGGATGTGGCAAGACCACGCTGCTGCGCCTGCTGGGAGGTTTTGAGACACCCACTAGCGGCCAGATTTTCTTTGACGGTGCAGATGTGGCCAAGCTTCCGCCCTACAAGCGGCGTATCAACACAGTATTTCAGAAATATGCGCTGTTTTCTCACTTAAATGTATATGAAAATATTGCCTTCGGCCTGAACTTAAAGACGCCTGAAGATTTCGGCCTCAAGACCCGCGCTCAGAAGAAGGAAGAGATTCGCCGGAGGGTGGATCGCATGCTGAAACTGGTGAAGATGGAGGGTTACGAAAAGCGTTCTGTTAATTCTCTCTCCGGAGGTCAACAGCAGCGCATCGCCATTGCCCGGGCACTGGTGAATGAGCCGGAAGTACTGCTGTTGGACGAGCCGTTGGGGGCTCTCGATCTGAAGCTGCGCAAGGAGATGCAGGTGGAACTCAAATCTATGCAGCAGCAGTTGGGCATTACCTTTATCTACGTTACCCACGACCAAGAAGAGGCTCTGACCATGTCGGATACGGTGGCCGTTATGAACGGTGGCCGCATCCAGCAGATCGGCGATCCTAAGCGCATCTACGATGAGCCCAAGAACGCATTTGTGGCGGATTTCATTGGCGAGAGCAACATCATTTCAGGCATCATGCTGGAGGATAATCTGGTAAAAATGCTGGGCGTAGAATTCCCCTGCGTGGATGAAGGATTTGGGGAAAATGAGCCTGTGGACGTTGTGGTGCGCCCTGAAGATGTGATGATCGTGGGCGAAGATGTGGGCATGCTTACCGGAACGGTGGAGAGCGTGCTTTTCAAGGGGGTCCACTATGAAATGATGATTGATGCCGGCAACATGCGCTGGAAAGTGCATTCCACTAGTATGCAGCCTGTGGGTAGCCGAGTGGGCTTGACAATCGTTCCCTTCAACATTCACATTATGCGTAAGGAGGCCTGAGCAATGAAGCGTCAATGGTATGCCACGCCCTATGCCCTCTGGATGTTGATCTTTACCCTGGTGCCGTTGCTGTTCGTGGTGTATTATGCCTTTACCAACAGCTCTGGAGAGTTTACCACGGCCAATTTTGAGCGCATTCTACAGCCTGGGTATCTGCCCGTGTTGCTGACCAGTCTGAAACTGGCATTGTACTGCACGGTGATCTGCTTGCTGGTGGGGTATCCCACGGCGTATTTTCTAGCCAGCAGGGATTTTTCTGAAAACAAGATGCTGGTGGTACTGATCCTGCTGCCCATGTGGATGAATTTTCTGCTGCGCACCTATGCCATGATGACGCTGTTGGAAAATAACGGCCTGATCAATACCCTGTTGGAGAAGTTGGGGTTAGCCAAGATACAGTTTATCGGCACTGAGGGAGCAGTGCTGATGGGCATGGTGTACAACTTTCTGCCTTTCATGGTGTTGCCCGTGTACACGGCCCTGAAGAAGCTGGATACCGGTATCATTGAAGCAGCGGAAGATTTGGGAGCCAATCCCCTTAGGGTAATTCTTCGGGTAGTGGTTCCTCAGTCCATTCCCGGTGTAATTTCGGGAATTACCATGGTATTTATGCCTGCTGTAACCACATTTGCCATTACCCGGTTACTTTCCAACGGCATGATCTATCTGGTAGGCGATATGATTGAGGAGTTTTTCATTACCGTCAACAACCGAAATGTGGGTAGTTCCATGTCTCTGGTGATGCTGGTACTGATTTTAATTACCACCCTGCTTTTGCGCATGGTGAATCCCGATGAGAGAGGAGAGCGCGCATGATCCGCAGAACGCACGGCGCTGCCCGCGCCCTCAAGGGTACTTATCTGGCACTGGTATTGGCATTTTTGTATCTGCCCATCCTGGTAATGTTTGCCCTTTCTTTCAACGCCAGTGTTTCCCGCGCAGAATGGACGGGCTTTACCTTAAACTGGTATAAGGAATTATTTCACGATCAGAACATTATCAATGCCCTCAAGGTGACCCTATCCGTGGCTGCCATCGCTACGCTGGTTTCAGTTATTATCGGTACGCTGGGCGCTATCGGAATGTATTCTATGAAGCGGGGATGGTTCAATCTGTTGGCAGCTGTCTCCAACATCCCCATGACCATGCCCGATATAGTCACTGGCGTATCCTTGATGCTCATGTTCGTATTTGTGAAAGTGCCGCTGGGTCGTACAACCATGATCATGGCCCACATAGCCTTTGATATTCCCTATGTGCTGCTTTCAGTGTTGCCCAGGTTGCAGCTGATGAATCCTAATATATACGAGGCTGCGCTGGATTTGGGTTGTAGGCCTTCCCGGGCTTTGACCAAAGTGATCATTCCTGAGATTACTCCTGGAATCGTTACCGGTGCGCTGCTGTCCTTCACCATGTCGCTGGATGACTTCGTGATCTCTTATTTTACGTCCAGCACGGACCAGAACCTGGCTATGGTGGTGTACTCATCCGCCAGGCGGGGCGTGGAACCGACTATGTATGCGCTTTCGGCACTGATGTTTTTGTGCATCCTTTGTCTATTGCTGTTAGTGAACCGGCGCTCCGGACTGGAGATGCTCTGATTCTGAATCGCTGCGCGGCACATGCCGCGTCTCTATATCAGCGAGCCCCTGGAAACTTTATTACTCTATCAATTACTTGAGGAGGAAAACCGACGATGAAGAAGATTGCATTGCTTCTGTGCCTGTTGCTCACCCTTGCAATGTTGAGCGCCTGCGGCAAGGATGCAGCCCCCGAAGCCACCGAGGCTCCTACTGTGGAAGCCACTGTGGAAGTGACTGAGGAACCTGTTGAAGAGGCTACTGAAGCTCCTGCAGAGGAAGCAACCGAGGCTCCCGTTGAGGAAGCAACTGAGGAACCTACCGAGGAAGCGACCGAGGCTCCTGCTGAGGAAGCTACTGAGGAACCCGCCGAGGAGACTGCAGCCGTAGCAATGAGGGCAGTATCTGTTGAGGAACCTGCTGAGGAGGCAACCGAGGAGCCTGCTGAGGAAGCAACCGAGGAGCCTGCTGAGGAAGCAACCGAGGAGCCTGCTGAGGAAGTAACTGAGGAGCCCACCGAGGAAGCGACTGAGGAACCTGCCGAGGAAGTAACTGAGGAGCCCACCGAGGAAGCGACTGAGGAACCTGCCGAGGAAG
>JAHZHZ010000020.1:0-16437 GCA_019419995.1 Clostridiales bacterium
GCCTTATACTTATAGACGACGATCTTCTTGCTCTTAACCTGAGCCAGAACCTTGCCCTCAACCTTCGCGCCATCCACTACGGGCGTGCCGATCTTGGTTGCATCACCATCGTTCACGAGCAGAACCTCTTCAAAAGTAACCGCTTCGTCTGCCTGTGCGTCGATCTTTTCAACGAAAATAACGTCGCCCTGCTGAACACGGTACTGCTTGCCACCGGTCTTAATGACTGCGTACACGCGTTGCACCTCCTATACTCAAATCTCGCCGAAGTTTGGCAGCATTTGCATGCATTTAGAGCCGACTTCGAGCGGCTTACCTGACTATTATACCTGTTTCCCCTTGAAATGTCAATTCCATCAGGAGCTTTCACCACTAAAATTCGAAAAATAACATTCTTCGCATCGCAAATCGCAGTGGCTTCTCAACGATCAAAGTAGCGGCAAATGCCATCCACCATGCCCTCCACCAGCAGATCCTGATAGGCGGGATCGTTGAGCTTTTCATCCTCCTCGGGATTGGACATAAAGCCCATTTCCACTAGAATACACGGCACCGTGGACCAGTTTAGGCCCGTGTAGCTGTCCCGGAGAAACACGCCCCGTGCCCGGGCGCCAGTGGACGCACACATGCTCTCCAGCAGCACGTTTGCCGCTTCTTCACTTTCCTGCTGGCAGTCGCCCGTTTCCCGCACAAACATGCCGATACCATTGGCACTGCTATCCGTGCTGCCATCGCAATGCAGGCGCAGCACCAAATCTGCCTCCAGCTCGTTCATCATGATGGCCCGCTCCATATTGGAGATATCCACATCGTTGGTCTCCCTCGTCATGTAGACAGTGCAACCCAGTTCCTCAAGGGCATCCCGAAGCTTTAAGGAAATCTCCAGATCCGTCACATACTCGGCAATCCCCGTGCTCTTACCGGAAGTTCCAGAGGCCACCTTGGCCTTCATTTCCGAGCTGCCCGGCGCCACCGGCTCCGTATCGCTGTTGCCCTGCGCCTGGTGGCCAGGATCTATTCCTATGATAATACCCTCCAGCCTGGCAGCCGGTTGAGCTGAGGCCTGCGCAGATGCCGTCGCCTCAGCCTCTGTCTGTGCTGATGGAGAAACGGACGCCTCCGGGGACGGAGACTGTTCCGCTCCAGCCGCTGTGCTATGGGGCTCGGGTGTGGCTGAATTCGCCGCCTGCGTAACCTGAGCGCTGGTCACGGGTCCCACGATTTCCACCACTTCGGGAGCCTCCTGCTGAACATAAATTTCCGTCGGGCCGTCCGCCCCTCCGATCACAGCTTCCTCTGCCAACGCCACTACGCTAAACATCATCGCCGCAGTGAGCACTCCAATCATCCATCGCTTCATTTCTGATTCCCCTTTATACAGTTCAACTCTTCCACAGTTTGACGAAATGCTTCCATTACATGTTCCACATCGAAGATGGATATGCTGCCAAAGCGAGCTCCACACAGGTTTTGAACGCATTCCCGGTACGCATCCAGAAGATCCATCATTTCAATCACGCAATCCACGTTTTCCGCACCTGTGGCCAGCATACGGCACACCTCATCGTTGACATCGCATCCCAACAGCAATAGTATTCTCCCCAATTGTCCGGGATTGCGAAAAAAGAACCGTCCTGCCGTCATTCCTTCCTGCAACGCTTCATCCACCATGGGGCGCAAGCGTTCCAGCATGAAACTGCGCATCTGATCCCGGAAATGCACATCTTCATCCATATAGCTGATCTTCAGCACCAGCGCCGCGTAAGCCGGATCCGCCCGATTAAACATCTGCGTCGCTCCAAGCAGCAGATCCAGCCTCTGCTCTGGAGAAAGCTTGCCCGAATGCAGTTCCGAGCGTACCTGTTCAATATCCCGGGCACTGCGCCGACGGCAAATTTCTTCCAACAGAGCCCCCTTGGAATCAAAATAATGATAAAATCCACCCTTGGAAATGGATAGTGCATCCAAAATATCCTGAATGGAAGTTTCCTCATATCCCCTTTCAAAGAACAGGCGTTCGGCGGTGTTCAGGATGGAATCCTTCCTCAGTTCTCCCTTTTTCACCTCGAATCCACCTCCACAAAGATTTATCTATTGCCATTATAGCAGCGTCGGCTCACCTCCGTCAATCATTTTCGTCGCATTTTAGTCTGTTTTTTATCATATTTGGTCTGTTTTTGGCGACTTTGGTTTTGTTTTGAGGGGAATTCAGTCTTTTTCTTTCCACTGTTTTTCTCTCGAAGATAGGGCGGCACCAGGCAACCCCTCTCCCAACCGATCAGATCCTCTCGGCCAGCCTGTTTTAATGCTTGTAGCACCAACTTGTGATTGGCAGGAATGTAATACTGCATTAGCGCCCGCTGCATCGCCTTTTCCCTTGGACTGCGGGGCACGTATACCGGCTTCATGTCCCTGGGGTCCAGACCGGTATAGAACATGGCAGTGGACATGGTTCCCGGAGTGGGATAAAAATCCTGTACTTGTTCCGGGCGAAGGCCACTCTCTTTAAGATAACAAGCCAATGCGATGGCATCTTCCAGAGTACTGCCGGGATGGCTGGACATAAAATAGGGCACCAGATATTGATCCATATGAGCATTGGCATTGGCCTGACGATAGCGGCGCACAAAATCCTCAAATACCTCATGCTCGGGCTTACCCATATAGTGCAAAACCCTGGAGCTGACATGCTCTGGGGCCACTTTCAATTGGCCGGAAATATGATGGCGCACCAGTTCGTTTAAAAAGCCGGATTTAGTGTCCCTGAGCACATAATCGAACCGGATTCCGGACCGAACAAACACCTTTTTGACTCCTTCAAGGCTACGCAACTGACGCAGGATTTCAATGTACTCCCTATGATCCACCTTCAGATTTTTGCAAGGCCTGGGAAAGAGGCATTGGCGTTCCCGGCAAGCACCGAACTTGAGCTGCTTTTCACAGGCTGGTTCCCGGAAATTGGCCGTGGGCCCGCCCACGTCGTGGATATACCCTTTAAACCCCGGCAACTGCGTCAATAACTTTCCCTCCGCAAGTATGGAAGAACGGCTCCGAGAGGTAACGATGCGCCCCTGATGAAAACTCAACGCGCAAAAATTACAGGAACCAAAACATCCGCGCACCTGTGAGATGGAAAATTTGACCTCTTGCAGCGCTGGCACACCTCCCTCCCGGTCATACATGGGATGCCACGTGCGCATATAGGGCAGGGCATAAACGGCATCCATTTCCAGGCGGGTCAGGGGCATGTCCGGCACATTTTGCAGCAGATAGCGCCGCCCGTGCTTTTGGGCCAACGGCTTGCCCCGCACAGGGTCCTGCTGGTCGTACTGGATTTTAAATGCTTCGGCATAGCTGCGCTTGTCCGAGGCTACCGTTTCCATGGAGGGGATCTCCAGAAAATCCGGAGGAACTTCTCTGGACATCACGCATGTGCCGGGAATCCGCATCTGCGCAATCTCCTCCCCAGATTCCAGATACTGCGCTACTTTAAGGATGCCGCGTTCTCCCATGCCAAACATCAGCACATCCGCACAGCTGTCCACCAGCATGGAGTTGCGTACCCGGTCGTCCCAGTAATCGTAATGGGCAAATCGCCTCAGTGAAGCTTCCACCCCGCCAATCACGATGGGAATACTGCCATAGGCCTCCCGTATACGATTGGCATAGACCGCCGTTGCCCGATCCGGGCGGCAACCGGCCCTTCCTCCAGGCGCATAGGCGTCCTCGCTGCGTGGTTTTTTCGCGGCGGTATAATGGTTCACCATGGAATCAATTACGCCTGCCGTCACCAAAAACCCCAATCTCGGGCGTCCAAACCGCCGGAAATCCTCACAACTATGCCAGTCCGGTTGAGGAAGCATGGCGACCCGATACCCATTGGCCTCCAGCACTCTGGAAATAATGGCCAGGCCAAAGGAGGGATGATCCACATAGGCATCCCCCGTCACATATACAAAGTCCGGCGCCTCCCAGCCCCGCTGACGCATTTCCTCCAGCGTCACGGGCAAAAACCCCTTCTTCATTATGCTTCCTCTTTCTCCGTTTCGGCCAGAAATTCCGAAACCACCTTCTGCATCCGTTCCACAGCGCCCCGCAGCAGCTCCTCTGCCGCCTGGCCACGCCTAAAGTAAACCAGCGTAGGCGGGTTACCTCCCTGCATGCGGAGACAATCGGGATATCTGCGGATGGCAGTCAACACGCGAACAAGATCAATATCTGCCGAAATAGAGAAGCGCATCCACAGTTCATCATTCTTGACAGTCACATAGTCCACGCCAATCTGCGCGCACAGCGCCTTCAGGCTGGCAATTTCAATCAGGTTCATGACCGGGCGCTTGGGATCGCCAAAGCGGTCGATCAGTTCCTCAATCAGATCCTCCCTGCTGTCCTGATTGCGGATGGATGCGATCTTTTTATACATTTCGACCCGCATCAAATCGTTGCTGACGTACTCGGCAGGCAGATAGGCATCCACCTTGACGTCCACGCGGGTTTCGATATCCCCCAGGGAAACGTCTCCCCGCATCTCCCGAACGGTATCTTCAATCATCTTCACATACAGATCGTAGCCGACACTGGCCATAAATCCGCTCTGTTCACTGCCCAGTAGGTTCCCTGCGCCTCGAATTTCCAGATCCCGCATGGCCACACGAAATCCGGCCCCCAATTCCGTAAATTCCTTGATGGCGTTGAGGCGTTTGTCTGCAGTCTCCGTAAGCACCTTGCTGGGATTAATGGTGAGATAGGCATAAGCAAGGCGATTGCTGCGCCCCACACGTCCCCGCAGCTGATAGAGCTGGGAAAGCCCGAACTGATCCGCGTTGCAGACGATGAGCGTATTTGCGCGCTGTACGTCCAATCCGGCTTCAATGATGGTGGTACACAGCAGCACATCGAACTTGCCATCGTAGAAGTCCAGCATCACATCTTCCAAAGCATGTTCCCGCATCTGCCCGTGACCTACGGCAATGCGTGCCTCGGGTACCAGGCGCTTGAGGCGCGCATACATTACCTCGATGGTCTGCACTCGATTGTAGAGCACGTATACCTGTCCGCCCCGGGAGAGCTCCCGCAGGATGGCGTCCCGCACCAGACCATCGGAATATTCCACCACATACGTCTGCACAGGATAGCGTTCTTCCGGAGGGGACTGAAGCAGGCTCATATCCCGTATGCCCACCATGGACATGTGCAGCGTTCGGGGAATGGGCGTCGCCGTGAGCGTGAGCACATCTATATTTTGCTTGAGTTTTTTAATGGCTTCCTTGTGAACGACGCCAAAGCGTTGCTCCTCGTCCACCACCAGAAGCCCCAGATCCTTAAACTCCACATCCTTAGCCAGCAGGCGATGGGTGCCCACGATGACGTCCACTGAGCCTTCCTTGAGCTTTTTGAGGATCTGGCGCTGTTCAGCCGCTGTTTTAAAGCGACTGAGCACCTCCACATGCACCGGAAAACCCGCGAAGCGGTTGATCATGGTGGCGTAATGCTGCTGAACCAAAATGGTCGTAGGCGCCAACATCGCCGCCTGCTTCCCGCTCATTACCGCCTTGAATACAGCACGAAGCGCCACTTCTGTCTTCCCATAGCCCACATCGCCGCACAGGAGTCTGTCCATTACCCGCGGGCGCTCCATGTCGCGCTTGATATCCTCGATGGCTGCCAGCTGATCCGGTGTCTCCTCATAGGGAAAATTGTCCTCAAACTCTCGCTGCCAGGGCGTATCCTTATCAAAGGCATATCCCGGCTGCGCTTCCCGACGTGCGTAAAGCTTGAGCAGATCTCCGGCAATATCCTGAATAGACTGGCGCACCTTCGCCTTCTGGCGCTGCCACTCTCCCCCCGAGAGGCGGTTGAGCTTGGGTGCTTCCCCCTCCGAGCCGATATATTTTTGCACCCGGTCCAGCTGATCTGTAGGCACATAGAGCTTGTCTGCTCCCTGATAGCGGATGTGCAGAAAATCCCGATAGGTTCCATCGCTGGATAGACGAACAACGCCCATAAACTGGCCTACGCCGTGATTCTCGTGTACGACGTAATCGCCCACCTTTAAATCTGTAAAGGCAGAAATCTTTTCCCCTGAACGTGTCCGGGCCCGGCTCTTTTGACGATTGACGCCATAAATATCGCCCTCCGCCACCACGGCAAGGCTGATTTCCGGATAGAGAAAGCCCCGGTTCAGCGTGAGCGGCAGAATGGCCGCCTCCCCTTTGTGCAAATCCTGCGGAACTTCTTCCCAATATTCCGACTCACACTGCTGGTTCTTCAACGCCTGCTTCAGACGTTCTCCCCGCGCCCGTCCACCGGCCAAAAGCGCAATCTGCCAGCCCTCGCTGCGCCAGCGTTCCACATCCAGCGCCAGTTCCCGAATGTTGGACTGGTAGAGAGTTGTATTTCTTCCCTCAACCTGAACCAGTAACTGAGGTTGAAAATCACGCTCTGTGCGGGGAAAGGGATTGGTGATAACAGTGCTGCGCCCGTCAGCCAGTGCCAGCAGGCGCTCATAGCTCATCAACAAATCCGCCTGAATCGGCAGGGCATCCCCGTGTTCCATGGCGGCAACCACCGTCTCCTTAAATTCCAGAAAGCGGTTTTCGCAGCGTTCCCGCAACCTATCAGGCTGATCAAATACCAAAATGGGATTATCCAAATAGTCCATCACCGTGGCATTATAATCCATCAGCACCGGCAAAAGGACCTCTGCATTATCGAAACTGCGCCCCGTTTCCAGCGCGTCCACCGCCTGTAAAAAACGCTGATCCTGGCGGCTACCCATCGTCGGGCGGGGCTTCTCGCCCCCATCTTCTCGCTCACCGGCAGCCTTTAAAAATTCTTCCACGGGAGCAAGACCAAATTCGTTCTCCAGGGCTCTCTGCCGGTTTTCCTGCGCTCCGCCCTGCTGTCTTCGTTCTATTTCCGTCCGAAGCCGCAGCGCAGCGGCCTCCGCATCGCGACGGCTCAACAGAAATTCCCGAGCCGGATAAATACGGACCTGCTCCCTGCGGGATATGGAACGCTGCGTCATTACGTCAAAGCTGCGGATGGAATCAATCTCATCATCAAAAAACTCTATGCGCAGGGCATTGGCATCGCCTACCGGATAGACATCCAGTATTCCGCCTCGAAGCGCACACTGGCCTCGTGCTTCCACCAACTGCACGCGCTCATAGCCTGCCCCTGCCAGCAGATTCATCAGATCTCCCGGCTCCATGCGCTGTCCCTCGGCAAGAGCAATGACCTTCTCCTTAAAGCCCTCCGCGGGCGCCATGCGATGTAGCGCCGCATCCACGCTCAATACCAACACCCTAGCCTGGCCCGTAACACACGCCCCGATCACTTCCATACGGCGCATGATCAAATCCCGACTGGCCGCAGAAGAGCGCAGGAAAGAAATATCCCTGGCTGGCAAAAAGCGCGCCATGCCCGGCAGCAGTACGTTTAAATCCTCCACCATGCGCATGGCCAGCATATCATTGGCGGCAAAAACAAGCATGCTTCGGCCACTGCTGCGCGCCAAAGCCGCCAGCATATGGATCTTCTGTGAATCGTCCAGCCCATAGAGAGCGCAAAGTTTGCCTTCCTGCACGCCCTCTTTCAGCTTGCGATAACCCTCTAATTGCTCCAACGGCGCAAAAAGGCAATCCAATTCAGCCGAAACTTCCCTCATATTCCCTCCATAATCCATCAGATTTAAGCGTTGAGCTTGCCCACCAGCTGTCGTGCGGGGTCCACACCTTTTTCAATGTATTCTACAACAACCTCCGCCGCATGCTGATATGCATCAAACATCGTCTGCCGCAGCTGAGGTGTCTGGTACCCCGCCAGTACCCAGTCCTTCATATCCCATCCCTCTGCGGGACGGCCGATGCCCACCCGCACTCTGGGAAAATTATCTCTGCCCAACAGATAAATGATATTGCGCATGCCGTTGTGCGTGCCCGCGCTGCCCGATGGGCGAAAGCGAATCTTACCCTCCGGCAAATCTACATCATCATATACAATAATTAGCTGATCGTCCTCCGGTTTATACCAGTTAACCAGCTGCACCACGGATTCACCGCTGAGATTCATAAAGGTCTGCGGTTGGCAGAGCGCCACGCGCTGGCCGCGGATCATGCCCTCTCCCACCACTGCCTTACAGCGCAACCGCTGCAGTGGAATATCATTCTTCTGAGAAAGCATCTCAATCACATCAAAACCCACATTGTGGCGGGTATGCTCGTATTTTTTGCCAGGATTGCCCAGGCCTACGATCACATACATAGCTCTTCCTCCCCAAACATTGTCTTCCGCATCTTTACATTTTAGCAATTCTTTTAGCCGCTTGTCAAGTTTTGATGCATGATTTCTTTCCAATATTTGTTTTCGTTGCACGATAAGAACCTTCCCGTAAAACAACCAGCCGCGAAATTCACAGGAATCTCGCGGCCAGCAGAGTACAGATGGAAATTTGCACTAAGGATTTGTCTCTCTCAGGGAAAGCAAAGATCTTATGTGCTAATCAAAGAAAGATTCGGTCCTCCGAATCCAAAGGAGATTCAGAGGACCCCATTTCTGCTCATACTTCTACATCACAGAAAGTATCGTAAGTTGCTCCATCTATCACCAGATAAATGCCATAATTTCCTTCGGGAAGATTTTTCAGAGAGACCCAGCGGCTGGGACGCAGGATCAGCCCATCCTGCCCGTTTACAGTGGTGTATGCCACATCATAGGCACGCTGGCTCCCATCCTGCGCTACCAACACCACAGCGAATTCTTCCGGTCCTTCCTCGCCTTCCCAGGGAAGCCTTCCGGAAATGTACAACGCCTGATAGGGATAGAGCTGAACGGAAAGATCCTCCGCCGCAGCTGCGCAGTCTTCCAGGTTCGCCTCAACGCCCTCCAGTTCCACAGTCTCTCCCATATCACCCTTCCAGTTTCCCTTCACAGAAGGATCATAGGTGCAATCCTGATACAGGGAATAGCGGTAAGCCCGGTAAGTGGAGCTGCCGTAATACTCTAACTCCCAAATGGGTGTGCCTTCCACCAAATACTGGATATAGGTCACATCCCTGTCACCGCTGGTGCAGGTGCCAAAATCCACCAGGAAACTCATCGTGGTTTCATCCAGCAGCTGTACGCCGCTCATGGAACCCGCATAGTATTTGGAGCCGAGCTCCTCGCCGTACTCCCAGACCTGTTCAACTGTGTGATTCTGGGCATCAATGCGATAGATGACCACCCGACTATAGTTCTCGGAGCCTTCCAGCGCCGTATCCTGATCCGGGCCCTTCGCCCGCCCATATTCGCCGTTATCAAAGAGCAGCAAATCTCCATTTTCCATCAGCGTCAGCTGATGCTGTCCATAGGGCCAGCCGAAATTTTCGCCCACGGGCGTGAGCAAATACTCCTGATACTCCTCATCCCAACCCGAGGGATCGCCCAAGATCCAAAGCAGTTCCTTGGTCTCCTTGCGAATGGCAATCACAGCCTCCTGATGCCGGCAGGAAATGATCAAAGTATCGCTTTCCTCGTCATAAGCCATGGAATTGATGTGCGACCAGTCGCGTCCAGAATCATTGACGCCGCCGCTGGCTCCCGGTGCAGTGACCTGCGCCATGTCCAGATCCCACACCACTTCGCCCGTGGCGGGGTCCACTTCTGCCAGATAGTCTCTATCCGTGGCATAACCGGGAATACTGCTGGCCGCCATCAGGTCGCCATCGGGCATCTCCAGGATCTCATGGTGTTCCCCACCGTTCCACACATATTCGTTGTAAACCTTTCCCAGTGGGTCAATTTCCCTGATCCCCGTCAAGCCGTTGGGAAATTCTGCGCCATGCCCCTCAATGGTAGGAATCAGGAAATGGCCATTTTCCATAAGTGTGATGGCATTAGCTCCCGTTCCCGTCAGGGCCCAGCGAAGTTCTCCCTTGCTGTCGTACGCCGCATAGCAGCGCAGGATCATATTGCCGCAGACAGTGAGCTGGCTGTAATCGTACAATTCCCCATTGTGCATCTGCACTGTATAATCCTCAAGTCCCAGATCCACCGGTTCCGTTTCAACTTCCAGAACCGTACTGCGGCCGTCTTCCAGCGTCAGCTCCACCTGCGTCACGTCCCCTGCATACAGGCCATAGATGGGCACGTAATGAATCTTTGCCGGGGCGAAGGTCCCGCTGATGTCATCCTCGCTCGCCTTGCCCTTCGCCGTCACTGTGCCGCCCAATTCTTCCTCTGTGGTAAATATCGCCAGTGCGGACAGCGGCGCATTTCCATAGGGATTGAGCACCACCAGCGGCTCCTCAAAGCTGTAACCTGCCTCTCCTTCGGCCATCAGCGCGGTATCTATCTCCGCCTGAGCCGCCAGATAGTCCGTCACTTCCAGGGTCGCACGTTCGCCTCCCTCTGCCCAGGCGCAGCTCAACAGCATAACCAGCACCAGAGCAATGCTCAGTAATTTTTTCATGTGCGGTTCATTCTCCTTTCTACTGAATAGAAATCTCGTTTATCCCTTCTTCGCCTGCATCGTAACGGAGCGTCAAAGCACCATCTGCGACCTCTACGGGAATCTCAAAACAGATGCTTCCTTTATTTTCACCAATTTGAAGCGCTGTTCCCGCCATGCGCTTGTATGCGTGGGAATCCAGGAAAGAATCGTTCTCCATGCGGGAATAGGTATTTCCATCCGCATCAACAACGCTGAGATTTTCCCATTTGAATGCGCCGCCGCCCGCAGCGTTCTTCGTCACCGTCAAAGTGAGAATCAGGAATTTGTATCCCTCTGTGGGCTCGTTGTCAAACGCCACATCCAAAACCTCTCCATCATATTGGGGAACGCCCGCATCGGTATGCAGGCTCTCCTTGACTTCGGCTCCACGCAGCTCAATTTGCCAAGTGAAGTCTCCGCCGGCCGCCATCTCTTCGCCCTCACCATCTTCTCCAGTGCTCGTTTGCGCCGTCTCTTCCGGTGCCTCTTCTGGCGTCTCTTCTATGGTCTGCGTGGGTGCAGCGGTTTCTTCTGCTTTCTGATCCCCTCCAGAGCAGGCGGTACAACAAATCAGCAATGCTACAAGTAAAACCAGAGACAAAAATTTCTTCATAATTTTTTACCCTCCATTTTTATTGTTCAATTTCCGGCAAAAACAACTTGGCTTCTTCTCCCAGGTGAAGATCATTGGCGGAATCCGCATAAATATTCAATCGTTCCATGCGATATTCGCTGTATTCATGGCTCTCATCATTGCTACTGCGCCAGCATTCCCACACTTCTTCGCCCTCGGAGTTCACCTCAACCGCGTATGCAGTACGCACTTTCGTTTTAAAATTGTACGGTTCAAAGGAGCCGAGACGATTTCCGTTTTCCAGCAAGTCTGCGTCCCCATGGCGATAAGAGAACAGCTCCGTGCGGTCTTCCCCATAGGACCATATTTGTTCCACCGTCATTTCCCGCTCATTGATGCGATACTGCACCATGCGAGAGGACATTTCCGAAAGTTCTCCTCGGAAATCGCCGTTATCAAAGAGCAAAATGTCCAGCGTATCTGGATCTCCATCCTGATCGGGCAAAATTTCCGGCGCATGCTGAATGTAGAAATACTCAAAATCCTCCCCTACAGGCTCAAGTAAATATTGTTGATAGTAAGCATAGTAATCTGTCGGGTCGCCCAGCATCCATTTGATGTTGCCCTCCCGATCACTGTATACCAGCGTAGATTGATGGCGGCTGGAAATAATCCATCCATCGTTATGCTCCACTACCGTATTGATATGGCACCAATCGTCCAGTTTATAGAAATTAGTGATTTCGGGATAGTCCTCCGTCTGATTCCGGTACACCTGAAGCACATCGGTATAGTCCAGCGTCGTAATAATTTCCCCGGTACTCATATCAATTTCATATACCAGCGTCTCCTTAGCCGGACCGTCGGTACTGCCCGTCATCAGCAGGGTACCCTCTGAGGTGGGAACGATGTCGTGGTGTACGCCATAAGGCGCATACCAGGCATTGAGCAACTTGCCCAGGAAATTCAGCTCCAATATGGCCACAGGCCCATACTCCCGCATTCCTACTGAAATAAACACTGAATTTCCCTCGTTGTAATTTCCACAGTAACCGGTTAAAAACAATAGCGATCCGTTGGCAGACGTGTTGAGATACCAGCGATATTCCCCATTTGCATCAATAGCCGCTTTACAGGCCGCGGAATTATTTCCCTGATAGGTGAAATTAAATCCCGGCTGGTATGCCGCCTCATTTAGCACCTCTGCACGCACTGTTTCATGGGAGAGGGCCTCCGGAAGCGCATCTGTTTCAATCTCCAACGGCTGCACCGTTTCCACTCCATCCCTGGTTTTTGCTGTCAGCGTAACCGCATTAATTCGCCCCGCATAGAGCCCATAAACCGGAATGATGTGATCCGTATTATATCCTTCGAACTGATAGTCAACTTCCGCCAGCTCCGTATCGCCATCCACATGGATGGAAATGCGGCTGGGCTCCTCCGTCTGAAACATCACCAGGGCGGTCATGGGCGAAATGCCATAGGGATTCACCAATATAAATGGGTTGTCCAGGCTGTAGGCTCCACTATTGAGTTCTGCAAGCAGAAGTTCATCCGTTTCCTTTTGACTCTGCGCCATTTGTTGCAGCTGAGTGATCAGAAATTTCTTCTGATTATCCCCGTCAAGCGCATCATAACCCGTATCTAAAATGTTCTTAGCCAGTTCCTTCCCCTTGTTCAGGAAGGATTCATAATACTCGCCTCCCTTTTCTTTTACCAGATCCACCAGAAACAACGAGCCTGTAGTGCTGACAGATAATACAATACCCGCCAGACAGCAGATCAGAATAATCGCCAGGATTCTGGTAAACAAGCGCCCTATCCAACGGCCAATTTTTCCAACCAAGCCATGGCGCTTCTTTTCTTTCATGCAGAATTTCCTCCCTTTTGACACTATCAGGTCAAGTCTAATGGAAAAAACTGAATGGAAAATGAAAACGACTTTGAATTGTGTTATGAGCCTATGAAAAACTTTGTACAAAACGAGTGCATATTTCACCAGATTATACAATTAAATCTAACACGCAACGCAAATAAGCCGTGAGAAAATGCTATTATCTTTCCATCTACCGCCATTTTCCAACAGGGTATTGCGTACTTTCGGGAACCGATCAATTGACTGGAAAACATAATAGACGCCCGGAGGAACCTGTCCTCCGGGCGTAAAAACATTCCTTGCTCAAATAAAGCGCTTCGATATAATTATTCTATCAAAAATCCACATTTACTTTTGTCCATAATAAGCATTTGCACCATGCTTCCGGAAAAAGTGCTTGTCACGAATGGTATCAGGCGCGCTATGCACTTTAGGATTGATCATCTCCGTGCGCGTGGCCATCTTGGCCACCTCTTCCAACACCACAGCATTGTGTACGGCCTCCGCCGCATCTTTTCCCCAGGTAAACGGCCCATGATTGCAGCAAAGCACCCCGGGCGTGTAGACGGGGTTGATGCCATTTTCTTCAAAGGTTTCGATGATCACCAAGCCGGTGTTCTTCTCATATTCTCCTTCAATCTCCTCACGGGTAAGACTGCGGGCACAGGGAATGGGACCATAGAAATAATCCGCATGGGTCGTTCCATACAACGGAATGCTTCTACCTGCCTGAGCCCAGGATGTCGCTTCAGGAGAATGCGTATGCACGATTCCACCAATTTCCGGATACTTTTTATAGAGCTCAATGTGCGTGGGCGTATCCGAACTGGGCCGGTACTTTCCCTCCACCACGTTACCTTCCAGATCCACAACTACCATATCTTCCGGTGAAAGCTTGTCGTAATCCACGCCACTGGGCTTAATGACAAAATAGCCCGTCTGAGCATCCCGTCCGCTCACATTTCCCCAAGTATATGTGATCAGACCACGACGGGGCAATTCCATGTTTGCCTCGTAGACTTCTTTTTTCAGCTGTTCCAGCATATTTCCATCGTCCTTTCAAAAATATTCCATTTTTATTATACAACAAGTTTGAAAAATTTGAACCCTTAATCGCTACAAGTTTAAAATAATTACATGTTTTTGGAACTTTTTTCCGATCCAATTTCTCTAATAATTTATGGGGTAAATCCATGATGGAGGTGGGACTTGTTAAATACTGTTACAAATGTTATAATAAACCGTGTAACATGAAAGCTGATACCATGGTATGGAGGATTGTATACATGAAGAATCAGATGTTGCGCCTTGTATCGGCATTGCTGTGCTTGGCTCTGCTCCTTTCCGGAGTTCCCGTCATGGCAGAGGAAGGCAGTTCCCCGGCCGTGCAGACGGAAGCTCCTGCAGAGGAAGCCCCAAAGGCTCCCGAGCCCGCCCCCACTGCGGCTCCCACAGCAGCGCCCACAAAAGCACCTACCGAGGCTCCTACGGCGGCGCCTACCAAGGCTCCTACCGAGGCTCCTACGGCGGCGCCTACCAAGGCTCCCACGGCAGCACCTACCGAGGCTCCCACAGCGGCCCCTACCAAGGCTCCCACGGCAGCACCTACCGAGGCCCCCACAGCGGCCCCTACCGAGGCTCCTACGGCAGCACCTACCGAGGCCCCCACAGCGGCCCCTACCGAGGCTCCTACGGCGGCACCTACTGAGGCTCCCACAGAAGCGCCCTCAGCTACACCTACCGTCACTCCAGAGCCTACTCTGACACCGGAAGAGCAGGCACAGGAAGAACTTATACAAGCTATTGGGCAATGGATCAGTGCTCTGAAGGGCCAGAAACTGTCCAGCGACTTTGATAAGGCATTGTGGCTCTACAACCGAATGATTTCTAACATAACCCCAAAAGGGGGGCAGACAGCACACGATGCCCTGGTGAAAGGCGCGGCAGACAGTCTGGGCTATGCTCTTGCATATGAAAATTTGATGAAAGCCGCGGGCATAGATTGCCAAACGGTGAAGGAAAACTCCGTAGCCTGGAACATAGCGAAGCTGGATGGCGAATGGACGCACATCGATGTGTGGACAGATGACAAAAAACAGAGCTATGGGGAACACTTTGGTCTGAGCGACGGCGCCATGGCGCGTACGCACAGCTGGAATCAAAGCAAATACCCCGCATGCACGGGAACTTCGGTAAATTATTACGTGCATGAAAAGGGTTATCAGGCTTACACCGGAGTTGAAAACCTGCGCGCACTTTTGGAGGAAGCCATAGGTCGTCAGGTCGAAGATATAAAACTGTATAATGCCGGAAAATCGGGATCGTCCCTGGAGAACAGCATCAATTCTCTGTTGGCAGAAACGCATCCGGAAGTTACGGCAACGGTACGGGAAAACGGATATCTGGCAAGGGTTCAGTTGAGCTATGATGTAAATGCATCTATGTCAATGATGGCTTCACCCTCTGCCTCAGCTACGGCAATGCCGTTGGAGCCCCAGAGCATTTCCCTGACCGCAGAACGCACTACCATTGGTGAAAAGGAAAAAATCCAGCTGGTCGCCACTTTGTATCCCGAGGGCTCTGTAAGCGAGCTAAAATATAAATCAAGCCGCAGTTCGGATGTATCGGTAGACTCAAATGGCGTAGTGACAGGTAAGGATGTAGGTTCCGCCACCATTACAGTTGGCACAGCCAATGGCCTGACAGCTTCCCTGCAGATTACCGTTAAGAAGGCACCCACCAGCGTAAGCATGAGTGCGGATCGCATCGTGCTGGGCGTGGGCGAAAAGATGCAGATTAACCACAAGCTCTCCTCGGGCAGCACCGGCGCGGTGAAGTTCAGCGCCCAGGACAACGGCGTGCTGACCATCACCCCTGAGGGACTGGTCACAGCCGTGGCCCCAGGCTCGGCCACGATAACCATCACCACCTATAACGGTAAGAAGAAGAGCGGCACCCTGACAGTCAAACCTGCTCCCACTTCGATAACTCCGGCCCTTAAGGAGGTATCCATCGGTCAGGACGACAGCTGGGTTCTGGGCTATACCCTCAATGAAGGCAGTTCCGGCGCGGTGAGCTACTCCTCCTCGGATGAGAGCATCGCAAAGGTGAATGAAGAAGGCCGGATCTATGCCCTGAAGGAGGGCACGGCGGACATCACCCTCACCACCTACAACGGAGTAAAGGGCGTATGCCGGGTAACGGTGGCTCCGGCTCCCGAAGGAATCACCCTGACGGCAGACCGCACCACCATCGGCGTCAAGGAGCAGTTGCAGCTGACGCCGCAGATCATCCCGGAGGGCACGGTAGGCACGCTGGAATTCAAGTCCAGCAAGACCTCCGTAGCCACGGTCAATTCCCAGGGTGTCGTCACCGCCAAGAAGAGCGGCACGGCCACCATCTGGGTGCGCACCTACAACGGAAAGACGGCTTCCCTGAAGCTCACCGTCAAGAAGGCGCCCACCAGCGTAAGCATGAGTGCGGATCGCATCGTGCTGGGCGTGGGCGAAAAGA